>DLLF01000030.1 GCA_002477945.1 Bacteroidales bacterium UBA7569
CCGAAACCGAGTTCGTCCATCTTGGCAAGCATGTTCTTTGCGCGCTGTTTCGCCTCTACTTTGCCTTGCGGCAGGAGTGCCAACTGGCTCACCTTGGCTGCCACGAAGAGCATAGCCGAACCGTTCTTGCAGGCAGCGGCGCATGCACCGCAACCGATACACGAAGCAGCGTCCATAGCCTCGTCAGCCACAGCCTTGGGGATAGCGATAGCATTCGCATCAGGCACACCGCCCGTGTTCACGCTTACGAAACCGCCGGCTTGCATAATCTTGTCATACGCCTGACGGTCCACCATCAAGTCTTTGATAACAGGGAATGCACGGCTGCGCCACGGCTCCACGGTGATGGTCTCGCCGTCGTGGAACTTGCGCATATGCAACTGGCAAGTGGTAACAGCGGAGTCCGGTCCGTGCGGGTGTCCGTTCACATACATGGAGCACATACCGCAGATACCCTCGCGGCAGTCGTGGTCGAAGGCGATGGGGTCTTTGTGCTCGCTGATGAGTTGCTCGTTCAAAATATCTATCATCTCCAAGAACGAAGCACCTTGGAAGACGTTTTTAAGTTCGTAGGTCTCGAAGTACCCTTTTGCTTTCGGTCCTGCCTGTCTCCAAACTCTGACCTTGATATTTATATAACTATCCATTGTTGCTTAGTTTTTGTAGTTACGTGTCTTACGTTCTGTGAACTCGTAGTCGAGGGGTTCCTTGATGAGTTCGGGTTCGCTGTCCTCGCCGGTGTATTTCCAGCAGGCTACGTACGAGTACTTGTCGTCCTGACGGAGTGCCTCGCCCTCGGGCGTCTGATACTCCTCACGGAAGTGTCCGCCACACGACTCATTGCGGTTGAGGGCGTCGAGTGCCATCAGTTTGCCAATCTCGATGAAGTCTGCCAGGCGGAGTGCTTTCTCCAACTCGTTGTTGAGTACACCTGCCTCGCCTGGTATATAGACGTTGCTCCAGAACTCTTTCTTGATGGCATTGATTTTCTCAATAGCCGTCTTCAAACCCTCTGCGGTACGTGCCATACCTACAAAGTCCCACATCACAAGACCCAACTCTTTGTGAATCGAATCCACCGAGCGTTTGCCCTGTATAGCCATCAGGCGGTCGATCTTGTCCTGCACTTTCTTCTCTGCCTCGGCGAACTCGGGCAGGTCGGTGGACATACGGGGTACACCTATCTGGTCGCTCAGGTAGTTTTGAATGGTGTAGGGCAGTACGAAATAGCCGTCAGCCAAACCTTGCATCAATGCCGAAGCACCGAGACGGTTCGCACCGTGGTCGGAGAAGTTTGCCTCACCCAAGCAGAAGAGTCCTTTTACGCTGGTCTGCAGTTCGTAGTCCACCCAGATACCACCCATCGTATAGTGGATAGCGGGGAAAATCATCATCGGGTTCTCGTACGGGTTCTCGTCCACGATCTTCTCGTACATCTGGAAGAGGTTGCCGTATTTCTGTGCCACTACGTCCTTGCCGAGACGCTGGATAGCGTCCGAGAAATCGAGGAACACTGCCAAACCCGTGTTGTTTACACCATAGCCTTTGTCGCAACGCTCTTTGGCAGCACGCGAAGCCACGTCGCGCGGCACGAGGTTACCGAAAGCGGGGTAGCGGCGCTCCAAGTAGTAGTCGCGGTCCTCTTCGGGAATATCGCGTCCCTTGATTTCGCCTGCCTGCAGTTTCTTTGCGTCTTCCAATTTCTTCGGCACCCAGATACGTCCGTCGTTACGCAGCGACTCCGACATCAGCGTCAGTTTCGATTGGAAGTCACCATGCTTCGGAATACAGGTCGGGTGGATCTGTGCGTAGCATGGGTTGGCAAAGTATGCGCCGTGGCGGTACATCTGCATAGCCGCCGAACCGTTGGAAGCCATAGCGTTGGTCGAGAGGAAGAATGTGTTGCCGTATCCGCCCGAAGCAATCACCACTGCGTGTGCAAAGAAACGCTCGATACGACCGGTGATGAGGTTGCGTGCGATGATACCGCGTGCGCGCTCCTCGCCGTTCTCGTCCTTGATCATCACTACGTCGAGCATCTCGTGGCGGTTGTACATCTTCACTTTGCCTTTGCCTATCTGGCGGCTCAGTGCCGAGTATGCACCAAGCAGCAACTGTTGTCCGGTCTGACCCTTGGCATAGAACGTACGGCTTACTTGTGCGCCGCCGAAGGAACGGTTGTCGAGCAATCCGCCGTATTCGCGTGCGAAAGGAACGCCTTGTGCCACGCACTGGTCGATGATGTTGTTGCTCACCTCTGCCAGACGGTACACGTTTGCCTCGCGGGCACGGTAGTCGCCGCCCTTGATGGTGTCGTAGTAGAGACGGTAGATTGAGTCACCGTCGTTCTGATAGTTCTTAGCGGCGTTGATACCGCCCTGTGCTGCAATCGAGTGCGCACGGCGGGGCGAGTCCTGAATACAGAAGTTCAGTACGTTAAAGCCCATCTCTGCCAGCGAAGCGGCAGCCGATGCACCTGCCAAACCCGTTCCGACCACGATGATGTCGATCTTGCGTTTGTTGGCAGGGTTGACCAGTTTCTGATGGTCTTTGTAGTTAGTCCATTTCTTCTCCAACGGACCTGCGGGAATCTTCGCCATCTCAGGCGTGATGATTCCTGTTGCTTGTTTTGTTGCCATATATTAAATAGTTACTTTAATTATTATCTGATTCTGATGACATATACATCATTGCAGGCTGTTTCCTCGATATGGTATTTTCCCACCGGAATTTGAGTCTTCAAATCATCATACAAGAACGAGGGTTCACTCAATTCTTTGTCTATGCATACATATTGTAAATCACAGGGCAATCTGTTAGTGTACAAATATAAGGCTCTAATACCCTCTGCATCATAGTAAGGATACAAACGATATTGCCTATTAGATAACTTGTATTCTATAACATTATTTCTTCCACATAAATATAAAAGTTCATTCTTATCCGAAGACCAAATTATACATTCTTCCGCTGTCGCCGGATCCGGAGCAACCGTGTTCCACAAACATCTACTATAATAAGCAACCGTCAATGCAATCCGTAGAGGCAATTCGTCATCTGATTGTACAGTGTCACCTATTTTTTTTATGTAATCACGAAGGACTTCTATCCTTTTCGTTTTCCAAACCGAGGCATCGTACATTGAAGATGATTCAAAAATAGAATTCCAATAATTTATCCACCCTTTCTGTTCCACATAGACTTCTTCATCATAGAACCGCTCAATGTCTTTAAGATTGCTTTCACTATAAAACAAACCAAATTGTTCCAACGACAAGGCATTGAATTTCACAAAAATATCCCTTGAGTATTTTGAGAAGTCGATAGTCATATTCTCATACATCTCTGTCACGATTTGATTATGAAATATTCCCACAGTATCCAAAATAGCGGAGCCCTTAAGCAGCAAATCAGGATTACGTTCAAAGAAGTTCAGTTTGAACGGATGATCCATATTGATAGAATTCGGTCTATCGAATATTATCTTATCCCTGTTCTTCTCTATATCTTCTTTTTGCCGTTCATACTCGGAGTACGAAGCATACGCACCGACACCAACCGCAGATGCAAACTTCACGAGCAGATTACCACTATAACGTGCTAATTCCGCTCCTAACGCTGCCCCACTTCCATCTGCGATTGCCACTAATCCCCAGTCGATATCCTGTTTTTTGTCGTCCTGTTCTTGCTCACGGCGAATTGTTTTATCGCGATTACCTTCATCTAAAGCCGCCACATCCGAACAAGCAGACAACTGGAAACCAAAGAAGATTGTCAATAAAAAGACAACATTATCTGTTTTAAGGGAATTACAGACAAGCATACCTGACGAATGAGAGCAAATAATATGATATAGTGTTCAATATGATATAAATTTCTTCTTTGTCATTTATTGTTTTCCTCACAGAGACCCATATATATGTCTCCAATACAAAGAAGAATAACCCAACCAAGAACCACTCTGCGCCAATAACAGAACTTTGCATTAACCACAAAATAAGGATATATGCACCAAATGGTAATGCTCCCAACAAAACGTACCAAACATTCACCTTAGTCCTAAATGATTCACATACAAGTATCACAATACTCATACAGAACAGGACAGAAGCAATTATCGGATACAGATTCGTCTTGATTACATTGGGACAGAACAATAAGAGAGCGACAGAGACCATTGCTGACAGATATAATGTCAATAAGAAGACACCATTCTGTCTTACGCTTGAAAATAATTGTTTCATATCTTATAGTCTTTATCTCTCACTACATCAAATCCCTTATGCGCAGAGCATGCCGATGCCGACGCCAAGGTAGTAGAAGACGACGATGGCGAAAGGCAGGATAACGAGTGTTGCCACTACGGTGCCGATGACGCGGATACGCTTCATCCACGTGAGGTTGTTCCAACCGAGTGTGTGCAACGCCGACCAGACACCGTGGTTCAAGTGGAGCCACAGAGCAGCGAGCCAAATGATGTAGAGGGCGCAGTAAACCTGTCCCCAGACGGGTGTGGTGAAGAGTGCCTTGACATAAGCCGCTCCGTCATGCGGGTCGAAAGACCCTGTCTCAATGCCTGTCAGTTCGGCAAACTGCATATTGAACCAGAAATTGTAGAGGTGCCCCACAAGGAAGCCGAATACACAGATACCGAGAACGAGCATGTTCTCCGACTCCCAGTCCACACCCTCTTTCTTTGCCGTAACGGCATAGCGGTCGTTGCCGCGTGCGTGACAGTTCTGAATGGTGAGGCAGATGGCATACGTAAAATGGATCAGGATGAGCAAAGCCAGCCCGAGTGTACCCACAATCGCATACCAATTGGCTCCGAGTACGGAGCAAATCCAGTTGTACGCTTCCTCCGAGAAGACCAGCACCACATTCATGCAGCCGTGGAAGAGGAGAAAGAAAACCAGAGCAAGGCCGGTGATGCTCATAACGAACTTACGGCCAATAGATGAATCTTTTAACCACATAATAAAATGATGTTATTCAGTTAGTGTAATTATATATTGTATATCTGTATGCAATGCTGCAAAGATACAATTATTTCGCAGAATACACAAACGGGGAGAGAAGGAGGCTGGGCGACCGCACCAAAAGTGTACATTCCCCAAAGCGGTTTGTGTAATATCAGTAGTCTGTCGGATGCATATCTTTGGTGTACAAAACCGAACATTTTTCGAGCCACCTTCGAAGAAAATGCATCGGAAATGGGCAACCGTCAAGCCGACAAATATAAGCACTCTGCAAAAACCAAAAATGTACGATTGTTAAGATGGAAGGTCTTATATCAGTAGCATATCAGTAAAATAAAATTCGTTACCACCTCGTTAGGAAAGCGTTAGGAACTCGTTACCACCTCGCTATCACAAAAAAGTGTCAAATTTTAAGATTACACCTATCCTCCCTATTTTCAATAGTACACCTATAAGACCATTGTTTTCCCTTACCAAGCGGCCGCCCGAAGTGGATAGTCGCTTGGTCCTACTATTATATTAACCCATTGGCGGAATTAAATCAAACTATGCGTGACAGCAGGTTTGTCACTTCCGGCATTGTGTAGGGTGTCAAAAATGGAACGAGAACTTGGCAGCAGAATGCCACAAAAGGAATCAAAATTCTGACAAAACAGACAATAGATTTGAAGAATATATTATCTTTGCAGTCTGTTAGACTTTCTACAAAAAAGATAAACTATAAAAAACGCACCATCTATACCATACGCCACATGAGATTGGAGAAGTTGCTCTATCAAAGTTTTTCCTACATCCGCCATATACTGAGAGCCAAAAACACATTAGGGTACGGAATACATTCACCGTTCCTGTATTATCTGGTGCATTTTGTGATGTATGACGACAATGCCTACTATTGCTATGCGACCATAGAAAAAGAAAGAAGACGGTTGCTGAGTACAGACAAAATTATTGAAACAGAAGACTACGGAACAGGAGAAAGCGGCAAGAAAAAGATAAGCAGCATAGCCGAAAAATCGCTCAAAAGCAGGCAGGAGGCGCAAATGATCTTCAGAATAGCCAATGCCATAAAACCACAATACGTCATAGAATTAGGCACCAGTTTAGGAATCACGACCGCTTATTTAGCAAAAGCGGCTCCAAAGGGGCAGGTGGTTACCATAGAAGGAAGTCAGAATATAGCGAAAGAAGCCGAAAAAACATTCCGGAATCTGCACATAGACAATATCACCCAGACAATGGGAAACATTGACGAAAAACTTTCAGAAACACTACAAGGAGAGAAGACGATTGACCTGGCTTTCATAGACGCCAATCACAGCAAAGAACCCACGTTGCGTTATTTCAGACAGATTGCGAGCCATTGCACAGAAAACAGCATTGTCATCATTGACGACATCCATTCTTCTCTGGAGATGAGCGAAGCATGGACTGATATTCAGAAAGAAGACAGAGTGACCGCATGCTTGGACTGCTTCAGCATGGGAATTGTATTCTTCCGTCCCAACATCATGAAAGAAACATACTACCTGCACATATAATCTGCAACATCATGAAGATATACACCAAAACCGGCGATCGAGGCGAAACCTCTCTGATAGGAGGAAAACGAGTACCCAAAAGCGATATACGCTTGGAGAGTTATGGAACTGCAGACGAATTAAATTCCTTTATAGGTCTATTGCTTTCCAAAGTAACGAACGAGTCATATCCTTATTGCGATATTCTTTTGCATATACAAAACAAGTTATTCGGATTAGGGGCATTTCTGGCGGATCCGGCAGCCGCGACATCAGAAAAGACTGAATGGATCAGCGCAAAAGACACCCGACAGACTGAAGAATATATTGACAGACTGAGCAAGGATTTGCCCCCCATCAATGGTTTCATCCTGCCAAGCGGGAATGAGCGAGTAGCACTTTGCCACGTATGTCGCACAATCACCCGCCGATTAGAGAGAAATATGGTAAGACTATTCCAAGAAAACAGGAGTGACATGATGACATCAAAAGAAGAAGAATGCTTGCATTATGTCAATCGGCTGAGCGATTTCTTCTTTGTTTTGTCGCGACATGTGGGTCAAAATGACGGATGTAGTGTCTTTTTATGGAAAAAATAGGGCAGCCCCTTGTTTATATCACAAAAAAAAAATACCTTTGCGCGGTATTTTGAAGATATTATACCCTGTAGGCAAAAGGTAATATTATGGTTTGGACATTAGAATTAGCGTCAAAGATAGAGGATGCACCTTGGCCCGCAACTAAGGAAGAGTTGATAGATTATGCCACTCGCACGGGTGCTCCAGCAGAAGTTATAGAAAACTTGGAGGAGTTGGAAGACGAGGATGAGGTTTATGAATCGATTGAGGATGTATGGCCCGACTATCCGAGCAAGGATGACTTTTTCTTCAACGAGGACGAGTATTGATTTTTCCAAAGCAATAGGCAAACAGGTTTGCTTAGAGCGCAGGCAGAGGCATGAGAAGACGGCAAATTGCTTTATTATTCCTTTTTGTGTTTATCCAAGGGATAAAGGCTCAATTTGACCCTGCCATAGGACAATATATGTATATGCCGACAGCCTTTAATCCTGCAGCGGCAGGTGAAGGAGATTTGATGAAAGTGAGCGGTTTGCACAGAATGCAGTTTACGGGAATCAGGAATGCCCCGATGACTACTTTCTTTTCGTTTCAATCGCCATTTGTAATAGGGAAGACGAGCCATGGAGCAGGAGTCCGCTTCATGAATGACCGCTACGGTTTGTTTACCAACCAGACTCTGCATGTGACTTATGCTTACCGCCAGAAATTGGGCAAAGGTTATTTGAGTGCAGGAGTGGATTTGGGATTTGTGAGTGTAGGCTTTAAGGGGGATAGTGTGAACCTGTCGGATTTGCAGGGGTCGAGTTATCACCAGTCGGACGATGAAGTGATACCGACAGGCAAGGAAAGCGGTATGAGTTTTGATATGGGATTGGGTGTTTATTACACTACGGAGAGTTGGTATGCTGGAATATCTTATTCCCATGCGACCGTGCCAAAAATAGAATGGGGCGATTATACCACCCTCCGACTGAGGGGGACGATGTACATAACAGGAGGTTATAATTGGAAATTGAAATATGCGCCACAATGGGTACTGAAACCGAGTGTCATGCTGATGACAGACTTTGTGTCTTGGGATTGCAACGTGGCTATGATGTGCGAATACAAGGAACGATACAGATGGGGAGTATCGTACAGGATAGGGAGCAATGTGGGAATTTTGTTGGGGATTGACATTATAACAGGATTGACATTAGGATATACGTACGAGTTGCCCACAACCAAATTATTGTTGGAGAGTTATGGTTCGCATGAAGTGTATTTGGCATACGGTTTTAACATACTGAAACCTAAGCGGGCAAACAGATATAAAAGCATACGGTATTTATAATAAAATAATTACAACACAAATTATGAGACAGACAAGCAAATTAGGCAAGTTGTCGTTGTTGGCACTTATGGTACTCTTTGCAAGTTGCAATAAGCCTGCAGGAGAGTTAGTCGGTGTCGGATTGAAGGGTAATTTCAAGGAAGCGAATCCTTATGGTATGGTGTTTATCAAGCAGGGATCGTTTCTGATGGGAAGCAATACACAGACTGCATTGTTTAACCAACCTGACAACCAACTGATGGCTACCGTGAGTGCGTTTTGGATGGATGAAACGGAAATCACGAACAATGAGTACAAGCAATTTGTGTATTGGGTGCGTGACTCTATCACCTATACGACATTGATTGATGCAGGTTACACGGAGTATGCCATCACATCGGAAGACGAATATGACGATGGAGAGAATTACGCCATAAACTGGAAGAAGAAATTGCCTTGGAACAGCCAAGACGAAGATATAAAAGAAGTTTTGGCTCCGTTGTATTACGATTATGAAAGTGGCAAGTTATTCAATACAAAATTGTTGCACTATCGTTACAGTTGGGTAAACTACGATGAAGCATCGTTGGCAAATAATCGTTATGATGTAGCAAAAGGGCGTTATCCGGAGGGAGCGCACGTGCGAGTAGATACCGCATGGGTGGATGAGTTCGGAGGAATACACGATAGTACAATTGTCCGTCAGTTGACCCAACCGAGTGATTTGATTACATCCATGATTATAAATGTATATCCCGACACAATGGTTTGGGTACGTGATTTTCAATATGCCTACAATGAGCCGATGTTGCTCAAATACTTTTCCCATACAGGTTTTTCTGAATATCCTGTTGTGGGTGTAACATGGGATCAGGCATACGCATTTTGCAAGTGGCGTACAAGTTTCTTAGCCTACAACAGCGGTATAGACGCACAGGTTTATCGTCTTCCGACGGAGGCAGAATGGGAATATGCGGCACGCGGAGGAAGAAAAATGGCGACCTACCCATGGGGCGGCAATTATGCTCGCGATGCAGAAGGTTGCTTCTTAGCCAACTTCAAGCCTTACAGAGGTAGTTATATGGACGATACCGGTGTTATGACTATGCGTGTGGCTCAATTCCGCCCGAATGACTTTGGTCTGTTTGATATGGCAGGGAATGTGGCAGAGTGGACTTACTCGGCATATAACTCTTCGTCGAATGTATACGTAAGCGATTTGAACCCTCTACACCAATATATGGCACGCAAGGCAGATCCTGACGTACTCAAGAGGAAGGTTGTGAAAGGTGGAAGTTGGAAGGATATTTCATATTATCTGCAATGTGGTACTCGCACGTACGAGTACGAATATGAGAGTCGTTCTTATATAGGTTTCAGATGTGTACGTTCGTTCATTGGAGAGAGATAACTGATAACTGGCATAAATAGCAAGAAGACATTTAAGGTATAAAATCAATAAGAAAAAAATTACAATAATGGCAAACGAAAAAAAGAACGCTTTCATGCGTTGGTATGAATCTTACAGTGGTCAAAGGGCTGTTGGTATTGTGTATAACGTAGGTGCATCTGTGGTTATCATAGGTGCGTTGTTCAAAATCCTACACTGGCCGGGAGCAAGTCAGGTTTTAATGGTGGGTATGTTTACAGAAGCATTCCTATTCTTTATTGGTGTATTGGAAAAACCGCATCCCGTATATCATTGGGAAGATATGTTTCCTCAGTTATTAGGAAAAGATTGCGACCCCAAGATATTGGCCGCACATGCAAATCAAGAAAAGCCTAACTTTGTAGGAAACATTGGTGGTGCCGGTACGGGAATCGCAACATCGGATAAAAAGGGAAATGATGTTGACGTTCCTGTCATCTCAGAAGAAGACATGAAACGCCTCAAAGAGGGAATTGACAAATTAGGAACAACTGCCACTCAATTGGCGACATTAGGTCAGTTGGCAGAAAAAACGAACAGTTTGTCAGAAAAGATGGACAAGGCAGGAGAGGCTGCAGAACATTTTGCCACGACTCAAACTTCCTTGAAATCGGCTTCAGATGCATTGGGCCTGAAATACCAAGAACTAGGGCAATCATACCAAGGTATTGTAAGCGATATGGGAAATATCAGCAAACAGGTGAAAGAATACGAGAAGGGCGTTGAGGCCGTCAATACCCAACTTGGTTCTTTGAATGCAGTATATGAGTTGCAATTGAAGAATATTCAGGAACAGACCAATGTGATTAAAGCACAGACAGATAAGATTGCACAAGTAAGCGGCAGTGTGGATCAGTTGTGCAATGATGCCAACAGTGTAAAAGAGGCATCGGCTCTGTACTTAACCGCTCAACAAAAATTGGTATCGCAGATTACAGAGTTGAACCAGGTGTACGGAAATATGTTATCCGCTCTTAACTAAACCAAATGAATTAGCGTACTATGGGAGGAGCAAAAAATTGTCCGGAGACCCCGAGACAAAAGATGATTGGTATGATGTATTTGGTGCTGACGGCAATGTTGGCATTGAATGTGAGTACTGATATTTTGAGCGGCTTCAAATTGGTTGATGATAGTTTACACTCGACCATTGAGGCTTCGGAAACTCGTAATGCTACGATGTATGACGATTTCAAGTATATGTATGAGCAGAACCCTGTAAAGATGGAGGTTCCTTATGCAAATGCATTGCTATTGAAAGCCAAGTCGGATAGTTTATATAACTACATACAGGATTTCAAATACCAGATTGCCCGTTTGGCAGATGGAAAGAAGGCAGACAAGAATGCACGCGACATAGAGGGCAACAGCAACTTGGATGTTACGGGTCAGTATGCATTAGTAAATACAGACCCCGTCACGAAACTGACAAACGGTGAAACTCTTCGGCTTAACATTGAAACATACAAGAACTTCTTGAAAGGGTTAGTGGAACAAGATTCCATGATGCAGGCTTCAATAGAGAGCATGTTTGATACCCCAGAAGGCAAGAACCATGACGGAGATCCAATTTCTTGGGAGGCTTCTGTATTTGAGGGTATGCCTGTTGGTGCCTCTATAACCATTCTGACAAAATTGCAAAATGATTTACGGTCTGCCGAGGGAGAAATGGTACAGTTGCTAAAGGGACAAAGTGATGCCAGTGACTTCCGTGTAAACAGTTTGGAAGCTTTGGTTATTCCTGTGTCGAGTTATGTAATGCGTGGTGGAAAGTATCAAGCACAGATTGTATTATCTGCAGTGGATTCAACCAAAAAGCCCGTATATTATGTCGGTTCCACACAATTGAATGATGATGGAATATATGAAGTAGGCTGTGGAAGTACAGGTTCATTCAAGTATTCAGGTGAACTGCGATTGCCTAAGCATGACGGAACAGAGATACGACTGCCTTTTGAAAGTTCGTATAGCGTTGGCGAACCATCGGTTACAATATCGAATACGGACTTGAATATCATGTATCGTGATTATCAGAACAAGTTTGCAATATCAGTTCCCGGTATATCAAATGACAAGATAAGAGTAAGTGTAAAGGGAGCGACGGCTACTCAGCAAAGAGGGGGAATGTGGATTATCAAGCCCAGTGCTTCAGGCAAACAGGTTACGATTTCCGTTCAAGCTGAGTTGGATGGCCGTTGGCAGGCAATGGGAGAGCAAGTGTATCGTGTCAAAGAACTCCCCAAGCCAGGTGCTTATTTCAAAAGCGGTTCTACGGAGTATCAAGAAGGAAAAGTTGCGAGAAATGCGTTGCTGAATCCGAATGCAACGATTATAGCAAGTTATGGTCCTGAAGGACTTCTTGATTTGCCTTTCACAATTACTTCATTCCAATTGCAAACCTCAATGGGCTACACGCAATCGAAAGGTAATAAGTTTACCAAGGCTCAGATCAACCAATTATCCAAATTAAAACAAGGAGCCGTAATCAACATAGTGGACATAAGGGCGAAAGGACCAGAAGGAAAAGAAGTCCGTTTGCGCGGTATCCCATTAACCTTGAATTGATTATTATCCAAAGAACCATTGAAAAGGAATAAAACATAGACAGTATGAAAAGAATTAGTGTTTTGGCAGTCTTGTTATCTACTATTCTGACTGTGAATGCGCAGCACCCGATCAATCCATATTTCAATGAGAAGGGAGCGGTTATGCTGGAAACGGTGGAATTGAATGATGCAGCAGACACGCTGATAAGTGTATTTCACCGTCGAGATGATATTGTTTATTCACGGATAGTGTATCGTATAATTGATATGCGGTACAAACAGAATTATCAACTTTATTTCCCCGTAAGGTATGATGACCCTGAATATCGCAGTCTCTTCAAGGTGATTGTGGATGCAGTTGTAGATGGATTGCCTATATATCGCAAGGCGCAAGATAAGATTAAACCTACATTTACAGACCAGAATATCATTCCAAAGTCAGAGATTCCTACCCTATTCTTGGTTGATGATCCGATGGCAGACTATTCGGAGGATACCTGTCACTACAATGTGTCTTGCTCGGATGCGATGTTGCTGCACTATGATTCAGTGACAGATGCCATGTCGTTCCATTTCTATCCATATGAGGGTTTTGTGCGAAACCAATTGAAATACTTGATTCAAGAGGAGATATTCTTCGACAAACATACATCACGTCTTTATTCAAAGATTATCGGTATTGCTCCTATGCAATCGGACAAAATAGTATCAACTGATGATGAAGACTTGATGCGGTCAGTAAGAGAGTCTATGCTGTTTTGGATTGCCTTTGACGAGTTGCGTCCATACTTAGCAAAGCAGTATTTGATACCGCAGCAAAATGATACAAAGCGTGTCACATACGATGAGTTCTTCGCCAAAAAGTTATACACTTCATATATCATCGGTGACAGCAATATGTATGACAGAATGATTCTTTCGTACGCAAAGACCGAGGAAGAAATAAAGAAAGAGCAACAACGAATTTTCGATGAGTTACTTATCTTTGAACAAGATCTTTGGGAGTATTAATCAGAAAGAAAGCACTATAGGTAAGATTACAGAATTAGGTGTTGCACATGTGTGTTAGCACCTAATTCTTGAACGTATATAAAAAGGTATTACATTTCGTTTACGGTGGTCAGTGGTTGTATGAAAAAACACTATTTCCTGAATATGTATCTAACCACAACAGTGAGTATTGTATTGATGCTTTTCTTTGTGGGGATTGAGGTTGTGCTCATGTTGTCTTTACATAATTTCGTCCGTGATACAAAAGAGAACATGACCCTTACAGCCATTGTATCCGACAATGTTGATTCTACTGAAATTGCACGTGTCGGAAAAATACTGAATATCGTTCCTTTTGCCAAAGACTACTCTTTCATAGGCAAAGAAGAAGCACTTCGGCAGCATGCACAAGCCTTGGGGGAAGATCCCGTGGAATTCCTCGGATACAATCCTCTCCGTGCGTCATACGAGATACATCTAAACGCCGAGTACGTCCAGATTGACAGCATCAGAGATATAAAAAGAACCTTGACAGCGTTTCCTGCTATAGAGAAAGTGACCTATCAAGAAGATGTTTTGGATGTATTGAACAACAATATAGGCAAAATTTCAATCGTATTAGTTGCGATGGCATTGGTTCTATTATTTATAGCCATTGCGCTTATAGTGAATACTATCCGGCTTAATATTTATTCAAGGCGTTTTCTCATAAACACTATGAAATTGGTAGGAGCGACTCCATGGGTCATAAAGGCTCCCATAGTCAAGAAGAATATGGGTATCGGAGTTATAGCAAGTGCCATCGCATTAGGTTTGATTGCCATCTTGATGTGGTATTGCTATCAGTATGTCGGAATCCGGTTTTTCACATTAGATGTGCAGAATATCCTAATCGTAGTGTTTACCGTCCTTATTTTCGGCGTACTCACGACATTTTCGGCGTCTTGTTTTGCCGTAAACAAGTACATAAAAACGAGAACAGAAGATTTGTATTACGTTTAATTCAGAAGAACAGAAAACAAGGTCTAACAATACATATAATTTGTTATGAAGTATAATTTGTCCAAATTGAATATCATTCTAATTGCCATATTCTTTTCCATAATAGTTATTGGTTTTGCATTGATGTTGGGTGCACCGAGCGGTGCAGATACTTACAATCCTGATATATTTTCCGTAAGACGAATAACAGTGGGGCCGATGATATCACTGTTCGGTTTTGTCGGGATGGTGTTTGCGATACTTTACACCCCAAAAAAGTAGCCAAGATACTCAGAAAAGATTATGAATGCATTAGAAGCACTTATACTCGGTATCATACAAGGTTTGACAGAATTTCTCCCCGTAAGCAGCAGCGGCCATTTGGAGATAGGTCAGGCTTTGTTAGGGACAAGCGGAGAAGAAAATCTCACGTTTGCGATTATAGTCCATGTAGCGACTGTTCTTTCCACAATTGTTGTACTATGGAAAGAGGTTGTGGGGTTGTTGCGCGGAGATTTTTGTACGCTTCGCTGGAACCAGGAAAAGGAATATACCGCAAAGATTTTTGTGTCAATGATTCCTATATTTTTTGTCGGGGTATTCTTCAAAGACGCTGTAGAAGGACTGTTTGGTCACGGATTGTTGTTGGTAGGTATCTGTTTAATCATTACGGCAATACTATTATCCTTGAGTGAATATATCTGCAAACAAAGAGAAAAAAAGGCTGCCAACGGGGCAGAAACGGGCAGAGAGGTTACATACAAAGACGCCATCATTATCGGTTTGGCACAAGCCTGTGCCATATTGCCCGGGTTATCACGTTCCGGGACAACCATCGCCACAGGCTTGCTCTGCGGAGTAAAAAAGACGGCAGTAGCCCAGTTTTCGTTTCTGATGGTGCTGATTCCCATATTGGGAGAAGCACTGCTTGACTCCATAAAGTTTTTGCGAACCCCTGAAGCGATGACAAGTTTGCCTGTTTCATCTATGATCGCAGGTTTTCTTGCCGCCTTTGTGACTGGTTGTCTCGCCTGCCAGTTTATGCTTGGCGTTGTAAGGAAGCAGAAATTGGTGTGGTTTGCACTTTATTGTTTCGCGATGGGCTTGTTCTCTATTGTGTATAGTATTGCCTAATAAGGGATAGTAGAATGGATTTTGCAGAAGGAGAGATACTATCGTTTGACAAACCATACGGTTGGACTTCCTTTGATGTTGTGGGAAAAGTGCGTTGGATGATCTGCAACAAATTAGGGGTAAAGAAACTGAAAGTAGGGCATACTGGGACACTGGATCCCCTTGCTACAGGAGTAGTGGTGGTATGTACAGGACGGAACACAAAGAAAATAGATGAATTACAGGCGCAAGAGAAAGAGTATGTTGCGACATTGCAATTGGGTGCCACAACACCGAGTTTCGATATGGAGCATCCCATTGACAAAACATACGCCACAGGACATATTACAGAAGAACTGATCACTTCCGTTATCAAGCAATTTGAGGGGGAGATTCAACAGATCCCCCCTGTGTATTCAGCCGTAAAAGTGAACGGGAAGCGTGCCTACGCCTATGCGAGGAAAGGTGAAGAACCAGAAATCAAGTCCAAGTCGGTTACTATTAACCGGATAGACATGCTGTCGTTCAACCCAGAAAGTATGCAATTGGAACTCAGGATAGAATGTTCAAAAGGAACCTATATAAGATCATTGGCCCGAGATATGGGTCAGGCTTTAGGGACAGGAGCCTACCTCACCGCTCTGCGGCGCACCCGTTCAGGGGACTATCGGGTTGAAGACAGTTTGACCATAGAGCAATTTGAGGGACTCTTGAACTCCTGCATTGTTCCCCAAAAACAAGAAGCATTTGCAAAGACAAAGTACTGAACGGACAGTACAACAAACCGATAAAGACCAAGATATATGAAACTATCTCAATTTAAGTTTCACTTACCAGAAGAACTGATTGCCCAATATCCAGCCCGATTCAGAGATGAAGCGCAGTTGCTGATACTACACCGCAAGACGGGTGAAACAGAATTCAAAACATTCCCTGCCATGCTTGACTACTTTGGCGAGGGAGATTATTTTATTTTTAACGACACGAAAGTGTTTCCTGCACGGTTGTACGGACATAAAGAACGGACGGGAGCGAGTATAGAGGTATTTCTATTGCGTGAACTTAACCATGAGAACCGCTATTGGGATGTATTAGTAGATCCTGCCAGAAAAATCAGGATAGGCAACAAGATTTACTTTGACGAAGACAACACCATCGTTGCAGAAGTTATTGACAACACTACTTCGAGAGGTAGGACGCTGCGTTTCTTATCGGACTACGCTCCGGGAGAGTTTGAGCGGCACCTATTTGAAATAGGAGAAACGCCTCTTCCGAAGTACATCAAAAGAGACAGAGAAAATCCTGATCCGAGGGATGCGGAAGATGCCGAGCGTTACCAAACACTCTTTGCGAAGAAAGAAGGGGCTGTTGCCGCTCCTGCATCAGGGCTTCATTTTTCCAAATCAATTCTCAAGATGATGGAGATCCGCGGTATCGGTCAGGAATTTATCACTTCCCATGTAGGGTTGGGGACATTCAAATCGATTGATGTGGAAGACCTCAGCAAACACAAAATGGACTCGGAACAAATAGAAGTCAGCCCAGAGGTTGTGTCCACTATAGAGACTCTGCACGCCCAAAAGAAACGTATCTGCGCCATAGGAACAGACGTTATGCGTGCCTTGGAAGCCGTTGTAGGAACAGACGGACACATAAAGAGTTTTTCAGGTTGGACAAACAAGTTCATTGCTCCTCCATACAATTTCTCGGTTGCAAATTGCATGTTAGCGAACCTATATATGCCGCAATCCACCCAGTTGATTATGGTTGCCTCCTTTGGAGGATATGAAAACGTGATGCATGCGTACGAAGAAGCCATAAATCACGGTCTTCGTTTCGGAGATTACGGAGATGCGATGCTCATTGTGGATTAAGCACCATTTTTCTTTCAGCCTCCAGACAAAGATTTCATTCAAGACAAACGACAACAAGGTAACTTTTACATGGCACCCAAACGACCCCATCGTCCGACAAAGGACATTGCGACAGAGGAACAGCCCACCGTACATAAAACATCGGCTTTCTTTCGAGATATGATTCACAATGAACGTTTTCAGTTCGTTGTAGGCATCATAGCGATGGGTTTTGGTATATATGCTTCCGTTGCTTTCCTTTCATTTTTCTTCACAGGGAAGGCGGACTGCTCCATCTTGGAACAATCCATGGAGGACAGTCGTGCCATGAGGGGTGTTATCCAGAACTGGGCGGGACTGGAAGGAGCCCGTCTGTCCCGTTTCCTGATGAATTCCTGTTTCGGTTTTGCATCCTCCGGATTATTGTTTCTACTCATTTTCTTCGGTTTACAACTCATCCGAGCCACAGACTGCTCCAAGAAGTTGAGGGTGTTTTTACATACTCTCTTCTGGATACTGTGGGCAAGTTTCTTCTTTGGTTTCATACAAAGGGTGACCGGTGCTGACAGTTTCTTTTACTGGGGAGGACGATGCGGCTACTTAGTCAGCCAATGGTTTGTTTCTTACATTCAAGTGCTCGGCACATTATTGGTATTGTTAAT
Organism: Bacteroidales bacterium UBA7569; assembly: GCA_002477945.1. Taxonomy (GTDB): domain Bacteria; phylum Bacteroidota; class Bacteroidia; order Bacteroidales; family Paludibacteraceae; genus Colicola. The sequence continues at coordinate 17,967 of DLLF01000030.1, forward strand.
GATTCTTCTTACGTTTCTGATTGCAACAAACAGCAAGACCATACCGACCCTGAAACGCATAGGGAACAAGTTCCTCCAATTATTCAAGAAACGACAAAAAGACGCCGAAACGGAAAGAGAGGGAACAGGGGATACGGAAACAGAAAAGGACAAAGAGGAAGATGGTGAGGAAGAGTTTACTATCCTTGTGAACAACGGGAGCGACGAGGCGGAAGGATTGGAGTACAGAATCTGCAACGAAGAGGGGGAAACTAATCCTGACAAAGAAGACAATGCAACAGAGGCACAGGAAGGACAGGAGACGGAAGAGGGAGAGGAACAGGGCAACGACATTGACCTGACCATACAACCCGTGGAGGGAACGGATCTAACCGAAGACGAGAATTCTCCTGATTTCTACTTGAAGAAATTAGGTCCGTACGATCCCCGCAAGGACTTGTCGGAATACAAGTTTCCGAGTCTGGGTCTGCTGAAAACTTATGAGAATGACGTGGCTCCCATCATAGACCGCGAAGAACAGAATGCCAACAAGAACCGTATTGTTGACGCATTGAAGAGTTACGGCATAGAGATAAAAAGCATCTATGCCACTGTAGGTCCGACCGTCACTCTCTATGAGATTATCCCCAAGGAAGGAATCAAGCTCTCCCGCATAAAGAGCCTTGAGGACGATATTATGATGAGTTTGGCAGCAGACGGAATACGTATTATCGCCCCCATGCCAGGGAAAGGAACCGTAGGAATAGAAGTACCAAACAAGAAACCGCAGACTGTGAGCATGCACTCCGTGATAGCCAGCAGGTTGTTTCAAGAAAACAAGAAGATGAAATTGCCTGTTGCCATAGGCAAGACCATCACGAACGAAGTGTTTATGTTCGATTTGGCAAAGACGCCTCACCTGCTGGTTGCCGGTGCGACGGGACAGGGAAAGTCGGTTGCTATAAACGCCATCATCACCTCCCTACTCTACAAAAAACATCCTGCCGAGTTGAAGTTCGTATTGATTGATCCCAAGATGGTGGAGTTCTACCCCTATAAGGCACTTATACACCACTATTTGGCAGCGGCCCCCGATGTGGAAGACAACGACATTGTCATTACGGACTGTGAGAAGGTTATCAATACGCTGAACTCATTGGTTATCGAGATGGAGAACCGCTACAAGTTGCTCATGGATGCCGGTGTAAGGAACCTGGAGGACTACAATGAGAAGTTCATCAACCGCCGTCTCAATCCCGAGAAGACGGTAGCCGACTCCCTGCACCACCGTTTTCTGCCTTACATAGTCATCATCATAGACGAATACGGAGACTTCATTATGCAGGCAGGCAAGCAAGTGGAGACTCCTATTGCGCGCATCACCCAGAAGGCTCGTGCCGTGGGTATGCATATGATTCTGGCGACACAGCGTCCGTCAGTGAACATCGTGACGGGTGTCATCAAAGCCAACATCCCGACCCGTATAGCATTGCGAACCCAATCGGTGATAGATTCGCGCACCGTTTTGGACACTAAGGGCGCAGAACACTTGATAGGAAGAGGCGATATGCTCTATGCGGGCAACAGCAACATAACCCGTATCCAGTGCGCCTTTGTAGATACACCCGAAGTGGATGCCATTGTGGAACATATACAACAGCAGCAACATTACTCCGAGCCCTACCAGTTGCCTGAGTATATCCCCGAAGGTTCGGAAGAGGCAGCACCCGGCAGCGTGGATATGAAACGCTTAGACCCTATGTTCGGCGATGTGGCCCGCTATGTCGTAAGCAAGCAAGAAGGTTCCACCTCGCGTCTGCAGCGTGCTTTTGAGATTGGTTATAACCGAGCGGGGAAACTATCCGACCAATTGGAGGCGGCAGGTATTGTGGGTCCGAACAAAGGTCCGAAAGGCCGAGACGTACTCATACAGGACTTGGGTATGCTGGAACAGAAATTGCAGGAATTGGGCATATCATAGGAACCAAGACTTTGCGAACAGAGACTAAATTCATAACAAATGACAATGACAGAGCGCAGCACTCATAATGGATTCATGGACAGTTTATTCACAGGGAAACGATACGTGTGCAAGGTATGGTGTACTGCATTGCTTTGTATTCTTCCGTTGTCTGTATCCGCGACAGCCTTGGACGTCTTTCTCACGAACATAGAGCAACGAACATTGCAATCGGATTTCACCATTACCGTTACGGAAGAGGCAGCCCAACCGATGAATTATCCGGGAACCATCGTGATGCAAGGTAACCGGTTTCTGTTGAGTATGTTTGAGACAGAGACGGCATACGACGGGAAGACCTTGTACATCTATAACGCAGCGAATGACGAACTGACCCTGACAACGCCTTCGGAGGACGAACTGACGGAAGCCAACCCGTTTCTCTATGCAAAAGCCCTCGCAGGCACATGTACGGTTACCGAACGGCCGGCGAAGGAACCGGCACAAACCATTATTGTACTTACCCCGAAAGACCAGTCGGCCGGCATTCAGAAGTTTACCTTGCGTCTCAAACGAGCGGGAGACGGGGTGGATAGAACCGTTTATCTACCTGTTTCCATAGAAATGAAGGCAGGGAAACAAGTTACCACCCTGACACTGAAACAACCCAGATACACAGAAGAGAGACCAGCGTTCCGTTTGGATTATCCTGAGGCATATCTAAATGATCTGCGCTAACTGTCACATATATACCCACAAACTACATTCCATTATGCATACACATTGTCTTATCATCGGGTCGGGTCCTGCAGGTTATACCGCAGCGATCTATGCGTCCCGTTCCAATTTGTCGCCTATTCTTGTGGAGGGACCACAAACGGGCGGTCAACTGATGATTACCACCGAGGTGGAAAATTTTCCCGGTTATCCTGATGGTGTGGAGCCATTCCAGATGATGGACGATATGCGGCGTCAGGCAGAGCGTTTCGGCACCCGGTTCGTACAGAGCATTGTTACCCGTGTTGATTTCTCCTGCTCGCCCAAGCGGGTGTATCTTGAGGACGGCACGGAGTACGAAGCCGATACCGTCATCGTTGCCACGGGAGCAAGTGCCAAGTTTCTTGGCATACAATCGGAAGAAGACTACAAGGGGCGCGGCGTATCGGCGTGCGCTACGTGCGACGGTTTTTTCTACCGCAACAAGACCGTAGCGGTAGTGGGCGGCGGCGACACTGCCTGCGAAGAAGCATCATATCTGGCAGGACTCTGCAAAAAGGTCTATATGATTGTCCGCAAGCCCTACCTGCGTGCGTCCGAGATTATGCAGCAGCGCGTACTGAACAACCCGAAGATAGAGGTTTTGTTTGAGTACAACACTCTCCGCCTGACAGGCGAACCCAAAGTACAGGGTGCCGATCTGGTCTATCGCAAAGGCGAACCCGACGAGCAGATTCACCATATTGACATCGACGGTTTCTTCCTCGCTATCGGACACAGACCCAACACAGACCTTTTTGCCGAGTATTTGAAGCGGGACAATGAAGGATATATTCTGACCGAAGGCGACTCGCCGCGTACGAACGTGGCGGGTGTGTTTGCGGCGGGAGACTGCGCAGATCCTCACTACAGACAGGCCATCGTGGCGGCAGGAAGCGGCTGCAAAGCCGCCATTGAGGCAGACCATTATCTCAAATCAAGGTAATGCGGACAGATTTTGCAGAGAACTATTTGGCGAGAGAGAAAAAAGCAGTACCTTTGCAGGTGGTTTGCACAGCCTGGTGCAGGCTCAGTAAATGTGGGAGTGTGGGAACACGACCATTATCGTTTAACAAATTATACTTATAGTTATGTATCTGACATCAGAGAAGAAGCAAGAGATTTTTGCTCAGTATGGCAAAGACGCCAAGAACACGGGTAGTGCAGAAAGCCAAATTGCCCTGTTCACATTCCGTATCCAACACTTGACCGAGCACTTGAAGAGCAACCAAAAGGACTTCGGCACAGAGCGTGCGTTGACCAAACTGGTCGGCAAGCGCCGCCGTTTGCTGGATTACCTGAAAGAGCAGGATATTGAGCGTTATCGTGCTATCATCAAAGAATTGGGTATTCGTAAGTAAAAAGAGTTCCAGTTTTCAGAAAAAGGTTATCTACAGCATAGTAGATAACCTTTCTTTTTTGCGCCTGTCCATGGGAGGAAAAGGAGTTCTCCGCCCTCTCTTTCAAGAGGAGAGACTGAGACCTATAAGGCGAATGGGGCGGATAAGACAGATAGGACAGATAGATGTAGGGTACTCGCACCAAAACCATAAGAGATATAATTCTATATACTTTTCTTTTGCCTGACCCAAAGAAAAGAAACCAAAGAAAAGTCACCGGCTGTGCGTCGGGCGTTGCCAAAAATATGGGGTCACTCGAATTTCGGCGGAGACAAAACTCGCTTCGCTCAAACAGTATCTCCGCTGACCGAAATTCCCGCTCCATTTTTGACACCCGACACAATGCCG
>DLLF01000031.1 GCA_002477945.1 Bacteroidales bacterium UBA7569
CGTCGCTTGTCCACCAAACGTTATCGTGGCTCTGTGCGTCGTCAACGATGTATTTGTCCTTAGGCGAACGACCGGTGAACACACCCGTCATTACGTTTACTGCACCAAGTTCGGTAACTTGTCCCTTCTCATAACCAACCAAATTCGATTTGGTTTCCTCCTCGAACAACTGCTCGTACGAAGGGTTGTGTACGATCTCGGTAGTACCCGTGATACCGTACTTTGTAAGATCAAGATTTTTCATAAATAGTTATAGTTTAATGTGTTAGTATTACTTAATATCTCAATAAAAACGGGAAAATAGCGTGTTTCTATGGAAATAGTCACTTCTTAAGGCGGTACAAAGGTACACCTATTCTTCCGATTGAGCAAACTTATTATGGATTTATTTCTGCATTCTTATATTTTGACACACAACATCATAAAATACACCCTTATTTTGTAATATACAGATTGCAAATCGAAAATTTCACATAGAATATATGTTCAAAAGCATATTTTTCCTGCTTCAAGTGTTGTACGTATTCCCAAGACACGGTACTTTTGCATCGTGTTTTTCATGGTATTAGATTTAAGGTTAAGTAAAGATTGGGTTGTCGGGATGACAACCTTTCTTTTTTGTATGAGGTATCTTCCCGAAAATAACCGCTTCCATTCCTCATAGTTTCTTCTGCTTTGGAAACAACTCCATGTCGTCTGTATTGTTCCTTTCTTGGAGGCTGTCAAGTGCTTGTCACTTACGACCCCTCAAGCCGACCTCAACGACTCCTCAACGAGAGATGAACAAGCAAAGAAAAAGAGAACAGAAATGAAACAATCTAAACCCATAAACTCTTTCAACCACATATAAACCAATCAACTCCTCAACTCATAAACTTACAATTACTCTCCACTTCTTTCAACTGTCAACTCCGAACTTTCAACTTTAAGCCCCTCCTTTGGAGGGGGGAGGCAAGATCCTAATACGTCATTCTCACCAGCACATGCACATCCGTTACACGGCTGCGGGATAGTTGCTGCGAAGAAACCCATTGTTTTGAATAAACCGTTTGAGATGCCTTGCAATAGACCGCCCAGTGTTCATTGATTTTGTAGCGTACATTGAGATAATAGCGTGCACCTATTCCGTAAACCGAAGGGATCGAAAAAGCATACAGCACATCATTCTCGTATGCAAAGAAACGGTTCTGGTAATCGGGTGCATAAAAAGCCTGCAATCGCAGTTGGAACAAAATCGGTACACGCCGCAACTGATACGAACAGTCTTCCGCCAGCATCACACCCGCTGCAGGTTTCCGCCTGTCCGTCACGTTGGATAGATTTCCCTCCACGTGCGTTCTGAATCGCCACCCTCCTGACTGCCAAAGTATATAATAGCGAAGACTGTAACGGCTCTTCTCGCTCTTCTGTTTTGCTCGGAACCGCCACTGCATTTGCACTTCTTCCGACGGAGTGAAATCGGCTTGAAGCATTGCCTCATATCCCGTTGACGGAGTCTTTATCCCATACTTCGGAAAACGGAACGAGAATACGTCCGCATAAGCGGAAAAACGCCATTTGGGAACAAGAGAAACTTCTGCACCCATATACACGCCCGTTTCGTCATTATTGCGCGATGTCTCGCCGAAAGCATTGGCTTGAAAGGCATCATAAGTCGGCGAATAAAACCGGTATAGAGCCACCAAGGTCAAGTCACTGACGGGCGTAATGCGGACACCCGTAATGTTGGCAATTCCCCAACGCCGATTCTGTGCCGTAGCCAACTCGCCGAACACAGAGAAACGCCGGTAACTCCACTGGTAATCAATTCCTGCTGCAAATTGTCTCCTGCCTTGAAAATAATTGGCATTATAGTACATCGAAGTCGGCACAAGGGTGGCATCAAACAGCGTCTCTTGCAGGGTTGCTCCCACTTTCAGCCGGTCGTACCGGTAAGATATATGCGTGGCTATCGTGTGCTGCCAGACCGATTGTTTGCTGCGTATCTCCGCAACAGTCCGGTGATAACCTGTCGCGAGCATCGAAGGGAAAGTACCATCCTCTTGCCTGTTGGCGTCCACCCGCCGTGTCGAGTAAAAGGCGGTCATTTCCACATCTCCCCAATGCAGCGTAGCAGCCGTTCCGCGAAAGAAATTATACTCCTGCGTGGAATGATGACGGCTTATGCCTTCTCTTTTCCTTCCCACGACAGACACCTGTTTGCCTCCCGAATAGGTCGGACTGCTCACCACCAAACCTTGACCGAAACTCGCCCGATAATCCCCTATGATCCATGTGTCAAGGTGTGAACCTATATTCTTCAGTTGCACAAAACCGCCATAAAAATCGAATCCGTACGTTTTCCTGCCCCACCATGGTTCGCCCGGATCCCTTTCCATACTGCATCCCAATTGCAAATGCTTTGTATCAAAAAGATATTTCAACGACACATAATACGGATCGTATGCCGTCCGTTCTATGTTGCGCATATCCGCCCGCAATGTCAATTGGTGCTTGGCATGCTGAAAATCTTCTTTCCAATAGACAGCACCTTCCGTTTCAACAGGCGCAACACATACAAAAGGTAGCATATCACGTATGTCATACGACTTCAGACAAGGTATCAATTGTAGTTCGTACAGTGAGTGGAGAGGATGTTGATATACATACAGCAAAATGGCATCAATCTGTTCGTCCGACAAGAACGGAAGACGCTGCAGGTCTTCTTGTGTCGCGGCGTTGATGTTGACAGGTGCTTCCGCCAAAGCGTACAAGTCCTGCTCCAGACTTTCAAAATCCACATTCCTGTCGTTCTCAAGCGCAGTTTCATAGATGTCCTGGATGATATGCTCCAAAGACAATGACAAATTGATGTTCTGAGCCTCCAGTACGCAAACCGAAAGCAAGCCGATAACACCTTGCGCTATTTTGCGTATCACTTCCATGCGTAGGACAAATGACAGAGAAGATTCACACCCAGGACAGGGTGCAGTTCGGCGGATACGTTCGTTTGAAAACCGGCGAAATGCAGTCCGAAGCCGATGCAGGTGACCACATAGCGTTGGTAATATACGCCCATTTTCAGTGTCAGTTGTTCCACTGCCCGCCATTCATAGCCGGTAGCAACACGGAAAGTGTTGTTGATGTCGTAGTCAGCCTGCACGTCCCAGCGCATATTCGGGCGGAAATGATAGTCAAATCCCAACGAGTAGATGGCTGGAAGTTGCCTGCGGGTTTCCGTCAGTTTCAGCGATTGCACGAAAGGATTGAAGGTCTGGAAGCCCAACGCAAAAGCAGGAGTAATGTTCACCACCGCCCCGATCTGCGGTACGGCGGTACACCGGTAGCCGACACTTTCTCCTGCATAGACGCACAGCAGGTTGGCTTGCAGCCCCAGAGAAAAGCGTCCGAACTGCCGGGCAAGTGCTACAGCCGCCATCATCTCCGAGTATTTGGAATAACCGAAGAACGAATACGCCACGCCGGCATTCACATACTGATTGGTGAAGGATGCCTGAACCAGTTCTGTAGAAAGTTCTCCTGTGAGGTACTTGTTCTCATATTGCAAGGCTACGCCGAAACGTTCCTCCTGTACAAGGGACGCCGGATTGTGGAAAGCAGCCCAATAATCGGTTCTCGCCGTTGCGGTGTTGGCTACAAAAGGACTGCCCGGAATTACCTCGGTGACTTGCGCAGAACAAGGCAGACATAGTACAAAAGGCAAACATAAAAAGGTTAAGAGGTGTTTTTTCATGGGTTGTGTGCTAAAGGAGCATGGCTATGGCACGCTTGAGTGCCACGATGAAAGTATCCACTTCCTCTCTTGTATTGTAGAGCGCAAATGATATGCGTACCGTTCCCGGGCACTTGAGATAATTGACAAGTGGTTCCGCGCAGTGGTGACCGGTTCGCACGGCAACGCCTTGCTGGTCGAGAAGCACCCCTACATCATACGGATGGACACCCTCCACGTTGAAAGATACCACCCCTGCCTTGTCCTGACCGGCGGCATAGATATGCACCTGCGGCAGGGCTGAGAGTTGCTGCTCCGCATAATGCGTCAGATCCGCTTCATGCCGGTGTATGGTGTCCATGCCTATTCCGTCAAGATAGTCCAACACCTTCATAAAGGCATAAGAACCTATAAAATCCGGCGTGCCCGCCTCGAACTTATAGGGAAGTGTATTGTAGGTTGTCTTCTCAAATGACACATGTTCTATCATCTCTCCCCCGCCCTCGGCAGGAGGCAGGGCATTGAGCCACTTTTCTTTCCCGTAGAGTACGCCCAAGCCCGTCGGACCATAGACTTTGTGTGCAGAGAATGCCAGGAAGTCGCAGTCCAATGCCTGTACATCTATCGGCAGATGAGGCACAGACTGTGCCGCATCAATGCAGACAGGCACACCATGTTCGTGCGCTATGCGTATAATCTCCTCTATCGGATTGACTATTCCTAACACGTTTCCCACGTGGGCAACACTCACCAGTCTGGTGTGCGGATTGAGCATTTGCCGGAACGCCTCCGTGTCAAGCGTAAGATCGTCCCGCAAGGGTATGACACGCAGTGTGGCTCCTTTCCTCTGGCAGAGCATCTGCCAAGGCACTATGTTAGAGTGGTGCTCCATCATGGAAACCACAATTTCGTCGCCCGGTTGTACGTATTGCTCGCCATAACTGAAGGCCAACATATTGACGGAGTCGGTTGTACCTTTCGTAAAGATTACGGAATCGGCAGATTCTGCTCCGATGAAGTGCGCCACCGCCTTGCGTGCATCTTCGTGTTGCTGCGTAGCCACCTGACTCAAATGATGCACTCCCCTGTGGATATTGGCATTGAAACGGGAGTATGCAAAGGTGATGGCATCCAACAGAACTTGCGGTTTCTGGCTTGTGGCGGCATTGTCAAAGTAAACCAACTGCCTGTCATTGACCTGCTGACTTAATATGGGGAAATCGTTACGATTCATACGGGAATAGAATTATGATTGTTCAAAGATTGTGTCATTACGGGCGATAGTAAGACTGTTCCAGTATCTTTTGGGCGTCGGCTTCCTGCATAAGGTCCTGCAAGGAAACATCGGGATTATGCTGCATATAGGCTTTGCATATCCGCCAACCTGTCCAAGTACCCAACCGCGCCGGTGCGTCCTGGCTTATTTCGCTTGTGAACGGTCCGTCATTGAGATAGGAAGTAAGCACCATACTCTCCGTACGGAACAGATCTTTCTTGTCTATCATGCGCTGCCAGATCTCCGATTCATACTTCCTGCACCACTCCCACTGCTGTTTGGTATAGCCCATCACCTCATATTCTGGTTCATCGGGGAACAACAAGGAGAGCAGATACATAATCTTACCACGATATATCATGTTCTCAAGCAGCCGTCCTTTTTCGCTGTTGAAAGGGATATGACGGAACAGGTATGCCGACACCACGTCCACGGGAATACACTCTTTGCGCATTGTCTGCTTCTGATAGTTATATACAACACGGTTGTAGAACTCGTAATCGCTCCCAAGATACATATCCACGCCCACGGCAAGATCGTCGTCAAGAAACAGTATGGATGCATTGAAACCCGATACAAAGAAGTAAACGGACGGCACATACCAGTCGGGATACAGGTACAGCAAGCGTCCGAAAGCGGCATCAAGCGACTGCTGCAAACCGCTGATATCGGCATATTGTCTCAGTACTTCGGCATTCGTCTGCCGGAAGCCATACAATGTATCCCCTAAGAACTTCGGCAGGGCTTCCTGCAAATAAGCGGTATCGGAAGAATAGACGCCGAGTATATCTTCGCAGAAGACCGGCATAAAATACGGATAGTCGGCATACAGTTTGCGGACTCCCTCCTCTATGTGTACTGTATCGAGATGCAGCAAGGCACTGTCGAAGCGGACGACAGGTACCACAGCCGCAGGTATGTCTTTCGGAAAGAAAGTTCTTCCCGACTTGCAGCCCACAAGCAGAGGCAGACAAACGACCAACAATATCTTAGCAAATCTTTCCATCTCTCATCTTAATTACCCGGTCAGAAATCGCAGCGAGACCGGGATCGTGTGTTACAATGACTATTGTCTGCCCGTAGCGGTTCCGCATATCCAAGAGCAAGTGGTGCAGTTCTTCCTTATTGGCACTATCGAGGCTGCCGGACGGTTCGTCTGCCAGAATCACATCGGGGTTCATCATCATGGCGCGTGCCGCCGCCACCCGCTGTTTTTCACCGCCCGACAATTGGTTTGGTTTGTGTTTGACACGCTCTGACAATCCCAGTTCGGAAAGCAGTTCCAAAGCACGTGCCTGCGCTTTCTTCATACTCTCGCCCGCAATAAGCATAGGCATCATCACATTCTCAAGTGCCGTAAACTCGGGAAGGAGTTGATGGAACTGGAATATGAAACCTATGTGGTGATTCCGGAAGTGCGCCAACTCTTTCTCCCTGAGTCCGAACAAATCCACGCCCCCTATACGCACATTCCCGCTATCAGGTTTATCCAATGAGCCGATTATCTGCAAAAGAGTGGTCTTGCCAGCCCCGCTGGGTCCGACGACAGACACTATCTCTCCTTTGTTGATATGCAAATTCACTCCTTTCAGCACTTCGAGCGCACCGAAATTTTTGTGTATGTCCGTTACATCTATCATTGCAATATCCAATTAGTTGCTGCTTCTATTATATCATCCTTGCCGTCACTGACGAGATTCACTTCCTCATCGGGCAGTACACCATCTTCTATGGACTGCTTTTGCGCATCGTACATACGCACACTGGAGAAACGTACGATCCATCCGTTCGGCAGTTCGTAACTCATAGGCATTCCGCCACCGCCACCGCTCCGTCCGCCAAAGATACGTGCATTGTCGGCACAGCGTATAGCACTCAAGAAAAAGTTGGTGGCAGAATAGGCGGAACGGTTTGACAGGACGGCAACGGGACGAAGCCAGCGCAGGGAGATGTCGGCCGTATCGACCGTCATGGGGCGAAGAGGAGAATAATCATCGTGCCCGCTCCCCGTCTTATGCTGCCAATAACCCACCGTACGTGTTTCGGAAAAGAATACCGCAGCCAACTTCCGTGCATATTCCAAGTCGCCCCCTCCGTTGCTCCGCAGATCCACAATCAATCCTTTGCAGTCCTTGAAACAATTGAGTATGTACGCCATATTGAGGGACGAGAAACCATCAGAGAAACTTGCATAGCGGATCAGTCCGACTTTACCGCCTGCAATGCGGTTGTAAGCAAAACCTCCCGCCATTCTGTAATCGGAAGAGAGATACTGTTCCGAGTAGAGCAGACCGGCATCGAAGTTAGCAGGATAGCCTTCCTGCCAGTCCGTGTTGCGAGATACATCAAAGGGAGAGTAGAGATTGACATGACCATCACGGAGACTATCCAGCATGGAAGCCAGCAGATCGAACAAACCATACTCATCACATGGTGCGAGTTCCTGCACCTTAGCATGATATTGCCGGTATATCCCGTCCCAATCAACCTGCTTCTCTTCGAGGAAACAATACTTGGTATCAATGATTTCCCACAGTGCCTGAAAGTTACCTTCGGGTGTATCGGAATATGAGCCCTCCACCATGCTCATACAGGAGACAAGGCAGAAAGCGAGGAATATGCAGTACCATCGTTTCACCATAGGAAAGGCCGTATTTTGGTTGTATATTGGAAGACCGTACCCACCACAAGCGAGACTTCTTCGCGCCGCATCCGAATGCCGTGGATGAAATAATGCACATACTCATGCCTGACACCGACCTTCCATGCCGAATGGCGGAACTGCATATCCAATGCCAGAGTATGCCGTATGGTTTGCTTGTTATGGAGGGAAGCAAAGGCTAATCCGTCGGACAGATGTTTGCTTAACTCATAGTAACTCTCCCAGTATTCGGGTACATACTGTATCCCAAAAACAGAGGTTGTAAGGGCATAAGACAAACGGTAGTTGCTGTATTTTGCAAGGAAACGCCAGGACGCTCCCGCATGCAAACAGAGCGAAAGCCCCATATCCATGGAGTAAGGTTTGTTGACGCTGACACCTTGCAGACGTCCCGCATAGTCAAGATCAAGGCAAGGACCGAGGAAGATATTAAGACCTTTCACCTGAATCAGGCTTTGAAAGTTATAATCGGCACCCCACCCTGTTTGCACGCCGAGGCTATATATCACATTCTGCCGCGGCTTATTCAGAAAGAATGCTCCGCTGACATACAGCCCTCCCGTGTGCGTCCAATCGGGTGCTTTGCGGAACCTCTGCTGCCATTCGCTGCCAACGCCCAGCGTCTGACCAGAATAGAGGAGCGGTGTGAGATATTGGTCTTGCTGCCACTTGCCGCCATACTGCACCCAGAGTGTGTATTCATGCTCTATCCCTTCAGCAAAAGCAGCGCAACACAAAGAGACGAGGCACAGCGATATGGCAACAAAGCGTTTCATAGTACACGAAGGATCCGCTTACCGTCGGGTTGCGGTTCAATCTGCACAGTAACCACATCTTCCGGCAACAGAGGCGAGATAATGTCGGGCCATTCAACAAAACAATAACAACCCGAATAGAGATAGTCTTCCGCCCCGAAGTCTTGCGCCTCGGCGACAGATTTGAGACGATAGCAATCAAAGTGGTAGATATCTTCACCCTGTGCGTCTTCATAAACATTCACGATGGCGAAAGTGGGACTGTTCACCACATCCGTGACTCCGAGTTCTTCGCAGAGTTGCTTGATGAATGTCGTTTTACCAGCCCCCATGGGACCACAGAAGGCGTACACTTTTCTATCGGGATAGACATTGAGTATGGTACGTGCAGGAACCTCCATCCCTTCTTCATTGAGAAGAGTCAATCCCGTAACATTCTGTATGACGGTATATGTTTTCATAATTATTTGTGCAAAGGTACTATTATTTCCTGACAGATTAAAACGCAGAGACGGAACCCGCCGATCTCAGACTTCTTTTATCTCTCCAAAGGAGGGACTAAGATTCTCCTTATTCAATTTTGTTGCTCTCCTATTCAGGTCTCGACAAGGGGTGCTTGAGGCCGGCTTGAGGGGTCGTAGATTGTAAGCAATTATCTACCAATCCGGCAAAAGATACTTACTCTCCGGCAAGCAGGTCCTATCCATCTTGAAAGGAACGGAAGAGAGAGACAGACAGAAAAGGAAAGGAAAAGAAGGACAAAAAGACCGACGAGGACAGAATGTTTTACCACAGGAACCGCCTACTCATCGGAGGGCTGTTCTTTCTTTGTTTTCGTCTTCTTAGTTTTCTTGGTTTTACTTTTCACGGGTTCTTTCTGAAGCACTATCACCGTGAACAGCGGAGCGACAAACTGTTTTTTGGCAGAAAGCAGTTGCGCTGTAGAAGGTTGCTCTGCGACAGTCTTCATAAGCACTATTTTCATGTGCAGGCTTAGATGTATTTCTTCGGCTATTATCTGAAAATCCGTGGCATCCTCCTTATTCTTACTTCTGCACGGCATACCCAGGAAAGAATGTGCCAAAGATTGCAGACGAGGTGAGAAATAGTCGGACGCTGATTGCAGCCGCTGCTGCAGATAACCGGAATCGACAGACGAAGCAGAAAAGATGTGAAACAACTGCCGGCAAAACTGTTCGCCCACTGTCGCAAGCGACAAAAGGACATCTTGCACATCCGCCAAAAACGGCAAAGTTTCTTCATTGAAAGAAACACTCTTTTTCACCAAAGCGAGCAGACGTTCTATTTGTTGGTACAAAGGACGAAAACCGAACAATTCAGATAACTGCCGGCTAAAATAGTCCTGCTTTGACCCCTGCAACCAGGAATTAACCTGTGAGACAGACGGTTGATTGTTTGTATAATCAATAACGGCTTTATCGTTGGAAAGGCTCACCGTGCTGAGAGGAGACGAAAGGACGATCCCATCCAAAGTCCTGCAACGACTCAACGCCACATAGATTTGTCCCGCAGCAAAAGCCCTGGAAGCATCGATAATGACCTTATCGAATGTAAGTCCCTGGCTTTTGTGAATGGTGATTGCCCATGCCAGCCGCAAAGGGAGTTGGCGAAATGTACCCAAAAGTTCCGTTTCGATATTTCCTGTTTGCGAGTCTTCCCAATAGCGCACATTCTCCCAAACAGACGGGCTGACAATGATATCATCCTCTCCCTCACAGGAGACACAAACACCCTCTTTACAGAAATCGGCTACAACACCCAATTTGCCATTGTAGTAGCGTTTTGCAGGATTCTCGTCGTTACGGATAAACATAACCCGCGCCCCCTTTTTCAGCACAAGCGTATCATCGGCAGGGTAAGCATTTTCGGGGAAAGTGTTCTCCACCACAGCATGAAAGACCTGCTTTTTACCAGGAAGTTTATCCAATTGTTTTTGGTTGATGTCGTCTGCAAAACGGTTGTGAGTTGTGAGCGTAATATGAAAATCGTCATCCGCATTAACATATTGCGGAAGATAGCGAGCAGACAGCAAATCGCGCCCATGGGCAGACAGGCAGTTATTCCGTATCTCGTTAAGCAGATTAATGAATTCGGAATCCTGCTGGCGAAAGACATGGTCCAACTCAATATACACAGGGTTGATTTGTTGCATCACCCGACTTTGGAAGAAATAGGGTCCATTGTAGTAGGGTGCAAGCAACTGTTCATCTTCGGGGCGGACAACAGGGGACAACTGAAAAAGGTCTCCTATGAAAATGACCTGTACACCTCCGAAAGGCAGGTTGGGTTGATAGCGATAATGGCGCAAAACGGCATCTATCATATCCAGGACATCAGCACGAACCATACTAATCTCATCAATGACGAGCGTATCAAGATGATACAATATATTCCGTTTGCGCTCGTGCATACGCTGCTCGGCAAAGACCTGCCTATTGGATTGCACAGTAGGCGGGAAAGTACGGATAGGCAACTGAAAGAAGGAGTGGACGGTGACCCCACCCGCATTGATTGCCGCCACTCCCGTAGGCGCGACGACCACCAGGTTTTTCTTTGTATCCTGCTGCAGTTTGCGGAGGAATGTGGTTTTGCCTGTTCCTGCCTTACCCGTCAGAAAGATGCAACGATTGGTGAGAAACGCATACTGCTCCGCCAAGTCATACGCATTGACAGAGGATTCAAGATATTCTCTATTCTCCTCTTCGGTCATGGTTTACGTTTCCAGTGCTGAGAACGACCAAGTACCCCCATTTTATCGATGGAACCGCGCAATTTGAGTTTCCCGTTGTCATAGGAAATCTTTCCATAGTAGAAATTTCCTGTTTCGGGATCCAATACTTTTCCTCCTGTGAGGACTCCGTTCTTTTCGACCATGTCGCGTATGATAACCATACCTAACACGGGCTGATTCTTATCGGCTCCGGTGCAATCGCGACAAATTTCTTGTTCTGTTCCCGGAATAAGCATAGCCGTTATCTTACCATAGTATTTGCCATTATCCTCACGATAGATATGTACGACGGAATAACTTTCACCCGTTTTATCATCAACCGTGTACCAATCACCCAAGATGAGGTGCATTTGCGCAGAAAGCGGAAAAAAAGAACAACAAACAACAAGTATCGTCAGAAGATTTCGTTTCATCATATATCACAAAGCAATTAAATTTGTATTTCGGGTTGCTCGAAAAGGACTTCATCGTCCGTCACTATGAGACGACAAGGGTGGTTCAGAACAAGCGGGAGGTTATATTCAACATGCCCTGCAGGAAAATCAAAGACCACAGGATAATCATAACCGGCAACGGATTGCAAGATGGTTTCCCTGAGAGTTTGTTTCATAAGCGGATCATCGTCACAACCGGTAAACTGCCCTACGACAAGCCCAGAAAGGTTTGCCAGCACGCCACTGAGGCGGAGATTTTGCATCATACGATCAATATGATAGTGCCTTTCTGCGATGTCCTCAATGAAAAGTATCCCGCCTTTTTGAACAGCATAGGGGGTAGCCTGAAGACCATAGAGAACAGAAAGATTTCCACCATGCAAGAGTCCTTCCGCCCGACCAACGCGATTCAGGGAACAGGAAGGGATGACGTATCGGACCGGGCGATTGGCAAGTACGGAAAAGAAACCGGTCAGTGCGGGAGCATCGGCAGGGAGAGTGGCGATATGCCTGGTCATCACAGCATGCAAAGATGGGATATTGTGTATTCCCAAAAGATTGTGAAAGCAGGTTATGTCACTGAAACCGACCACTAGCGGGCAATGCGTTTGCGACAATCGTATTTTATCCACAATCTGTGCCATGCCATAACCGCCACGGCTGCATAGCAATATATCAACAGCAGGATCCTGCAAGGCATTGTTGATGTCTTCCAAACGTTGTTCAGGAGTTCCTGCAAAGCGACCATAGAGTTCGCACACGTGGGGTGCAAGGGAGACTTCAAAACCAGCAGCACGCAGCACAGCCGCAGCATCGCCCACATATTGGCGATCGATTGCTCCCGACGGAGACACAATATGAATATGCCTTGTTTGTTTCATGCTATGTACACTCTGTGCGTGTGTTTCATTGTGTTTTACGGAACAATAATTTTGACAAAGATACTGCAAAATTTCCAGATAGTGAAATTACAAGTATGACACCCATGATTTGACAAAAATGGCTACATCCGCCCATAAATTGTTCTGTTTTTCGCATATTTACGTTCTGATTTTCTTGAGAATTTAATCTTTTTCGTACCTTTGCAGCAGAAAAGTATGGAGTATTCCGAAAAGCCTCAGTGAGTAGGAACAATAATAATTAAACACATTCTATCAATGAAGAAACTTTTGATCGCTGCCGCCTTGCTATTGGCAGTAGGTTTGACCTCTTGCGGTGACACCAACTATTGCTATGAAGTTACCGAGACTTATGAATTCATAGGTTCACATTCCTACACTCATCTTTGGTGGGGAACGAAGAACGACCTCAAGACTTACGAGCAAACGCTCAAGGATGCCGCAGTAAAAATCGGAGCAGACGAGAAAAGTATTGTTATCAAGAGTAAGCGTACCAACAAGAGCCAAAGCGATTGCCACGAATAATCCGGCTAACGAACAAACAAACAAGAGACACTGCCAAAAAAGATAGTGTCTCTTGTTTGTTAGAGAGGGTTCGTGTACCCGCTAAATAGAAAAGAAGAAGATCTTTATGAGGTCGAAAAGAAAATTTCCGTAGAAATGTTTGTTGGTTTCAAAAACTTGTTGTATCTTTGCAGCCGATTTCCGTCAGAGTAGAGCAATTCTACCAAGCATAAGGCCTTCATTACAAGACATAAAAGCAGTGACGAGAGATTGACGGCCCATTCGTCTATCGGTTAGGACGCAAGATTTTCATTCTTGAAAGAGCAGTTCGATTCTGCTATGGGCTACCAAAAAACAGATTAACTTTAACTGATAAACTTATTACTATACAAGATGGCAAATCATAAATCATCTTTGAAGAGAATTCGTCAGACAGAGAAGCGCAAGTTGCACAATCGTTACTATGCAAAGACGGCTCGCAATGCCGTACGCGATTTGAGAGCAACAACCAATAAGGAGGAGGCTACCGCTATGTTGCCCAAGGTATCAAGTATGCTTGACAAGTTGGCAAAACGCAACATCATCCATCGTAACAAAGCCGCTAACCTCAAGTCGAAATTGGCTGTTTATATCAATAAACTCGCCTAAGCGTTATTATACGTTTGCGAAATGCTTAAAGACAACTCGCGATGAGTTGTCTTTTTTGTGTGTCTATATAGATGGTCATTAACCCATACGAACCATATAACGGTTACACTATACAACAATATACCTTGCTGCAATGCAAAGCGGTTCAAAGGTTGTATCTTCACAGCATTAGAAAAAACGATATAGGGCAAGGACATCCTCAACAATGGTTTCCTTCAAAAGAGAGACAAAATTGAGACGACAAATAAACTAACTATTGCGATAGGCTTTCGGAGTCAGCCCCGTATGCGACTTGAAGAAACGGTTGAAAAACGCCACATTGTCAAACCCGAGGACAATAGCAATCTCCTTGATCTGCAGATTGGTTATCTTCAATTGGGACTTTGCATCCATAAGAATGGCATCGGTTATCAAATCGCCAGCCGTACGTCCGCTCACCGTCTTGATTGTAGAACAGAGATGCGGCAGAGTGAGCCGAAGTTCTTCTGCATAGCGCGCGACATGATGCCATTCACGATAGTGGTTGAGAACCATCTTGCTATACGTTTGGAATATCTCCTGCTTGCGGTCCTGCGGTTTAATAATGTATCCCTGCTCCTGCATACCCTCGGAATAAGCCAATTGTATAATGTTGAAAATGTGTACCATTTTCGCGCTTGACAGCAGAGAGGGGGTACAATTTGCCGCTTCCAGCATCACATCGACCGTATGTTTGAGTACATTTCCGCACTCTTCGGAGACATGAAGGAGCGGTTGTTTCTCGTGCATAAGGTGCATAGCACTATGCACTCCGAACGTATTCTTCTCAAGAAACGAGGAGGAGAACAGGATGTAATAAACAAGAGCATCTTCGCTAAACTCGTGGATAAGCAGGAAACTGCCCGGTTCTAACATGAGGACGTCGTTAGGGCGGAAGTTGTACTTCGTGATATTGATAGTCGCTGTGGCCGTCCCACGCAAGACATACGCATAGACACCACATTTAATCTTGCAAGGGAAACGCCCATACTCATTCAAAATTTTTCCACTGGCATCTCCTACCAGATAGTCCACGGGGCAATCAAGAAGCGGTATATTTTGTTCCTTTTCCTGCATACGGCAATAGGGATTATGTACTGACAGTGCAAAGGTACAAAGAAAAGCACAATATATTGTCATCTTCCTTAAAAAATGACACTTTTAAGAGAACGAAAGCATCATTTCTTAGTGTTGTAGCGAAACAAATGTACGCTTCTGAGGAGTTCGTCTGCATGATTCCTTTTTGCCGATATTCCCAAATTATGTTACCTTTGCGACAATCGTAATCCCAGAGCATCTATGAGGCGCAAAAGCATTTTAATCCTATTTTTATCGGTTGTCGGGCTGTCCTTTGGTCAGAAAGCACAGTTTCTGTACAACGTGGACTTTGCCACTTATTTTGACAACCGCGAATACAAACAACCCTACCAACGGGCGCAAACCATCTTCGCCTTGCGTCTGTCTCCTGAAATAGGCGTGGGTTTGACAGACAAGGAGGGAGGGAAGCACCAAATCGTTGCGGGTTTACATTACACACAGCCTTTCGGCGGGAATTGGCGGAATTTACACGTCAATCCCATTGCCTTTTACCAATATGAGTACAAGGGTTTTTCGTTGCATTTCGGTGAGATACCTTACAAGCACTTCATCAGACAGTTGCCAGACTATCTGCGGTATGACTCCATTGCATACGCCTATCCCAACATACAAGGCGCACTGCTGCAATACCAATCACGGCGCGGCTACGTAGAATTCATGTGTGACTGGCGCGGGCTTCAGTCGCCCACACGCAGAGAAATGTTCCGTCTCACCATTGACGGAGAGTATTCCTATCAGCATCTCTTCCGTTACTTTGCAGGCGGTATCGCCCAACTCAACCACAAAGCCAATCATGCTCTGCCGACACCAAGAGAAGGAGTGGCAGACGATGCGTACATATCACCGAACATAGGCGTTGATTTTGCGCCCCCTACCCCCTTGGACACTCTGTCGGTTCGCGCCCATTACATCTACGGATATCAGCGATACAGGGAAACAAACACGCTATATCAGCCGCAAGGTTTCATGCTTGAGTTTATGCTATCATGGCGTTTTCTAGGCATGAAGAACACCCTGTATGTCGGAGACAACCTGATGCCTTTGTACGGGATGTTCGGGACAGATCTGAACCAGGGAGACCCTTTCTACCAATCATCGCTATATAACCGTACAGACCTCTACATCTATTTAGTAAGAAAAGGATTTGTCAACTGCTATTTTTCCTGGAATATGCACTATACTCCCCAAGGCGGGTTGCAGCACCAACAGCAACTCATTGCCTTGTTCAGTCTGGACGGGTTGCACAAAGAAAAGAAGTTGAGGTCACTATTTGACAAATAGACCCCAACTTCCTGTTTATCTCAAGAAGAAATTCTCCCTATCAGTTTTTCACACGCTTACCTGCCAAAACGAAATAGAGGACAAGGGCAATATATGCCACGAGCCCGATGAGTTGTGCAGCGGACGATGAAGCCCACGATTGCATATACCAATCGGCTCCTGCGAACTTCAGAATAGCACTCACAACCCCCATCAGCGCACCGCCGGCAATGAAACCGCTGGCTATGAGAGTGCCTTTCTCCTGCCGTTTTTGCGCCAACTCTTTGTCGGAGGTACGTTGCATCAGCCACGACACAAAACCACCTATGACAAGTGGAGTATTCAGTTGCAAAGGGATGAACATTCCGAGCGCGAATGCCAACACCGGCACCCCCAGAAGATTGAGCAGCAAAGCCAACACAGCCCCGACTCCATAGAGCAACCATGGAGCACCCTGCCCCATCATAAGAGGTTCAATGACCGCCTCCATAGCATGGGCTTGAGGAGCAGCAAGGGCATTGTCCCCCATGAAACCATAGGTCTTATTGAGGACAATAATCACACCTCCCACCGTTGCGGCACTGACAAGGGTTCCCAAGAACTTCCAAGTTTCCTGTTTACGCGGCGTGGTACCAACCCAATAACCAATCTTCAGATCGGTGATGAAACCGCCTGCCATACTGAGTGCGGTGCAGACGACACCTCCTATAACCATGCTCGCCACCATACCATCAGTCCCCTTCAATCCGACAGCCACCAGCACGACACTGGCAATAATGAGTGTCATAAGCGTCATACCACTGACAGGGTTGCTACCGACAATAGCAATAGCATTCGCCGCTACCGTAGTGAAAAGGAAAATGATAACCGTAGCAACAAGCCATGCAATCAGAGACTGCCAGATATTATGTATCACACCCAACCAAAAGAAGAGGAGAACCAATACCAACGCCGCCACGATAGCAATCAACAGAAAGCGCATAGACAGATCCCTATCGGTACGCAGACTCTGCTCCGCCACCTGCTTGCCTTTTCCTTTCAATTCTTTGGACGCCAGGCCGAGCGCCCCCTTGATAACACCCCAACTTTTCACAATACCAATAACACCCGCCATTGCAATGGCACCAATACCGATATAGCGTGCGTAGTTGGCAAATATCCATTGAGGGTCTTTGTCACTGAGCATAACGCTATCCACCGTCGTCATTCCCAACAACGGGATGAGGAACCACCATACAAACAGACTTCCGGCACAGATAATGGCAGCATATTTAAGTCCGACAATATAGCCGAGGCCCAAGACTGCAGCACTCGTATTCACCGAGAATGTCAGTTTCCATTTTTGCGCAACAGCCTCACCGAAGGTTAGCATACGCGTGCTGAGGCTCTCCGTCCAAAGTCCGAAAGTGGATACAAGGAAATCGTAGAGTCCTCCTATTCCTGCCGCCCAAACAAGAGACTTTGCCTGTTTGCCTCCCGTTTCACCGCTGACAAGGACCTGTGTGGTTGCCGTTGCTTCGGGGAAAGGATATTTGCCGTGCATATCGCTGACAAAATACTTACGGAACGGTATCAGAAAAAGTATTCCCAAGCATCCGCCCAGAAGGCTGGAACAAAAGACTTGCATGAAGTTGACCGTTATGTCGGGATGTTTGGCTTGCAAGATATAAAGTGCAGGGAGGGTAAAGATCGCCCCTGCCACTATCACTCCGGAAGAGGCACCAATGCTTTGGATAATCACATTCTCTCCGAGTGCATTTTTGCGTTTCATCGAAGAAGACAACCCTACGGCAATAATAGCAATCGGTATTGCTGCCTCGAATACCTGCCCGACTTTCAGTCCGAGATAAGCCGAAGCGGCCGAGAAAACAATCGCCATCAAAACCCCCATCAGTACTGAATAGGGCGTCACTTCATTGGGATTATCTTCCGGCGAGAGTATAGGTTTGTACTTTTCCCCTTCTTTCAGGGGACGATTTGCATTTTCAGGAAGTTGAATTTTTGCCATACAATATCAGTCTTATACTTACATTCAAATTAAAACAGCAACGGCAAAGTTAGTATAAATCCTGCAAACCGACAAACAGCCTGCATATAAGCCTCCGGCGACCTGCGATGGGGTCGTTGATTTGTGTATATGGGAAAGTTGGTGTATCTTTGCGCATAGTTGAACCATTGCTTATCAATTTATCTAATACAACATATAATTATGTACAAGTACATGACAGCCGCTGAGGCGGCTGAGTTTATTGAGAATGGTGATGTAGTAGGTTTCGGCGGTTTCACGCCAGCCGGCGCACCGAAAGAGGTGCCAACCGCCATTGCTCATCGTGCAGAGGCGTTCCACGCTGCAGGGAAAGAGTTCAAGATTGGTATTTACACAGGTGCCAGCACGGGAGACAGTTGCGACGGTATGCTGGCTCGTGCGCACGCCATATTGTTCCGCACGCCTTATCAGTCAAACAAGGATCTCCGTACGGAGATTAACAATCAGGATGCACAATACTTCGACATGCACCTTTCACATTTGGCGCAGGAACTGCGTTATGGTTTCCTGCCAAAGCCCAAGTTTGCCATTGTGGAAGCCTGCGAAGTGACAGCAGACGGAGAAATTGTTCCGACAGCAGGTGTAGGTATTATGCCGACTATTTGCCATTTGGCTGACCATATCATTGTGGAACTGAACGAAGCGATGCCTGCTTGCATGCGTGGTATGCATGATATATACGAGCCTCTTGACCCGCCTATGCGCAGAGAGATACCCATCTACAAAGTCAGTGACCGAATCGGCAGCGACTGCATCAAAGTGAATCCCAAGAAAATCATCGGTATCGTAAAGACCAACCGTCCGAACGAGGTAGGCAAGTTTGCCGAACTGGACGCCACCACGGCACAGATCGGTGCCAATGTTGCCTTGTTCTTGGAAAACGAAATCAAAGCAGGAAGAATACCGAAGACCTTCCTTCCTATTCAATCGGGTGTCGGGAACATCGCCAACGCCGTGTTGGGAGCCCTGGGAGAGAACCCTCATATCCCTGCATTTGACATGTACACCGAAGTGATACAAGATGCAGTGGTAGGGCTGATGAAGGAGGGACATGTACGATTTGCCTCGGGTTGCTCGTTGACGGTGGGTGCCGAGAAGTTGCAAGACATCATAGATCATATTGATTTCTTCCGCGACAAAATTGTTTTGCGTCCTCAGGAGATCTCGAACAATCCCGAAGTGGCACGTCGTTTAGGGTTGATTACCATCAATACCGCCCTGGAGGCAGATATATACGGCAACATAAACTCGACCCATGTATTAGGGACAAAGATGATGAACGGTATAGGCGGCAGCGGTGACTTCACCCGCAATGCTTACATCAGCATCTTTACCACCCCGAGTACAGCCAAGGGCGGTGCGATATCGTCTTTTGTTCCAATGGTTTCCCACCTTGACCACTCGGAGCACTCGGTAAAGGTCATCATCACCGAGCAAGGTATAGCAGACCTGCGCGGCAAGAGCCCGATACAACGCGCAGAATGCATCATCGAAAACTGTGTATCACCAGACTACAAACCATTGCTTCGAGAATATCTGTCGCTATGCAAGAAATCGCATACTCCTCATAATCTGGCTATTTCTACGGCCATGCATCGTGAGTTTGCCAAATCGGGCAACATGCTCAATACGAAATTTGAGGAATATCTGTAAGGAACAGATTATTCATACAATACAGGAAACGGACCGCCAAAGAAGATGTTTGGCAGTCCGTTTTTCTTTGGTCTGCGTTTTATTGATTATATTGAAACAATCGCATATTGAGAGATACAGTATTTACGATTTGAAAATTCACAATATATGGTTTTCATCTTACCACTCTCCCGTTGAGGTGTCGATGAGGTCGGCTTGAGGTCTCGTAAGTTCTATGAATCGCTACACATTCACAAAAGGAACTGTCATCTTTTTTCAACAAAGAAGAAGGAATATGGATATTGTCCGAATGCAACAATACAACGATATGCCGTA
Source organism: Bacteroidales bacterium UBA7569 (assembly GCA_002477945.1). Taxonomy (GTDB): domain Bacteria; phylum Bacteroidota; class Bacteroidia; order Bacteroidales; family Paludibacteraceae; genus Colicola. Next base: position 20,034 of record DLLF01000031.1, read on the forward strand.
TAATCAGATATTTACCACCAACAAAGAGAGAGAGTTCCACCGGTTTGGCAGAACTCTCCTGTACTTTATTACTATCAAGAACGGTAAGCGTTCTTGAAGGCCACTATTTCTTCAACGCTGCTTTTTTCGCTTTACGTTTTGCAATAGCCTCCTGAATATCATAAGCAAGAGGAACTGCGATGAACAAGGTTGAGTAAGTACCAATAATAACACCCAACATCAAAGCGAAGACAAAGCCTCGTATGGTTTCTCCACCAAAGATGAAAATAGCCAACAGGACGACAAACGTTGACATAGAAGTTGAGAAGGTACGACTCAATGTTGCATTGAGCGCCTCATTGATCTTACTACGACGATCACGCTTCGGATACAAGGTGTTGTACTCACGGATACGGTCGAAGACAACCACGGTATCGTTGATAGAATAACCAATAATGGTCAATATGGCGGCAATGAACGACTGGTCAATCTCCATAGAGAAAGGCATGATCTTCCACAGCAGAGCATACATACCCAGAATGATTACCGTATCGTGTGCCAAACCTGCCAATGCACCGATAGAGAATGAGAAGTTGCGGAACCGAATGAAAATATACAATGCAATGATAATCAATGCAATGATAATAGACCACACCGCCGAAGTCTTGATATCGTCAGCAATGGAAGGACCTACTTTCTGACTCTGCATAATACCGATTGTATCGTCAACCTGCGTGGAGAGGAAACGCTCGGGAGTGACATCGTCAGCCAAGAAAGGCTTGCAACCTTCGTAAATCATTGCTTCGATTTGGTCTTCGAAATCTTCACTATCATTATGGATACCGAAGTTGGTAGAGATACGCACTTGATTCTCGGAACCAATGGTAATGACATTGAGAGAATAGGTCTCATTATCCTCCAGCGAAGCCTTGAATACATCATCCAAAGAAGCCTTTACATCCTGCGTATTGACCGGTTCGGCGAAACGCACGATATAGTTGCGTCCACCCGAGAAATCAATACCAAAGTTCAGTTCACTCTGCAATGCGCCAGGGATAAGACCCAAGATACTGATAATAATAAGAGCACCAGAGATTCCATAACCCCAGAAACGCTTCCCGATGAAGTTGATATTAAGACCACGGAACCATTTTTTGGTGATGGCAGTAGTGAACGGCAGTTCTTTTGCTTTTTTGCTTTCCGCATAGCGTTCCAAGAGCAGACGGCTGATGAAGACCGCGGTGAGGAATGAAGATACAATACCAATCATCAAGGTAACGGCAAAACCACGAATAGGTCCGGTACCGAAGACAGCGAGAACGACACCCGTCAGGAACGTGGTTACGTTGGCGTCAATAATGGCAGATATTGCATTTGAGTAACCATCCTGAATGGCTTTCTTCATCAGTTTACCGGCAGCCATCTCCTCACGGATACGCTCATAGATAAGCACGTTGGCATCAACAGCCATACCCATTGTGAGGACGATACCCGCAATACCAGAAAGCGTAAGCACCGCATTGAAAGAAGCAAGGATACCTAACAAGAGGAAGACGTTACACAACAGGGCAATATCGGCAATGATACCAGGTATGAGACCATAGTAAAAAATCATATAGAGGAGCACCAAGCAGAAGGCAATGATGAAACTTATAAATCCATCATGGATGGCTTTCTGCCCCAAAGAAGGTCCTACTACGTCCTCCTGAATAATCTTGGCAGGGGCAGGCATCTTACCTGACTTCAGCGTATTTGCCAAGTCTTTTGCCTCTTCTACCGTGAAGTTACCCGTAATCTGCGAGTTGCCACCCGTAATTTCGTTCTGTACCGTCGGGAAGGAATAGACATATCCATCCAAAACGATAGCAATGGACTTGCCTATATTCTCCTTTGTGATACGCGCCCACGCCTTGGCACCTTCTGCATTCATAGACATGGAGACATTGGCATAAGCGCTTGTTTGACCGAAATCGGCACGTGCATCGGTGATGACATCTCCTTCAAGAGAGGCACGCCCGTCACGGTTGACTTTCTTCAAAGCAACAAGTTGGAAAACCGTACCCGCCTCGTCAAGTGCTTTAACCGTCCAGCACAGCTTCAAGTCGCGCGGCAGGATGCTCTTTGCCAACTGAGAGGAAAGCATTTGGTTTACAGCAGCAGTATCGGTATAGAGGACAGTACCTACCACAGGACCACGATAAGCACGTCCCGAAGCATCCACGCTCGGATTGAGGACAGCAAACAGAGGATTGGCTTTCTTATATTTCTCAAGGGCTTCGGTCTGATTGTCCTCTTCGGGAGCAGTTTGCTGAAGGAGACTGTCAATACCGGCAACCGCATCTTTGGTTTCCGTATCTGCGACAACATCATCAGTTTGCTCATCTACCGACTCCGAAGCAGCCTCGGTGGTTGCATTCAGTTTTGCGATCTCACTATTCAGTTGCATCAACTGCGGAAGGAGTTCGCTCAAGTCATAGGTTTCCCAGAATTCCAGATTGGCAGTACCTTGCAACAATTTACGAACACGCTCAGGCTCCTTAATACCCGGTAGTTCAATCAAGATACGACCGGCTTGATCCAAGCGCTGGATGTTGGGTTGAACAACACCAAAACGGTCGATACGTGTACGCAGCACGTTGAAAGAATTGCTGATAGCATCGTTTACTTCATTGCGAATAACCTTTTCCACCTCCTCATTGGAAGAAGTGGTTGTCACCTTATCTTTCAGTTCATAGGTAGAGAAAACGGTTGCCAACTGGGCGCCCGGATCCACTTCTTTGAAAGCGTTGATGAAGAGAGTTACGAAGTCGTCCGTACTACCTTTCTGACGTTCTTGAGCCAATGCCATCGCTTTCTGGAAATTCGGCGATTCATTGTACCCGGACAACGCCTTGAGAATGTCCGGAACAGACACTTCCATCGTTACGTTCATACCGCCCTTGAGGTCCAAACCCAAGTTAATCTCTTTTTCGCGGCATTCTTTCAGGGTGTAACCCAGCCATACTTTCTCGCTCGCTACGGAGTCGAGATATTGGTTTTCCCGCATTTTGTCGCCATTAGCATACTCCACCGCTTTTTTGTTGTAGTGGGTAGTTACGCACGTAAATGACAGATAAAACGCACATACCAACGCAAGGCACACCGCCAAAATTCTGACAAGTCCTTTGTTTTGCATAGTCTTATTTTTTGATTATTATATTATTCACCAATGTTCCTGTTTATTAGGACATACGCACAAATAGTCCGCAAAGATACTATATTTTTCCGATAACAGAAAAATGTGTCCTCATTTTTCACAAAAAAGCCACCTATTCAGATAACAAAGAACACCTGACAGCGTATCAGGTTCAAGCACGAACAAAAGAGACATCCCTAAAAGATATCTCTTTATTCACTCTGTTGCGGAGGGCGGGATCGAACCACCGGCCTTCAGGTTATGAGCCTGACGAGCTACCACTGCTCTACTCCGCGATAATATCTCCGAATCGGAAATCGTTTGCAAAGGTACAACCTTTCTCCGGAATATGCAAGAGTTTGGCGAAAAATTATTTTGTCTGCAAAGAATCAAGGACGTCTTTTGCTTTTGCAGCGTCCTTTTCAAAGAGATGCAGTTGTACTCCTCCGACAGCGGAGGTGCCATAGAGCGGGTATAACTGCGCAAAACATTCATTCGCAAGAAAGCATGATATGCCATTCTGTTCCAATATGTTTCTGGCTGTCCATGCCTCAGGAAGAGTGGCATACGTGCGAAAAAGGATTATTTTGTCTTGATCATTCATTCTCGGATTATATTTCAAAACAGATACTTCTCAGCAAATCATATTATTCAGCGAAAAGCGGCAAACCACCGGTAAGACACGGGTATCTGCAGTCTTGAAAGTTCACCTCAGGTTACCCCACGGTGCCTTCGAGCGACACTTGCAGCAGTTTCTGCGCCTCGACGGCGAACTCCATCGGCAGTTTGTCCATCACCTCTTTGGCGTAGCCGTTGATAATCAGTCCTACCGCGTCTTCCAAACCAATACCGCGCTGCTGGCAGTAGAAGAGTTGGTCTTCGTTGATTTTGCTGGTCGTTGCCTCATGTTCCACAGTGGCAGTCGGGTTACTGATCTGCATATCGGGGAACGTGTGCGCACCGCATTTGTCACCCAGCAGCAGACTGTCGCACTGGCTGTAGTTGCGGGCATTGTCCGCCTTGCTTGCCACCTTGACGAGTCCGCGGTAGGAGTTCTGGCTGTGCCCTGCGCTGATACCCTTGCTGATAATACGCGAGCGGGTATTCTTACCGAGGTGAATCATCTTCGTTCCCGTGTCCGCCTGCTGGTAGTTGTTGGTTACCGCTACCGAATAGAACTCGGCAGACGAATTGTCGCCCCGCAGGATACAACTCGGATATTTCCACGTAATAGCCGAACCGGTCTCCACCTGTGTCCAACTCAGTCGTGCATTCTCGTAGGTGATACCGCGTTTGGTTACGAAATTATAGATACCACCTTTGCCGTCCTTGTCGCCGGGGTACCAGTTCTGCACCGTGGAGTATTTCACCTCCGCATCTTTGCGCACCACAATCTCCACAATAGCGGCATGGAGTTGGTTCTCATCCCGCATTGGCGCAGTACAGCCCTCCAAATAACTAAGGTACGCCCCCTCGTCGGCAATGAGCAACGTACGCTCAAACTGCCCCGTATTGCCCGCATTGATGCGGAAATACGTACTCAGTTCCATAGGGCAGCGCACGCCCTTGGGGATATACACAAACGACCCATCGGAGAAGACCGCCGAATTGAGTGCCGCATAGAAATTGTCACTGTACGGCACCACGCTGCCGAGATATTCTTTGACGAGGTCTTCGTGCTCGCGCACCGCCTCAGAAATAGAACAGAAGATAATGCCTTTCTCCGCCAGCGTATCGCGGAACGTGGTTTTCACCGAGACAGAGTCCATCACGGCATCCACCGCCATATTACCTGCCAGCGCCGCACGTTCCTCCAGGGGGATACCCAGTTTGTCAAAGGTTTTCATTACCTCGGGGTCAATCTCCTTTTTATCCTCGGAGTGCGCTTTGGGCGCAGCGTAGTATGAGATAGCCTGAAAATCTATCTCGGGTATATCCAAGTGCGCCCACGTAGGCACCTCCATCGTGAGCCATTTGCGATAGGCTTTCAGGCGGAACTCCAGCAGCCATTCGGGTTCACCTTTCTTCTTAGAGATGGTGCGAATAACGTCCTCGTTCAGCCCACGCGACAGCACATCGGTTTCCACATCGGTGGTAAAGCCGTATTTGTACTCCTGCCGGGTAATATCTTCTATAATGTCCGACATACTATGTAATCGATAATTTTCAGGAGGTGCAAAGGTAAGTTATTTCCACGAATTGGGCAACCTACCTTTCATACCATTTCTCTATTCGTCGAGGTCTAATTGCAAGGTGGGAGACTTCTCAATCTCGCGCCGCATGGTTTCATCCGTTTCGGAAGAGAGTTTTCGCTCTCCCGTACGGTAATAGTAGATTACCCCATAGTTTTTGCAATGACACATACGCTCATAGGGAAAGAGATTGCGATAATGCTCCTCCACCTGATTCCAGATATCCAGAATCAACTCATCCGCCTGTTTGCGGAGTTCCTCTACATCTTCAAAGGCCCTGTTAGCGATCTTCTTATGCATACTTTGGGTAACCTGCTTGTCCTTGAAAATGTCGTAGTACACTTGTACTTTGCTGATAGTAGGGTTATATATAGGGAATCCGCCCTGTTTGATACGCGCCTGTTCGCCTTCAATGATATTCTTGCCCCAAACCAAGAGGTCTTCTTCGCTGGACAAGTCGGGAACAATATGGTTTCCCACGTCCAGGTGGTAGAGTTCTTTCTGTTCTTTTTTGATGTCTCCCCGAATAACCGCCAGATTCAGCACTTGTATAAAGTGACTGATATACATACGTGCATTCTGCACTATATGCCGGTACTGTTTGTTTGCCAGCACTTTCGTCTGGAAGTTCTGATGATATTGTTCGACCTTGTTTTCAAAGACAACAAGGAAACGCTGCGCGTCGTTGCGTGTTTTATACGAGAGCACCTGCTCTGTGAAATCGGCTTCGCTTGCTTTCTCCACAGCGGTACGCAAGGCAGCGAGCCGTGCTTGGTCGGTATTTGGTAAACGGCGATATGGCATAACATCCAGAAGTTTTCCTGCAAAGGTAGTAAAATCAATCGTTCCGCGCAAGCAAACTGACGGCTAATTTTTTCAGCATCAGTATTTTGCCTTTATCTGCCCGAACATCATCCAGATTTGCGAGTGCCTTTCGTGTATAGAATCCGACCGCCTCTTCGCAAGATTGTTTCACCCCCAATTGATTATACAGTTGCGTAACCCTCTGTATTTTTTCCTGAGCAGAGACAGGGTGAGATTGCAAAAGTTGCCTGAGTTGTTGCCGTTGCAGAGACGATGCAGTATGCAGGGCTGCAATGTAAGCGAATGTTTTCTTGCCCTCCAATATGTCGCCGCCTATCGCTTTTCCGAACGTTGCAGGGTCTCCATATATATCAAGAAGGTCGTCCTGTATTTGAAAAGCAAGTCCCAAATTGATTCCATATTCATAGAGACAATTTTGCGCCTGCACATCAGCCCCTGCAATAATTGCTCCTATCTGCAATGCAGACCCAAGCAGGACGGACGTTTTACGCCGTATCATACAGATATACTCCTCTTCGGATACATCTTCCTTGGACTGGAAGTCAACGTCCAACTGCTGTCCCTCACAAATGTCCGTCCCCATCTGATTGAAAACACAGAGCACATCGGGAAGAACAGAAACGGGGAGAAGCGTTAATTGCTTATAGGCTTCTATGAGCATCTGGTCTCCCGAAAGGATTGCCGTATTATCGTCCCACTTGGCATGTACAGAGGGTTTTCCCCGCCGCAGCGGTGCATTGTCCATCACATCATCGTGCAGTAGGGTAAAGTTATGGAATATCTCTATAGCCAAAGCAGCAGGAACCGCCTTTTGAGGATTCGTTCCAAACACAGACGCTCCCAAAAGAGTCAGGAGGGGGCGAATACGTTTTCCTCCGGATGAAAGTGCATAAGCAATCGGTTCATACAATCCGGCAGGCTGCTTTTCCCAATCCAAAGAATCGAGGGCATTATTGATAATCAGAGCGAGGTCTTGCATCATAGTGTACAGATTAGAAATGGTCTTCGATGATATCAGTCAGCACATCGGAGATGTTCAGTCCGGCGGCTCTCACCTGCTGCGGGATGAAACTTGTAGCGGTCATACCCGGTGTAGTATTGATTTCGAGGAGATTGATTTTCCATCCCTCCGTGAGAATATAGTCCACACGAATAATACCGCGGCAGCCCAATATGTCGTAGATATTCAGTGTCAGACGTTGCACAGCATCTCTGACTTCATCGGGGATACGGGCAGGGGTTATTTCACTGACTTCTCCGTTGTATTTGGCATTATAGTCGAAGAACTCGTTTTTGCTCACGACTTCGGTAATAGGAAATGCGACCGCCTTGTCGTGTGTTTTGTAAACTCCGCACGTTATCTCAACCCCTTTCATAAAGGCTTCGACAATCACTTCATCCCCCTCTTCAAATGCTCTATGAATGGCAGGTTTGATATCTTCCACCTTCTTCACCTTTGTACAGCCGAAACTACTGCCGCCTACATTGCTCTTGACAAAACAGGGCAATCCTATTTTATTTACCACGACCGCATCATCTACGACATCGTTCCGGCGCAAAAGGATTGACGGTGATATATTGACGCCAAAATCCTGCAGATAGTGGTTGCAAGCGAATTTATTGAATGTGAGTGCAGCCGCCAGCACTCCGCAGCAAGAATACGGGATATTCAGCATATCGAAATAGCCTTGCAAGCGTCCGTTCTCTCCCGGCGTGCCATGAATGGTGATATATGCAAAATCGAAGTGCCGACGCACCCCATCGCTGCACACATAAGAAAAATCATTTTTGTCAACAAGCACGGCATTCTCATCATCAAGCACAGCCATCCACACGGCTCCATGAATAGTGACTATAACGGGGTCGTATTTGGTTTTATCCAAAAATGAGAAAATACCTTTGGCACTTCTGAGCGAGACTTCCGACTCGGAAGAATCGCCTCCACAAACAACAGCAACAGAACGTTTCATACAAGAACAGATTGATTTATTAAACACGCCCGCAAAGTTAGTATTTTTTTTACAGATATTGACGGTTACCGCACAGTACAGTTTATAATGAATGCCCATTTTGCTTTATCCGGGTTTCTTCCCTTATTGCCTATGTCATTCGGTTGAGGTCGGCTTGAGGGGTGCTTGAGGTCCCGATGAGGTCTCGTAAAACAAAACGACTTTCCTCTTACTTACAAAGAGGTATAATTGCAGGATCTTCACATTTGGCAAAAAAGGAGCCATTGACATACGCTTTGCAAACTAATTTCGCCAACGGGTTTTCTATGACATTTCATTTGTTTCGGGAGTCACTTTATCACAAAATGAAAGCAAGAAGCGGTTTCATTCTCTGTTTTGTGTCCTCAAGATAGTCCTTTTCTGATAAAAAACAGGAATATATTTACAAAATTTTCACCGGCGACCTATTTTGGTATAAACTTTGCTGTGTTTCAAAATAGAAAGTAAAAACACAAACAATATCTAATTATGTTGAAAGCAGAGAAAATTTCCATCTTAGTTTGCGAAGATGATTTGAATTTCGGAATGTTGCTCAGCGATTTTCTGCGGAGCAGAGGTTATGACGTTGATTTTGCCCAAGACGGCGATGACGGTTGGGTTAAGTTCACTCATTCCAAGTATGACATTTGTATCTTTGATGTAATGATGCCATTAAAGAACGGTTTTGAACTGGCAAAAGAGATCCGCGAATCGGGTTCTGACGTACCTATTCTGTTCCTGTCGGCCCGCACATCGAAAGAGGATGTTCTTGAGGGCTACCGTGTAGGCGGTGATGACTACATCACGAAGCCATGCAGCATGGAGATCCTCATCTACAAGATTGAGTCGATTATGCGCCGCATCCGCAAACGCGACTTGGAGTGCCGTACACGATTCCAGTTGGGTCGCTTGGAGTTTGACGCCACCCGTCAAACATTGTATGACGGAGAAGGCAAGATTCATCTATCTTCGAGAGAGAATGAGTTGCTCTTGATTCTTTGCCAGCGTTTCGGAGAGTTGGTAGAGAGGAGTTACATTTTGAAGTCAATCTGGCTCAATGACAATTATTTCGCTTGTCGTTCTCTGAGCGTATATATCAACCACTTGCGCAAGATTCTGGCAACAGAACCGGCAGTGAAGATTATGAGCGTTCACGGCAAAGGTTACAAGATTGTTCAGAACGAGGCATAAGAAGACCTAATGGAACATCTGCTGTCTCCATCGCTACTCTCCGCCGATTTTTGTTGTTTAGGCAACGAGATTGAGATGATCAACCGCAGTGCTGCGGATTGGTTTCATGTGGATGTGATGGATGGTGTATTCGTACCGAATATATCATTTGGTTTTCCCGTGATGGAGGTGCTGAAGCGATACGCCCGCAAGCCCTTGGATGTACACTTGATGATAACTCATCCCGAGCGGTATGTCGAGCGTTTTGCCGATGCGGGTGCATGGAGCGTCAGTTTCCACTTGGAGGCGACAGATGATCCTCGTCCTATCTTGGAACAAATTCGCAGAAAGGGCTGCAAAACAGGATTGGCAATCAATCCGGACATCGCTGTAGAGAGACTGTTTCCCTATCTGGAAGAAGTGGATATGGTCTTGCTGATGTCGGTTTATGCGGGTTATGGCGGACAGAAATTCATAGAGGAGACATGGGAACGTCTCCGTGTCCTCAAACAAGAAATAGACCAGCGGGAGCGGAAGCCCCTCATAGAAGTGGACGGAGGAGTGAATACAAGCAATTCCTCCCGATTATTTGAAGAGGGTGTTAATGTGCTTGTAGCCGGCAGTTCCGTCTTCAAAGCACCTAATCCGGAAACAGCCATAATGGAGTTGAAAGGCATAATATAGGGGCGATGCACCGCCTTGCGAAAATAGTCTTTGCGGCACTTCTTGTTCCTGTGACAGCAGGTATTGCAACAGGATACGTATTATGTTCCATAAACCTAATAACTACGTTGACATTGGTCAGCGTAGTTATTTGTTTATTGACAGCAGGTAGATTTTTCCTTCGCCCGCCATACAAACAATATGTTACGACTTGCGGAATCGTATTGCTTTTCTATCTGATCAGTTGGGCCCGAACTTCGTATTGTTTATATGAAGTGAGTTTTCCTTATTTTGGAGAGGAACTCATCTACAAAATACAAATAACCTCTATTCCTGAGCAAAAGGACAAGACCATACGCTGTGAGGCTCACCTCCTTTCCATAATGAGAGAGGACTCAACGCAGACAGCAGACAAACGTATCCTTGTGTCTTTTGCCAAAGATTCTCTTGCAGAGACGCTTCAAAGAGGCGATATTCTGTTGGCTCGGACAACCATTGTCAATCCCAACAGAGGAAATCCCGAGGAATTCAAGTACGATGAATACTTACGACAACATGGTTTGTGCGGGACGGCGTATATTACTCACAATGCATGGGAATATATGTCTTACCATCCCATACACACGCTGAAAGCATACGCAGAGAGTTGCCAACACAGACTAAGCCGTTACTTCTCGGAAGCAGGTCTCCACGGTGACGAATGGGGTGTAGTGTGTGCATTGACCATCGGCAACCGAGACGGCTTGGATGCTGACATGAAACAGCACTACTCCGCAGCAGGGGCTATGCACGTATTGGCCGTAAGCGGACTGCATGTAGGCATTGTCTATGGTGCGCTTCTGCTTCTACTCACAGGTTTTGGCATATTTCCCATACAATATGCACAGAAGAAACGCAAGATAATCAATACCATCATTCTCTTAATTGCCTTATGGGGCTATGCGTTCATAACAGGATTATCGGCATCGGTTATGCGTTCGGCTCTGATGTTTTCATTGCTGACTATTGGTGCAAGCCTTGACAGGGAAACAAACACGTTCAATACCATTGCTGCTTCCGCCACAATTCTGCTGTTACTTCATCCTCTGCTGCTGTTTAGTGTGAGTTTCATCCTAAGTTATTCGGCAGTTGTTGCCATAGTAGGTCTGCAACCCAGTCTGCAGAATCTATTGCCTGTCCGAAACAGATTCATACAGTGGTTGTGGGGATTGATTACCGTGTCTATCGCAGCGCAAACAGGTACGATGCCGTGGACAATGTATTGGTTTTCACAAACAAGCAATTGGTTTATTCTGACGAACATAGTAGTAGTTCCGATGGCGGGAGTTATACTCTATACCGCCATTGCGGTTCTGTTGGCGGCACCCTGGCCCCCATTGGTATGCCTGGTTGCCAAAGTGCTAAATACGGAAGCCTTGATATTGAACAAATATGTAGAATGGATAGAATCTATCCCATATTCTACCAGCGAAGTGGCCCTGTCGGCTCCTATGCTTCTCTGCCTCTGTATTTTTATAGCAAGCCTATCCGTCGCTTTCGTAAAAAGAAAGAGATGTTGGTTGATCGTGTCCGTGGCCAGCATGCTATGTTTATTAGGTACAGACATAATCAGAACGAGACAGATACTACATCAAGATGAATTGATTGTATACAACGCTTATGATGCCAATGTGCTATTTTATCAACAGGGCAGAAACGGCATCGTGATCACAGATGACAGCACGGCGGCACAAGATTGGACAAAGAATTTAAGGCTGAAACGATGCATCAAAGAAGTGGAGATTGTGGACATATCGGCAAGTTCTCTCTATGTTTTTCGGTATGCACAAAATGAATATATTCTTGTAAGAGATTCCTTGTTTGAGCGATATTGTCTTGATGTCCCGGAAAAGACAGATTATCTCTTATTGGGAGATATCGGAAGAGTAAGCGCACAGAATATATTACAACAATTTGAAGCAGACAGCGTAATACTGCTACCAACTATGCGCTACTGGAAAGTACAGCAAATGAGGCGTACACTCCGAGAAAGGAATATGCCTTATTTTGATGTACGAGAAGGCGCATTTATTGTAAAGGCAAGACATGAGTAACCATTTTTGCCGTTCAAAAGATTTCATTACCTTTGCAATAATGACCGAAGACTGGTTGAATCCGACCATATATTCATTACATGAGTTGTGTGAGCAAATCTACATCTCAGTTGAAGAACTCTGCCCCAAGAACTGTTGGGTTCGTGCAGAGATAGGTAGCATCTCGGTAAAAAACGGTAATTGCTATATGGAGTTGGTTGAGAAAGATGCTCACAGCGGCATATTGTCGGCTAAACTACGGGCAACCTGTTGGGCAAATCTGTATCCGATGTTATCCGCCTATTTTTCGGAGACTACTCACCAAAATTTACAGGCAGGTATGCAAGTGCTAATGTGCGGGAATATCTGCTTTCATTCTGTTTACGGGCTGAGTTTCCATATTGCCGGTATAGACCCGTCATACACCTTAGGAGACTTAGAGAGGCAGCGGAGGGAGACCATTGAGCGACTCAAGAGCGACGGGGTGATTGATATGCAAAAGCAAATAGTGCTGCCGACATTGGTTCAACATATCGCAGTTATTTCCTCAGCAGATGCGGCAGGCTACGAGGATTTCCGCAATCAGTTGCATAACAACAGTGCACACTTCTATTATCGCACGGAACTTTTCCCCGCAATAGTGCAAGGAGACAAGGCCGAGAAATCAATCATAAAGGCTCTCCTGCAGATATATGAACGCAGAGAGGATTTTCAGGCAGTGGCGATCCTACGAGGAGGAGGCGCAACAACCGATTTGAAATGTTTTGACAGTTACACATTGGCGGCATATTGTGCGCAATTCCCATTACCAATCATTACAGGAATAGGACATTTGCGTGATATTTCAGTGGTTGATATGGTCGTACATACAAGTGTAAAAACTCCGACAGCCGCGGCGGAGTTCCTTATTTCACACACAATGGCACAGCAGGACTTGTTGGTACAACTTGGACAAAGGCTATCAATGGTCTGCATGAAATCCATAATGCGTGAGAAACAAAAATTAACAACTTTGCAAGCGCATCTGAGACAAGTATTGGCACAAATGCTGTACACTCAGAAAAACAGACTGTTGCTCATAAGCAAAAGTATTGATATGAACTCACCGGAACGCATCTATCGGTTAGGCTATTCACTCACAACATGTAAAGGCCGAATTGTCAGTAACACATCGGAAGTGAAAACGGGTGACGAATTAGTTACTGAACTACAGGACGGAAAAGTGGTATCAATTGTACAGAAATGAAAGAAAAACAACCTCACAAATACTTTATGAGCAAACGGCAGATGGCTGGTGCCCTATTGTTCGGAGGCTTAATGGTGGGTATCCTCGCAGCAGGAATATGTTTGCATAAGGTAAAAATGAAACAACTTGACAATGAGTCGGGACTTCAACTGATGCAAGAAAAGGCTGAGGCTATTGAAAAGAGACTGAAGAAATATGACAAGTACAGTCCGCAGAAAAAAATAAAAGAGACTATTCAAATCCATTTACACCCATTCGACCCCAACACCGCTGACAGTACCACATTGATTGAAGAAGGCTTGCCGCATTGGATTGTGAGGATGATGATGAACTATCGTCGGAAAGGCGGAAGATACAAACAGGTGGAAGATCTTAAGAAGATACCCCATATTCCTGATACCGTTTATGCGCGGATTGCTCCATTTGTTGAGATTGACAGTAGTCTCTGGATAGGTGATACGCTACATAACAAACAACACATTGCCCGATGGCAGCAAAAGAGAGACACAATCTTGGAACTCAACTCGTGTGATACGGCGCAACTGAAACTACTCAAGGGCATCGGCACCTACACGGCACAACAGATTGTGACCTATAGAAAAAGGTTAGGCGGATATGTTTCCGTAGAGCAATTGAGAGAAGTGAGAGGTCTGCAATCGGCATCAGACACTCTGCTGCAACACTTCATTGTTTGCGCGGATTCAATACATCCAATACACGTCAATTTCAGTAGCGTAGAACGACTGCAGAAACACCCGTATATCACCTTTGCGCAGGCCAAAGCCATCTACGAATACAGACGGGAACGTTATCGGTTACACAACATAAGCGACCTGAGAAATGTAGAGGTATTCAAAGAAGAAGATTTACTGCGACTTGCTCCCTACTTGTCGTTTGAAGAATAGAGTATCCAACCGATCAAAAACCTGAATAGACGACCTCAAAACGCATCGGGTTGTCCTTGTTGTTGGCACTACGCACTATGGTTGAGGAAACCGTATGCTGAGGTTGTACGGAAGAGATAATAGTCGAAGTGCCGGAAGACGATGTCGTTACATGAACAGGAACAAGAAGCATACGAAGACTATCTACTGCCAACTGTTGACGAAGTTGCCGGGTCAACAACGTAGAGATGTCGTATTCATAATAATACTTCGGATATCCGTCTGCATCTACCCCCGCAGTGAGTGCACACAAAATCGCACAAGTATCATCAGGCAATTCTCTCTCCTTAAAGAAACGCTCGGAAGCATCTTTCTTGAGCAACAGCATATAGGAAGCCGGCTGTGCCCAATCGTCAGACGTTCTATCCGTTGTAGCCCCAGAATAGACATTCAGCACATCAACCGTCAGTTTTGCACGGTTGACATAAGGCCGCTTGCTGCCCAACTTTCCGCTGATACTGTCTCCCATAAGCTTGATGGGAACGGCTAATTCTGTATAGATGTTGGCAGGAGAAACTATGAAATTGATACTGTCGTTCATGGCCTGCAATTCGGACCATGGAGCATTGGTGTATTGGATATGATTCACCTGCCTTACTTCTGAATTGGCATAGAACGATTTCATGTCGGAAACCGTAGTATCCCTACCATCTTTCTGATAAGTAAAATGGTAATAAACCACCATAGTCACCTGTCCTATATACAGAAGAGTGGCACTACCAAACTCACTACTAATGTACAACCCCTTGAAAGCCTGGTTAAAGGCTTCCTGCGAAGAATAATCATTGCGTGCAAAGAACGACTTGGCAAACTCGTCATTTGTTTTGAAACGGATGTAAGGAATATATTGTTTTGTTGAGGAAGAATAGATTGAGTCAGTTGGCGATGCTGCGGTGATCACACGAGGCCGGTTAAGAATGAACGTCGACTCTTCAAGACTGCAATAATCCTCCACATTGATATTGGACGGATAAATTTCTGTATATTGGAATGTCTTCTTGTCCATTTCATGTACGGAAATACTCATAGGAGAATTACCATCACCATACCACGAATTATAGTACAGAAACAAACAAACAGAATCCACCTCTGACGACTCGGGATAACGATAATCAATAGGGCAGGCAAACTGCGCCAATATATCGGCATGGAGCGTCCCGAAACGGCTGTCACACTCTCCAAGAAGAAAAGAATCCGGTGCGGAATAAATATAATCAACTCTCTGCAGCGATGATTGAACACCAAAAGAATCCACACCTACCACAATGAAATCTTCTTCGGGCAGAACAGAGAGACCGGAATGCATATCATCATCCTTGCATGCGGCTAAACACAGAAGAACAGACAATAATGTCAGCAAATGTTTCCTCATGTTTTTATTCTTCCTCCAACAGTTGATTAAAGAAACTTAAGTAGGTCTCGTATGATTCATTATATGGCATAAACGGCTTTTCAGATTCTTTAACCACACCCAACAGATGCGCATCAAGATTAGGTGCAGATTGTACCACCGCATCGGAATACTCAAGCGCAAACTGCATCAAAAGATCGTAACAAACCTCTTTGCCTTCCAACATTCTGACCTGCTCGGGTTTTACACCGTCTATAAGGATTTTCTCGGCAAACTTTGTGCCAAAGGGAGTATGAAAAGACTGATCGTAAAGCGAATATACTATCTTGGATCTTGAGAAAAACGGTGTATCAGCGTATGCGGTTTTGAGGTAAAGCGGTGCCAAAGCAGACATCCAACCGCTGCAGTATATAATATCAGGAGTCCAACGCAGTTTCTTAACGGTTTCAATCACACCGCGAGCAAAGAAGATGCAACGCTCATCGTTATCGGCATAATCGTTCCCATGCTCATCTGTCACGCCTTTTCTGCGGCGAAAGAAATCGTCATTGTCAATGAAATAGATCTGAATACGTGCATTCTGTATCGAAGCAACTTTCAGCAACAGAGGATGGTCGGTATCATCAATGATGATATTCATACCCGAAAGACGTATCACTTCATGCAATTGGTTGCGACGCTCGTTGATATCACCGAACTTCGGCATGAAAGTACGCGTTTCGTATCCTGATTGCTGGCACAACTCAGGCAATTTCCTGTTCAATAGACGAACGGGGGTTTCCTCTGCTAAGTACGGATAAATCTCTTGCGAGATAAACAAAACACGTTTCGGCTCTTTCATAGACTCATTTTTATGCCTTCGGAAACACGACATACCGGTCAATTGTTCCCAAGTGGTTTTTCTAACAGCAACCGCCAAATATAGACGGCATTGCAAAGGTACAAAAAAGAAATTGTTATTACAAATCTTTGACAATGTATTTGCTGTGCGTCCCTGTTCCGACACCCTGTTTGCCTGTCCCGTTTCGATACTCTTACAAGGAGAAACTCGGAAAATCTCGTGTATGAAACAATTGGGCTTCTCTACGAGGACATTCTTTTTCATTTCCCGCCACCCATGCCGTCATTTCTCCATTTGCACGAGTCGAATAACTGTTGTACTTTTGTGTCGTAAAGTCTTGACGGACTTTGCATATACATATTGATAGCGTTTATTGACGCTTTGTGCTTGACAAACGGAAACTTGCAAACTTCTTTATCAAGTCAGAAACAAAGTAGCAATAGATGCCTATGGATATGACTTTACAATACTGTATTGGTTATAGTGTGTTGTCATATCAGCGTAGGTTTCCTGTTGTTTTTATTTGACTTGATAGGCATTGCAAGGCCTCCGTTTGTGAATAAAACAACGGATGTCTGCGCTTTCTTTGTGGCTGGTTTTGTGCAATCGGTAATGCAACGGCAATTAACAACAAAAAACAAATGAATATGAAAACAAAACTCTTTACCCTTGTTGTGGCTCTCCTCGCCACCATCTCCTCCCTCTTTGCCTACGACTTCCAATCCGGCGACCTCTACTACAACATAACAAGTGATACGACCGTGGAGGTAACCTATCAGTTATATTGTGAACAGGGCAACTATAGCGGACTGACCTCTGTCAATATCCCTGCCTCAGTAACCTACAACGACAAAGAATATAATGTGACAAGCATCGGAATGATTGCTTTTGAGTATTCTGCTCTTACCGGGGTTGTTATTCCCGAAGGTGTAACAATCATCGGTCATGGTGCTTTTTATGAATGTACAAGTCTCACTTCTGTAGTAATACCTAATAGCGTAGCAATCATCGGAGATGAGGCTTTCCGAGATTGTGGGGCGCTGACCTCCCTTGTTATCCCCGACAATGTAACATATATAGGCCATAATGCCTTTTCTAATGTTCTCAATATAGCATATAACGGTTCTCTGACTGATAATTCACTTTGGGGCGCAAGATGCAAGAATGGTTATGTGGACGGTTTCTTTGTTTATGCAGATGAAAACCAAACGAACTTGTTGGGATGCAGTAATGCTGCAACCGGTGAAATCGCTGTTCCCGCTGGTGTCACCCATATCGGAAATTACGCATTCTCAAGGTGCTCCAATCTCACCTCGGTCATTCTTCCTGAGGGCGTAACAAGCATAGAAGAGTGGACTTTTGGTTACTGCCTTAATCTTACCTCTGTTACTATTCCGAACAGCGTAACAAGTATCGGAGACTATGCTTTCTATTGCACAGGGTTTACTTCTGTTACTATCCCCAATAGTGTTACAAGTATTGGAAGTGGGGCTTTCTCTCAATGTTATAACCTTGTCTCTGTCACAATTCCAAATAGTGTAACAAGTATCGGAGACTATGCTTTCGGTGGGGTCTTAAACGTTGTTTACGATGGTACCGCTACAGGCGCACCATGGGGGGGGGGCAAAATGCGTAAATGGTTATGTGGACGGTTTCTTTGTTTATGCAAATGCAACCAAAACAAACCTGTTGGCATGCAACCGTGTTGCAATGGGTGATATTACTATCCCGAATAGTGTAACGAGTATTGGAGATGGAGCCTTCTCTGAATGTTATGGTCTTACCTCAGTCTCTATTCCCAATAGTGTAAAGAGCATTGGATCTTTTGCCTTCTCTGGTTGCTATAATCTTACATCTATCTATATTCCAAAGAGTGTAATAATCATTGGAGAGAATGCCTTTGTCCGTTGCACCGGTCTCACTTCCAT
>DLLF01000037.1 GCA_002477945.1 Bacteroidales bacterium UBA7569
ACTACTACACTGCCCTCGCCGAACTCCAAGCAGTAGCATTATAACCACCCTCCAAGCCGTGGCATTGTAAGTTCAGTTTGTAAATGTTTGCCGTTGTAAGACCGTCGTATTCGGCTGCCTTACAACGGTTTTCATTAGACTTATTGGTCTTATTAGGCATATCGGTCTCATACCCCATTCGCCTTATTCGCCCCATCTGTCTTATTCGCCCTATCCCCTTCTCTCTAATCTCTAATCTCTAATCCCTAACCTCCCCGCATCTGCCTCGGAACAACTACCTATGATACATAGAACATAACCAGAACATACATAGAACATACGTAGAACATAACCGATAGATATGAATACTTTCGTAATACTTTGCAGCGCCCCATCCCGTACCCATATCGTACCCTAACCCCTCCCCTCTAACCTCTAACCTCTAACCTCTAACCTCTAACCTCTAATCTCTATCCTCTATCCTCTATCCTCTATCCTCTATCCTCTATCCTCTAATCTCTAATCTCTAACCTCTAACCTCTAATCTCTAACCTCTAACCTCTAATCTCTAACCTCTAATCTCTAACCTCTAATCTCTAACCTGTTGATACCATTATATTGAATATAAATGCATTAAGTTTGCATATATCAAATGTTTATCGTAACTTTGCAGCGATAAAATGATATGTTCATGTCAAGTTTAGATAAAAACATATTGGATTTCTTGGTGGCGTTGGTGGCGGAGTTTGCTGCCCGCTTTGACATACCGCAAAGCACGGCATACAACTATATCCGCCAGTATAAGGGCTTGGACTATTATTTCCGACACTACAATATCCTGCACACCTTGTCTTTTGACGACAATGTGGACAACCTGATTCAAGTATGTGCCAATCACGGAGGAACACTGCAATGAGACTATACCACGGCTCGGACATACTGGTTACCAATCCCGGAATCGAGAAAGGACGACCCTACAAAGATTTCGGAAAAGGGTTCTATCTCTCGGACAACTTGCAACAAGCACGCAATATGGCTTCTCAAAAGGCGGCTCTTTCGTTGAATGCCGTTCCTGTTGTCTCTACTTATGAGTTTCGCGAATCGGCTATGACGGACGGCACCCTCAATGTCAAATGCTTTGATACGTACACCGAAGAATGGGCGGAGTTTGTTCTGCATAATCGTGACCGTAAGACGCCGCAACCTTTTCACCGCTATGACATTGTCTATGGACCTATTGCAGACGATAGTGTGGTACGGCAAATGCGTCGGTTTGAGTTGGGCGACATCACGATGGAGGAACTGATGCGCGAACTGCGCTACCCGAAAGGCATAACTTTCCAGTACTTTTTCGGAAGCGAGAAAGCACTCCAAACCCTGACATTTATATGCTGACAGAAGGTCAAATACAATGTATGAAAGAGGATATGACGGCGGCTTTGGCACAAATCCTCATAGAGGAACAGCATTGCTCTATGGAGCAAGCCTTGGATATGGTGTACAATTCCGCCACTTTTCGTAATCTTCAGAACACTGCTTCCGGCTTGTACTACCAAAGTATAGGCTATGTTTATGATGACCTCCAACACGAATTGAAGAATAAAAACAGCAAACTATAACCCCAAATCTCTCAGATTATGGGAGATTGGGGATAGCGATACTCGTCCCTGCTGACGGACGACAAAAACGGTCAGCAAATGCAAAGACCCACGCGGTGGGCTTTCGGTGACGGACACGGCGGTGTCCCGAGAAAGCGGTTGGGTGGGCTTTGTGGACATAATAGTCGCGCAAACGCGCGACAAAGCGTTTACTAACGCTTGCAAATCGACTGTTGAAACCTGAGAAATTTCTAACAATCTTATCCGATAGCAAGACATTAGTAGATGCTCATGGGTGTATCCACACTGGTGTGTACCTGTATAGGTATGCGCTAGTACGATATACACGCGTGGGTTTCTGCAAGTTTTTCGATAAGATTGGTTTTCTCAGGACCACAACAGCGGATTTACTAACAGAAGTCCGCGTTTTTTGTGTGCCTATACGTGATGTGTATATAGCCAACAGGTATTGTGGACAGATGCCTGAGAAAACTATTATTTACGCGAGTGCCCATAGCAAAGTAAAAACTAATTTGTATGACTGAACAACAAAGACATCAGTATCAGACCATTATCCATGCTCGGAATTTTCACTACGAGCAGTTTACGCGATGGTCGGGTTATTTCTATGTGGTTATCGGTGTATTGTTTGTCGGGTATTGCTTGATTGTGCAGACGCCCGCAGCAAATACAGCAGATAGCCAAGTATTAGGTTGGGTCGTTCTATGTATCGGCTACATAGCAAGTGTGGCAAACTATCTGTCTGTCAACGGGTATGTCTATTGGTGGAACCGTTGGAATAGCCTTTTGAAAGATTTCGAGAAAAAAGCATGCACGGAAGAAGAAACGGTGTATAATGCTTTGGCGGAAAAGCCCAAATCGGATAAACAATGTGGTCTGCTCAAAGGTCGCAACATCTCACCCGAAAAGGTTACGATTGCTTTGGCAGGAATAGTGATTTTGGGTTGGAGTATCCTGATTGGCTTCCGTGCGAGCAGTTGGATGGTAAACCTGCTCGGCATAGATGATTGTTGCCATCCGTGGGTACCGTGGGTTACTGCGATAGTACTATGGATAATCTTTCCGCTATTGTCCCTATTGTCTTATTGCAAATCGATGCATATAGGCAGGCGTAAACATAAAGATTCAAACGCAGAAAAATCAAAATAAATCTATTGTATTATGAAGACAAAAACCTATCTCATTATGAGTATTGCCCTGCTGACGGGAGTATCAGTGTGGGCGGACGATGTATGGAACTACGAAGTCTATGACGATTGTAGCCAGAACGGCTATAAGGCAGGCTATGTGTCCGCCCCTCCCGCTGACGTACAAGCCGTTGATCTTGGTTTACCCAGCGGGCTGAAATGGGCATCATGCAATGTAGGCGCCACTACACCCGAAGAGTCCGGAGGTCACTACGCATGGGGAGAAGTCTGGCCCAAACAAGACTATCATTGGGCTACCTACAAGTATGCCGCCGGTGCTTACAACAAACTCTTCAAGTACTGCGATGATGTTCAGTATAGCAACAGCGGCTATATTGACAATAGAACCACTTTGGAGTTGAGGGACGATGCCGCCCACGTGAATTGGGGCGGCAATTGGCGCATGCCCACTAATGCCGAGTGGAAAGAATTGATAGAGAACTGCACGTGGACTTGGACAACGCAAAACGGCGTAAACGGTTGCCGGGTAACGAGTAAGACCAATAGTAATTCTATTTTTCTCCCCGCTGCACCGCAGGCCACTTTCGGGAACGTACACCTCTTGCACGACAATAATGACAAATGGGGCTACTACTGGTCTTCGTCGCTCGTCCATAATAGCCCATACAGGGGTGTTGGTCCGAACTGCGCGTATGGTGCATATTTCAATTCTGACCATATGGGCTACGGTTCGCACAACGCACGCAATTACGGTCAGTCTGTGCGCCCTGTTTGCCCGTAGCAGTAGAACCCTCTCACATGACAGGAATATATCTATCTATGTAAAATCATAAAATTGTGTTATAATAAACTTAAAAATTCAATCATTATGACTGAGCAACAAAAAAATCAGTATCAGACCATTATTCAGGCTCGCAACTTTCATTACGAGCAGTTTACACGGTGATCAAGTTATTTTTACCTAATTATCGGCGCTTTGTTTGTGGGGTACTATTCCATTGCAGCATCGTCCGATGTCCTGAGTTGGGTTATCTTATGCTTAGGCTACCTGATAAGTGTGGCAAACTTTCTATCCGTCAAAGGGTATATCTATTGGTGGCAACATTGGAATCTTCTGTTGGCTGATTTCGAGAAACGGTTGGTTGCCAATAACAAAGATAACGCCACCAAAGAGACAGAAGAATGGCCGGGCAATGAAACGGTATATAGCGTCTTTGCTGATGTCTATAAGTTGGATCATCCGACCAATCCACTCAATGGCAGCAAAATATCCACCTCTAAGGTGGCACTCTTTGTGGCAGGAGTTATTATCCTCGGTTGGAGCATTCTGATAGGCTATAAAATCAGTACTATCATAGTGGGTGAATGTTGTATGAACCGTACAGGCTGCTTGTTAGGACTCATTGTGCTATTCACGGCTGTACTTTATGTAGCGGGGGCTGTGTTGATGCCTGTAATCCCGATGTTTCAGAGCGATATGTCTCACAATAAAGACTTGCGACTATTGGAAAACAATAAACAGGATATATTATGAAAGCAAGACTTATATTCAGTGCTGTTGCTCTGGCAATAGCGGGGTGGTGCAATGCCACCGGCTACACTTTGACTCTTTATGCTGAGGGGTGCGATACTGCAAATATCATCCGATGTGATGCGGGGCTGCAAGTGAGTGTCTCTGCCATTCCCAACACGAACAAATGGGAGCCACGCCATTTCGTGCGTTGGACGGATGGTAATACCGATAATCCACGATTGGTAACGGTTACACAGGATATGACCTTAACCGCAGTGTTTGCATATGACCAATACACCATTACAGCCTCCGGTGAGCATGGAACAGTGGAAGGTGCAGGTACGTATGACGTTGGTACCATAGTATATTTGACAGCAGTACCTGACAAGGGCTATCACTTTAGACAATGGATAGTAGGGAATAGAAGTTATATCGACAATCCGATCGAAGTATGGGTTTATCAAGACTCCACTTTTACCGCTGAGTTTGTACCGAATCAATACACTATCACTGTTTCTGCAGGCGAACATGGCAACGTAAGCGGCAGCGGTACGTATGAATATGGCACCACAGCCACACTGACGGCAACCGCTGATGCGCATTACCACTTTATCCGCTGGAGCGATGGCAACACCGACAACCCGCGCACGGTATCCGTAGAGAGCGATACCACTTACACGGCAGAGTTTGCTATCAACCAATATACCATTACAGCCTCCGGCGAACATGGTACGGTGGAAGGAACAGGCACGTATGACTACAATACCAAAGTCTATCTGACAGCAGTACCCGACAAAGGCTATTACTTTGTCAAATGGAGCAATGGGAAGACATATAACCCGTACTATGTCTATGTACGAAGCGATACTACATTGACAGCCGAATTTGCCCCGTATCGATATACTATCACCGTTTCTGCAGGCGAACATGGCAATGTGAGTGGCGCAGGTACGTATGATTATGGCACTACTGCCACACTCACGGCAACCGCCGACGAGCATTACCACTTCACCCAATGGAGCGACGGCAATACCGACAACCCGCGCACGGTATCGGTAGAGGGTGATGCTACGTACACGGCAGAGTTTGCTATTGACCGACATACTATTACCACCAACGCACAGAATGGCAATGTGAGCGGTGGCGGTACATACGACTATGGCACTGCTATCACGCTGACGGCAACCGCCGATGAGCATTACCATTTCACCCGCTGGGCAGACGGCAATACCGACAACCCGCGTACAGTAACGGTAGAGGGCGACGTAACTTACACGGCCGAGTTCAAGCCCAATCCATACACTATCACCGTTTCCGCAGGTGAACACGGTAATGTGAGCGGCGCAGGTACATTCGACTATGGCACTACTGCCACACTGACAGCCACCGCCGACGAGCATTACCATTTCACCCGCTGGACTGACGGCAATACGGACAACCCGCGTACCATATCAGTAGTAGGCGATGCTACTTATACAGCCGAATTTGCCATTGACCAACATACCATTACCGCCACTTGCGACCCGCAGCAAGGTACGGTAACTGGCGCCGGCACATACGACTATGGCACGCAGGTTACTTTGACCGCCACTGCCAATAGCGGCTACGAGTTCTCGCAGTGGAGCAATGGTGCGACCTACAACCCCTATCTGTTTACTGCCACCGAAGACCTCACCCTTGAGGCGCAGTTCGTCCCCACCACTGCCGTGGAGAATGTGTCTGCCGATAGCGATACCACCGTCCGCAAAGTCTTCCGCAACGGACAAGTGCTTATCCTCCGTGGTGGCAAAACCTACACCACCACCGGCGTAGAAGTAAAATAAGACCTCCCAAAACCTCTCCTTAGGAAGGAGAGACACGACAGACAGGGACAGGGGCTGCTCAATTTGGGCAGCCCCTCTCGTATGCTATATATCCAAGGCATAATATCCAAGGCATAATGGTCTGCCACCGCCCAACCTCTCGCCGCCCAACGCGACTACTATGCGGCATTGGCAGAGTTACAAGCAGTAGCATTGTAAAGACTGCTGTTTCACAAACAATGACATCGAAATCAATGGTTAATTAGATGGTTATTAGATATCTGTTGAGTTATCGGTGGTCCAGGCAAATTGCAAATATACTTGCCTGTTTGCCTTAAAAGTATTACCTTTGTAGCGAAATAAGAAATCTACGAACTCCGCAGCGTATAGTCCCTATCGGTTGTTTGCGACCGTAGGTATCGAAAAGATTGTATCAATTCTTACTCAAACAACAGACATGGAGCAACAAAACTACGGCGAAATCGCCATATTTAATTCGGAAGACGGCACAGCCAAAGTACAAATACAAGCCGTTGTAAGAGACGAAACAGTGTGGCTCACCCAAAAGGCTATGAGTGAGTTGTTTGAAGTCAGGATACCTACCATCAACGAGCACCTGACGAATATATTTCAAGACAACGAATTAGAGGAAAATCGAACTATTAGGAAATTCCGAATAGTTCAAACAGAGGGAACTCGGCAAGTAGAAAGAGAAGTGTCATTTTACAACCTCGACGCCATCATTGCGGTGGGCTATCGTGTTAATTCCAAGCGTGCTACGCAATTCCGTATATGGGCAACGACTATATTGAAAGAGTACCTCATCAAGGGCTTTGCCTTGGACGATGAGCGTTTCAAGAAAGGGCAGTCGCTCACTCATTTCCGCGAACTTCTCGAGAGAATACGTGCCATACGCATATCGGAGCGTGTCTTCTACCAGCAAATAAAGGACATCTACAAGTTGAGCGAGGACTACGACAGTCGGGCGCAGATGACTATAGACTTTTTCGCAGAGGTGCAGAACAAGTTGCTTTGGGCGGTAAGCGGGAAGACGGCTGCCGAGTTGGTGTATTTCCGCTCGAATGCCCAACTCCCGCAAATGGGACTGACAAGCACGCAAATAGAAGGGCTTGTGCGCAAATCGGACATCGGCATCGGCAAAAACTACCTGAACAAAGAAGAATTGGAGCAACTCCAGTTGATTGTTGAGCAATACCTTGCTTTTGCCGAAGCACAGGCAAGGGCACATAAGCCGATGTATATGGCTGATTGGCAAAAGGCACTGGGCTTAATCTTGCAAATGAACGGTAGAGAACTGCTGACCAACAGCGGCAAAATCTCTCATGAATTGGCAAAACAAAAAGCCGACACGGAATATACCGCTTACAAGAAGATACAGAAACGGCAGCAGAAGTTGGAAAGTCTCAAAGAATTGTCGGAAGACTTGGAGCGGCTGAAGGGGAAGCAATTGTAACAAGGCATAGTATTTCCTGTTAAAGAAAACGTAATTAAGAAGTTACGTTTTTATCTGTCATTGTTTTGCTGCGGGTTGCCCATCTGTCTTATTCGCCCTATCCTCTAATCTATCCCCCCTAATCTCTATCTATATTGTTTCTTAGCAGGGCAATACCATTGCCCCCTTCTCCCTAATCCCTAATTAGTATCGTTTCTTAGCAGGGCGATACCATCGCCCGCTTATTAGCCCTATTCGGCTTATTAGCCCTATTCGGCTTATCCGCCCTATTTGTCTTATTAGCCCCATTGGACTTGCCTTTTCAAAAAACGAGCACCTCTTTCTCATAGATATTGTGTAATCCATAAAATTTGTCTATCTTTGCAGCCGAAAGTTGAAAAACTTCACACAAAATAGATAAAATAAGCAACCAACTAAACCCAAATAAAGTAAAAAACAGAGAACGTCGCCAGCCGAATCACAAGGTGGAGACAGATATATCAATTTATTATGAAGACAAAAACTTATCTCATTATGAGTATTGCCCTGCTGATGGGAGTATCGGCGTGGGCGCAGGACCCTGCAGCGGTCTCAGTCTATGAGGACTGCAGCAAGAACGGCAAAACGTATGACGTCCGTCCCACCACTGGCACGGAAAACGGGCATACGTGGGTGGACCTCGGTCTTCCGAGCGGACTGAAATGGGCGTCATACAACGATGCAAAAGAATGCCACACAGATTATCGGACAGGTTATTCCGCAGAAAGGTACTTTTGTGGAAGTAGGCAACAGGGTGCTGTTGGGGTTGGTAAAGCAGAGTGCCAGAAAAGGGTATTTTGAGGCATTTGAAGACGGCACGGCGGCATTGTACTATACGGGACAGCATTTTCCGACATCTGTTTCGCTGCACGACCTCCATTTCTTTATGCCGATTATCAAAGGCAAGGGCGTCCGCGATGTGTATGAGGTGACCAAAGTACGCACCATAACAAGCAGGGAAGCACATCAGATATCCACCGACCCTGACGATGATATGCGCTTGGCGTTTGCGCTGAAATTCCATCACCGTCATTTTGACCAATTCCGCAAGATAGATATGCAATCCGCTAAGTCGTACAGTTTTATTGACACCACTTTTGCGGAATTGGAACACTGTCTGATTGACTGATATAATGCTGATGTATAATCAATAATGGTTATTGTAGATATGAAATCCATACGTGAAATAATCGGATTGCCGGAAAACGCAGAAATAGAATACAAGTCTGCTAAAGGCGGGTTCCCTGAAAATGTATGGGAGACTTTTTCCGCATTTGCCAACACGAATGGTGGCATCATTGTTTTGGGTGTGAAAGAGAAAGACGGGAAATATATTCCTTCCTATGCCACACAAGAGCAATTGCTGTCATACAAAAAGATATTTTGGGATACAGTGCGTAACAGAGGCAAAATCAGTGCTACATTAGTGACGGAAAACGATGTCATGATAGAGAACTGGCAAGATGCACCTGTATTGATTATCAAAGTGCCTCGTGCTTCTTATAATATGCGCCCTGTTTATTTGACGCATAATCCGTTCGGACACACTTATATCCGCAATCATGAAGGAGATTATTGTTGCAGTGATGAAGAAGTAAAACGTATGTTTGCCGATGCCCAAGTTGCACAACATTCTTTTGACAGCGAGATCCTGCCGAATTTCTCAATGAATGATATTGACGGAGAAACCTTGCGTGCATACAGGCAGCGGTTTTTGTTACGTGTGGAGAGTCATCCGTGGAACGAAGTGGATGATTTGACATTTCTTACCAAGATAGGAGGTTATCGTACAGATAGAGAAACAGGCAAAAAGGGATTTACACGCGGTGGTTTACTGATGTTCGGCAAGTACGCAAGTATTACAGATCCGGTTTGTGCGCCATGGTATTTCCCTGATTATCAAGAATGGTTGGAAGATGATGACACGCAACGCTGGACGGACAGAATTTATCCGAATGGTACATGGGAACCCAATCTGTATCAGTTTTTCCATCGTGTATATACAAAGTTGGCACAATATCAACCTGTTAAATTTTCTTTAAAAGGAATAGAGCGCATAGATGATACCTCTGCCCACATGGCTATGCGTGAGGCATTAGTAAACACTCTTGTACATTGCAACTATGCCATTCAGGGAAACATACTTATCAAACGTACAACGGAGGGGATAATAATGCGCAATCCGGGACGTATGCTTATTTCCATTGATGATTTCTATGCAGGAAGTCATAGTACATGCCGAAATCCGTACATACAAAAGATGTTTATGCTACTCGGCTATGGCGAACGTGCCGGCAGCGGAGCGGATATTATTGTGAAAGGTTGGCTTAAATATAATAAAGAACGTCCTGTTATCGTTGAATCTGTAGCCAAGGAAGAGACTATGCTCACGATGCCGACGCAGCATTTCGCAATCAAAAACAATCAAGATGTCCCAAGTAATGTCCCAAGTAGTGTCCCAAGTAATGTCCCAAGTCAATCCTTGATTTCTGGCAACTTGCGTCTTGTCTTTGTAGATATGACAGAGACACAGTTAAACAAGGCAGCAAAGGTTATTTTGGCATTGGGTGAGAGAGAAGAATTACCGATGTCTGTACTTATGCAGATAGCAGGAGACAGTAATCGTAGCAGATTCCGGCAAAATATTATGACACCTCTTATTCAAAAAGGATATGTGGCACCTACATCTTCCGAAAGTCCGAATAGTCCAAAACAAACATACAAACTGGCGAAACAAGGATTTTCTCTTACACAACCACCTGCATATCTAACAGATCCGCAATCGTTGTAAAAGTTATATCTGAACTATGCCCGATATTCTGACACCACAACAACGCCACCGCTGTATGTCGCATATTCGCAGCCGGGGGACAAAACCCGAACTGACGGTGCGGAAATGGCTTTGGACACACGGCTACAGGTACCGGCTGAATGTCAAGAGCGTGCCTGGCAAGCCGGACATTGTGATGCGCAAGTACAGAACGGCGATATTCGTCAACGGCTGTTTCTGGCACGGGCACGAGGGCTGCCGGCAGTTCGTACTGCCGAAAACCAATACGATGTTCTGGCAGACGAAGATTGACCGCAACCGCGAACGAGACCGACGGAACGAGGAATTGCTCCGAACCAACGGATGGCAGGTGATTACATTGTGGGCGTGCAGCCTGACCAAGGACCGACTCGAACCCACTATGCAGCAAGTTGCCGTTGCGCTGAATCACAACTTATTACAGATAATCAATCACCATACCCGCTAAAAAGTTATTGGCTTGTTTGCGGAACTGATATTGGGAGAAGTAAATGAATAAAAAAGTAAAAAAATCTTCTATAGGTGATAGATTTCAACCTTTTCCCCGTTATACAAGTGGAAAGGAAAAGTTTAATCTATCAACCAAACAATATATGAACCAAATAACAACTTATGACAACCTGACAGATCAGCAAATCGTTGAACGGCTGATACACTACGACCGCGATATGGAAACGTGGTTCTTTTCGGTCTATTGTGCGCCAATACTGCAATCCGTCAATCGGCGGTTCTTCTGTGGTGGGCAACCGATGGAGAAAATGACCAACGATTTCTATTTGCACCTCAAGAAACAGGATTGGCACGCACTCAGGCAATACCGCCCGACCGGTGCACTCAAGGCATGGCTCACCACTGTAGCAACCAATCTCTTCATGCCGTGTCCTGATGCTGCTTCAATGGTCACGACCATGGACAATGACGAAATGGATGCGTTCTTTGAGGAGGATAACCTGTACTACACGCAACGGCAAGAGAACCTGCGAACCATAGAAAAAGCATTAGACAACCTGCCTAACCCGCGTTATCGCTACGTGTTGAAAGGCATATATTGTTGGCAGTTGTCCCCGCAACTATTAGCAGAGAAACTGGGCATCACCCTGCCTAATTTTTACAATCTCCACCACCGCGCCCTTACAGCATTGAAGAAAAATATAATCCAATAAATAATTGCCATCGGCGTTCAACCATAACTTATTACAGATAATCCACCACCATGTCCGCCATACCTGAAATAGAACATCATACATTGATTGAACGCCACCCCTTGTCTCCCTTTCTGCCCGAAGGGGCAAGGCTGCTGATGCTGGGCAGTTTCCCGCCACCGCGGGAACGATGGTGTATGGATTTCTTCTATCCCAACCCTCAGAACGATATGTGGCGCATCATGGGGCAAGTGTTCTTCGGCGACAAGACGCACTTCGAACTATACAGAGACAAAACACATTTGGCGGGACAAAGAGACAAAACGCACTTGGAACTACCAAGAGACGGGATACTCAAAGAAAAGCAGCACCCCAAAAAGAACCGCAAGACGGTGTTTGACTGCGAAGCCATTGTGGCTTTCTGCAGGGAGCAGGGGATTGCTATCTTCGACACGGCGCAGGCGGTCAGACGCCTGCAAGGCAACGCCTCCGATGAGCATCTGGAGATTGTGGAGCGGACGGACATCGCTGCATTGCTTCGGCAGATACCTGCGTGCCACGACCTCTGCTGTACCGGCGGCAAAGCCGCAGACACACTGGCGGACATCCTGCATACCGCCACACCCAAAGCAGGCGGATATATCAACACCGTCTTCAACGACCGCCCCATCCGTTTCTGGCGTATGCCCTCCACTTCCCGCGCCTACCCTTTGCCGTTCCTTCAAAAAGCCGCTGCCTATCAACGGATGTTCGCCATACTCCCCGCCCGCCATTGACAGATGCTATAAGGAATAGAGCAGTGCAGAAGTCCATATTCAAAGTTCCATAATGCCGGCTTGTTCCTGTAAGCCTTGCAGGCAGGGTAAATCTCAATGTTCGAGAATATGATAGAACTAACTATCTACTACGATACAACCGCCCTTATTTGGCTCCAACTAATAATATTGTGAGCGCGTTGGCTCAGTGTATCCTCTCGGCAAGATCCCTGTATTCTCTCTCGTGAAAAACAGCATTAAACAATAGAACGGTTGTGCGGTGTTATACCGCACAACCGTTCTATTGGCAAGAGTAGAGATGTTATTTAACCAACACACGTTTCACATCAACGAGGAACGGGTTCTCGCCGAGGTGTACACGCGATTGGTCGCCAATGAAATACTGAGGTTCGTCAGATGACTGTGCCTTAACCTTGCGTGGTGCGCTCTCTGTATCAGCCATATTGGTGTATTCCTTTGGATAAATGCGCATATTGTAAGGCTCAACAATACCCGTAATATATGTTTCGCCGTCTTTCTCTTCTGTAGTTGCCTGCAATCCATACAAATATCCTGCGCTGAAATAGTCGTACCAATCCACCTTGATAGTATATTTCAGTTCTTCTTCACCGGCATTGTTCATTTCCTTCCTTACATTCATATAGCGAATGTTTGCCATATTCCATGAGGTAGCGCCATCTTGTTCCGGCCAAGAATATGCCATAGTAGTACCCGGTTGTGAGTTCAGGTATAAATTTACATCCGGTTCAGGTTTTGTAGTATCTTCAGCATAAGCCATATATCCTTTCCAGAAATCGCCATACATTTGCACGTCAATATCTGCGGCCTTCATAGTATAAGGTTCGTATTCGCTTGTACCCAATGTATCAACGTAAAAACCACCGGAATTGCCAATCCAATAACCCTTCTGTTCTCCTTCCATAATCCAATAAACAGGAACTTCGCCACTGATGAGGAAACCCTCACCAGTGAAACCGTTGCCGCTTACGAAAGTCAGACCGTTGTCCCATACACGGAGATACAATGTACCCAATTGGCAATAAACACTATCTCCTGATACAAGGTGTACCCATTTCTCTGTATTGGGAATCATTTTTGCTTCCGAACCGAACAATGCATAATCGTTCAAAGTAAAATTGTCCAAATCAGCAGATTCCGTATCTTCACAATACGTTGCATTGATATTTCGGAAGCCGTACACATAGTCAGTCATTATTACATCAGTTATCTGCAGGTTGCTGACTGTCTCCGAGCAATTTCTATCTCCAGCAGGGAAATCCATCATTTCATAATCCCACGAGCCATTAACCACATACTTGTACTCGCGCCCCATTTTGCTCTTAATGGTAGCGGTGAAATGAGTGTCATCGATGCGTGTCATCGGGTAAGCGTCAGTAAGCCAAGCGTTCTCTTTGAAATCGCCAACCACATATATATTAGCGTCAGCAGGCATAGCCTGTGCCGTAGTGAGGTTGAAGGTAACGTCATATACCGGCTCAACCACGCATGGGTTGCGCTTGAATTGGTAACTACGAACATATACGACACTGCCGATTTGCTTTACTATCAATTTGGTTTCGACCGCGTATTCGATTAAGAACTCCGCATCTCCTTTGAGTATCTTGCAAGGTTTCTCCTCAGAGCCAATCCACTGATGGTCCCAACTGGTCGGGAAAGTGCCGTCTGCAGCCAATGCACAAGGCTTACCTTCGAGTTGGTCAATAGGCTCTGTAGGAGTGATGACAGCCTTGTACCAGTTGGTATAGCCCGCTATCTTCTCGAACTTAGCCATAGCAGCCACATCGGTGATGTTGTAATTGTTGTAGTTGCCTGCAAATACAAGGTCGTTGCACTCGCTGTAATCCACAGCATTCCAAACAATGGTATATTTTCCCTGTGTAGGAGCCACTTGTGGTAAATTGTCAGTCTCAGGATACAATGAGAAAGTGATGCTATCCAAATTGGCAGCGGTATAGTGTCCGCCTTGCCAGAGATACATTTGCGCCATACTGCTCACGCTGATGAGAAGCGCACTGATAAGTAATGATAATTGCTTCATACTATTTATTTCTTGATAAATTTAACAATTGAGGTATTGATTTGCAGCAAGTACGTGCCTTGTGCCAAATGTGAAACGGGGAGAACAGCCGTGTTGCTCTGTGCCGTAGTCGTCTCGAGCAGTCTACCATCGTAGGTATAGATGCGGATAGTGGAATATGTTCCCAAACCGCTTAGAATCAGATGTTCACTTGTCGGATTCGGGAAGATACGGATATCCGCTACAGATAAGTCGGATATGGCAGACGATACTTCTGCTTCACCAAACAGGATTTTGCGGATGTTGTCCTGTGCTTCTTTGCCAAGGACACTACCATCGTATGCCACAAGATAGACAGAGTCGTTGGTAAAGGTCAGTTTACCTACTTTGGCGAGTGCCATTGTGATGTCCTGTCCTGTTAGCCGTTCAATGATAACGGACGGTTGTGGTTCGCCGGATGTCTGTGCCATGGCGTACACAGGTAGCATGCACACAAAGGACACAACGGCAATAATAAATTTGCAAACATTCGTGCGGCTACCTATACAGCCAGCCCTGACTGCCCGCTTGAAGAACTTACGATGCGATTGGAGTTCTTCGCTTGAATTTTTGTTAGACATAAAACATAAGTTTTTGGTAGAGTCATGGGTTCCGCAAGGCTCGGGTATATATACAAAAAAAAGCGTGGAACCTTGTTCTACGCTCATCCTATACATTGGGGTCCTTGCAAAACCTTTACCATTAAGAAGAACGACTTAGCCCACGCCGAATATGTATATACACCAATACACTACGGCACATTATCAGCCATAACAGCCAACAGATGCACCATAGATGCACGGCGGAATACACATCCCGTAGACATTCGTCACATTCTTGTCTTGGATGGTTAGAAAATTGCAAGGTTTCAATGTACCAAAACAAGCGTTAACAAACGCCTTTTACAATTATGTCTTTGCAGGCATTTCACCCACCCGTCCCCCGTCGGGCTACCACGGGAGTGACACTTCCTCCCACCCACGGCGTAGATTGTTTATCATTTTATAGTCCCATAAACAGGGGGACTTGCTCCTTGTTGTTCACCATGTGCACAAAGCTCAAAAGACACCTATACGATATACCGAAACTATGTATGCAATTGTGATACATTTTGCTTTCGGTTACAAAGGTACAATAAATTTTGTGGGTATGCAAAATTATTTACAATTAGAATGGAGAAAATAAAAAGGGGACAACTGATAAAACTTTCACGTGAATACTATGTCTGTGTGGAAGGTTGCATATCTCCGGCTTATCCATTGCTTAATCACATACTAATCACATAGTCTTAACCCAATGGACAATGCATAATGTGCAATGCATAAAGTGCAATGATTGTGCGGAGTGCTTCAGAATGAGCGGACGGTTATGCCATATTAACACAAATCAGTGAGAAAATGCGGTCTTGCCAAGTCGGCAACGGGAACGCCATTATTGAGAATATGACGGCACAAACTGCGTCGTTCCCAAAGCATTGTCCCTATATGTGAGGTTAATTGGATATGTGTAGGTGCGGGAGTGTGAGAGAACCGGTTCCTACCCTATTGCCAGCGCAACCGGCTGAGTCGCACAGCACCATGCAGCGATTGCAAGATGTTCCGATACTGCGAAGGCGTCGATATTCACCTACGCAGAGAAGACGGCAGACGATGCTGCTAACAGTCAATCATCCGTTGTGACACAAGGTCATAACCTTCCTCATAAGAGAGAATGCGCAGATAGCCATTTGCGCCGCATCAATCTGTTCAATATCAGCAATATGGCGTGCCATTTATTTCAGCATTTACGTAAACCGTACTTGCATTGTAAGGCGAATAATGTTATCTTTGCAGTGCAAAACGAGGAGATACCAAATCGGATAACAAGCACACCCCACAACAGCAATGATAGGAGTATTTGACAGCGGGTACGGAGGACTGACGATATTGCGTCAGATCAGGCAAGTGTTGCCTCAATATGACTATATGTACTTGGGCGACAATGCGCGCGCGCCCTACGGAACGCGCTCATTTTCCGTAATATACGAGTACACTCTTCAAGCAGTAAGATACCTTGAGGCGCGAGGTTGCAGTCTGATAATCCTTGCATGCAACACCGCCAGTGCGAAAGCCCTACGCAGCATACAGCAGCATGACATAGACCCCGACAAAGTGCGGGTGCTGGGTGTGATACGCCCAACTGCCGAGGCGGCTCCCATGCGTACGCATACGGGTCATATAGGGGTTCTGGCGACTCAGGGAACGGTATCGTCGGAGAGTTACGTACTGGAGTTGCAGCATCAGAATCCCGACATAGTGGTCACCCAACAGGCATGCCCGATGTGGGTACCCTTGATAGAAGCAGGAGAGCATGAGCATGAGGGGGCTGATTACTTCGTGGAGAAATACATTACCATGCTATTGGTGCAAGACCCGCAAATTGACACTATCATACTCGGTTGCACTCACTATCCGCTGCTGCTGCCCAAGATACAGAAAGCGGTAGCCGGAATGGGCATTGACATCATGACTCAAGGGGAGATAGTAGCACTCAGCCTACAGGATTACCTGCAGAGGCATACGGACATCGCACGACGACTGGCTCCCCGACAGGATTGCATAGGGAGCGTATGCTATCTAACCTCCGAGTCTGCCGAAAAGTTTGCCGATTCGGCATCGATATTTTTATCAGAACCTATTGAAGCACAACACATAGAATTGTGAAAGGAATCCGCTGTATGTGTACACCTTACAGAAAGATATGCCGCAGACAGAGGTGTACTTAGGAAATCGGCAGTAGTTGTTTTACATAGCGATGGCAGCCAATGCCACGATATGTTGCGCATTGCATTGCTCTTTGAATTTCAAGGAGATATGATTGCGCAGGCTATCAACAAGGAACAGGAATCCGCATCATGATCGTTCCATCCTCATTTTCCTATCATAACGGCAGATGATGTTGCCAATAGTCAATAACCCGATGCGCTATAAGACTATGTCCTTCCTCGTTCGGGTGAATGCCATCGGCACAGAGATAGCGAGTATAGTCCTGATTCAGGAGGAAAGGGGTTGTGATATCCACAACCAGTACGCTCTGCTCTCTTGCGATATGGAACACTTCAAGATTATACATATCATGGTAATTGCGTATTCTCTCAATCTGTCCTCCCAACCATGAAAGCGTATTATTTCGTCCGGAAGTAGACATGCGGCGGGTTGTAAACTCAAAAAACCGCTGCCCGTCCATGAGCGGCAAACTGAACAAAACCGGTTTACTCCCCAAGCAGCGGATCCGCCGAATTAGTTTGATGTAGGTATCGTGGAACCGATTCAAGCCTGTCTTTGGCAGATGAAGGGCCGTCGGGTCATCGGCAATTTCATTCCAGAAGAAGTCGGAGTCGTTGCCTCCATATTCAAGAACCGTGATATCAGCCTTCGCCACATCCTCTTTGTGCTGTTCGAGAATTTGCTCGCCTTTGTCAATAGTGCAACCCATTTTGCTATAGTTCTGCACATTCAGGCATAGCGATTCTGCACACCTGTCAACAAACCCATTATCAAGGATAGAATAACGTTCTCCTTTTAACACTATACCGCGGGAGATGGAATCCCCCAAAACAACCACATTCTTCATAATACCTTTGTGTTTTAGTTGTATATTCATTAAGTCAGTTTCTTATTGAGCGCAAAATTAGGTTCAGTTTACCTATCAGATAAATTTTATTGATGCTGTGGCATATTTTTTGATGAAACAGCCATAGATAATGACTAAAAGACATATAAAGTGACGAAATAATCCGAATAATCATTTCGTCACATCAAGAAAATTGACTAATAATTATATTTTATGCAACAGATACCCTCTTCCGTACTCAGTCTGACCTCCCTGCTATTGCACATATTGTCTCTTCCTGCATTTTTCTTATGCTTTGTTCTATTGTATCAATCGGAATGGATGATACGTTTTTTATCGATAGACGGAAGTATGACAACATTCAACACCGTCATACTGATGTGCATTATGACGGGAGTGCTTTGCGGTTCTCGTATTCCCATGACCGCCTGCCGAAAGCACCTGCACCTTCCATGGGTATATTACATATTATGGAGTATGGCGGAATGGGTTGTGACGGCCCTCTTCATGGCACTATACATGACGCTGATGTATCATGGCTCACAAGGTTATTTTTTAGTGACCGGAAGATGTATGCTTCTGTTATTGGCAACCATAACCTACCCCTACATCATCATAAACCTGCTTATGTATGCCGCAAGACCAACTCAAGGTGCATCCAAAGAGGAGGGCTTGGTGCGCTTCCATGACAGCACCCAGAAACTGAAATTAGTGATTGCAGCGGATTCCGTGCTATACATAAAGGCAGACGAGAACTATGTACACATCCATTATACTGAAAATGAGCGGATCAAAGAGTTTGCGTTACGCAACTCCATGCGTTCGATTGAAGACACCGTACAAAAATACGGGATAGTGCGTTGCCAACGCTCATTCTTTGTCAACCCGAAGCATGTGAAAGTTCTTAGAAAAGACAAAGAAGGGGTCATCGTTGCCGAATTGGATGCCTCGGGCATAAAGCCTATTCCTGTTTCCCCACGATATTATAATACACTGAGCGGGAAGTTGTGAGATTTACCTCTCAAATAGCCCCAAAGAAAGGTTTAGTTTATGAGTTTGAGGCAATTACATTCCATAGGGCAAATAAGTCTGATAAGTCTAATCAGCCAGATATTTTTTGGCAGATTCTATGCGTAGATGTTACATCATCTCTTAGAACATCTATAAGGGGAGTCCATTAGAATCCATGCAAAAAACCGTTAAAAAGACATTATCAAACACAATGGTTCTCCGTTAATAGCCGCCAATGAGCCGTTAATTTCATCGGTTTTACTCCATTAACAACCATTAAATCCGTTATCAGGTATAAGTCTCCGTTAATGACCGTGTAATTGCTCGCTAATCGGGTTCTTAAACAGTTCTCCATTAAAGAGCCATTAAATCCGTTATCGGGTATAAGTCTCCGTTAATGACCGTGTAATTGCTCGCTAATACATCGCAGGACAAAGGCTCCATTAAATGCCATTATTTTACGTCAATAAACCCTCTATCTCCCAATGAAGGGTCATGTTATTTGCGATTGGACAATTTATACCTCCCTACCCCCTTCCAAAAAATGGACAAATGTTCATATTATGCAATTTTGTTGCTCTTCCGTTTAAGGATGCTTCAGGTCTCGATGAGGGGTGCTTGAGGCCTCGATAAGGGGTCGTAAATCTCTGTTCGAGAGATTGGAGATTTTTCAATGGGGCAAACATGTGGTGAAAGACATTCATACAAAAAAGTGGTTAAATGGCTGAAAACTTGAACCAAGTTTATAGAGACAAGTCATTGAATGAAAAAACAGACAATATACATACAGGTTTGAAAGAATTGAATATCTGAAAGAAAGATATTATCTTTGCGGTTGAATCATACAGAAGTCGGCACAGGATAGAAGAATAAAAAAATCACGGACAGAGTTACAAAGATGTTTTTTCTAACAATGAGACCTATAGTTCAGGTCTCCAAAATCACCAACAAAACTATTATTAATGCCATTGAGACTCCATTCAACAAACATTGCTCAAAATAGTCAGAATATAGAAAGAATGTCCCAATATACCAATAGTGAACCTCTAAAACAATTGGACAGTCACCGGAAAGAACAAACAACACACACATATTCATGTAATTTCATGAGAAATCCACTGCTTCTGTCAATGCACGTACCAAACATGAAATTGGTACAAAGTTATGAAAATATGACTGCTACAAACAAAATGCATTACCTCTATGACAAAGGGATGGATGCCTTATGGAATCTTTGTCCTCCCTTAAATCTAAAAGTTTTCGAAGTATTCATCTTCGAACTACTCCCTTTGCTTCTATTAAGCAGTTTACTAATAGGAATCTTCGTTCAGAACAAAGTGACCTACGGTTATATCTTGGCAAGTTTTCTACTATTGCTATTTACTATGATTTTACTGCTATATGGAATGTATTTATAAGTTATGGCAAATCGGGGATGATTTTCTTCGTTCTCTCGTCGGAAAATATGATTATGAGGAAGTGAATATAATTCTCTATATAATCATAGTTCCCTCTATCATCTGCATATTAACAGGATGTTTTATATGTACTTGCAAGAACAGGACAATGAAAATCATATTACTCATA
This sequence comes from Bacteroidales bacterium UBA7569, assembly GCA_002477945.1. Taxonomy (GTDB): domain Bacteria; phylum Bacteroidota; class Bacteroidia; order Bacteroidales; family Paludibacteraceae; genus Colicola. The sequence continues at coordinate 20,568 of DLLF01000037.1, forward strand.
CTGAGTGCATTGATTCTACTCGCAGCAGCATTATTGATACTATAAGAGAAACTACGGACTACCGATTGCATCCGAATCAGGCTCACTTGTTCCACCAACAACAGAAACATACAGAACAATGGAAAACTACAAGATTATTGACAGAGAGAAGTATTACCGCAAGGGAGTGTATCGTCATTTCACAGAGGACTGCAAATGCTCGGTAAGCATGACAGCACGTGTTGATGTTACGGAATTGAAAGAATACTCCCAACGGACAGGTTCCAAATTCTACATCAATTTTCTATACCTGCTTGCCAAGGTGCTGAACTCAAGAGAAGACTACCGTATGGTTTATCTATGGCGGAGCGATGAGTTGGTTTGCTTTGACAAAATCAATCCGACACAATATATCTTTCACGAAGACACAGAGACCTGCACACCGGTCTATACAGAATACTTCGCCGACTACAAGAAATTCTATGCACAATGTGCCGCAGACATAGAGCAAGCCAAACAGACACGGACATATAACCTGGACGCGGAGAACCACATCAATTGGTTTGACGCCTCATATATCTCCTGGTGTTCATACGATTCGCTAAACATAGAGTTGCCCGACGGACATCTATATTTTCAGCCGATTGTCAACTGGGGACGGTACAGAGAGGAAGGAGGCAAACTACTCATACCCATCAGCGTAAGACTGAATCATGCCATCGCTGACGGATATCTGGTGGCAAAAGTATTCCGGCTATTAGAAGAGGAGATTGTCCGGTTTGTGAGGGAAGGGCTATAGAAAGACTCCAGTTCAGCAACATTTTTCATTATCTATAGGTGCTACTCTATATGAGGCATAGCAAATGCTCCATATACTACGAGAGCAGGTCAATATGAAAGAAAGCGGGCGAATGGAAATAACCATTCACCCACTTTAATAAGAAAATCTCTGCAAAGATGACAGAGAGAGCAAATTATCCGCACATTTATTTCTCTGCATCAAGACGTTTGCGGATAGCCGCCGACTCAGCCTCGTAACCGGGTTTGTTGAGGAGGGCAAACATATTCTTCTTGTAGGCCTCCACGCCAGGTTGGTTAAACGGATTGACATCCAAAAGATAACCCGATATTCCGCAAGCCTTCTCGAAGAAATAGATCAGTTCTCCCAAGTAGAACTCATTAAGACGAGGCATTTCAATGCGGATATTGGGGACACCACCATCCACATGAGCCAACATTGTACCGAGTTCTGCCATTTTGTTAACTTCGTCCACACGCTTGCCAGCCAGGAAGTTGAGTCCGTCGAGATTCTCTTCATCGTAAGGGAAATCCACGCGGTGGTTCTGCTCAGCAACAGAGATGACCGTCTCAAAGAGATGGCGCTCACCGTCCTGAATATACTGCCCCATGGAGTGAAGGTCGGTCGTGAAGTCTGCCGCAGCAGGGAAGATTCCCTTATGCTCTTTTCCTTCAGACTCGCCATAAAGTTGTTTCCACCACTCTGCTACGTAATGGAGTTTCGGGTGAAAGTTGACGAGCATCTCTATTTTCTTTCCACCTGCATAAAGTACATTGCGAGCAGCAGCATATTGAGCCGCCATATTCTCCTCGAAAGGAACTTCCTCGCTACACAATTGCTCCATACGATACGCACCTTCAACCAATTGTTTCACATCGAAACCTGCACAAGCAATCGGCAACAGACCGACAGGGGAAAGGACAGAGAAACGTCCACCTATGTTATCTTCGATGACAAATGTCTTATAACCTTCTTTAGTAGCCAAGGTGCGCAAGGCTCCTTTTGCCTTATCCGTGATACATACAATGAGATCGCGTGCGGTCTCTTTGCCGACACTTTCCTCCAACTGTGTCTTCAAAAGACGGAAAGCCAACGCCGGCTCGGTGGTGGTTCCGGATTTACTGATGCAGATTATTCCGAAACGCTTTCCACGAAGAAGTTCCTGCAATTCGTACAAATAGTCTTCGCCTATATTCTGTCCTGCGTAAACAATTTTGGGAGAATCCGTCCGCATCCATGCAAAAGAGTTGCCAAGGGCATCAATTACCGCTTTGGCACCGAGATAAGATCCGCCAATACCAATGGTAACGATCACATCACATTTTGCGCGGAGATGCTTGGCAGTGGCTTCAATATCCTGCAAGTGTTCAGTTGTAATACCGGATGGGAGGTGCAACCACCCCAAGAAATCGTTACCTTTTCCATTTCCACGATGCAACATCTCTTGAGCGCGCATCGAACGCTCTTTCAAGGCAGCAACTTGAGAAGTAGTGACTGCCTTAGAATAATTCAGTTGAATATCCATAGTTGTTTTTGTTTGTGTTCTATAATCATTGCTCTGCGTTCTGCATCCGGCAACACGAAAGCAGAACGGCTATCTTAGTTTGTCCGTCAAATCGTGTATCACAAGCATAGGCGACTTATGTTCGTACAAGATATCATACACGGCATCCACTATAGGGAGGGAGACATGGTAGCGGCTATTCAGTTCGTGGATACACTTGGTACCATAGTAGCCTTCCGCCACCATCTCCATTTCGACCTGCGCAGCCTTCACGCTGTATCCCATGGCAATCATTGCACCAAACTGACGGTTGCGCGAGAAGCGGGAATAACCAGTTACAAGCAAGTCGCCGAGATAGGCTGAATCGCTTATATCCCGGTGCATAGGACTCATTGCCAATATGAAGCGTGCAATCTCCTGAATGGAATTAGAGAGTAATACCGCCTGGAAGTTGTCTCCATATTTAAGTCCGTGGCATATACCGGCGGCGATGGAATAGATATTCTTCATGACGGAGGAATACTCCAATCCCAATACGTCTTCGCTCACGGAAGTATGGACAAAAGGAGTGGTAAAAAGTTTGGCGATCTCCCGAGCACATTCGCGATTGGCACCGCCCAAAGTGAGGTAACTCAATCTTTCCATAGCGACTTCCTCAGCATGACATGGTCCTGCGATGACGCCGATTTGTTCATAGGGGACTTGGAAACGCTGGTGCAGGTAGTCGCTCAGCACCATATTGTCGTCGGCAATCATTCCTTTCACCGCCGAAATGACAATCTTCCCCCGCAAACTACGACGCAATTTTTTGAGGCTTTGCTTTACATAGGGGGACGGTATGGCAATGACAAGCACATCGGACATTGCCACGACCTCATTTATATCGCTCGTAAAGCGGATACGAGATGTATCGAAACTGACAGAAGACAAATAGGACGGGTTCTTGCTCAGTTGCAGAAACTCTTCAATCTTCTCAGGACGACGCATATACCAGGCTATCTCCGGCACATTCTGCATCACAATTTTAGCCAATGCCGTCGCCCAACTGCCACTTCCCAAGATTGCGATCCGCCGCTGCAACACGGGTACCGTACTTTTTGTTTTCATGACGTTCCGAATTACTCCTCTTTATTTTCTTCTTCCGGTTTGCTGCTGCGCACTTCATTTTTCATTTGCGGGAACAGCAGGACTTCCTGTATAGCGGTTTTTCCTGTCATAAGCATGACCAAACGGTCAATGCCGATTCCGATGCCGGAAGTAGGAGGCATACCAAATTGCAAGGCACGAAGAAAGTCTTGATCGATAATCATCGCCTCTTCGTCGCCCTTGTCAGCCAAACGCATTTGCTCTTTGAAACGTTCTTCCTGGTCGATAGGATCGTTCAACTCGGAGTAAGCATTTGCCAATTCCTTGCCATTGACCATCAACTCAAATCGTTCGGTCAGTCCCGGTTTGGAACGATGCTTCTTAGTAAGTGGGGACATCTCTACAGGATAATCGATAATGAAAGTCGGTTGCAGGAAACTGCCTTCGCAGAACTCTCCGAACAACTCGTCGATCATTTTTCCTTTTCCCCACGACTCATCCACTTCCAGGTTCAATGTTTCGCAAACCCGGCGAATCTCATCTTCTGACTTGCCGGTGAGGTCGTAGCCCGTTTTTTCCTTAATGGCATCCAATATAGGAAGACGGCGATACGGTGCCTTGAAACTGATAACATTACCATCCACCACACTCTCAGGTTTGCCATTCACCGCAATGCAAATACGCTCCAACAACTGCTCGGTGAAAGACATCATCCAATTGTAGTCCTTATACTGCACATACAACTCCATACAGGTAAACTCAGGGTTGTGGGTACGATCCATACCTTCGTTGCGGAAGTTCTTTCCGATTTCATACACACCCTCGAAGCCACCGACAATCAAGCGTTTGAGATACAATTCCGTAGCGATACGCATGTACATATCAATGTCAAGTGCATTGAAGTGCGTGATAAAAGGACGTGCAGAAGCCCCGCCTGCAATGTTTTGGAGAGTAGGTGTTTCCACTTCCGTATAGCCTGCATCATCCAATATGGAGCGCAGTGTACGAAGTACGATAGCACGCTTGATGAACGTATCTTTCACGCCATCGTTCACAATGAGATCCACATATCGCTGGCGATAGCGCAACTCGGGATTATCGAACTTATCGTAAGCCACTCCGTCTCTATACTTCACAACAGGCAGGGGACGAAGCGACTTGGACAGAACCGTCAGTTCCTTGGCATGCACAGATATTTCGCCCGTCTGCGTGCGGAAGACGAATCCTTTTATCCCGATGAAATCGCCAATATCCAGGAGTTTCTTGAACACGACATTATACATATCTGGTTGCGCTTCGGTGGAAATATCATCTCGTGACACATAGACCTGAATGCGTCCTTTGGAGTCTTGCAATTCGATGAAAGAAGCCTTTCCCATGATACGGCGAGACATCATGCGCCCTGCTATAGACACTTCCCGTCCGACCGATTCTTCCGTAAACGTATTCTTTATATCGGAGGAATAGTCCGTCACCACATACTCCGCAGCAGGATATGGCTCTATTCCCATATCACGCAACGTCTGCAAACTCTGTCTTCTAACGATTTCTTGTTCTGATAATTCCATATATCTTGACTTTATGATCCAACTATATGAATATGCCATGGAAGTCGTTTCCCTGCCACATTCGCCCCGCAAAAGTAGTACATTTTTTCCATATAGGCAACACTATGCGCCATTCATGATACTGCCTCGTGAAATGCCGTTCCGGCAGTCGTACGGACGAGCGCAAAAAAACGAGAAGCGATGTATTTACCATCCCAAACGGAGTCACATGGAACAAATATGTTCTTCGTGCATTGCAGATACGAAATAAACGTGTAATTTTGCCGCCATTTCAGACGTTTTGTTACCCCGACCAAAAGAGAACAAGACAATACGGAGTCAAGGTATTAGTTTATTCAAGCAATGAAAAGTGATGAAACGAGGCGATATTTGCTGCCTCTTATCGGACTGACGTGTTCTACATTTATCTTTAACACTTCCGAGTTTGTCCCCATAGGTTTGCTTACGGACATTGCGAACGATTTCGGAATAACAGAGGCTCACGCCGGAAGATTGATTTCCGTTTATGCATGGGTTGTCATGTTGTTGTCACTACCCCTGATGATGGCAGTATCGAAAGTAGCACTCAAACGGCTGATGATGTTTGTCATCTTTGGGTTTACAGTATTTCAGATTCTATCATCGGCATCCACAAACTATGCAATGCTTATGCTGTCCAGGATAGGAGTGGCCTGCACCCACTCCATATTCTGGTCGATCGTGTCCCCGTTAGCAGTGAGCATTGTTCCGCCCCAACGCAGGACACTGGCACTCAGCATGATCGTGACAGGCACGTCCATTGCCATGATTTTAGGGTTACCATTGGGGAGAATAATCGGTCTGCAAATAGGTTGGCGCATGACATTCCTGTGCATAGGCATTTTCTCTGCGGCTGTACTGCTCTATCTATTATTCGCCCTGCCCAATGTGCCTTCCCACAAAGGTTTCTCCATAAAGAGCCTTCCTGCTCTCCTCAGCAACAAGTCACTCACAGGTATTTATCTGCTGACCTTCGGATTTGCCACGTCTTATTATACAGGGTACAGTTACATTGAACCTTTCCTGCAGCAAATTGCCCACTTGCCGGCAGATGCCATCACCTTCACTCTCATGCTGTTCGGAATAGCCGGTATCATCGGCAGTTATCTATTCTCCCGTTTCTACCCGAACAACCCCACCCGATTTATCAGTTCCGCCTTGTCGGGTATTGTTTGCTGCCTACTTCTCCTTATGCCTGCGACACGATCCGGTTGGTGCGTTATCCTGTTATGCGGCGTGTGGGGAATGTCCGGTACGGCTTACAATGTATCCTTCCAGAACGAAATCATCAACATGACGGACGAGAATGCCACTCCTGTCGCGATGTCGATTTCATCGGGTATATTCAACATGGGCATTGCGACAGGTACCATGATAGGGGGTCGTGTCTGTACCCATTCTTCCATAGGCAACATCGGTTACATCGGAGGGATTATCGCTCTATGTACCCTGCTTTTCTGGATAGCGGTACTATCCAAGCGAATAAGGAAGGGTTATGCTACACATCCGAAGTAAGAAACCGGCATTATCCATACCTACGGCAACTTAGAGAAAGGATACTATATCATTCTATTTTATCTATGAATCATACGTTGAGGGGTCAAGATATTTACGATTTGACAATGTACAATGTACGATTTTACGTTATCGTCCTTTTATTGATGTTTCATCGAGATCGGCTTCAGGTCTCGATGAGGGGTCGTTGAGAGCGGCTAAAAGGGAACAACCTTTTTGCGATCTGTTGGCGAAATCAAGACTTGTTCCGCTCATTGTTTGAAACACACAAATTCAAGCATACTACAGATTCGTTCATTCTTTTCTTTTGCATGACCAAAAGGAAAGAACCAATTGGGACTCCCCCCCCCAAAAAAAAAGAGGGGGCTATAAGCAACCTTAACCTACGAATTGATTTTCATCGGGCGTTGCCCAAAATACAAGTCTCTCGAATTTCTGCGGAGATACAACTCGCTACACTCAGACAGTATCTCCGCAGACCGAAATTCCCGATCCATTTTTGACGCACCGACACAATGCCGGAAGTTGCTGACACGCTGACACTCGCTTTTCAAATTGATTCCGCCAACGGACGTTGCTATTTTTTCATAACAGCATCAAAACGAAGGAACTATTTAGCAAACTCCTGCTTTCAGTTACCATTTCCGCAAATCAAAGAAAAGCAGTATCTTTGCAGCGATGAAGCCTCTATAACTTCATCGTGACATATTAAAAGCGTTTACTAACGCTTGTGAATCGACTTCTTGAAACGTAGGAAATTTCAAAGTCTATTTCGATAAACAAGACATTAGTAGATGCTCATGGGTGTATTCTTTATACACACGCCCTTATATTCTGTAAGGTGTTGTGCAGTTGAATATACGCACGTGGGTTTCTGCAAGTTTTTTCGAATAGATTGGTTTCCTACGACCACAAGAAGCGGATTTACTTAACGGAAGTCCGCGTTTTTTGTGTGCCTATATGTGAAGTTTGTAAAAGATAGCATTGTGGACAGATGCCTATCCATCGAATTATTATTCACGCGAGTGCCCATAGCAAATAAAAGTTGTGCCCGACACGTATCAGGGAGAAACAAATGAAAAAACAATTGACGTATTTGTTTATCGCCATTATGACAATTGGTATAACAAGTTGTTCTACAGGTCGCTATGTGAACAATTCGCGAAATGTCAATCTCAGTCAAACACAAGTGGTACTCTCGCAAGCCAATTTTCAAGTGGTAAAGCAGGTAAGTGTTACATACGTGTACACAAATAAAAATACAATACGTTTTGATGCCAATCAGATGAAAGAAAGTGCGTATGCTGCTTTGGTAAAAAAAGCAAAACTGACAGGGGCACAAGTTCTTATCAATGTTACTATGGAAGAAATTCAGCGAGTAAGTAACAATTTTTGGTCAGCATTGTTTTTTGCTCCACAATATGAGCAAGCCATCCTTGTTTCGGGTACGGTCATTGAATTTCTTCCCGAAGGAGTAACGCCTACTTATTCTGACACCATAGAATCATCCATTGTGTATGACTCTCTCTCTAAATCAGACTATGATAGTCCGTCTGCTAATACAATGAAAACTGAAGTTATACATAATACTTCTGAACAAAACTATGATAGCAGCATAGCCAACACAGACAAATATGAAGAAGTAAAAAGATACTACGCTAAATCTGCCCCTACTTTCTTTGAAATATATGAACAAGTTAGGCAGCATATGCTATTCAACAAGCAAACTGAAGTATTGGATAAGGTAGATAACTTTTTATTAACAGGCAATCAGGCAGCTATTTGGGCATTCAGATATGAAGTTCTAAAAAGCGAAGACATTGATAAAGATATCAATAAACAGATAGATATATTTATAAAATATGCCAATATGCAATAATATGAAACAATATCTGTATTTATTCTTGTTATTCTGTACCATATCTGTGAATGGGCAAAACCACTATTGCATACAACACGGACATAATGTGAGTGTTACCATTTTAGATAGTTTGAATTCACAGAAAAGTACTTCGTCTCCTACAGCCATAATGGCAGGTGATGTGTATGACGATAGTGGTACTATTATCCTTATTCGGAAAGGTACCCCCGTATTGATGCAGATGCAATGTCGCAGAGCCTCTCTAACTGGTGGTGTAGGAAAGATTATTCTCACACCCATCAGTACACAAGCCGTCAATGGGCGAGAAATCACGTTCTCTGCCGAACCGATAGAGTTTGAAGGTAATGATAATGCATTCTTTCGGTCGCAGAAAGATGTTACAATCGTAGCAGGCACTTCCTTCATCGCTACTATCGCGAACAACTATTGTTTCAATATGCAACCTCAAGCAACAAACGGCATTTGATTACCGACTTTGCTCCACTCCTATATATCAATGCAGAAAACGCCACAAAAGAGACTGCTGTACAGAAGATTATCCGCAACGGTCAAGTACTGATTCTCCGTGGTGACAAGACCTACACGGCAGTAGGCGTGGAGATACGATAAGAGGACATAATATACAGAAGGCTGTCTGACAATGAGATATTGTCAGACAGCCTCTATTTACTTATTTCATTGGTGGAATATAGACGTTTTAGTTGTTCGAGAAATTCGAGGGGCATTAGACGAATTAGACCAATGGGACGGATTGGGTGGATTGGACAAATGAGTCCAATAAGGAATCCGAGAGGGATTTATTATAGATATCCTAGTGGTTCGAGAAGTGCTATGGAGGATTGGACGGATTGGGATTAATGGGACAGATCTGTCAAATATGGGATCACAGAAGAAGTCCAAACCACAGCAAGAAAATTCCGATATTTGCCGGATAGCAAAAAAAAGACTACCTTTGCAGGGATAAAAGGATTACACTGATGAAAGACAAGATTCAAGACTTGCTCAAGCAAGTGCAGGAAATGCATGCTTCCAATGCAGACGAACTGGAAGCACTTCGCGTCAAATATCTCAGCAAGAAAGGGGAAATAACCGCCCTCTTTGGTGAATTCCGCAATGTACAGGCCGAACAGAAGAAAGAAATCGGTATGCAACTGAACGAACTGAAGACATTGGCACAGCAACGTTTAGATACCCTCAAAGAACAGTTTGAGGCGAACCGTCAACGTGCCGAAAAACAGGACTTGACAAGGACTCCTGACCCGATTGCATTAGGGACGCGTCACCCGATTTCCTTAGTGAGAGAAGAAATCATTGATATATTCTCACGAGTAGGCTTCACCGTGGAGGAAGGTCCTGAGATTGAAGACGACAGGCACGTATTCGGTATGCTGAACTTTGCTCCCGAGCACCCAGCACGCGACATGCAAGACACATTCTTCATTGAGAAGAAAAAGGGCATCCAGAAACCCACCGACGTGCTACTGCGCACCCATACAAGTTCGGTACAGACACGTGTGATGTCGCACACAGAACCTCCTATCCGCGTACTTTGCCCCGGCAGGGTTTACAGAAACGAAGCCATATCAGCCAGAGCGCATTGTTTCTTTCATCAGATAGAGGGTCTGTACATTGACAAGAATGTATCTTTTGCAGACCTGAAGCAAGTGCTACTCTATTTTGCCAAAGAGATGTTCGGCAACGATACCAAAATACGTTTGCGTCCTTCCTATTTCCCATTCACGGAGCCATCCGCTGAGATGGATATCTCGTGCAACATCTGCGGAGGAAAAGGTTGCGCCTTCTGCAAAGGCACAGGCTGGGTGGAAATTCTCGGCTGCGGAATGGTGGATCCCAATGTGTTGGAATCATGCGGCATTGACAGCAAACAATGGTCTGGTTACGCCTTCGGATTGGGTGTGGAGCGTATAACCAACTTGAAATACAGAGTGAAAGACTTGCGTCTATTCTCCGAAAACGACACACGTTTCCTTCGTCAGTTTGAGAGTTGCTAAAAAAGAGCATCGCTATGTCACACCAATTATTAGCGGGAAAGAGAGGACTCATCTTCGGAGCATTGAACGAACAGTCTATTGCATGGGCTGTAGCGCGCAAGTGCAATGAAGAGGGGGCTAAAATTGCTTTGACAAATACTCCCGTTGCACTTCGCCTTGGTACATTACAGACGTTGGCAGCAAGCATTGAGGCACCCGTTATTGCCGCAGACGCCACCAGTATTGCAGACTTGGAGGCATTGTTCACAAAAACGCAGGAAGTTTTGGGAGGGAAGATAGACTTTGTATTGCACGCAGTGGCAATGTCGGTCAATATGCGGAAAGGCCGTCCATACGAAGATTTAGACTACAATTGGCTGAATCAGACCTTAGACATATCCGCCATATCATTTCACAAGATGCTCCAGACCGCCTATAAATCAGATGCTCTTTCGGAATACGGTTCTGTGGTGGCACTTTCGTACATTGCGGCACAACGGACATTCCCCGGGTACAATGACATGGCAGACGCAAAGGCACTATTGGAATCCATAGCACGCAACTTCGGTGCAATATACGGACAAAAACGGCACGTACGCATCAATACACTGTCACAATCACCGACAAAGACTACAGCGGGAAGCAGTATCAAAGGATTTCAAGACGGCTTCGACATCGCAGAAAAGACGGCTCCCTTGGGCAATGCTACCGCAGACGATTGTGCCAATATGTGCGTGATGCTGTTCTCTGACTATACACGCAAGGTGACCATGCAGAATATCTTCCACGACGGCGGATTTTCATCCATGGGAATCCAACTTGTCAACAACAAGGACGATTAAACATAATTTGTGTAATGATACGACATTTATTGCTATCATTATGCAACAAACATTCGTTCAGCACAAGAAAAGAGGTTTTATAAGTTTATTCTTTATCGTTTCATGGGGACAAGATACAGAGAGGAAAACGTGTTGATGACTTTTGTAGTCCATTTATTATTACTATCTTTGTCGCGTTTGCAAAGTTGTGTATTCAGAGCGACCGACTTGCATACATGTACAGATAGAGAAACTTAGTATATATCAATGCAAAGAACAGAAATCATCGACGCGCTCA
>DLLF01000027.1 GCA_002477945.1 Bacteroidales bacterium UBA7569
TCTGGCAGGCAACGAGAAAGATTCCGATACCTGCGACAAGGGTGAGAATGGCTGTGAGTACGTTTAAGAACATGACAGATGTTAAAAATGATTACTATATCGGGTTTGTATGGGTGGCGTACAAGGTGTTCTACTCAGCCCACTGGGCTTCGTTTCGCTCCGACGCTCAGTGCGCGATGCGCACCCGTCAGTCGCTTCACCCTTGCGCAAGGGTTGCTTATCCCTTGCTGTTTGACACGAGATTGACGGGGTTAATGAATGTAAATATATAGGGCATTGATGGTTGGGGGATTGAACATTAATTACCGTGTAATTAACCATTAATTATTTTGGAATAGAACATTAATTACCATGTAATTAGCCATTAAGCATGGGGTTATTGATAAAGAGAGTGATTGCGAAGTATCTGCACCGAGCAGTCGCCCCAGTGTTGCAGGTACCAAGCGGCACTCTGCATGTTGCGGGGATCGCTGACATCCCATGCGGGGAAGCCGAACCAGTCGTCCACCGCCCAACGACGGAGTTGGCGGCAACGGCTTTGGACTACGTAGGCAACGCAGAAATAGCGATTGCCGATGTGGAAACGGTCGAGGCAGATAATGCGGTGGTGGCGGCGACTGACGAAGATATTGCGCCAGACGATGTCCGCCCGCTGCACGGCTTCGGGCTGATAGACATCACCGTGGAGGTTAATAGTCACGGAATCGGCATAGATAGCATAGTCGGGCGCAAGGCGGATGGGTTGGTCGGTCTGCAGGAGCAGCACGTCGTCGCGATAGATGAAACAGAGCGAGTCGGGACGGAAAGGCAGGTCGAGGAGTATGCTCTCCACGAAGCGTTTGCCGCCATACTCGGACAGGCTGTCCGCCGGAATGAAGTGCGCGCCATACGAGCCGTCGGCGGTGTTCTGCTCCAGTTGGGGGTAGTCGGTGAAATGCCAGTAGATGTGTGAGAGACTGTCCGCGATGCGCCCTGATTGGGCATCATACGACCAGCGGGAGGACATCGACAAGCCCCGCACGGCAGAACAGGACGTGAGGCAGGTGAGCAGGAGGAGAAACAGGAGAGGTTTGCGTAGTGCCATGCTATTTGACACGAGTTTGATATAGTTAATATATATAAATACATGAAACATTAATTACCATGTAATTAGCCATTAATTCCTTTGCAATGGATTGTTTCCTGTGCGCCTAAGGCGCATAACGACGCGAGCCGCGTCGTCTCCCAACCGAGATGCCACTATGCTTTTATATTGAACAGACATTAACATGCAACAGACTAATGACCATGTGAACTATTTGCTGTATTGTTGTATCCGTTGTTCCAAGAGTTGCACCTGTTGCGGGGTGAGGTCGCCCTGCTCGGCAGCCTTGCGGAAGACGGGCAGGTACTGCTGCCACTTGTCCATGCCGTAGTGCTGGACGACAATCCATATCGCGGAGGTGGCGTCGCCTATCTGCTTCTTGCCCAGCCAGCCACGCGCGGTGTAGAGGGAGTCCACGAAGTGCATGTGGAGGGTATCCAGACGGAGCATCTCGCGGTTGAGGCTGTCCTTCTCGGGGGCGTTGGCGTAGTAGGCTTGCACGTAGCGTTGGCGGATGGACTGGTCCTCGTTCCAGATGGCGTGGAGTTGCTCGTAGAGCGGGTGCTCGTACGCCGACTCGATGCGGGTCTGACGCTCTTTGCACGCGGTGGCAAAAGGCTCCCAACGCGGGTCGGAATGGAGGGAGAGCAGGTCGGCATCACTGTCGAGACTGCGGCTGTACCAGTCAGGGAACTGCTGCATAAGCCGATTCAAGCGGGAGAAAGCGGTGTCGGTCTCGCCCGCACGGGCAGCACAACAGGCAGCGTTGTAGTAGTTGGCGGCGCAGGCTTCGGGGCGTTTCAGTGCCTCTGCAAAGAAAGCACTGGCTCCGGCATAGTCGCCTGCCATGTAGCAGGAGTCGGCGGAATGGGTCAGGGAACGAAAAGAGGTTGTATCTGCTGCCTGTGCAGCAAATACAACCACCATACAAAAGGTCACAAAAAGACCAGATTTAACAAGTCGCATAATATAATTGGCATTTATCTGCGAGTGGATCCTCCTGAACGTGAAGACGAACTTCCACCACCAGAGCGAGAACCTCCACCAGAGAAAGATGCACTTCCCCGTGAACTTCCGCCACTATAGGAACTACCTACCCTACTACCCGATGAGGAAGACGAACGAGATCCGCCACTAACGGAGGAACTGCGTCGTGATACAGATGGTGAACTGCTTCTACTGACAGAGGAAGAAGATGACCTTGTTGCCGATTGCAGACTACTACGTGAAGCCGATGAAGAGGCTGCCCGAGACACGGCACTACTCTGACTTCTGCTACTACCGCTATTATTATTACTCCGTACAGTTGCAGAAGAGGACGTACGACTGCCTGAAGATGCAGTTGAGCGCGAAACAGAAGCAGAAGATGATGAGCGACTGCCCGACACTGCCGTACTTTGAGAGCGGCTGCTTTGCACCGCGGAAGACTCGGCTCTACGCGTTGACGAGTTGTTATTAGCCGCCGTACGGCTACCCGATGCAGCACCACTCAGCCGAGTTGTTCCCGTGGCATAAGCACTTCCGAAAGTGCGACTCTGCGACGATGCCGAAGCGGCACCTCGTACACTGCTTGCATCACGGACACTACGTTGCGGCTGCAAGTCGCGAGCATTGCGTACATTACGGTTGGCATTGCGTTGCGAAAAACCACGGTCAGGGTGCAGGGTAGCATAATCGTAGCGTGCCACTTGCGGGCGCATGGCAGCATAAGCGGGAGCCGGTTGCGGACGCATACGGTAACTGCAATAAGGATGATGATGGTGATAATCATAGATATGATGCCAATAGTCGTGCGCCAACCAGCAATTGTACGCATGCCAATAACTCGGGTAATAGCCCCAATAATAGGGTGAATGCCAACAATACCAATGCGGTCCCCAGAACCAATCGTAGATGACAGGAGTATAGATATAAACAGGTTCTATCACATAATCGGCACCATAGATATACTCATCGCCGATAATCTGTACCGTTACCTGCTGCGTTGTCTCGTCTTTTTCGGCATAGATACTTGCCACATCCTGGTAGATGTCTTTTGCAAGAACTGCTTGAATCACGACGAGATGGGCTGATTTATCGGTTGTTTCGACCACACGAAGATAATCGACCTGACCATCTCCGTTGAGATCCAAGTTGGATATACGCGTCTTGGGGTCATTGAGTTGTTGTTCGAACTCTTCCAAATTCTTTGTTTCTCCAAAGAGGGTTGCTACCGCCTTCAAATCCAGATTTGCCGAGATGTCGCTATCCGTGGCAGTAACGGTAACCGTTTCGTCTGCAAACAACACACAGGGTGCTAACAGGAGCAGACCTAAAATCCATGTTGTCAATCGTGTTTTCATAATTGTTATGTTTTAGTATAATAACTTGCTTAAAGCAGAGCAATTTTTGTGCCAAAGATTTCAGATTGTAAGCAGGATGACGCTTACCTGTGAACATTTGTTTCTTTTGGGGATGTATCGTCAAGAGCCATCTCGGCATGGTAACTAGAGCGCACCAGCGGTCCACTCTCCACAAAAGAGAATCCTTTATCAAGGGCAATGCGTTTGTACTCGGCAAACCGTTCGGGAGTAATATACTCCGCAACAGGACAGTGACGGCGGGACGGTTGGAGATATTGTCCCAATGTGAATATATCCACTCCTGCTCCAAGTGCATCGTCCATTGCCTGAAATACTTCTTCTTGCGTCTCCCCCAAACCAAGCATAATTCCTGTTTTTGTACGCAAGCCCGCTTCATGCGCCGCACTGAGCGTATGCAAAGAGGTTTGATAGGTGGCTTTGGCTCTCACCAAAGGCGTGAGACGGGCGACCGTTTCCATGTTGTGTGCAAACATATCGGGGGCAGCAGCCAATACCTCTTTGATAAGAGTTTCCTCACCAGAAAAATCCGGGACGAGGGCTTCAATCTTTACTTGTGGGCATCGTTTGCGGACAGCCTCTATACATCTGCGCCAATGGTTTGCGCCCTGGTCAGGGAGATCGTCCCGCGTCACAGAGGTAAGAACCACATAACGCAAGTGCATTGCCTCCACCGAAGCCGCCAAACGTTCTGGTTCACCTTCGTCGGGAGGAAGCGGAGAACCGGTTGCAGTGGCACAGAACTTGCACCCGCGTGTGCAGATGTCTCCAAGAAGCATAAAAGTAGCGGTACCACGACTCCAGCACTCAGCCAGATTGGGACATTTACCGGAACGGCATATAGTGTGCAAACTCTGCTGCGAGAGCAGGTTGCTAACCTCTGCATACTGTTCATGAGAAACACGGCTTATCCTCAGCCATTCGGGTTTTCGCTGTATCTGCATACCGATTACACCATTTTCAAGTTATGATGCATTTTTTCTTTTTTCGTCCGCATGTAGCGTTCATTGTAAGGATTGGGAGCGATTTCCAGAGGTACATTCTCAACAATTTCTATACCATAGCTCTCCAATCCGATACGTTTCACAGGGTTATTGGTCATAAGTCTCAGTTTCTGCGCCCCCATGGTGCGAAGGATCTGTGCGCCTATCCCATAGTCACGTTCGTCAGGTTCGAAGCCCAAATGTATATTCGCCTCGACCGTATCATCGCCCTGCTCCTGCAACTTGTAAGCCTTAATCTTATTCATCAATCCGATACCCCTGCCCTCTTGATTCATATAGACCAAGATACCCTTGCCTGCTTTTTCTATCAATTGCATAGCCTTGTGCAGTTGTTCGCCACACTCGCAGCGTTTGGAACCAAAGATATCGCCCGTCATGCACGAGGAATGGACACGACACAATACAGGTTCATCCGGTTCCCAATGCCCTTTAACCAATGCGACATGCTCCAATCCGTTGGATAACTGGCGGAACGGGGTGAGCATGAAATCGCCATATTCGGTAGGAAGAAAGACCGTTTCCCCCTTTTCTATCAGCGATTCGGTTCGAAGGCGGTAGGCTATCAAGTCCTTGATAGAAATCAAACAGAGTCCATACTTCTCCGCCACCTTTTCCAATTGTGGTATGCGTGCCATGGTGCCGTCTTCATTCATTATCTCTATCAATGCGGCGGCAGGATAGAGTCCAGCCAACCGTGCCAAATCGATAGCGGCTTCGGTATGCCCCGCACGCCGCAATACCCCGCGCGACTTGGCATACAACGGATTGATATGTCCCGGTCGTCCGAACGTAGCAGGCGTAGAGGCAGGGTCTGCCAAGGCGCGTATGGTCGCAGCACGATCGTGTGCAGAAACACCCGTTGTGCACCCCTCCAACTTATCAACCGTTATCGTGAACGGCGTACCCAACATAGAAGTATTGTTCTGTACCTGACGGGTAAGTTCCAATTCGGCGCAGCGTTCTTCGGTGAGCGGTGCACAAAGAACCCCCCGCCCGTGCCGGAGCATGAAATTAACTTTTTCCGGTGTTATCTTTTCTGCGGCAACAATGAAGTCTCCTTCGTTTTCACGGTCTTCGTCATCGACCACAATAACGAACTTGCCTTCTTTGAAATCTTCTATCGCTTCTTCTATCGTATTCATATCGTGTGCAATTTATGTAGTAATGACAGCGTATTCACGCAGCCATAAAAAGTGTCAAAAACATTGAGCAAAGGTAAGGAAAATAACCATGCGTGCCAAATTCTATTTCCGCAAAATCCCAATGGCGTGCAGCAACGCCATGTTGGCAGCCCTATCCGTGATTTGTTCGCGCAACTTCCCCAAATGCATGCACCAGGATGATGTGCCGCAAGGCGTTGCGAAGGCAAACCAAACCGTTCCGACCGGTTTTTCCGGAGTTCCTCCATCTGGTCCTGCGATGCCGGAAGTGGCTATGGCATAGTCTGTATCCAACAGATGTCTGCATCCCTCCGCCATCTGCCGAACTACGGGTTCGCTTACTGCGCCGAACTGCGACAAATCGTCAGCATTAACCCCTAATACATTTTGTTTCACTTCATTGGAATATGCCACGACACTGCCCTTGTAGAAACGGGAACTGCCTGGTTGCCGATTCAAAAGTTCAGCAATTTTCCCTCCCGTGCAACTCTCGGCAGAAGCGATAGTCAGTCCTTTCCCACCGAGCAATTCTCCGAGTATGACTTCAAGCGGAAGGTCTTCCGTTGCGACAAGATAATCCCTAACCAATGGGAGCAGGGCGGACAATTGCTCTTGCATTTCCTGTTCGAGGACACCTTCATTTTCTATCGCAGACGAAGGCATGATCCCCGTCAAACGAAGACGGATTATGCCATCCTTCGGCAGATAAGCCAAGTGAAGATGTGCGGGGAGAGCGTCTTCCCATGAGGCAATACGCAACGCCAAAGCCGATTCGGCAATACCATGAACCAACAGGGTATGATGAATAATATATTGCTGTTTGCCAAGCATTTGAAGACGAGGCAACACATGATGCCGCATGGCATATTGCATTTCATAGGGGACACCCGGCATACTGACCACAATTTTAGCCCTATCGACTGTGCCGGCATCAAACCACATTATTGGAGCAGAGCCGACATCGTTGGGAAGGACTGTACAGCACTCCGGCACGAGCCATTGTGTAGCCGTAAGGCTATTCAGGATATCCGGTCGGTCTTTATACAACGCCTGAACATGACGGCGGACTTCATCATTTTCAACCAACCCTGTATGAAAGAATGAGCATAGCACCTGCTTTGTGATGTCATCTTTAGTGGGTCCGAGTCCACCCGTGACGAGAACGAGGTCGGCACGCTTCAATGCCTCGCCCAACTCGTAGAGGATTTGTTGTTGTTCGTCGTGTACACAAACGGATCTCAACACCTCAATTCCCATGTCATTGAATTGTTTCTCCATCCAGGAAGAATTGGTATCGGCAACTTGTCCGATAAGCAATTCATCGCCTATAGCAATTATCTCTGCTTTCATAGTTTCACTTCATTTGTTTCTGCCATTCATCCGCTACCAGACACAACTCGTCATACCACTCTTTTCCAAAGCGGTCAATAAGCGGTTCCCGAAGGAACCGGTATATTGGCAGATGCTGCTTCTTTCCCAATTGTCTTGCACAATGGCAGATGTCCCAATGATGATACTCCACCGCCGTGAAAGAAGGGTACTGAGTAAGCCTTATCGGATACAAGGCACAGGAAACAGGTTTACGGAGAGGGGACTTGCCCTCGGAATAGAGTCTCTCAATCAAGCAGTAGCACCACCCCTGCCTGTCGGTTCGCGAGAAAATACAATCGCGTCCGTCCACTATTTCCAACACACGTTCCCCCGTAGGATCGTCATACGAAATTCCCCGTTGCTCCACCACATCACGCGCCTCCTTACGCATGAGAGGAAGAAGGGACGGCAACAATGCCTTTATTTGTTGTTCTTCTTCGGTTGTAACGGGTGCACCGGCATCTCCTTCGATACAACAACGTCCCTTACACACAGACAAATCGCAACAAAACGTTTTCTCTATGATTTCGAGACTGACAATCGTATCTTGTATGTGGAACATCATATCAGCAACCCGTAAGAAGATGTTCAATACATATTTTCAATCCGATAGCGACAAGGATAATCCCCCCTATCAGCGTCATATTCCAACGGAAGCGTTTGCCAAAGCACATACCGATGCAATAACCACCCAAAGAGAACAAGAAACTTGTCGCTGCAATGATTCCTACCGCCAACACGATTATATCAGGCGTAGGAACAAAAATAATTCCCGTAGCCAAAGCATCAATGCTCGTGGCAACAGCCAGAAGGATAAGATGAGACAATGCGAAGACGTCGGTGGATTTCTTGGATATACTCTCACTGTTCTCATCCTCTTTTTTCAGGCTTTCCACGATCATCTTGCCACCAATGAACGAAAGCAGGACAAGGGCAATCCAATGGTCGTAGCGGCTAATCCAGTCGGTAAAGCCACAACCCAGGAAGAATCCTATGAGTGGCATACCTCCCTGAAAGAGACCAAAAAGGAAAGCCATCAGCAGTACCTTGCCATGCCACCGGCCTTCGTGAATACCCGTTGTGATTGACACCGCGAAACAGTCCATTGCCAAACCGACAGCAATGAAGACAATTGACAGAATATCCATAGAAAGAACGTAATCAGTTAATGCTTTGTCCTATACCGCGCCGTTGTTTTCCCTTTGGCTATATTCGCCAACTTCGTTTTGCAGAACTGGCGGCGAATAGGCGATATGCGATCCGTAAAGACATGTGCTTCCAGATGGTCGTATTCATGCAGCACAATACGTGCGGCAAAACCGGTAAGAACATCTTCGTGTTCCACAAAATTCTCATCGAAATAACGAATCCTTACGGTACGAGGACGAACCACATTTTCTGATATTCCAGGGAGCGAAAGACAACCTTCTGCAAACATCACCGTATCTTCGCTTTCTTCCACAACTGTCGGATTGATAAAGACCCGTTTGAAACCTGCACACTCAGGGTAATCGGCAGACAACGCCTCACCATCCACAATAAAGAGACGAATCGACAAACCAACTTGAGGCGCAGCCAAGCCGCAACCATCCGCCTGCTCAAGCGTTTCGAACATATCGTTTATCAGTTCTTTGAGAGCAGGATAGGTTTTGTCAATTTCATCGGTTTCCCGCCGAAGGACCGGCTGACCATATAAATAAATCGGTAGTATCATAAGATCAATGTTTACAATCTGCAAAGGTAGTCATTCTTTTTGTGACTGCAAAGACTACAAAGACTGCAGATAGGATTCCAATATGTAACTCGCTGCTATTTTATCCACCACGTTTTTGTCCTGCCTCTGCATACGTTTCATTCCCCCATCAATCATTGCCCGATGTGCGAGGACAGAAGTAAGACGTTCGTCAAACAAGCAGATCTGCCGGTCAGGAAAACGGGAAGAGAACCGCTTCATGAATGTACGTATATCAGACATAGTGTCGGAGTCCTGATTATTCATCTTTTTCGGTTGTCCTACCACCACGATATCCACAGTCTCCCGCTTGAAGTAGCCATCCAACCAGTCCAACAGCGAGTGAGTGGGTACCGTTTCGAGAGGTTGCGCCAAAATACGCAGTGGATCGCTTACAGCAATCCCCGTACGCTTACGCCCATAATCAATTGCCAGAATTCTCCCCACGTTGTTCCACTAATCAGCCATGAGCAGTTTTTTGAACTTGCTATGCCTTCTTTCGTCCTGCATCAAGAGATTAAACTTGAATTGACCATCCCGCATACCCTCGGCGAGACAAAGCCGCTTAAACTGCTGGTAAGCCGCGTTGACAAGACGTCCCGTCACAGGGTCTTTCAAACGGAAAGAATCCCGTTTGGACTTATACTCCACGTTTTCTTCTTTCAGGATATCGTCCACAACACGCGTGAACGCTTCCGCCTGCAACTGCGTGACAGACTGATTGGAGAACTCGTAGTAGAAACGATAGGCAGATTCTTCGACGTTTGCAAAGCCGACAAAGAAACGCGTTTTGAGTCCTGTTTGCTTTTCGGCTCTGCGAACCGCCTTAATGAACTGCTGCTCCGCCAATTTTTCCCCCGTCATGGAGACGATTCCATTAATTTTCTGAACCATGTGAACCGTCGGAGTATTCAGGAAACGGGGTCCGACTTCAATCAGATCGTTCATATTATAGCGATACAATCCTCCATAGGTAGTAACAAAAGAGCAGTAGCGTTTCCTTTCTTCCAACTCATACAATTGGTAGAAGCGAGGATTGGGTTTATCCAGATCTTCTTCCGCCACGAACTCATAGAAATGGAAATGAGGGAACAAGACAGAGTTAAGCCCGTCATCAAAACACAAGCCGAAACGGCACTCCGAAGAGAAATAGCCCAACTCCTGATGGTAAACATTCTCGGGGAAGTAGTCTTTCAACTTGTCGATATAGATTTGCGTGTTGCCGCACTTCCAGGTGCTAAGCAGTTGCAGATCGGGCCAATAGTGCTTTGGCAGCACTGTTCCATACTTGCTCTTCAGATAACGGAGTTCTTTTGCACGTTCCGGATTGGGATGCAGGCGGGAAAGCAACGTTTTGCGTATATCATCAGGGATGTCCACCTTGTCGGAAATTGTTCCGTTTTCGATGTCCGTAATAAACTCATCGAGATGCTCATTGACGGTATTCTGCAACTCCAAGATCGTGGACGGGTTGGGTGTCAGAAACAAAGTTACATTACGCTCTATGCACACCCGCATCAGGGTATAGTTGCGTGCCGTGTAATCCGAGATATGGAAAATTTCGGGATATGACACATACATTTTCCGTATGAAAGAAGGTGCATCGCGCTGTGTGACACCGGAAACAGAGCCAAACACCGTCCCGTCGGGTGCATATCCTTCCACATCTTTTCCCACCACGAACATCACGGCACCTGCGAAAGAATAGGGGCGACGCATGATAAAGTTGGCAATCCAACAACGCGTCATCTTACCATATACGCTCTTCAGGTACTTTTTGGTGATGGGGATCCACTTCGGTTCGTTGGTTGTACCGGAGGTGGTAGCATACATAACAGGCTTACCGGGTACAATAACGTTCTGCTCTCCGTTTTTCTGACGCTCTATGTACGGACGCAGGTTGTCGTAATCGTTAGGTGTTACATACTTATGGTAGCGTTTCAACAATTCTTCATGAGTAAGTGCCTGAAGAATTTCGCTAAAATGATGGTTTTTCCCGTACTCCGTATTCTTAGCGTATCTCAAGATATTCCTCAGCGTGAGTTCGCTCGCCGTTTTAGGAGTAAGGTTTGCCAATTTGAGTGTTCGAATCTGCCCTTTCCCCACCAGCCGTATCAGCAGATTAATCACCCTCGGGTTTCTTTCAAATTTCATACTTTATATTTTGTAGCCCTCCTCTTCAGCAAACGAGTTTCACCTCGTATTTTCCCCGACCTCATAGGCAGTTAAAACATCTTTTTACGAAAGATTCGCACCCTCATTCCGAAAGAACAAAATCCGTGCAAAGGTATGATATTTATTTCGGTTTGACAAATTCGGTATTCTTTCCATCTTTCACAAAGAGTCTCCAAGGTCCCGTTGAGAGGTCGTCCAGGTCGGCTTGAGGAGTCGTAGTCAACAGGAATATTTTGGCATTCCCCGAAGTCAGTTCAAGCGAGCAGGAATCATGCAAAAAGTCAGCAAGGAACAACACGCAACGCAGTAGTGACCGAGAGATACGGAGATTTTCCTCACGAAAAATCATTTTCGTTACGGGCAAACAGAAGACAGACAAGCCTTCTCATTATGGTCCATAACGATTACAGCGGGCGAAAGCATGCACAGGATTTATTCCGACAGCCATATATCCCATTTGTTTTTGTTCTCAGAAGTTTTTAGGCGGCTTGTTTGTGAAGTCGGCAGAAAAAGATTATCTTTGCAGTCGCTATTGGGGGTATATCCTTCCAACAGGTCTTAAAAATCTAACCTTAACATTGTGAGTGTGTCATCATTATTTTAACTAAATCTATAAAATCCACTTTACAATGGACAACAAGAAAAGAGTTTACACTTTCGGCAACGGACATGCAGAGGGCAATGCCCAGATGCGCGAGTTGCTTGGTGGTAAAGGTGCGAACTGCGCCGAAATGAACCTCATCGGAGT
Organism: Bacteroidales bacterium UBA7569; assembly: GCA_002477945.1. GTDB lineage: Bacteria > Bacteroidota > Bacteroidia > Bacteroidales > Paludibacteraceae > Colicola. The sequence continues at coordinate 11,635 of DLLF01000027.1, forward strand.
TCCGGTTCCTCCCGGATTCACCATCACCACAGAGGTATGTACAGAGTATTATCAATACGGTCAAGAGAAGATTGTCAGCCTTCTGACCAATGAGGTGAATGCAGCCGTAAAGCATGTAGAGGAATTGATGAATTGCCGTTTCGGCGATCCCAAGAATCCGCTTTTGGTAAGCGTCCGTTCAGGTGCACGTGCCTCCATGCCCGGCATGATGGATACAATCCTTAATTTAGGTTTGAACGACGAGGTGGCTGAGGGGATGATAAAAAAGACCAACAATCCTCACTTTGTTTACGACAGTTACCGCCGTTTCGTACAGATGTACGGAGATGTTGTATTGGGCATGAAGCCTGTGAACAAAGAAGACATCGACCCCTTTGAAGCGATCATAGAAGAAGTCAAGAGCATCCGCGGCATACGCTTGGACAAAGATCTGAGTGTTGGCGAACTGCAATTACTTGTAGATCGTTTCAAGAAAGCCATAAAGGAACAGACAGGGCATGATTTCCCAGTAGATCCGATGGAGCAACTTTGGGGTGCCATCTGTGCCGTGTTCCGCAGTTGGATGAACGAGCGCGCCATTCTTTACCGCAAGATGGAAGGAATTCCTGACGAATGGGGAACAGCCGTGAGCGTTATGGCGATGGTATTCGGCAACATGGGTGACACTTCCGCCACCGGCGTATGTTTCAGCCGCGATGCCGCTACCGGAGAGGACCTGTTCAACGGAGAGTATCTTGTAAATGCACAAGGCGAGGACGTGGTTGCCGGTATTCGTACACCTCAACAAATCACCATTGAAGGAAGCCGTCGTTGGGCAAAACTGCAGGGCATCAGCGAAGAGGAACGTGCGAGCAAATATCCGAGTATGGAGGAAGCAATGCCTTCCCTCTACAACGAGTTGAATACCATTCAACAAAAGTTGGAAGACCACTACCGCGATATGCAAGATATGGAGTTCACCGTTCAAGAGGGGAAACTATGGTTCCTGCAGACACGTAACGGCAAGCGCACAGGAACCGCCATGGTAAAGATTGCAATGGATTTGGTACGCGAGGGCGTTATCAGCGAGAAGGAAGCCATTCTGCGCTGCGAACCTCAGAAGTTGGACGAACTGCTCCACCCCGTATTTGACAAAGACGCACTGAAGCGTGCCAAGGTCATTACCCAAGGTCTTCCTGCAAGTCCGGGTGCAGCCTGCGGACAGATTGTATTCCACGCAGACGATGCACAAGAATGGCATAACGATGGTCACCGAGTGATTATGGTACGTATAGAGACCAGCCCTGAGGACTTGGCCGGTATGTCTGCTGCAGAAGGAATCCTGACTGCTCGCGGAGGTATGACAAGCCACGCAGCCGTTGTTGCCCGCGGTATGGGCAAGTGCTGTGTATCGGGTGCCGGTGCAATCAACGTGAACTATAAGAACAAGACCGTAGAAATAGAAGGCGTAACCTATAAAGAAGGTGATTATATCTCTTTGAACGGTTCAACCGGTCAAGTGTATGCGGGTGAGGTTCCGACCAAGGCAGCCGAACTATCGGGCGACTTCAAGGCTCTGATGGACTTGTGTGACAAATACACGAAGTTACAGGTCCGCACCAATGCCGATACGCCCCATGATGCCCGCGTGGCACGTGCTTTCGGTGCGAAGGGTATCGGACTTACGCGTACAGAGCACATGTTCTTTGATGACCAGAAGATTATCGCAATGCGCGAGATGATTCTGGCAAAGGACGCTGCCGGAAGAGAAAAAGCCTTGGAAAAACTGCTTCCCTACCAAAAAGCAGACTTCAAAGGCATCCTTGAGGCTATGGACGGCTGTCCAGTAAATATCCGTTTGCTTGATCCACCATTGCACGAGTTTGTTCCTCACGATCTGAAAGGTCAGGAGAAAATGGCCGTTGAGATGGGCGTGAGCGTAGAAGAAATTCAGAGGCGCGTCGCTTCTTTGGCAGAGAATAACCCGATGTTGGGTCATCGCGGTTGCCGCTTGGGTATCACATTCCCTGAAATCACCGCCATGCAGACGCGTGCTATCCTTTCAGCAGCCTGCGAACTGAAGAAGGAAGGAAAAAATCCTATGCCAGAGATAATGGTTCCTCTGATTGGTATCCTCTATGAGTTGCAACAACAGAAGGATGTGATACAAACGGTGGCCAAAGAAGTGTTTGAAGAATACGGCATTGAGGTGGAATATGAAATCGGTACCATGATTGAGATTCCCCGTGCTGCTCTTACAGCGGATCGTATTGCTACGGAGGCACAATACTTCTCGTTCGGAACCAACGACTTGACACAGATGACATTTGGATATAGTCGTGATGATATCGCTTCGTTCCTGCCTGTATATCTCGAAAAGAAGATTCTGAAAGTGGATCCATTCCAGGTGCTTGATCAGAACGGCGTTGGTCAACTCATCAAGATGGCAGTGGAGAAAGGTCGTGCAGTCCGTCCGGGATTACGTACGGGAATCTGCGGTGAGCATGGCGGAGAACCCAGTTCGGTTAAATTCTGTGCCCGCGTAGGAATGAACTATGCTTCATGTTCTCCGTTCCGTGTGCCTATCGCTCGTTTGGCAGCCGCACAAGCCGCAGTTGAAGACGAGGCATAATTAGGAGAAAGAGTCCTTATTATACATAACGAACAGAGTATCAAATATTTTATCTTGATACTCTGTTTATTTTTCCTATATCGTTATAACAAGGACAAATTCTTCCATTGCATCCTAAGCATGTTGTAAAAGTATGTTGTATAACATACTTTTTGCTATTGCGCAAGGTGTAAATTTCTTCTATCTTTGCAATCGTAATCAGAACAACACAATCTTTTATACCTTAAATAATCAAACAGACTAATACCTTTATAGTATAAGGGATGCCGAGAGGCATCCCTTTGCACGCTGAATCATAACGCACAGGTTGCAAGGACGATGTTTTTTTTGTATCTTTGCGGCTCTGTTCTCAAGATGTTCATCAACATAAATGGATACACTACAAGACTTGCTCTTCCTCTATCAAGAGCACCCTACTTTGCGTACACTCACTGCATTGTCAAAAGACAATAGCATACTCCACATACAAACAGATGGGCTATATGGTTCATCTCAGTCGCTTATATTAGCCAATCTTTTTTTGCAGACCCGACACAGCCTGCTCATACTATCTGATTCTGTGGACGATGCGATATACTTAGACAATGATCTAACACTACTTTTGGGAGAAGACAAAGTATGTTTTTTCCCATCTCCCTACCGAATCAGGCAACGCAAACAAGATACGGACACCGCATACGAAATAGAGCGTACAACCACTCTCAATCACCTCACATCTCAAAGACAAACCCCATGCATTGTTGTATCTTATCCTGAGGCTTTGATACCGGGAATCATAACAAAACAGCAGTTTCAAGATGAGGTATTGGCTCTACATACAGGACAGAGCATCTCCATTGAGCAATTAAGTACGCGGCTATTCAACAGCGGTTGGGAAAAGGTTGATTTCGTATATGAACCAGGGCAGTTCTCTATACGTGGCGGAATAGTTGACATCTTCTCATTTTCCAGCGAGAATCCTTATCGCATAGACTTCTTTGGCGATGAGATTGATTCTATACGGATCTTTGATATAGAATCCCAATTGTCGAAAGAGAAAGTAAGTGATATAGAAATTATCCCGAATATACAAGAACAGCCAAGTGCAGAACAAACCCATTCACTCTTTGATTACTTGCCGGACAATACTATTATTGTGAGCAACGATTTCTCCCTATTGCGACACAAATTTCTCTCTGCATCGTCCGGTTCCGAGACAAACGGTCTCCATAGGATTTGTCCGATTCTAACCAACGAGGAAGCAGATAGTTATCACACAATCGAATTAAACACGAAGTCTTTCTTTCCCAATGTAAGCAAACTGAGTTTCAATACGTTGCCCCACCCTATCTATCACAAAAATTTCGACATCTTCATTGACACTTTGCAAGATTATACCAAACAAGGGTATTCTATCAAGATACTATCCGATTCTCAGAAACAGATTGACAGGATAGCAGGTATCATTCGGGAAAAACTTGGCATAGGAGAAACCGAACCGCTGTTTAAGGGTTCTTTCTGTGGTATAACTCCTACACTCAACTCCGGCTTTATTGACAAAGACCAGCATATATGCTGTTTCACCGACCATCAGTTGTTTGAGCGTTTCCATAAAGTGCAACAGAAGGCGAATTCGGCAAGGCAAGGCAAGGTATTGCTCACCTTGAAGGAACTCAATCAATTGCAGATTGGCGACTATATTGTACATACCGACCACGGAATAGGTCGCTTCGGGGGACTGGTTCACACAGATGTCAACGGCAAGCGGCAAGAGATGATTAAACTGATTTATAGAGATAACGATATACTGTTCGTCTCCATTCACTCCTTGCACCGTATTGCCAAGTACAAAGGTAAAGATGGTACGGCACCCGCTGTTTCCAAATTAGGTTCCGGGCAGTGGGAACGGATGAAAGAGCGAACCAAGGCTAAGGTTAAAGATATTGCTCGCGACCTTATCAAGTTGTATGCACAAAGGCGACAGGAGAAAGGTTTTCAGTTCTCGCCGGATTCCTATATGCAACACGAATTGGAAGCCTCTTTCATCTACGAGGATACCCCTGACCAGCAGAAAGCCACCACCGACCTCAAGCATGATATGGAATCACCTGTCCCGATGGATCGTCTTATCTGCGGTGATGTAGGCTTTGGAAAGACGGAAATTGCCATGCGGGCAGCCTTCAAGGCGGCTGCCGACGGGAAACAAACTGCCGTACTCGTTCCAACCACCGTCCTGGCACTGCAACACTACAATACTTTCAAAGAACGCTTCAAAGGCTTTCCCATTGAGATTGAATACCTCTCAAGAGCCAAGTCGCCAAAAGAAGTCAGAAACATACTTGACCGGTTGCACGAAGGCAAGATCGACATTCTCATCGGTACGCACAAGATTGTCGGCAAATCCGTACTCTTCCACGACCTCGGTCTTCTGATTATCGATGAAGAACAACGCTTCGGAGTCAGCACAAAAGAACGCCTGCGCCAACTGAAAGCAAATGTGGACACACTCACTCTTACGGCGACTCCTATCCCCCGTACACTCCAATTCTCCTTGCTTGGAGCAAGAGACCTGTCGGTTATGCACACCCCGCCTCCAAACCGCTATCCTGTACAAACAGAGATTATTACACCCGATGATGAAGATATCATCCAGGAGGCTGTACGCATGGAGATAAACCGCAACGGGCAAGTCTTTGTTATCAATAACTTGGTACAGAATCTGGATACCATCCGCAAAAAGATACAACGACTTGTTCCTGAAGCGCGGATTGCCGTTGCCCATGGACAAATGCCATCAGAGCAGTTGGAAACCATCCTGACCGATTTCGTCAACTATGACTATGATGTCCTGATAGCAACATCCATCATTGAATCCGGTGTGGACATCCCTAATGTTAATACCATCATTATCAATGCGGCACATAAGTTCGGACTAAGCGATTTGCATCAGTTGAGAGGGCGTGTCGGACGTTCCAACAAGAAAGCCTATTGCTACTTGGTCGCACCTCCATTGGAACTGCTTACCGCTGACGCACGCCGCCGCTTGCAGGTCATTGAAACCTTTGCCGACCTCGGTTCGGGCTTCCATATCGCCATGCAGGATCTGGACATACGCGGAGCAGGCAATATGCTCGGTGCCGAGCAATCCGGCTTTATCGCTGACTTGGGCTATGAAACCTACCAACGTATCCTCAATGAGGCGGTGTCCGAACTGAAGGAGGAAGAGTTTACTACACTCTTTGAAACCAAGCGCACCGATGCCGTGCGGGGTAACAACTGGGTGAACGATTCCCAATTGGAGTCTGATCTCGAAATCGGATTCCCTGAGGACTACGTGGAAAACGTCTCCGAACGTATTACGCTCTATCGCGAACTCGACAACCTGCAGAACGAGACCGAACTGGCTGCTTTCGAGCAACGGCTCACCGATCGTTTTGGTACTATGCCGCGCGAAGCGGAGGAACTCCTGATGGTGGTGCGCCTTCGTTGGAAATGTATGTTGCTTGGTGTCGAGAAGATTGTTCTTAAAATGTCACGTATGACGCTCTTCTTGCCTTCCAACTTGCAATCTGCCTACTACCAGTCCGACATCTTCAACCGCCTTCTCACCTATGTGGTGACCAACGCGCGCCGGTGTCAGGTCAGAGACCTCAATGGCAAACGCTCTGTTGTCGTAAGCAATGTCGGTTCGCTCAAGGAAGCATACAGCATAATATCACAACTCTTGCAACATTAATATGAGACCGATACGCATACCACGCATCACCCTTTTGCTCCTTTTGTTTTGCTCTATATCTTCCCTGCCTGTAACCTTATGGGCTCAAGACGCAAAGCCTGTCTACCAAGGTTGCTCAGGTGGAATGATGTTGCATGCCGGTTGGCTGGGAGGCAATACCAATAAGTACCCTTACAACCCGCAAGGTGTCACTTTCGGGATAGGAGGTGCCATGCGTGTCAACCTGTGGCAACATCTGCGCCTTGGTGGAGAGGGCTATGTGTCCACTATGCCTGTCTCTGCAACCGATGCTCGGCTCTTGCTGCAGAAAGGCAGTTATATCCGCAATGGTTGGGGGGGGATATTGGCAGATGCTTGTTGGCGTTTGGATAAAGTCTGGCCATATCTCGGAGCAAGTATAGGCGGGGGAGCAAAACGAAGCCTCTTCATTGCAGATGGCTCACAAGATGATTGGAAGGCGGAGGAATATACAGTCTTCCGGAAACAAACCTATTTCTATATTGACCCATTCATAGGTTTGGATATTGTACTTACCAATGCCATCCACCTATCCGTGAAGATCGATTGTATGATGGCTGTCCGCCGCTCCGAACTGCTTACACCCATCGGTCCCCGACTCTATTTCGGACTGATGTTCTGCCACTGATTCTGCAAAAAACGCACAAGCCGAATTCCGATCTCTAAAACGCAGAATACAACCTTTCTATAGATTTCTACCATTAAACAACCTGCTTCCATTTAAGTAGTGTTGCAGTATCGTTTTCCTTGCTGCCATCTATCTGTCCTTTACAAATTCATCACGATTTTTCTACTGAGTCGCTACGACCCCTCAAGCCGACCTCAAGCACCCCTTATCGACCCCTGAAGCATCCCTGAACGGAATAGCAACAAAATTAAGTAACGTGAATACTTGTCCGGCCTTTGGATGAAACAGGGAAGTTTACATCAGCCAATCGAAAAACTGTTTGTTGTTTCTTATCGGGCGATACTATCGCCCGACCAATCTCACTTCCAACGTATCTATCCCATGCCTCCTGCTATTTAGTCGTTTCTGAATTCTTTCAACCGCACATAACCTCATAAACTCATCAACCTGCAGCACTCTTCATCCATTGTATTCCTCCACTCATAAACATCATGCTAAAGAAAGGATTCTGAAAAACAAGGACGCATACATTCCTCAAGGACTATGAGAAGATAAACACAAAAACAGAAAGAGGACGGTCTGACAAGTACTGACAGACTCTTTCTAATCTTCAAAAGCACCTTTTACCACAAAACGTGCTGTCCTACGGGTTGTTTGACTCAGCAAGATTGTATAACGATGCCTGCAATCCGACAATATCTCAGGAGTCGTACCTCGGATTGTTAACAACGATAGATGCTCGTTATAAGTAACTCTATAGGATTGGCTCAACTCTTCAATAGCATCGTGCAGATAGCGGCAAGCATCCACACATACCGATACCGTCACGGCACTGCTTTGTATCAAGGAGACCTTCAAATGATGCCTGTACACTACATCAAACAAATGGTTGAGACTGTCTTCCAATATAAAAGAAAAATCGTTGGGACGGATGGTTAAAAGAACCTGCTCCCTACGCCATATATATACGGGAACATCTATTGGATGCTGAGTGTCTTTCTTGATAACCGATCCCACTTTGTCTGGTTCCGTGAACGGACGTACATACAATGGGATACTCTTGTTCTCAAGAGGACGGATTGTCTTCGGGTGAATTACCTGGGCACCGCTATAAGCCAACTCTACAGCATCATAATAAGTGAGTTCTGGTAGTAGCACAGTATCTTTCACCAACCGGGGATCTGCGTTCAGAATACCGGGAACGTCTTTCCAGATCGTCACACTGTCAGCATTCAGTAGATTGGCGACAATGGCGGCGGTATAGTCACTTCCCTCGCGTCCTAAAGTAGTATGAAGTCCTTCAGCCGTACCACCGATGAAACCCTGCGCTACATAGATTCGGGCAGGATGTTGGTCAATAACGCGGTGAAGTAAAGTATCCGACACTGCCATATCCACCTTTGCTTCACGCCATGTATTGTCTGTTCGCAGGCAATCTGTCATGTCTGTCAGAACATTCTCCAACCCCTCTCGGTCAAGTGCGTAACTGATAATACGGGTACTAATCAACTCTCCGTACGACACAATCTGATCATAATAATAGTCATAGAACCTGTTATCACGCTCCGACAAGTCGTCTGAGCACATCGTATGTACGATACTCTTTACTTCTCCCAACAGAAGAGCCACCTTATGTTCTAAGAATGTATGACCAATAGGAAAAAGAGTTCGGACAATTGTATAATGGTAGTCCCGAATTTGTTCAACTTCTTCTATAGCCTTTTGTAAGCCACCTGAAAAAGCGGAGTTCACGACACGCTCCAATGCATTGGTGGTTTTCCCCATAGCAGAGACTACCACAAACAACGGCTCATGCTCCTGACGAACAATGCGCACAACGTTCCTGATACTTTGTGCATTGCTCACAGACGCCCCGCCAAACTTATAGACTTTCATATAGTGTACCTACTCTGACAATTACGAAGTGTAATACAGCAGATCATTACGCTGTAATAAGAAATTGCACGAACGGCAAAGCGATTTTCCGACCGCTAGCCCTCTGCGGTCGTGCCTTGCAAATTAGCCATCTTGATGGCGGTATACGCTCCCTCTACACCTTTGTTACCCAACTTGCCTCCAGCCCTGTCCAAGGCCTGTTGCTTGTCCAAGGTTGTTAACACACTGAATATAACTGGTGTCAAACCATGTACATTAAGTTCTGTTACACCTTGTGTCACACTTTGGCAAACATAATTGAAGTGGGGAGTATCGCCTTGAATCACACAGCCTATCACGATGATGGCATCATAAAAACGGTGTTTCGGAGCATAACGCTGACACTGGGCGGCTGCGTATGTGAGTTCCACCGTACCGGGAACATGAATCACCTTGATATGAGTTTCTTTCACACCATGCTTGAGCAAAGCCTCGTAAGCACCCTCCAATAAGGCGTATGTTATATCGCTGTTCCAATCTGCTACAATAATAGCAAAACGCTGGCGTCCTAAGACGCTAGCGTTCGGCATTTGTTCAGAATCGTATTGCGACAAGTTATGAAACTTGGTGGCCATAACTCAATCTGCTATGTTGGCAATATACTTGTCTATGTCTTGTGCTTCCTGACTGTTAGGATAATTCTCTTTCAAGGTCTCAAACGACTTGCGGGCTGCCTTCGTGTTTCCTAACTCGAGATAAACCAATCCTGCTTTCTTCAAACTGATGGGAGCAATGATTTCATTCTTCGACGATGCTGCAGCCTCAAAACTCTTGACGGCAGCATTCATCTCACCCAAAGCAACGTATGCATCACCCAATTTCTCCTTTGCGGCGGGACCGACATTCAAGTCTTTCGAGTTAAACTTCTTCAAATATTTAACCGCATTCTCATAATCCTCCATATTATAGTAGCACAATCCTGCATACAAGGCTGCCAACTTGCCGCCTTTCGTGAGAGAATAATCATTTGCAATGCTTTCGAATCCAATGCAATCATCGTTTCCGTTCAATGCCGTCTCATAATCGTGAGCCGTAAAATACACAACAGCCCTGCCTATTTCATTATCAGCCTCAGCGCTCTTCGGCTTCAAGTAGTAATTATGAACAGCCATAATAATCAAAACCACTGCCAGAATTCCTGTAATCACCCACGTGATAACATTCTGATGTTTGATAATCCAACTGCCTGAAGTGGTCAAGGCCTCTTGTACATTCTCAAGACCGTCTTCTTTCTTTTCGTTCTTTGCCATATCTAATCTTGTTTTATATTTTCCCTACTCTCTTGCATATCTGAAGCCTTGACAAACAAGCACTGATGCACGCTTCAGACGCATCTTGGTTGCAAAGGTAGCATTTTATTTCTATATGCAGAAATGAATATCTTTTTTTTTCATAAAAACCTCACAAGGGTTGCAACGTCACAATATATATTGTACTTTTGCGGAAACGAATGAGGTTGTGCTGTCAGAGACCGGAAAACTCAACAAACATTATTCAACTAAGGCCTCTTGCTGTATCAATGGCGTGCTGTTACTTCCTTTGGAAGGTGGACAGATTACAAAGATTGGCAACACCTGAAATCCTATTTTTTAGGAGTTTTCTCGAGTAAGTACAGCACAACCTTTTTATATCCGTTCAAAATACACATTGGGTACAGATAAAATAAAAAGGAGACGTCATTGTTCAAATGACGTCTCCTTTTATGCATATCCGTCTCACAAACTACTTCTTTTGCTATTTCACCCACGCTTGGATTTCCTCATACGAGGTCTGGTTCAGCAGTTTGCCGTCCTCGATGTGCAGGTTGGGGTAGGTCTTGTGCAGGGCTTTGGTGCAGTCTGCAATGCCGCTTCCGCCCGAGGTGGCAAAGGGGATGATGGTCTTGCCGCTGAAATCGTACGCCTCAAGGAACGTGTTGATAATACGCGGTGCCACGTACCACCAGACGGGAAACCCGACATACACGGTAGTGTATCCGTCCAGGTTCTCTTTGGTCTTTTTGATGGCGGGGCGTGCACTCTCGTCGTTCATCTCTACTGTGCTGCGCGATTTCTTGTCATTCCAATTGAGGTCGGCAGACGTGTAAGGTTGCATAGGTACAATCTCCATCAGTTCGCCGCCCGAAGCGAGAGCAATCTGTTCTGCCACGGCTTTGGTCGTGCCGGTGGCAGAGAAATATGCAACCAGTACTTTGTCGGCTGCACTCACATTTGCAATAGCCATAATTGTTACGATTGTTAGAATTAAACGTTTCATATCTTGTTTATTCGTTGATAAGTTGATAAGTTGATTTGTTTATACGTGGTTTGGTCGGTTGAATGGAGTTTATGCGTTTAACTTTTTCAACAGATTAACCATTTCAACAACGCATAAACCAATCAACTCCTAAACTCCTTAACCTATTCGACGGTATTCCGTCGGTGTAATCCCTGCATGCCGTTTGAAGAACCGCACAAAGTGCTGCGGGTGTTGGAAGCCTGTCTGCATTGCCACTTCTTTGATGGTCAGTTCGGGGCTTTGCAGTTGCCGTTTGGCGTACTCGAACAGGCGCAGGGCGATATACTCTTGTGCACTCTTGCCTGTCTCGGCTTTCACCATATCGCCGAAATAGTTGGGCGACAGGTGTACACGGTCGGCAAAATACTTCACGGTGGGTATGCCGTCGGTGGCGGTCTTGCCCGAGTTGATATACTCGTTCAGCAATTCGCTGAAGCGCGAAATCGCCGTGATGTTCATATCCTGACGGGTGATGAACTGCCGCTCGTAGAAACGCAGGCAGTAGTCTAAGAGCAGTTCCAAGTTGGTGATGATCAGCCGGCGCGAGAACTTGTCTATCGGGTGCTGCAACTCTATGTCGATGATATGCATACAGTTCTGCACTACCACTACTTCGTCTTCCGACAGGTGCAATGCCTCGTTGCTGGCGTAGGAGAAGAACGAATAGTCGCGCATCTTCTTTTCGAGTGTCGTGCCGTGGATAAAATCGGGGTGAAACAATATGCCGATACACTTCGGGCGTGCCACATTGCTTGGTGCTACCTCTATTTCCTGTCCGGGTGCCATACTGACGATTGTCTCGCAGTCGTAGTCGTATTGCGTCCTGCCGTAGTTGAGTACGCACCCTTTGGTCTCTTTCAGCCAGATGCTGTAGAAATCATATACATAGCGCACGCCGGTCGGCACATGTTTGGTGTTCTCGTCAAACCGCACAAACGCCACTTGCGGGTGCAT
>DLLF01000013.1:0-2005 GCA_002477945.1 Bacteroidales bacterium UBA7569
CAAACGCCACTTGCGGGTGCATGGTCTTGAATCCGCAGATGTCGTTGTACTCCTGTATCGTGGTGATATGTTGTTGTGCTTCCATAATGTGTTTGTTTTTACGCTGCAAATTTACGAATAATTTCCTTTCCTCCCAAATCCCCGTCTCCACAAGCGTAATGCAGGTACTCCATTCCGTAATCAGGGTAGTATAATGCGAGACTGTGTGTAACAAAAAAAAGACTGTCTGACAATCTGCCAAACAGCCTTTCTTATTACGCATTACGCATTGTTATTTTACTTCCTCGAAGTCAACATCTTCGGCACCGCCGTCGTTGTTGCCCGAGTTGGAAGAACTACCGTTGTTTTGTGCACCGCTGAAGTCTGCGTTGGTAGCACCTGCTCCTGCATTATTCTGTGCGTTGTACATCTCAGCACTTGCAGCCTGGAATGCAGTCATCAGTGCGTTGTTGGCAGCCTCGCAAGCGTCGGCGTCCTTCTTCTCGTAAGCCTCTTTCAGGTTCTTGAGTGCTTCCTCTATAGGAGCCTTCTTGTCGGCAGGCAGTTTGTCGCCCAGTTCGGCAAGTTGCTTCTCGGTTTGGAAGATAGTAGCGTCGGCTTTGTTGAGTTTGTCCACACGCTCTTTCTCGCGTTTGTCTGCTTCGGCGTTAGCCTCTGCCTCAGCCTTCATACGCTTGATTTCTTCCTCGCTCAAGCCGCTCGAAGCCTCGATACGGATCTTCTGCTCTTTGCCCGTAGCCTTGTCTTTTGCGGTTACGTTCAGGATACCGTTGGCATCAATATCGAACGTTACCTCAATCTGCGGTTCGCCACGGTGTGCCGGCATAATACCGTCGAGGTGGAAGATACCGATCTGCTTGTTCTGGGCAGCCATAGGACGCTCACCTTGCAGCACCTTGATCTCTACGCTCGGTTGGTTATCCACAGCCGTGGTAAAGACTTCGGTCTTCTTTGTAGGAATGGTCGTGTTGGCATCAATCATCTTGGTCATCACACCGCCCATGGTCTCGATACCGAGGCTCAGCGGGGTAACATCAAGCAGCAGCACGTCTTTTACTTCGCCCGTCAGCACACCGCCTTGGATGGCTGCACCTATGGCTACTACCTCGTCGGGGTTAACGCTCTTGTTAGGAGCCTTGCCGAAGAATTTCTGTACAGCCTCTTGGATAGCAGGGATACGGGTCGAACCACCTACCAGGATGACCTCGTCAATATCTTTCGTTGTCAGACCGGCTTTCTCCAAAGCGGTACGGCAAGGAGCAATGGTCTTTTGGATAAGGTCGTCAATCATCTGCTCAAACTTGGCACGCGTCAGCGTCTTAACCAAGTGTGCAGGTACGCCGTTTACAGGCATAATGTACGGCAGGTTGATTTCGGTAGAGGTCGTGTTGGAAAGTTCGATTTTCGCTTTCTCTGCAGCCTCTTTCAGACGTTGCATAGCCATCGGGTCTTTCGTCAAATCGGCACCGCCGTTCTCATTCTTGAACTCTTGAACGAGCCAGTCGATAATACGATGGTCGAAGTCATCACCGCCCAGGTGGGTATCACCGTCGGTAGCCTTTACTTCGAAGACACCGTCGCCCAACTCCAGTACGGATACATCGTGCGTACCGCCACCGCAGTCGAAGACCACAATCTTCATATCCTTTTTCGACTTGTCCAAACCGTAAGCCAAAGCGGCTGCAGTAGGTTCGTTCACAATACGGCGTACGTTCAAGCCCGCAATCTCACCTGCCTCTTTGGTAGCCTGACGTTGGCTGTCGTTGAAGTATGCAGGTACGGTGATGACAGCATCGGTAACTTCCTGACCAAGATAATCCTCGGCGGTCTTTTTCATCTTTTGGAGGATGATAGCCGAAATCTCTTGCGGAGTGTAGAGATGTCCGTCGATGTCCACACGCGGGGTGTTGTTGTCGCCTTTTACTACTTTATAAGGTACACGTGCTATTTCATTAGCCAAGCGGTCGTAGGTCTCACCCATAAAACGCTTGATAGAATATACGGT
>DLLF01000013.1:2066-92396 GCA_002477945.1 Bacteroidales bacterium UBA7569
GCCTGACGCTTTGCAGGGTCTCCCACTTTGCGCTCGCCGCCATCTACAAAACCCACAACCGAAGGAGTCGTACGCTTACCTTCAGAGTTAGCAATTACGATAGGTTCGTTGCCTTCCATCACAGCAACGCAGGAGTTAGTTGTTCCTAAGTCAATTCCAATAATCTTAGACATAATCAAGTATGATTTTAAGTGTTAATATTCAAGTTATCTTATCGCTTGCATTCGTTGTATGCCCGGTGTAGTGTTACCCACACTCTGCGTACTTCGTATCGCAACGACATTCTTCTTTGAGCAAAGGACGTGCCAGTAGTTTTTTTTCACATTTTTGTCAGTGTCCTCTGTCATATTGTCAGTTCCTCTTGTCATATTCATTCCTTCATATACGATTGTACCTGCTGTGTGTGCGCCAATCATGAATGTATGAGGGGTCGTCCAGGGGTCGTTGAGATCGGCTTGAGGTGTCGTTCATTCCGAATCCAAGACATCCAACGTTTAAGGTATGGAATTGTTGTTATCGGTTCGAAGAGTAAAAGGTGTTATATACCTGTTTGTTATCAGCAATATAGCGGTATTTTTCACGCCTACTGCAGTCTGTTTGCCAATATAAGAACAGGCCGGGTGCCAAGTCGTGTACCTATCAGGTATTGGTCACCGCCATCTCGCAACTGCAAACTATGGCGCAATGTGGCAGTATCTTGAGGATAGTTTCTGGTGATCAGGTTATACTGCTGCTTGCGAACATCTTTCTTTTGCGGCAAGGCTGTCACCTCGAAGATTCGCCCAGGAAAGTCGCTCACGAGTGAAGAAGAAGTGTAAAGATGGGTATTGCTTGCCAATTTGGCGATGTGATACCTTTCACTGATCGTTCTGAAAGCACCTGCCTTGAGAATAGACGGGGAAGGTTCATAAAGATACTGTTCCAATTGCACCGCCATAAGAGATTCGGCATTTTGTTCCTCGTCGGGCGTAAAAGAGAAACACCGGCTTGTCGTTTTTGTCAGTTGCACTGCATTGACAGAAAGAGAGGCAGAAGTACCAAATCTACACAAGACCAACAGTTCTTTTACTTCACCTTCCACTTCCACGATATGCACTTCAGCCGCTTCGGACAATGTACTCAAAGCAATACTCACATCCAACATAGGAGATAACTTCAGAAGCAAAACTTTGCAGCGAGTTTTGAGAAGCGAATATATATCCGACACATTGGGCAGACAATCCTCCAAACGCACCACCTTAGCACCTGATTCTCCACGACGAGCAGGATCCATGTATATGCAATCCACAGGAGACATGGTCCTAATATAGTCCAAACAGTTCTGCTCATGCACAACAATAGGGCGATGTTCCAATTGGAAATTATGCTCAGCAATCCGGCACAGTTCTTTTTGCTGCTCCACATAGTCGGTATGACAGAAGTTCTCCGAGAGGAAAAAACTGTCAATGCCATAGCCACCCGTCAAATCAGCCAGTGTACTCCCATTGACCAAAGAAGCCTTATAGCGTGCCGTCGCTTCGGACGAACACTGCTCTATATTTAATCTCGGCGGGAACCACCACCCTTCCAATTGCGAAAGTGTCGGCAATTTATCTTTTGCACGTTGGTATCCTTCGATTTGCCGTAATGCAAAATCGATATCCACATCGGGATATCGATTACGTTGCAACGCCAATGCACAAACATCGGCATCCAAATGCCGGCGGATAAAGTCCTCCGTTACCACGTCAGAACCAACCGGAAATGCATTGATTCGGGAACGAACTCCGTATCTAATTCGTAGTCAAAGTCAGAGACCGTATAGAATATGGTTACAAGCCCTACCCCATACTCATAGTCAACCGTCTCCGTATAGAACGCCCATTCCTTGTTTGCTTCATCCTTCAAGTACTCTTTGTGGCGGACATACGGTAACAAAGTTTGAATGGCATTGACAGTACCGGAATCAATCTCTCTGTATATAGCAATGTTTCCGTTGTTATATACGTTGGATGTTATCTCAGGAATTGTGAAACTGGCAAAGAAATAGTTATTATTATCTGTTCCAGAGTATTTCCACTCATTGATTTGCAAATCGCGGACGACACGTTTCTCTACAGGTTGGACGACCGGTTCACAAGTACATGAGTCGCAACCACTAAGACCTACAACTGCTACCAACGCAAACAAAGGAAACCATTTTGCTTTCATACTGATATAATTTTGATAAGAACAAAAAACGCAACTGCTGGCATTGACAACGGCAATTGCGTATTTCTTTGTAGTGCTACCGGGACTCGAACCCGAGTTTACGGCGTGAGAGGCCGTTGTCCTAGACCACTAGACGATAGCACCGTGGTTTCTCCATAAAAGCGGTGCAAAGGTACTACAACTTTTCCACTCTCACAACACCTTTATTCATTTTATTCATAAAATAATCTGCCCATTCTATGGAGTCTGAATGAACGGCACTTGCAGTCAATCACTTATACAGAAAACGCTTGATACTTTTTTTGGGCGTTTTCTCAAATTCCTTCTCCATCAGTTCAATTTTGGATATTTTGCTATAGGAAGGCAGCATTTCGTTCAGTTTTTTGAGGTTATCCTTCATAACTTCCAAAATACTTCTCTCGCCTTTGTCGGGATTACCGTCTTTTGAATAATCGGGGAATACCAGTCCATAGAGTCTTCCTTCGCGTTCAACCACAACAGACTCTACCACTCCTTCCAAGTTATTGAGTTTATCCTCTATCTCCTCAGGGTAGATATTTTGTCCGGAAGCCCCCAGAATCATGTTTTTGTTTCTTCCTTTCAGGAAGATATACTTCTTCGCATCAATGATACCCAAGTCACCGGTTTTCATCCATCCGTCTTCCATCATAACGTCCCGAGTAGCCTGTTCGTTCTTATAGTAGCCCATCATCACATTTGCTCCCCGAACATATATCTCACCCAATTGATTTCCTTCTTCCAAAGGAACCACCTTTGCTTCCATCCCCTGCAAAATCCGCCCGCCGGAACGAGCCACAAACTTCTTCGGTTGGGAACCGCTGACCAAAGGACCACATTCCGTCATGCCATAACCGACCGTCAATGGGAAATGCATATCCATCAGACATCTTTCCACCTCAGGGTTGATAGCCGCCCCGCCACATAAAAAATACCTCACATTACCACCAAAGGCTTTCATCAGTTTGTTCTTCACTTTCCGCCGGACAAAGGATGCCGTGAGAGGCATATTCCACAACTTCCGCATCAGTGGTCTCTGTACAACCGGCTGTATGCTTTTCTTATAGATTTTCTCTATCACCAAAGGCACCGTGATAATCATGTACGGATGAACCTGCTGGAATGCTTTCATCAAGGTGGTCGGCGTCGGGGATTTCTGCAAATAGTAGACATGACATCCTGTTGCCAACTGAAGGAGGAAATCACCTAACTGTCCGTAAGCATGCGCCAGGGGAAGCATGGAAACTTCTTCCTCCCCATATTTGTTAGGCAACACATACATTCCTTGCTCCACGTTGCTGCTCAAACTTCTATAACTCAACATCACTCCCTTCGGGTCGCCGGTTGAACCGGAAGTATAGTTAATCAGCGCCAAATCCTCCAAGTTATCCGTCGGAAAGTTCAGATCTTCCTTATGATAGCCCATAGGATAACGTTCTGAAAACAACGCATCCGCTTTTTCTACCGCATCCGCATAAGCAGGATCGGCTACATAGAGTATGCTAAAGTCCTGTAACGAGACAATCACTTTCAGATTTGTCATCTTTGCAGGGTCAAGCGTTTTCCACACATAAGGTCCCACCAAGAGTATTTGTGCATCAGAGTGATTGACCAGCCCTTGTATGTCTTCCCCTTTGAAATCCTGCAATATAGATACGACGACACCCCTGAACGCAGCAATAGATATATACCCGACAGCCCAATGTGCCGAGTTTCTACCACAGATGGCCATCTTGTCGCCAGGCTGCAAACCCAATACTTCGTACAAGACCCCCAATCTTGCCACCTTTTCAGCCGTTTCACCATAAGTATAGGAAGTCACTCCGTCGAAATCGGACACAGCAGGCTTATCCCACTGCGTTTTGAATGCTTCATTAAAATATGAAAAATAGTGTCTCATTCTTCTTTCTATTCAATTATTATCGTACAAAGGTACTCCTTATTTTCCGATTGGCAAAATATACAATCCGTCTATCAGGGCAACCGCACTAAAACTATAGATATACCCATTGGCGGAATTCAGTCATTCGTTTTACTTGTTACTTGTACGAGGTTGCCAAAAATCGGGTTGCCCGACACCATGCAGGAGGAAACAGACCCGCTGTCCCTCTCTTTGCAGACTAATTCCGCCAACAGGCTATTCCCGCTATATTCTTTCGGTTTTGCATCGGAAGTGGTTAGGGAATATCATAAGAATCACATAAGAATCACATAAGAAAGACATATAGAGAGTGGCGAGATATATGCTGGAGATATGCTGGAGATATGCTGGAGATATGCTGGGAATATGCTGGGAATATGCTGGGAATATGCAAGAGATGACCTCCCCTACCCCTCCAAGCGGTGACTTTTTCAGTACCCTTGAGGGGGTTAGGGAGAAGATGCACCGACACCATGCAGGAGAAACTGACCGGCTGGCACGCTGTTTCTCACTATTTAATAGACGTTCTAGTTGTTCGAGAAGTTCTAGGAATAATGGAACAGGTAGGAATAATGGGAGACGGATGGGACTAATAGGATGGTTGAAACATGGCAACCGCACCAAAACTATAGATATACCTATTGTTTTGGGACGGTTGTCCTGTTCTTCTATCTTCTACAGTCTCCATTCTACGTGCATTTTGACCCAATGTTGCGGTTGCAGTATTCCACCGTAGTCGTAATAGATTTGGTTCGTCATATTCCGACACTCTATTGCCACTTGTACGGACTCGTTTGCCCAATAGACTTTCCCATCCAAAAGACAGACAGGACGATAGTCGCATACCACCCCCATACGGTCGGAATACGTGCCATGCCGTTGCTGAAAGCGCAAGGTCCAGGAAGCCCCGAAACCTTTCCAGATTTTATGTTCCACCCGAAGCACCAACTTGTGGCGCAGGTAGTCCAAGGCATACTTACTCAACCAATCACCCGTCTCTTTGTTCACATCGGTAAACGAATATGCCACCTCTGCTTTTTTGAGATAATCATACCCACAGACACCAACAACGACTTCCGTCCCCGCTGCATTTACCCGAGTATGATTAACAGAGTTCCATTGCAGAACAGAATCCACGGCAGGTTTTACCCAATCTATTATATTCTGCCCCCAACGGTAGTAAGCCGATACATTCGCATACCAATGTTCTCCGCTGTATTTGGCTCCCACTTCCAACTGAAGAGCCTGCTCAGGCTTCAAACGGGGATTAGCCAATTGGACCTTGCTTTGATAATAGAGATCCGTATAGGTCGGTATCCGTATGGCGCGATTCACATTAAAGAACACCTTTCCTTTCTTGAGAAAGGAATAACCTATGTTTGCCCCTAACGTCCAATCGCTGCCAAAAGTGGAGTTCCAGATTCCAGCCGCTCCCACATTCGCCGTAAGATTGCCATAGAAAAGATACTGTTCGGCAAAATAACGCAGATTCACACGGTTGTGCAGTCCCAAGTTGCTACTCTTGATATATTCATCGCGGGCATCTACTCCCAGCACCGTTTTCCCATAGCGCAGATTCCACCCTGCCGCGAAGTGTACTCCCGCAGAGTGCGTCCAATGGATGTTAGCCCCCGTATACCATGCAGGAGCCATTTGCCCATCGGCATCTTTGCCACTGCGGTACAGTTCAAATTCATCATAGTGTGTCCGATAACAGGCATTACCTTCCACATACCACTTGTTCCAACGATGCGTATAAGCAACGGAAGAAAACAAGGTGCGCGTAGCATCAAACTGATTCGGGTAGGTCAGCGAATAGAAACTATTTGCCCCTGCATCCTTCATCTGGACTCCGACTTGGAAATTCAAATCTCTCCATCCTGTCTGCAAAAAGGCATTGGCGATTTGGTAGTCGGTATTAGCGGCATAACCATCACTTCTGTTGTAACTCACGCTTGAATTCAAGAACCAGTCCTTGCAACGGAAACGCATTGCAAGAGACGGATTAAGCAGTCCATATTCCCCCACGGAAAGAGCCGCCGTAAGTTCTGCGTGTTTTGGAGAAGAAGGCAGAGTTTTGGTAATGATGTTAACTGCTCCGGAAAAAGCCCCCAAGCCATAACCTGTTCCCTGCATAACCTCTATACGGTCAATGAGGGCGGCATCAACGGGCAGATCCAAAGAATAGTGCCCCGTTTGAGGATCGGTGAGATCGATTCCGTTCACGAGCACCTTGATTTGATCCTGCGTCCCCCCCCTTATAGAGAGGTCGGCTTGTACGCCTGAGGCTCCCCGTTCACGGAGGTCAACCCCTTGCGCCAACTGAAGAATATCCGCAACTGTATGGACAGGAAGCCGGACGATTTCCTCATTAGAGATGGTTGTAACTAATCGGAAGATATCCGAATGGAATTCCGAGCGTTGTGCAACCACACTCACTTCCTGTATCTGCAGTTGCATCGCATCTATGCCTTCATCGGGGATATCGTCTTCCGCCCACAAAGAAACCACTCCGAGCCACAGACAACAAACAGCAACGGTGATGCCCGACTTCAAGAGTTCTTTGTCGCAGATGTGACGACTTACGCAGCCTATGTTCACAACCTTATGCATAGAGCAGAATGCAGCATAAGATTTGTTCGCAAAGCGGCGAAAACGGAAAGCGACGGGTTTATTATATAGTTTGTTCATAATTCAAATGGCGGAAAACGGAGAAAGACCCAATCTCCATAATACCTAAGAGAGTTCATAGCCATAGTGGCGCAGACGAGCGTCTTTTTGACGCCAGTCTTTATCCACCTTCACAAACAACTCCAAATAGATCTGCTTCCCGAAGAACGCCTCTATGTCTTTGCGCGCTTCGATGCCGACACGTTTGATGGAAGCCCCCGCCTTGCCAATGACAATGCCTTTCTGGGAGTCCCGCTCCACATAAATGGTGGCACGAATACGGATAAGTTTCTCTTCTTCCTTAAAAGAATCCACTTCCACTTCAACGGAATAGGGAATTTCCTTGTCATAGTTGAGCAATATCTTCTCGCGAATGATTTCGTTCACAAAGAAACGGGCAGGTTTGTCGGTCAATCTATCTTTCTCAAAATAGGGCGGACACTCCGGCAACAATTCCACGATGCGTTTTAACAGTACATCCACCCCAAAACGTTCTTTTGCCGATATGGAAAAGATCTCTGCTTGAGGCAACTCTTTTTTCCAGAAGTCAATCAACCGTTCCAGGGTGTCCTGCGTAGTAAGATCTATTTTATTGATTACCAACAAGACGTGCGCATGGGTACTTCGCACGCTATCCAGGAAATCGGCATTTTTTTCCGTGTTATCCTGAATATCCGTAATATACAACAGTACGTCGGCATCCGTGAGGGCAGAACGTGAGAAATCGAGCATTTGCTCCTGCAACTTGTAGTTGGGTTTAAGTACGCCGGGTGTATCGGAGAAGACAATCTGATAGTCGTCTCCATTGACAATCCCCATGATGCGATGGCGCGTAGTCTGCGCTTTCTGCGTAATGATGGAGAGTTTCTCTCCCACCAGGGCATTCATCAGCGTTGATTTACCGACATTCGGATTCCCCACTATATTGACAAAACCACTTCTGTGCATACTCTATCCTTCTTTCTATACCATTCGGAAACAAAACAGCGCAAAGGTAGCAGATTATTTTGGTTTGCACAACGCTATTCGTGATGATAAGGTTCTCCACGAAGAATGGTCATGGCACGATAGAGTTGCTCCGTAAAGAAAAGGCGTATCATCTGATGGGAGAATGTCATTTGCGAAAGTGACAACTTGCCATTCGCACGTTCATACACCGCTGAAGAAAAGCCATAGGGACCTCCCACTACAAACACGATATTCTGTCCTGCAGCAAGCCATGTATTCAGTTGCTGCGCGAAATCCATGCTACGATACTCTTTCCCACGCTCATCCAACAATATAAGGCGGTCGGAAGGAGACAAAATATTCAGAATGAGAGAGCCTTCCCTCTGTTTCTGTTCCTCTTGCGAAAGGTTCCTGCTATTCTTCAAATCGGGTATGACCTGCAAGGAAAACGGCACATAGTGCATCAAACGGCGGCAATAATCGTCCGTCAGAGTCTGCAAAGCAGGGTTAGCGGTCTTACCCACTACGAGCAGCGTTATCTTCATACCCTATCCTCCATCACCACCACATCCTCTCTATGAAGACGTACCCGCAACCATGATTGCAGACGCTGAAGGTCTGCCTCGTCGAAAGAACTATCCTTTGGCAAACGCACCATAACAAGCACCATGGTTTGTTCTTCTCCCGCTTTGTTTATACTCTTTCCCTGCGTAAGGATGACCGACTCTATTTCTTCATACTGCGTTTGTATTTCCTCCGTGAGTTGGGAGAACGGCAGTTCAGACTCCTCCAAATCGCTCAGCCGCGCCTGCAACAAGGCAATCTGTTCATCGCGCCGGCGGAGTTGCTGCTCATTGTTTTCGAAGATATCCTTCACAATCTCCTGCTCCGTAACAGGTTTCCATTCCATAGCGGCTTCTTCACGGAAAACGATTTGCGAATGCTTGAATCCGTAGTTTTCCGCCTTCGCAAGCAGTTCTTCACGCTGCCGGTCGGACAATTTTTCTCCAGCCATAAACAACTCTATCGTGCCGTTTTTTCCTCTATATGTTTCCTTATGATCGTAAATATATGCTTTTCCGACAGTCTTATTATCGGCGATAAAACGATTGGCGTTGCGCTTAAAATTGTTTTCACGAATCACCGTATAGCCCGTAAAGATACTCGGTATGATCATTATAACCAAGACGACGGAAATATAACGCGTACGACGTTTTTGCGCCTTGGGATTATCAACGACCACCATGGGGAAGTGCATATAGCGTACCATGATCAACGTTGCCAAAGCGATGAAGACACTATTGATAAAGAACAGATAGAGCGCACCGACCGTGTATTGCCAGTTGAGTTGCGAAATGCCATAACCAACGGTACAAAGCGGCGGCATGAGAGCCGTTGCAATAGCCACGCCAGCCAATACGGTGCCTTTATCCTTGCGTGATGTTTCCAAGATTCCCGCGATACCACCAAAGAGAGCAATCAGCACATCATAGACGGTAGGATTGGTGCGCGCCAGCAATTCGGTAGGCGATGCCATATCCAAAGGGGAAATGATGAAATAGACAGTAGCCACCAAGATACTTATGACCACCATAACCGCCCAATTGCGGAGCGAGGCTTTCAGCAAATCCAAATCGTTGGTACCAATACTAAGCCCGATACCAATGATAGGTCCCATGAGCGGAGAGATAAGCATGGCTCCAATGATAACCGCCGTGGAATTGACATTCAATCCTAAAGATGCTATAAAAATGGCACACATCAAGATTAGTACATTGGGGCCCCGAAAGGCTATATTCTGGCGGATATTCTCCGTTGCGGCAGGTATATCTATATGATTGGATATATTCACAAGTTGCTTCAAAGAACGCAACCATTGCTGCAAAGTACTGCGGAACTTATTCATATCAGTCGGTCGGAAATTATCAGGATTGTTTTTATGGCTTGTTATTGCAAGGAATGCAACAAAAATTATACCACTAAAAACCATAACGCTACATTTGCAAGAGCATATAAATTATCGCTTTGAACGGTGTTCCAACAAATATATAGACTACATCATCCTCCGTATCATTCCCGCCAACGAACGGTTAACCGTCCGCCTATTGCATGGAAAGAATTCATGAAGGCCAGCATCCGTTTTCCAAAAGCAGCCCAAATCATCTGTAATTTGAGCGATGCCACCTCATTGCCCTCTCGTTCAGGGGTCGTTGAGGGGTGCTTGAGACCGGCTCTATAGCCGCCAAGACAAAACAACTTCTTGCAAACATTCCCCAGAAGTCAATGCATAGAATAAACACAGGATATGAACCGCATTGTATCTTCCCAAGAACCGCCAATCCAAGGTTTATGCCCGTTGTTTGGCAATAAGTATGAATTGTTGTACCTTTGTGAGACCATTTAATATATATGTGTATGAAAAACTTCCCCAAATCCATTCCAGCAATCATTTGCATTGCCAGTTTCTTATTAAGTTGCCAGTTCACAACGGCGGCACCCATGATAAGTATAGACAAAGAGATGGTACGTATCAATTCAGTCAAAAACAGGATTGAGTGTTCCAGAGACAATGGCAGGAATTGGTCGGTGCGCTATACAGGTTCATCATGCGGGACATTCATTGACCTTCTATTTTATGGCAATGAACTATTTGCCATAACCAGCAAAGGAGTCTATTACAGCAAAGACAAAGGCAGGAATTGGTCAGCGCGCTATACAGGTTCTTCTTGCGGTAAGTTTCACAGTTTAACCGATGGTGGACGGGAACTGCTTGCCCAAACCAGCAAAGGATTGTACTATTCCAAAGACAAAGGTCGGAATTGGTCCAAGAGGCACTGAATTGACCGGTTTTATGCCACCCAAATTTTGGTGCCTGACACAATGTTGGAAGAAACAGCCCTGCTAACCCGCTGACACACATAGTTTGATTTGATTCCGCCAACGAGTAAGGATTACATTATGCAGTTATTTTTTTATCCCCTGCACAAGGTATCCGTTTTGGTCGGGGCTTTTTTCATCGGAAACATTCTTTGAAGAATTGCAAGAATTATCGTACCTTTGCAGTTGTAAAAACAAATAATCCTATACAATGGAAAGAAGAGTTCGCGTTCGTTTTGCTCCAAGTCCCACAGGAGCGTTGCATATCGGCGGAGTACGTACCGCGCTGTACAATTATCTTTTTGCGCGCCAACACGGCGGCGACATGCTGCTACGTATTGAAGACACCGACTCCGCGCGGTTCGTACCGGGTGCGGAAGAATATATCATTGAGTCTCTGCATTGGTTGGGCATTCAGATAGACGAGGGAGTAAGTGTGGGAGGACCGAACGGTCCGTACAGACAATCGGAAAGGCGGGACATTTACAGGAAGTATGTCAAGCAACTTTTAGATGCAGGGCGTGCCTATATAGCCTTTGACACACCGCAACAATTAGAGCAGAAACGTGCCGAGATACAGAATTTCCAATATGATGCCAAGACCCGCGGGCAGATGTGCAACTCGCTGACTCTCCCGAAAGAGGAAGTGGAAGCACGGATTCAGAGGGGAGAGCAATATGTTGTCCGTTTCAAGGTTGAACCTAATGAAGATGTGCATGTACACGACCTCATACGTGGGGAAGTGGTTATCAACTCGAACATATTGGACGACAAGGTGCTATACAAATCGGCAGACGACCTGCCCACATATCACTTGGCGAACATAGTGGACGATCATATGATGGATATCTCGCACGTTATCCGCGGTGAAGAATGGCTGCCGTCCGCCCCGTTGCACATACTGCTATACCGTGCCTTCGGCTGGGAAGACACCATGCCAGCGTTTGCCCATCTGCCTCTGCTACTGAAGCCCGACGGAAACGGAAAACTATCCAAACGAGACGGAGACCGATTAGGTTTCCCTGTATTCCCCTTGGAATTTCATGATCCAAAGACAGGGACAGTCTCCAGCGGCTACAGAGAATCGGGTTATTTCCCAGAGGCAGTAATCAACTTCCTTGCACTATTGGGTTGGCACAACGGAGACGACAAGGAAATCTATTCGATGGACGAACTTATCAAGGCTTTCTCGCTTGACCGCGTAAGCAAATCGGGCGCCAAATTTGATTTCGAGAAGGGGAAATGGTTCAATCACCAATACCTGCAAATGAAAGACAACAAAGACCTCGCCGACGAGTTCTGCCAATTGGGCATCTATGACTTCAACGAGAAGCAACGCGCCCAATTGCCGTACGTGATCGGTTTGGTTAAAGAACGCGTGAACTTCGTAAAGGAATTGTGGGAGCAAATGAACTTTTTCTTTGTAGCACCAACGGAGTATGACGAGAAGTCGCTACGAAAACGCTGGAAAGAAGACAGTCCCCGCCACATGCAAGAACTACTTTCCCTCTTGGAGAAGCAGGACGATTGGTCTGCCGAAGCGTTGGACAACCTTGTCATGTCGTGGATTGCCGAAAAAGGATACGGTGTGGGTATTGTAATGAACGCTTTCCGTATCTGTTTAGTCGGTGCAGCAAGAGGTCCGCATATTTGGGAAATAACGGGCATCTTAGGCAAAGAAGAGACGTTGCGAAGAGCGGAATCAGCACTGAAAGTGTTGCCATAAAGGTAAAGTACAGATATTCTGCCACAAGAAACTGCACTTTTACGAGGAAACACTTGTATATAAGGAAACAAATATGTACCTTTGCAGACGATTTGACAGAGGGGACCGAATTCGGCTCCCCTCTGTTGCAAATATACCACGACAATGATAGACAAAGTTACTATTGAGGACATCGCAAAGCAGTATATTGCAGACAACACACAGAAAGAACAGCAATACCAACTGATAGATGTGAGCGTATCTGCAACGAATGAGATTTGCGTTACATTAGACGCTGCGACGCCTATTGACATTGATTTCTGCGCGAATTTGAGCCGCTACATAGAACAACACCTTGACCGAGAGAGGGAGGATTATTCGCTGGAAGTGGGTTCAGCAGGACTGACAGATCCTCTGAAGACACCGTTCCAATACAGGAAAAATATCGGCAACGAAGTGGTGGTTGTGCTGAAAGACGGAAAGAAGTTGAAAGGCACATTGGTGGACGCCACCGACAAGGACTTTTCGGTAGATACGAAAGTGCAGGTGGAGGTGGAAAACAAGAAACGGAAGCAGACACAGACAAAGACTTTGACATGGAATTATGAGGATGCGAAGTCGGTGTGCTATGATTTGAAAGTATAGTATAATTGAATATAAATCAATAACAACCTAATAAATGGCAACAAAAAAACAAGGGACTGTCAACCTGATTGACATCTTCAAAGAGTTCAATGACCTAAAGAACATTGACCAACAGACCTTCATCAACGTTATGGAAGACAGTTTCCGTAATGTGATAGCCAAGATGTATGGCTCCGATGCAAACTATGACGTAATCATCAACCCTACGAAGGGCGACTTGGAAATCTATCGCAACCGTACGGTTGTGGCAGATGACGTTGCGGCAAACCCCAACACGGAGATCCATTTCTCGGACGCGAAACTGATTGATGACGAATGTGAGATAGGGGAAGAAGTGACCGACAAGGTTGATTTCATGAGTTTCGGCCGCCGTATGATACTGAATCTTCGCCAAACCCTTGCAAGCAAGATTTTGGATCTGCAGAAAGAAAATTTATACTTGAAGTATTCGGAACTGAAAGGTCAGATTGTAAGTGCAGAACTATATCAGATCTGGAAAAAGGAGATGTTGCTCCTTGACGACGAAGGAAATGATTTGTTCTTGCCCAAGACAAACCAAATTCCTACGGATTTCTACCAGAAAGGAGATATGGTTCGTGCCATTGTGGAAAATGTGGACAACAAGAACCAAAATCCGAGAATAACCCTGTCGCGCACATCGCCTCTTTTCCTGCAACGTCTTTTTGAACAGGAGATTCCTGAAGTGCATGACGGCATAATCGCCATCAAAGATATTGCCCGTATTCCCGGAGAGAGAGCGAAAGTTGCTGTAGAGTCGTTTGACGAGCGCATTGACCCTGTCGGTGCATGTGTAGGTATCAAAGGAACACGTATTCACGGTATAGTCAGAGAGTTGCGCAACGAGAACATTGACGTTATCAACTACACCAGCAATATCAACCTCTACATACAACGTGCTTTGGCTCCAGCAAAGATATCCTCAATGGAAATCAATGAAGAAGAAAAGGTTGCAAACGTTTACTTGAAACCTGAAGAGGTGAGTATGGCAATCGGTAAGGGCGGTGCAAACATCAAACTGGCAACCAAACTGACGGGTTATGATATAGAGGTATTCCGCGAGATGGAAGACAACAGTGCTGAAGATATATATCTGGACGAATTCAATGACGAGATAGATCAATGGGTTATTGATGTTCTTAAAGGCATTGGATTAGATACAGCACGTGCTGTACTTGACACTCCAAGAGAAGAACTGCTCAGCAGAACAGACCTTGAGGAAGAGACCATTGATGATGTAAGAAGGATTCTTGCTGCCGAATTTGAGAATGAATAACGTCAATAGCGTTTGACCGGCACTTCTTCTTGGAAACTAAATAACAATAACCACTAATAACATTAAATCAGAAACTGCATGGCAATAAAACTTATAAAGGCTTGCAAAGAACTCAATATCGGAATGGCTACTGCTGTTGAGTTTGCACAGAAACAAGGAAAAGATATATCTCTTGACCCCAATATGCGTATTGACGATGAGACCTATCTTCTGCTTGCGAAGGCATTCAACAAGGATATGGCTCTCAAAATGGAGGCAGAACGTATTCAACAAGAACGCCAAGAACGGGACAAAACAACGGCTACAGCCAAACCAAAGATTGAGGAAGAACCGGTACACGCTGTGCAGAAGCCCAAGGTGGTTGGACATATAGATCTTGATAAGAAGACAAATCAAGCACCACAAGTTGTTGAAGAGAAGAAAGAAACTTCTGCAAAAGAGTTGCATACTGAGAGCAAGGAAGAAGTTCATACAACTCATTCTTCCGAAGAAAAGAAGGGAACAAAGCCCATACAGCAAGAGAAGGAAACAAAAAACGCTACTATACAAGAGGATAAAAAAGGAAAGGCTATTGAGGCGGATTCACTTATAAAAGAAGCAAAGGAAAGTAAGCAGTCTGTAACTTCTGAGCCAAAGTATGAGTCAACACCGACCAAGCAACAGCGACCTGATTTGCCAAAGGAAGAATCCAAGGTCATAACAAAAGAGACGAAAGATTCCTCGGAGAAGAACACTACTGCTGAATCGAATGTATCTTCCAAAGAGCCGGAAGTATTCACATTGGGCAGGCCTGTATTAATTAACAAACCAAAGATTGTAGGTACTTTGGATTTGGATAAACTCAACCAAGCGACTCACCCTAAACAAAAGACCAAAGAACAGAAAAAGAAAGAAAGAGAAGAACGTCGCGAACAGCAACGCGGTACTTCTGTTACCAATACCACAAACACAGCACCTTCGGACAAAGAAGGCAAGCGCAAGCGCGAACGCATCAAACAAGGGAAAGTGGATGTTAACAATCCCGATTTTCGCAAAGGAACCAAGGGACAGAAACTTCCTAAGCGTCCTATAAAGGTTGAGGTGGATGACGAAGAAGTACAAAAGCAGATTAAAGAAACTATCGCACGCCTGCAAGCGGGAAAAGGCAAAAATACCGGTGCCAAATATCGCAAGGAGAAACGTGAACATGTGAGAATGCATCAAGAGGAGATTCTTGAGCAAGAACAAGCACAATCAAAGGTTCTCAAACTCACTGAATTCGTTACAGCCAATGAGTTGGCCACAATGATGAATATCTCTGTCAATCAAGTCATTGCAACATGTATGAGTCTTGGCTTGATGGTAAGTATCAACCAACGGTTAGATGCAGAAACCATTAACATTGTGGCAGAAGAATTTGGGTTCACCACTGAATATGTATCAGCAAAAGTAATCGAAGACCTTAGCGATAATGAAGATTTTTCGGATGAAGACCTCGTTCCGCGTTGCCCTGTAGTTACCATCATGGGACACGTTGACCATGGTAAGACTTCTTTGCTTGACCATATTCGCAACACCAATGTCATCGCCGGTGAGGCAGGTGGCATCACGCAACATATCGGGGCATATAACGTATGCTTGAAGAATGGACAACACATCACTTTCCTTGACACACCGGGTCATGAGGCTTTCACGGCGATGCGTGCCCGGGGTGCAAAAGTCACTGATATTGCTATCATCATCGTAGCGGCCGACGATGCAGTGATGCCTCAAACCATTGAGGCTATCAACCATGCGCAAGCAGCAGGCGTACCGATGATTTTTGCCATCAACAAATGCGACAAACCAGGTGCTAACCCTGATAAAATTAAGGAACAGTTGGCCAATATGAACATCTTGGTTGAAGAATGGGGCGGCAAATACCAATCGCAAGACATCTCTGCCAAAAGTGGTATGGGGGTGTTCGAACTCTTGGAGAAAGTACTTCTCGAAGCCGAACTATTGGATTTGAAGGCTAATCCGAAACGGCGTGCCAAAGGATCTATCATTGAATCCTCCTTGGATAAAGGGCGAGGATATATTGCGACAATCCTCGTGCAGGACGGAACACTTCACATGGGCGACATTGTCCTTGCAGGAACGGCACATGGGCGCATCAAAGCCATGTTCAACGAGCGTAATCAGCGCGTCAAGGAAGTGCACCCCGGAGAACCTGTTCTCATTCTTGGTCTCAATGGTGCGCCACAGGCGGGTGATGATTTCGTAGTCATGCCCACAGAACAGGAGGCACGGGAAATTGCCAACAAGCGTGAACAGTTGCAGCGCGAACAATCCATCCGTACGAAGAAACATGTCGGTCTTGAGGAGATTGGGCGTCGGTTGGCTATTGGCGACTTCAAGGAGTTGAATATCATTGTCAAAGGTGATGTCGACGGCTCCGTTGAGGCTTTGTCTGATTCGCTTATCAAACTCTCCACAGAGAACATCCAAGTCAATGTCATTCACAAGGCCGTTGGTGCCATCTCCGATTCCGATATCCTCTTGGCGGAGGCGTCCGATGCTATCGTGGTCGGGTTCCAAGTTCGTCCTACGGCTACAGCGCGCAAACTGGCTGAGAAAGAAGAGATTGATATCCGCCTCTATAGTATCATCTACGATGCTATAGAAGAGATCAAGGCTGCTATGGCGGGTATGTTGGCTCCCGAATTGAAAGAGGAAATTACGGCTACGTTGGAAGTTCGCCAGACCTTCCGTATCACCAAGGTGGGTACGGTTGCCGGCTGTATCGTCAAAGAGGGAAAGATCAAGCGTGGCAACAAAGTGCGTGTCATCCGCGATGGTATTGTCATCTACACGGGCGACTTGGCTTCACTCAAACGCGAAAAAGACGATGTCAAGGAGGTGGGTGTCAACACCGAATGTGGTCTGAACATACGTTCCTACAACGACATCCAAGTGGGCGACATCATCGAGTCGTTCGAGCAGGTCGAAGTGCAGAAAGAACTCTGATACACATTGCCTACTGACAGCAAGAGAGGAGACTGCCCGCAAGCAGTCTCCTCTCTTCTTTATGTCTCTGTCCGCTTAACGAGCCAGATAACTCTCCAACGCTTTCCACTGTTTTCTGCAATCCTTAACGCCAAGATCATATAGTTCTTGTAATCGGTGGGAATTGCGTTCCAAACGTCTGATTAGCATATTCCGACTTGGGCGCAATACGAATATCTTCCCCTCTGCCTCCAGTTGGTTGATGTGTGCCAAATACCTGTTGTAAGTGCGGTTCCTGTGGTTGATGGTCTCCAGCAAATTGGGGTAATCCTGATATACCAACTTGCAGATAGGCTCCAATGGTTCACGTTTTACATAGCCGTATGGGCGTGTCAGTACAACGATTATCTTGTCGCAACCTTCGTCCACGCATTTCTGCATCGGTATGTTGTCTGCCAATCCGCCGTCCAAATACTTCTCCCCGTGCCACTCCACCGGACGCGTGATAATAGGCAATGCGGCCGATGCCCACAAAACATCCACCTGTTCTATACAGTTCTTTATCTCTATATACTCGGCTTTGCCTGTCCGCATATTGGTGATCGTGGCAAAGAAACGTATCCCCGATTCTTCGAATGCCACCTCGTCAAACGGATCCAACTTCAGCGGCAACTCCTTGCAACCGAACTCTTGGTTCACCAGGTTACCGGTCTTAATCAACGATTCCAAACTGATATAACGCCTGTCTGGCATATACTTCTTGTTATATCGGATTGTACGTCCTCGCTGTCCCGAGGCAAAGTTTATACCGAAGATTGCACCGGCGGAAGTGCCTGTCATCACGTCAGGATGCACTCCCTTGTCCGAGAGAATGTCCAATACGCCCGCAGTGTACATTCCGCGCATTCCGCCGCCTTCCAATGCTATGCCTATTTTCATTGTTCGTCTTCTATGGATGAGTGAGTATTAGGTATGTTTTCTTACAAGACTTCAAATCTCATGCCAATCATTTGCTATAGGTCATATCTGTCTCCTTTGGCAGGTATCTCTATTCTGCAGAAACCCGCCTCTCGCAAATGCTCTTTGTAGGCTTCGGCGGCATCGGACTCGCCATGCACGATAAACACCCCTTTCAGTCTCTCCGGCTGCTGGCAGCATAAGTATCTCCGCATTTCTTCATAATCTCCGTGACCCGAAAAACTGTCTATTTTCTTCACCTGTGCAGCCACTCGGTGTATCTCGCCGAATATCGAAATAGTCTTTATGCCTGCTTCTTGCAGCCTGGCACCAAGCGATGTCGGGGTACAATAACCCACTATCAGTATCGTTGTCGTCGGGTCTTCTATATGGTTGGCTATGTGGTGCTTTACGCGCCCAGCCTCTGCCATACCCGAAGCGGATATGATAATGCATGGTCCTTGCAGAGTGTTCAGCCGCTTCGATTCGTCTGTGTCCGTAATGTAATGCAACGTATTGAAGCCGAACGGGTCAGGATCTGTCTGCATCACCCGCCTCACGTCGGCATTCAGCCCGTAGGTATGCAGTCGGAATATCTGGGTTGCATTCACGGATAACGGACTGTCCACATAAACGGGTATATCCGGCAACTTGCCCGCATTGTATAGTTTGTTCAGCACAAATAGCAGGTCTTGCGTACGTCCTACGGAAAAACTCGGGATAATCAGTTTGCCTTGCTTCCTCACGCAGGTATCCTCCGCAACCTCCAACAGTTCTTGCTCCGACAAGTTCGAATCTTCATGCAGACTGTTGCCGTATGTGCTTTCGCAAATCAGGTAATCGCAAGGAGGGAATGGATGGGGCGGACAAAGGATATTACTGTGCAACCGCCCTATATCACCCGTATAGGCGATATGTTTCTTTCTGCCACCTTCCTCTATTTCTAACGACACCACCGCACTGCCTAACATATGTCCCGAATTGCTGAAGCGGATACTTATGTGCTCGTCAATGCGGAACTTCCTCTCATAATCCACGGTGATAAACAGCCGCATGCATTCTTCCGCATCCTGTATTCTGTAGAGCGGCTGTATGGGACGCCGTCTGTGCCTTTTCTGTTTCTTGTTGAACCACCGTACATCCAATTCCTGAATGTAAGCAGTGTCGGCAAGCATAATGGAACACAGGTCACGGGTTGCCGGAGTGCATATCACCGATCCCCTGAAACCCAACCTGTACATATAGGGAATAAGCCCCGAATGATCTATATGGGCATGGGTTAGGATGATATGGTCTATTTTCTTGGCGTCAAAGCCTAAGTTCCTGTTCATCCTGTCTGTCTCCATGCCCTTGCCTTGAAACATTCCGCAGTCAAGAAGAATACGCTTGCCTCTGTCGGTCGTAATCAGATGTTTGCTGCCGGTGACCTCCCTTGCTGCACCTAAAAATTCTATCTGCATGATATAGGCCGTTTGTTTCGGACAAAGATATAGAAACTATCCTTTCCTTACAACCCCCTGCTCTGCTCCCTTTTCTTCCGATACCCCAATCCCCAACACAAGCAAATAACACCGACACCCGCACCTTAGAAAACCAATGGACATTACATAGAAATTATATAGAAATCCGTTGGCGGAATTGATTTGAAAAACGAGGTCCAGCGGGTCAGTTACGGCGGCATTGGGTCAGTGTCTCTTCAGTCCACTTTATATATTGTTTTTCTATAGGTCGCCTGTAGCATGGTCTTAGCCCATCCTTTGGAGGGGTTGGGGAGGTCTTTATCTTTCTCTTACGACCCCTCATCGAGACCTCAAGCACCCCTAATCGACCCTTGACCTTCCCCTCCTTGTCTTTCCTATTTGACTCATTCGTCCAATCCGCCCCATTCTTCATAAACCCAAGCCACACCTCATAGAACTTCTCGATTAACTAAAACGTCTATAAATGATTACTTCTCGGCAACATTAGAGTAAAATACAATGGTCATTCATGGAGCAGTATCACATCGTCCAAAAACTTCAATTGACGACTTATTAACGACGATTTGCGGAGAACGGTCTCCTCCTACACACACAGCAATATCAGTACTTGGGCAGAAACGATCCGCAAGAAAGTGACCAAAGGATATACGGTTGAATACGCCACGGCGGGTTCGTCCGTATCGCCTTGTGCATTGATATAGGCGAGTGGAGGGGCATTGGTATGTGCACCGGCTATCAAACCGCAGATGGTAAAAAA
This sequence comes from Bacteroidales bacterium UBA7569, assembly GCA_002477945.1. Classification (GTDB taxonomy): domain Bacteria; phylum Bacteroidota; class Bacteroidia; order Bacteroidales; family Paludibacteraceae; genus Colicola. The sequence continues at coordinate 22,497 of DLLF01000013.1, forward strand.
GTTCAGGTGCATAAAACGGGCTATTACGCCTCCTACTAATGCCGGAACTATCGTGATAATCGTACCGCATAGCAACCAATGCAAGCCGTTTGGTGAGATAACCGACTTCATAAAGTCCCCTCCTGCCTGAAGTCCTATGCTTGCCAGAAAGATACAAAGCCCCAATTCTCTCAGCATCAGGTTGGCGGATTGCGTTGTATAGGTTATCAGTCGCAGTTTATAGCCGAATCGGCCCAATAAGATTGCAACAACCATCGGACCTCCCACCAAGCCCAAACGGGCAGGCATCGGCAAATGAGGAAGGTAAATGGGAACTGCACCCAAAATGATACCAAGCAGAATACCTAAGAAGATGGTCACCAGGTGGGGATCATTCAGTCGCTTCAGTGTATTACCCAATATCACTTCCACCTTTTCTATGCCCTGCAACGGCCCCACAACCATCACCCTGTCACCCACCTGAAGCACCAAGTCAGGACGGGCAAGAAGGTTCACGCCCGCACGGTTGATTCGTGTCACATTCACGTTGTAAGCACTGCGCAGGTGCAGTTGACCTATGGTCCTGCCGTTGATTTCGTTCTTTGTAACCACTATTCGACGCGACACCAACTCGCGGTCATCATCCTTCCATTCATACTCAATCCGCTCGCCCAACAGACGTTCCAAATCGGCGGCGTCATGATGACGGGTCACTATCAGAACCAAATCACCCACATACAAAGGCGTGTCTGCATGGGGGATAAAAATATGACCGTCCCTGTTCACACGCGTGGCGACACACTGATGACCGAATCGTTGTTTCAGAGCCGACAAACTCATGCCGTTCACTGCCTCTTGCGTAATACGGAAGGTCAATATGTCGGGAGTTTCTTCTGCCGTTTGAACAAGCCCCAACTTCTTTTCTTCTTCCTTGCAATTGATTCGGAATAGCAGACGTATCAGCATCATCACGGCTATACTTCCCAATATAGCAATCGGATAAGCCACCGCATACCCCAAACTGATAGAGGGTATCGTGTCTATTACACCACCCGCCTGCAATTGCCCCAAGGCCTCTTCTGCCGCACCTAAAGCAGGAGTGGAAGTAATGGCACCGCACATAATACCAACCAGCATCGGCATACCGATTCGGTTGCCGTATATCACGTTCAGTATCAAAACAACGGCTATACCCAGCATGACGATAAAGCAAGCCAGCATGTTCAATCGCAAGCCGCCTTTCTTAAATGAAGAAAAGAAACCTGGACCGACCTGAAGCCCTATCGAAAAGACAAAGATGATGAGACCGAAATTCTTCAGAAAGTCCGTCAAGACGCTGTCCAATTGCACACCGAAATGCCCCAAGGCCAACCCGACAAATAAAACAAAGGTTGCGCCTAACGAGATACCATGTAACCGTATCTTGCCAAAAGCGCAACCTAACGCAATAATGACACAATACACAAACATTGTGTGCGCCACCGAATGACCCGATAGTAAATCTGTCAACCAATCCACAACTCTGCTGCTTGCCAAAACGACAGCAGGAGTAGTAATGCCCTTCCTGCTGTCGCACCAAATTCAACGTATGTTCTCTACTCTGCCATCAGCAGTTTCTGGTTCTTGAGAACTTGCCATAATAAGATTTACTCCTCGTTCATAAGGAGTTTCATAACAACCTTTGCCGAATAAGCAACCGGAGTACCGGGACCGAAAATCGCCGCAACGCCTGCCTTGTACAGGAAATCGTAATCCTGCGCAGGGATAACGCCGCCCGCTGTTACCATGATGTCAGGACGTCCCAACTTCTTCAGTTCGGCTATTACTTGGGGAATAAGGGTCTTATGACCTGCCGCAAGCGAGGAAACGCCTAACACGTGTACATCGTTTTCCACAGCCTGCTTGGCTGCCTCCGCCGGTGTCTGGAACAAGGGACCCATATCCACGTCAAAGCCGCAGTCGGCATAACCCGTAGCAACAACTTTCGCTCCGCGGTCATGACCGTCCTGTCCCATCTTCGCTATCATAATACGGGGCTGACGTCCCTCTTTCTTCGCAAACTCTGCGGTCAGACGGGTGGCTTCCTTGAAGTCCTCGTCGTCTTTTGTTCCTGCTTTGTACACTCCGGAAATAGTTCTGATTGTTGCTTTATATCTGCCTACCACCACCTCGCAGGCATCACTGATTTCGCCCAAGGTGGCACGGACGGCTGCTGCCTTCACTGCCAAGTCAAGCAAGTTATCCTCGCTCTTCTTGCCATCGGCAAACTCTTGCACACATGCTGTAATGCGCTTCAGTGCCTCTTGAACGGCTGCCTCGTCACGGTGGGCGCGCAGATCTTTCAAACGGGCTATCTGCTGCTCGCGCACTGCAGTATTGTCGATCTCCAAAATATCAATCGGAGCCTCATGTGCCAAACGATACTCATTGACGCCGATAATCTTCTGTGCACCTGAGTCAATGCGAGCCTGTGTACGGGCGGCTGCCTCCTCAATACGCATCTTTGGAATACCGGTCTCTATAGCCGCAGCCATACCGCCCAACTTCTCAATCTCTTGTATATGTTCCCATGCCTTGTCTGCAATCTCCTTTGTCAGACTCTCCACATAGTACGAACCTGCCCATGGATCTATCTCTTTGCAGATCTTGGTCTCTTCTTGAATATAGATTTGTGTGTTTCGGGCAATACGGGCAGAGAAGTCTGTCGGCAAAGCGATGGCCTCGTCAAGTGCATTGGTGTGCAACGACTGAGTATGTCCCAATGCGGCACCCATTGCCTCAATGCATGTACGCCCTACATTGTTGAACGGATCCTGCTCCGTTAGCGACCAACCCGATGTTTGGCAGTGAGTACGCAGAGCCAGCGATTTCGGATTCTTTGCACCAAACGATTTCACAATCTTGGCCCAAAGCATACGACCTGCCCTCATCTTCGCTATCTCCATGAAGTGGTTCATACCTATCGCCCAGAAGAAAGATAGACGAGGTGCAAAGTCATCCACATTCATACCGGCATTCACACCGGCACGCAAGTATTCCAAACCGTCAGCCAATGTGTAAGCCAACTCAATATCCGCAGTTGCACCTGCCTCTTGCATATGATAACCGGAGATGGATATGGAGTTGAACTTCGGCATATTCTTCGATGTGTATTCAAAGATGTCGGCAATAATCTTCATCGAGAACTTCGGCGGGTAAATATAAGTATTACGCACCATGAACTCCTTCAGAATATCATTTTGGATCGTACCGGCCATTTCCTCCAACTTGGCTCCTTGTTCCAAACCCGCATTGATATAGAAAGCAAGAATTGGCAATACGGCACCATTCATGGTCATGGAGACCGACATCTTGTTCAATGGAATACCGTCAAACAGCACTTTCATGTCTTCCACCGAGCAGATACTTACACCTGCCTTGCCTACATCGCCTACCACACGCGGATGATCTGCGTCATAACCACGGTGGGTTGCCAGGTCAAATGCTACCGACAAGCCTTTCTGACCGCTGGCAAGATTCCTGCGGTAGAAGGCATTACTCTCTTCTGCCGTGGAAAAACCGGCATATTGACGGATCGTCCACGGACGTAATGGGTACATGGCACTGTAAGGACCGCGCAAAAATGGAGGAATACCCGAAGCATAGTCCAAATGCTCCATACCTTCCAAGTCCTCCTTCGTATAAACCGGTTTAACCGGTATCTGCTCAGGAGTCAGCCAATTGGCTTCATTGCTGCCCTTCATTGCAGAAGGTGCCACCTTTGTTATATCAACGTCCTTAAAATTAGGTTTCATATCCAAGTCAATTATTTAAGATTAAGAAGTTTAGCATTATACTTTTTCAGTTCCTCAAGTACATTCTGGCGAACGTAGATGAAGTGCTCAATGCCCTTGCCTTTCAGGTCTTCCATGCAGGCAGGAGCACCGGCGACAACAAACAATTCCTTTGCGTCCTTCAGTTGCTCCCACGCCTTCGGTGCCAACTCGGCATATTCATCATCGCTCGAGCAGAGAACGATTACGTCTGCACCTGCCTTGCGCGCTGCGGCAATACCGTCCTCCACGCTTTCAAAACCTATGTTGTCAACAACTTTATAGCCTGCGCATGCAAAGTAGTTGCACGAATACTGTGAACGTGCCAAACGCATCGCCAGATTGCCGATGGTCAACATGAACACAACCGGACGGTGTTCTGCCGCCTCCGTCTGCAGGCGAAGATTCTCAAATTCTTCGGCCTCACGCACATTCGGAAGAGTGGCCAGACCTTCTTTGTCCTCGCCGCAAGCACATTGGCACGATTTGCGCTCAATCTTGTCACTTGCTGTTTCATTGAAGTTAGGATACTGGTTCGTACCCAGAAGAATGTCCTTGCGGCTTGCAAGGTCTTTCTCACGTTTTGCCAACGTCTCTTTCAGATCATTCTGAACACTTTCACTCGCTACCATAGCATACATGCCGCCCTTTTCCTGAATATCAAGGAAGTGCTTCCATGCCTGCTCTGCGATATTCTTTGTCAAAGTCTCTATATAATACGAACCCGCAGCCGGATCCACAACCTTGTCAAAGTGAGACTCCTCTTTCAGCAGCAGTTGCTGGTTACGGGCAATACGCTCTGAGAATTCGTCCGAAGTTTTATACGAAGCGTCAAACGGAGTAACGACAATCTCGTCCACACCTGCCAAAGCGGCTGACATGGTCTCCGTCTGGGAACGGAGCAAGTTCACGTATGCGTCATACACCGTCATGTTGAAGCGGCTGGTCTCTGCGCATACATACATCTTCATGGCACACGGACAATACTTTCCGTCCACCTTCTCACAATGGCAATGCTCGCCGCAGTTGCAGATAGGCTCATATTGTTTCACAATCATTGCCCACAGCATACGGGCGGCACGGAATTTGGCAATCTCCATGAAGTAATTTCCGCCTATACCCATAGTGAAGTGAATGGCTTTGCCTGCCGTAGCGGCATCAATTCCTGCATCCGTGAGCATTTCCATATACTCGTTTCCCCATGCCAATGCGTAACCCAGTTCCTGCGCACAATAAGCACCGGCATTGTTTAGGCTGATGGAGTTGACGCCCACTACACGGTATTTTGGCAATACTGACGCCGAACAAACGGCACTTGTTACCTTTTCGCTGACTTTCTCACGACTCAGAGCCTTCCCTTTCGTAAGCATCTTGTCTATCGGATCCACGTCAATGCTGCCACGTAGTGCCGTCAAGTCATACTTCTGTTTCTTGAAATAATCTGTCAACAAGCCGATCAACTCCTCTGCTTTGCATAGGCAAATGCTGAAGTTCAGTTCTATAACGTCTGCTCGGATGCCGTCAAGCAATGTGGCTATATATTCTTCCGACAATTGCTGCTTGTCCAACTTGAAGCCCAAAGAGTTTACACCCTTCATCAGTACGTCCAAAGCCTTTGCGTTGGCGGCTTTTGCGTCTTTTGCACACAAATTCTGACGAACTGACCATTCGTTGTTTGTACGGGTTCCACGCACAAACGGATACTGACCGGGAGCGGAAACTGCCGTTCCCAAGCCCTCTATGTCCTCACGTCGGTAGAAGGGCTGCACGTTGAAACCCTCTGTTGTCCGCCACACGAGTTTCTTGTCGAAATCCGCTCCTTTGAGGTCGGTCACAATCTTCTCACGCCATGCCTCTGTGGACACTGCGGGGAAGTCTTGCAATAAATGCAATTTGTTTTCTGCCATGATATAGTTAATTATAGTTGTTAATCAATTCCCGTCGTACACGACAACACTTTCCATATACACATATACAACCTGCAAAGTTATAAAGAATTCCACAACAACGCAACATCATTAGCGAAAAAAGTATGGATTGAAAATAGTATTGGGACTCCTCAACCATAATTTCTGTTCCGGAAAAGTTATTCTTTTGAGATTTCCTTATAGACTGCCGACACTTTGTGCCTCAACATTGCCTCATCATCTATCAAGTTTCTTAAATCCTCCAACCGCTGTACATTCGGACTTTCGGGCAACCATAAACACAAGTATCCGGTTCGCCCGTACTTGTTTCGCAGATGTTCTATGGTTCTCTTGATATGTTCTTCTTCCGAAAGTGTCGGATAATGAGCAAAACCGTATTGGATTGTACGCCTTATTATTGTATCTGCATCAATCTGGCGATCGGCTTCTGCCACAATCTTGCCATAGATACTGCGTGGTTCTTTCTCGTTGCTCGCCCTGTGGTCCTCCGCAGCCTCCGCCATTATCTCTATTTCTTCCTCGGAAAACCATTGTCTGAGGTTGGCGTCCTCTCGCACGATTTTCCCCGACACTATGTGATGTGTGGCACGGTCTTCACGCAATCCCGTATCGTGGTATGCTGCAATTGCATACACCATATCCGCCTTCACATCATAATGTTGTGCCAGTTCCTCGCTTTGTCGGATCACACTCCGAACATGTTCTCTGCTGTGTCCTTGGTCAAAGTCGTCATACATAGGTATAATCTGTCCCTCTATATATGCCTTCAACGAGGGCACAACCTCCTGCTTTGGAACCGAGCAAGCACTTTTCTCTTTCAACTCTTTCCGTACGAACATAAGATACCAATCCTTCATTATTTCGTTGGCTGACACCGATTCATACCGATGCATATAAAGTCCTTCACGAATCAATTCTTTCCACAAAGGCTCTGCTAACGCTCTTTCTCCCAATTCATCATTTGCCTTTTGTCTGCATCTCATAACTATGCTTTTTGGAAGCAATCCTTTCAATCTGTTTTTTATCTTTTGGACAAAGTAATACGAAACGCACCTCTTTCCACAAGGTACAGCATAATCCACTCCCATTGGAACGAATGTATATCGGCGGATAAAGTCTCTGTAAAAAGAACAATCACGAAGCCCTTCGTAGGGTAAATAACGGAATATATCCAAAAATTTTCTATCCCAATACGGAAGGCGTATATCATAGCCGAAGTAAATATACACACGAGACGAATTCAGTATGTTATGTGCCTGCCTGTTCTCAAAAATGAATGCTTGATATACAGACCATGGTGTCACATCTTTCTTCAAATGCCCTTGGAGATACCGTTCCACCTGTTGTTTTACATTTTTGTGTCCGTATTCAAAACTATCATACAGGATGTCCGAAACCATTTCTTCCACCTGACAATTCTCCGATACACACGCTTTCTGCAAATGAGAGCCTGCTGAAGAATCTGCGGAATGTCCCGGAATGAATATGGCGTTTTGCGATAGCAATCCCCTGTTTTGCAGCCAACGCAAAGCGACATATTCAAAGAGCCATACCCAATTACCCCAATTGCCGACATAACGGACATAATCGGTAAACGAAGTTTTGGAAATATGAATCATTGCCAAACATTCCGCCTGTGTCGGATCAATGTGATATATTGGGTAATGTAATTGCTTCGCTACATTCTCGGCGGTTTCACACTCCTTACTGTCTAACCGTCCCACTGTATAACACAAAACGTTTTCATATCCGGCCTTACGCAACATACACAAGATGAAACGTGAATCATTACCACCACTCAACGGCACCACCACTTGTCTGCCCTCACAAGATTGGATTATACGGGCAAATACATCTTCAACCGTTTTTCTTGTCTCTTCATAAGTTGGAGTTCTCAAGTCCTTGTATTTCACTTCATAATGAAAATAAGCCACTTGCGCACCATTCTCTCGCAAATAATGCCCCGGACTTATTTGAAGAACATCCCGAACCAATGTCTTCCCTGAAAAAGGTGCCCCCGATGCGTCATATTCCCATACAGCCTCCTCTGACTCCTTGTCTCCGTTCTGATACAATGAGTACGGATTATCCGATACCATCAATCGTTCTCCTGCAATACGATAATACAGAGGATATAAACGAGAAGGTGAAACCGCAGCAAGAGATATCATTTCATTCGATACTATTACGGAAAACTGACCATTACATTCTGCCAAACGCCTAACCAGTTCTTCCTCGGTTTTTGTCATAAACAGTTTTGCCAACGCCCCTCCTGACACAAACTCCCCCTCATCTGTATAGGCATATCCTATTGCCCATACGTCACCTGCACATTGCCAACGCGCTCTGTTAACCGCCACCTCTAACATACCTCTATTTCTCTTTCGTAAGTCCTAACCATTCTATAAAACCAAATCATCTCTGACAATAACACCACTGCTCCCACTGCACTGAATAGCATAACCGCATCACCCATTGAACCCGTCTTTATGCCAATCCACAAAGACAATAAACGCAACAAAACATAAGCAATCTCAAAAAACAAATAGGTGCGCTGCCTGCCAAAAACATCTGGCAGGAAATTGATGGATGTATTGAGTAGTACAAACAATAACCATGGCAGTAAAAATTGTATATAGTGTCCCGTTATACGCCATTCCTCCCCAAGCAGTAGAGCCGTAAAAGATGGTAGTATTGCGGCTGATAATGCAAAGACTATCATGGCAACAATACCTGTATTTCTGACATATTTTCCTAACAATCCGGCGATACTCTCCCGTTTGTTCACCTTCTCTGATACCCTTTGGTATAATACTTGGTTAACCGAAGAACATATCATATTGATTGGGCGGAATGCCAAGGTAAGAGCCATCCCGAAAAAGCCCGTTTCTGCCAAACCGAAGAATGGAGTCAATATAAGTGCCGGCAGATTGCCTCCTATATTGTTCAATAGCGACTTAGGCAAGGAATACAGAGGGAAATTTCTGTACTTCCGGGCAAGCCGGAAAAGTGTCCTTCCTTTGGGGAAATCCTTGAATAACTTGCATGGAAACAACACCATCAACAAACTAATCAACGGAGCCGATACCGTGGCAATAATCAGTCCGCCGTTCAAATGAGGAACAAATCCAAGACCTGTTTTCCCTGCTGCCGAGAATACCGATTGTCCGATCTGATAGCCCGCTATGCGACTGAATTGCTTCTTGCGAATATAATAAAAACTCAACAACGACCACAAGCCGATGATTAGCACATAAACAGGCATCAACCTGTACCATGTAGAAAGTTCTTGAGCCTTAAAAACATTCGCTATTGAGTCCGAAAAGAATGTGCTGAAGCCGACCGCAGCCGAGAAAAACACAAGAAGTATCAAACCTAAACAAAACACATCCCTTGCGTCCTCATCCTCTTTCGGCAGCACGATAGCGTATTGATACTCAGCCGTTGCCAGTATCACCAGCACCCCGCTGATACTCAGAAACAGGTTCAGCAGTCCGAAATCATCGGGCGCGTACATGCGCGTCAATATGGGGTACACCACCAACCCGATGACCTGCGCCACCACGTTGGCAGAGAGCAACTTGGCAAAATTCTTCAGTAATTTTGAGTGTCTTATGGAGTTTGCTATATGCAACATCTCATTCAAATCCGTAAACTTTACTGTCAATAATCCCCTCATACAAAACCGGACACAGGCATGACAGATTTTGTCATACCGGTCTTCCGCATATGGATCCTTATGACGGTTACTCTCAAATCTGCTTTTCTATGAGATAGTTGTTCCTTTCCTGTGAGTTGCGCAGAATCAATTCGGCAAGAAAACCGGCAAGAAACAACATCATACCCAATATCATCGCCAATATGGACAAATAGAAATAAGGGCTGTCCGTCACCAATATGGCAGGAACGTGGTGTACAAGGGAAACGATCTTCTTCACTCCCACAACAACAATGGCTATAAAACCTATCAAGAACATCAAACTGCCTATCAACCCGAAGAAGTGCATGGGTTGCTTGCCAAACTTGGTAAGAAACCAGAGGGTCAGCAAGTCTAAATAACCGTTCACGAAACGGTTCAGACCGAACTTGCTGCTGCCGAACTCGCGTTTGCGGTGCTGCACCACCTTTTCCCCTATCTTCGTAAAACCTGCCGTCTTTGCCAAATAGGGAATATAGCGATGCATTTCGGAGAACACTTCTATATTCTTCACCACTTCTTTCCGGTAAGCCTTCAGACCGCAGTTCATATCATGCAGTGGAATACCCGTAACCTTCCGCGCTGTGGCATTGAATAGTTTCGAAGGCAGGTTCTTGGTCAACTTGTTGTCATAACGCTTCTTTTTCCAACCGCTCACCAAGTCATAATGCTCCTCGGTTATCATTTTGTACAAACCGGGGATTTCGTCCGGTGAATCCTGCAAGTCCGCATCCATCGTGATAACCACATTTCCCTCTGCACGGCGGAATCCGCAATACAAAGCAGCCGACTTCCCGTAATTGCGCATAAACTTGATGCTGTGGACAGCGGCATTCTTCTCCGCCAGTTGTTCAATCACTTGCCACGAATTGTCCGTAGAACCGTCATCCACATAAATAACCTCGTACGAAAACCCGTTATCAGTCATCACACGCTCTATCCATCCCTGTAGTTTGGGCAGCGACTCCGCCTCATTAAACAGGGGAACTACTATAGATATATCCATATATCCTGATTTATATTTTTTGTTCCGTACGGCGAATAAAAAAACCATATATCACGCCGATCAGACATCCCATGAAACACTCTGCAGTTATGCTTTGCATAGCATATTGTATCGGCTGCATCAACACTTTGAGCTGGTCTGAAAAACCTGCTGGCAAATCAACATTCATTTCCTCCAACAGCAACATTACCTGGTTATAAAGCGACGGCAAATAATCCGGAGCCAGAAACTGCAGATAGGCATACTTCACTGCACTTGCTACCAACGATGCGAAGAAAACCAACAGCAATACGTATGAAAACACCTGAAAATACCGCATTCGTCCGCCGCACTCCGTGTCTCTGTAGTTGCACGCTATGCGGTATATCAAATACAACATACCTATATCCACAGCCCAAGTCAGCATCGACAATACTGCGATACCTGACACCGACATGAAAAAGGTAGCAATGAAACACGCACCTACTGCAAGCCCCCAGCGCATAGCATGGGGAAAAGGATTATATACAACGGGCTTCTGCCCTTCATTGGGAGTTTCTGCACTCATATATAAAACACATAACTATATTTCCGTGCAAAGATACACAAAATATATCATTCCCGCAGCCATATCACAATAAAAAACACTTCCTTGGTCTAATGCACTGTCCATAAGACCAAGTCTATCATCAGACTCATTCGTCCCATTAGTCCAATCCCACCATTTTACAATGATTCATTTGTGGTCTTAATGAAACCCTTCTGTCAATCTGATTGGCGGAAATTGACGAAGAGTCCTCAGGGGACGTGGACACCTCGTCCGCGGTTTTTAACGGTCAATTACACGGAAATTGGCGGAAAACCATAATGTACGATAATGTCTTTAATGGAGTCCCTGCCATCTATATGGCATTGAGTGGAATCCGTAAACCGGCGTAGAATTTATTCTGCCTGCTCCATGCTATCTTGCAGATTGTTCCTACGACCCCTCATCGAGACCTCAAGCCGCTCTGGACGAGAGATGGAAATGAAGTTGGTACAACAAAATTGTACATCGTAAATTGTCAAATTGTAACTATCCTGACACTCATCGAGAGAATAGCAAGAAAACATCATACATTGCACATCGCCTGGTTGTAAATGTATTTATTGTTTCTTATTGGGCGATACCATCGCCCGCCAAATCCGATTTTCAACTATTCTAAACCCTATATCCCTTTCAACCGCGCATAAACACATAAACTCCTCAACCGGTAAACTCTCTCCGTTTTGGAGGTACGAATCATCAACCCGCAATTTTCAGACTTTTTCCTGTAGGATATTTGCTCACTAATCTTTTTATTGTATCTTTGCAATCAGTTCAGTTTCGGTCGTCCTGCGGGAACGATACACCACTGCATATAATAATTCAACTTCACTACACAAGTTCGTTTAATGGAAAGACATAAACAACTGTTGGCTGCGTTGCGCCAAAACTTTGGATTCGACTCCTTCAAAGGAAACCAGGAGGCAATCATCGAAAACCTGATGGACGGCAACGATACGTTCGTTCTTATGCCCACCGGAGGCGGCAAGAGTCTGTGCTACCAACTTCCCTCACTCCTTATGGAGGGAACCGCTATCGTCATTTCTCCGCTGATCGCCCTCATGAAAAACCAAGTGGACGCCATGCGCAACTTCAGTGAAGAAAACGGCATCGCCCATTTCATCAACTCCTCGCTCTCCAAAGTGGAAATCAACGCCGTGAAAGAAGACATCATACAGGGAAAAACCAAACTCCTGTACGTGGCTCCCGAATCGCTGAACAAAGATGAAAACATCGATTTCCTCCGGCAAGTCAAAATCTCGTTCTATGCAGTGGACGAAGCGCATTGTATCAGTGAATGGGGACACGATTTCCGTCCCGAGTACCGTCGGATACATCCTATTGTACAACGCATCGGAAAAGCCCCCATCATTGCTCTCACGGCTACCGCCACGCCCAAAGTACAGCACGACATCCAGAAGAACTTGGGTATGCTCAAAGCCAAGGTCTTCAAGTCCTCGTTCAACCGTCCCAACCTTTATTATGAGGTACGGCAAAAAACCGACGATGTGGACAAGGACTTGATACGCTACATACGTCAGATGGAAGGCAAGTCCGGCATTGTTTACTGCCTGAGCCGGAAAACGGTGGAGGAACTGGCACAAACGCTCCAAGTGAACAACATCAAGGCACTGCCTTATCATGCAGGCATGGATTCTGCGCTCCGCAGCGAGAACCAGGATGCTTTCCTCATGGAGAAAGTGCAGGTCATTGTGGCGACAATCGCCTTCGGGATGGGTATCGACAAGCCCGATGTCCGGTTTGTCGTACACTATGATATACCCAAGTCCTTGGAAGGCTACTATCAGGAAACGGGAAGAGCAGGACGCGACGGAGGCGAAGGACAATGTATCTGTTACTATTCTCCTAAAGACATCGACCGTCTGCGCAAGTTCATGCAGGGAAAACCGGTCGCGGAACAGGAAATTGGTAATCAGTTGCTGTTCGAAACACAGAGTTATGCCGAATCCACATTATGCCGGCGCAAACTGCTGCTGCACTATTTCGGAGAAGAATATCCCAACGACAATTGCGGCAACTGTGACAACTGCAAACATACCTACAAGTGGATTGATGCAACCGAATTGTGCCAACTCATCATTGAAACCATCAGCCAACTCAACGAGAAGTTCAAGGCGGAACACATTGTGGATATACTCAAAGGAAACGAGACTTCGGCGGTTCTTTCCTACAAGCACAACGAATTGGAGAACTTCGGAAGTGCAAGCGATGAAGACGAAACCACGCTTCTCGCCATCATACGCCAGGCAATGCTGCAAGGCTACATCAAGAAAGATATCGAGTCCTATGGAGACCTCAAAATAACGGCGGAGGGGAAGAAATTCCTCAAGCACCCCACGGAGTTCAAAGTGCCTGTGGAAGACACCGAGGAAGAGGAGGTGGAAGAGATGGAGCAGAACATGGGAGGTTGCTCTGCTGCCGATGAGGTGCTGTTCTCCATTCTGAAAGACCTGCGCAAAAAGTTGTCCAAGAAGTTGGACGTTCCTCCTTTCGTGTTGTTCCAGGATCCGTCGCTCGAAGCCATGGCGACAAGTTACCCCGTCACGATGGACGAACTGCAGAACATTCCGGGCGTCGGAGCGGGAAAAGCAAAACGGTATGGAGAGGAGTTCCTTCAGGTAATCAAAGAATATGTCGAAGAAAACGACATTATCCGACCGGAAGACCTCCGGGTACGCACAGTGGCAAAACGCTCGCAACTGAAAATATCCATCATTCAGGCTATCGACCGTCAGGTCGATCTCGACGACCTCGCACTCTCCAAAGGCATGGATATGGACGAACTCCTTCAGGAAATAGAAGCAATCGTCTATTCGGGCACGAAAATCAACATCAACTATTTCATAGAGGAAGTGGTTGACCCCGATAAGGAAGAAGAAATCTACGAATACTTCAAAACGGCCGAAACAGACAATATACCCAAAGCATTGGAAGCATTGGGAGAAGACGACTTTACGGAAATAGAAGTTCGGTTGGTGCGCATCAAGTTCCAGTCTGAATTTGGTAACTGACAGAAAACAATGCATACCAACGAAATCGATATCATCACCTTGGGATGTAGCAAAAATCTGGTGGATGCGGAACGGCTGATGAGACAGTTGTCCGCCGCCGGCTATCGGTGTGTACACGACAGCGACAACCCGAAAGGGGAAATAGCGGTCATCAATACGTGCGGATTCATTGGAGATGCCAAGGAAGAAAGTATCAACACTATTCTGCAATTTGCACAGCGCAAACGGAAACACCAACTCAAGCAACTCTACGTAATGGGCTGTCTATCCGAAAGATACAGGCACGATTTGGAAACCGAAATTCCAGAAGTGGATAAGTACTACGGAAAATTCGATTATATGCAGTTGGTGAACGATTTGGGAAAAGTCTATCATTCCGATATCCTCTCAGAACGGGTTCTCACCACGCCTCGCCATTACGCCTACCTCAAAATATCGGAAGGTTGCAACCGGATGTGTTCCTATTGCGCCATCCCGCTTATCACGGGCAGACACGTCTCGCGCCCGATAGAAGACATTGTGCAGGAAGCCGAATGGCTGGTGGGTCAAGGGGTAAAAGAGTTGCAGATAATCGCCCAGGACCTCTCCTACTATGGCATCGACCTGTATGGTGAAAGTCGTTTGGCGGAGTTGCTTAGGCGTCTTTCCGATGTGAAAGGTATCCGGTGGATACGTCTTCATTATGCCTACCCTGCCGGCTTCCCGTTTGATATACTGCCCGTCATGCGGGAGAGGGATAATATATGCAAGTACCTTGACATCGCCCTGCAACATATCTCCGATAATATGCTGCAACGGATGCGGCGCCATATCACGAAAGCCGAAACCTATGCTTTGATTGAACGTATTCGAGGGGAAGTCCCGGGAATTCACCTTCGAACGACTCTCCTGCTCGGACACCCGGGTGAAGAAGAATCCGACGTGGCTGAACTCATGCAGTTCGTACGCGACATCCGATTCGAACGGCTCGGCGCCTTTGCTTATTCCGACGAAGAAGGGACGTTCGCAAACCGTCACTATGCCGACGACATTCCCTTACAGACCAAATTGGACCGTGTGGACGCCGTCATGTCACTCCAGGAAGAAATTGCTGCCGGAATCAATGCACAGAAAGTAGGCTCTGTCATGCAAGTCATTATTGACCGAGAAGAACCCGATTTCTATATTGGCAGAACAGAATTCGATTCCCCCGAAGTGGACGGAGAAGTACTTGTTGACAAAGAGCAACCGCTGACTATCGGAGAAATATATCCTGTCCGCATAACAAATGCAGAAACCTTTGATCTCTATGGAGAACCCTTGACAGCAGAATAAGAAACCTATGACTACACAACAACTGATAACCGAGGTCTCAAGAAAAACTCAATTGAACAAGGAAAAGGTCACTGACCTGCTTGAGAGTACAGCCGAAATCCTGACGGAAAGCCTTCTTCAAGGAAAAAACATCCACATTCAAGACTTTGGAGATTTAGAAGTACGCAAGAAAAACGAACGCGTAAACGTCAATCCCAAAACAGGAATCAGGACACTCACCCCTCCCAAACTTCAGTTGTGCTTCAAACAAAATAGCAAACTGAAGGAAATCCTATTGAACGAAAAATAATATGGCAGAAGAAAGAATAACATTGGCGGTGCTGCGCAAGTTGCTGAGTGGGCGGACTTCATTGCCCGAGCGGCAAGCGGGTGAGTTCCTCGATCAACTCTTCTATGTTATTATCGAGGGGCTGCGAACGGACAAATCTGTAAAAATCAACGGATTGGGAACCTTCAAAGTACAATGGAATGAGCCACGGAAGAGCATAAACGTACAAACCGGCGAACCTATCACCATAGAAGGCTACAACAAGGTCGTCTTCACACCGGAAACAACTCTGAAAAACCGGATCAACGAACCGTTCTCTCATTTGGAATCCATCGTCATCGACGAAGAAAAACAAACAGAAAAAACCGAGATAAACCCCATACAAAAATTAGGGGAACAGGCTGAAGAAATCAAAGACCTGCTCGCAGAACTCGGTGCCATTTCCGAACAACAAACAGAGGAACATCCGGAAGTAACGGAATTTGAAAAAAAACAGCCTGACACACCGCCAGACGAACAGGAAACACATACAGAAACAATACCGGATACTCCCGCTCCTCCTCAAGAGAACGCATCTCCACAAAAGGAAGATACACCGATTGAGAAACCGATAGAACAACCTGCATCCATTCCAGAAAAACCCGCACAACGCAAGGAGAAACCGTTCCAACCTTGGAAAGTGGCGGGAATAACCGTTCTGTGTTTCTGTCTGCTGTTGGTGGGAGGTTATTTCTTCTTGCAGCACAGAATCACCTCATGGGCGGACAGTCTCCTCGAAAAAGAAGAGATCGTTGCGACTGCAACACCGCCAACCGGTGATTACACAGAAGAGAAAATGGAAACCGATTCTGCACAAGTTGCCAAAGAAGATACCATTGCTGCTCCTCAGAAACAGCCGGTTTCGCAACCCGCTGAAGAAAAAAGCAGCATAGTTCAACCGGGAAATTACACCGACTTTATTACCACGGAAACGCTCACGGAAGGAAGTCGTCTCACGTGGTTGTCGCGAAAATACTATGGTGCTCCCGATTTCTGGGTGTATATCTATGAAGCCAACAAAGATGCCATACCCGATCCCAATCACATCGGCGTTGGCACCCATATCCGAATTCCTCGTCTCCCCAAGGAACTCATTGACACAGGCAACGAGGAAAGTATGAAACAGGCAAAACAGTTGCACAACGAGATTCTTGGACAATTCTGAAAAGCGTGGACAACGGTTTCATACATATAAAAGGGGCGCGTACCAACAACCTTAAGAACGTTGACGTACTCATTCCTCGGAATAAATTTGTCGTCATCACGGGACTTTCGGGCAGTGGCAAATCCAGTCTCGCGTTCGATACCTTGTATGCAGAAGGGCAAAGACGATACGTCGAAAGTCTCTCCGCGTATGCTCGGCAATTTCTCGGCAGGATGCAGAAACCGGAAGTGGACTTCATCGACGGCATCCCACCCGCAATTGCCATTCAACAGAAGACCTTGGCAAAGAACCCTCGTTCCACTGTCGGCACGGTCACGGAGATCTACGATTACCTCAAGTTGCTTTATGCACGCATCGGACACACGTTCTCGCCGATATCCGGACAAGAAGTTAAAAAACATTCGGTAAGCGATGTAGTGGATTACGTCCTATCGCTTCCGTTAGGTACACGATTAATGTTGCTCTCTCCTGTGAAAGAGTTAGACTATTCTCTTGCACAGCAGGCTACTGTATGGCAGGAGCAGGGCTTCAGCCGCTTGGTTTGTGGAAAAAACATTATCCGTCTGTCCGAGATTGACAAACATAATATCAATATCAATATCAACAAAGACACACTCTATCTGCTCATCGACCGCATTGTGATCGATGGACAGCAGAGTACCGCCAACCGCTTTGCCGATTCTGTGCAGACAGCGTTCTTTGAAGGAAAAGGCTGTTGTTCCATTCAGTTGGAAGACGGAGCCGTCACCGACTTCTCTATTCGCTTCGAAGCAGACGGAATTCAGTTTATTGAACCGACAGAACATCTGTTCGACTTCAATAGTCCGTTTGGTGCTTGTCCGCAATGTAACGGGTTCGGAAATGTAATCGGTATTGATCCCGACCTTGTCATCCCGAATAAATCACTCAGTATCTACCAGGGGGCTATCGCCTGTTGGCGAGGTGAGAAGATGGGGATGTGGAACCAGGAACTCATACGGACAGCCTCTCTCTTCGATTTCCCCATACATACACCCTTCTACGCCCTCACCAAAGAGCAGAAACAACTTATTTGGACAGGCAATACCCATTTCCACGGGTTGAACGATTTCTTCAACATGTTGGAGGAAAAACAATACAGTAAGATACAGTATCGGGTCATGTTGTCCCGATATCGTGGTAAAACGCTGTGTCCTTCATGCAATGGCAATCGTCTCAGGAAAGAAGTTGAATACGTCAAAATAGGAGACAAGAGCATCACCCAACTAATCAATCTGTCCATTGGAAACCTGTCTGATTGGTTCGATCAACTCAAATTGAACCAGCACGAGCAAACCATTGCAAAACAATTGCTGCAGGAGGTCACGTCCCGACTTCGGTTCATGAAGGAAGTCGGGCTGAGTTATCTCACGCTCAACCGGCTTTCCGGCACACTGTCTGGCGGTGAGAGCCAGCGTATCAACCTGGCGAAATCCCTTGGAAGCAGTCTTGTCGGATCTTTGTATATCTTGGACGAACCTAGTATCGGGCTTCACCCGCGTGATACCGACCAACTCATTGGAGTCATCAAACAACTCCGCGACCTTGGCAATACCGTTGTCGTTGTGGAACACGACGAGGAAATTATCCGTGCTGCCGACTATATCATCGATGTGGGACCAGAAGCAGGACGCGGAGGAGGCGAGATAGTGTGGGCAGGCAAATACGATGCAGAGAATCCGTCTTCCAATACATCTGCCGCTCATTCCTACACATTGGACTTCCTTACTGGAAAAGAAGTCATTCAGCCACCAAAGTTCCGAAGGCCATGGAACAACTATATTGAGATCAAAGGTGCTTGTGAAAACAACCTCAAGAATTTGGACGTACGCTTTCCTCTGAATGTGTTTACGGTTGTCACGGGCGTATCAGGCAGCGGAAAATCCAGTTTGGTAAGCAAAGTACTCTACCCCGCTTTGAAAAAATACTTCGGAGGAGTGGCGGAACACACGGGCGATTTTGATTGTCTTCAAGGAAGTCTTCACCTCATTTCCGACATTGAATACGTTGACCAGAACCCTATCGGAACATCCACTCGGAGCAACCCTGTGACGTACATCAAGGCTTATGACGAGATTCGTAAACTCTTTGCCGAACAGCAAGCCGCTCAACAGATGGGTTTCACGGCGGCTCATTTTTCTTTTAACACCCCTGGAGGACGATGCGAGGAATGTAAAGGCGAAGGAACTATCACCGTCGAAATGCAGTTCATGGCGGATTTGGTGCTGGAATGTGAACATTGCCATGGCAAACGCTTCAAGAAAGATATCTTGGAAGTCACCTACAATGGCAAAAATATATACGATGTGCTGGAGATGACTGTCAACCAAGCCGTTGAATTTTTCTCTGCAGGCAAAGGCTCCACTGAAAAGAAGATTGTGAAACGTCTTAAACCATTGCAGGATGTCGGTATTGGTTACATCAAGTTAGGGCAACCAAGTAGTACGCTCTCCGGAGGTGAAAGTCAACGCGTCAAATTGGCGGCTTTCCTGGCTAACGAGAAAAGCGATCCTACTGTCTTCGTGTTCGATGAGCCTACAACGGGACTCCATTATCACGACATTCACATTCTGTTGCAAGCACTCAATGCACTCATTAGCAAAGGGCATACCGTCATTGTTGTCGAACACAATCCTGCCGTCATCATGGCAGCGGATCATGTTATCGACTTGGGACCCGAAGGCGGGGAGGCAGGCGGCAATATAGTCTTTGCAGGTACGCCAGAAATGCTTTGCAAGTGCCCCGAAAGTTATACAGGCAGATACCTGCAGCGCAGATAATTCTCTCCGAACAGGAACACCTCCTCTTCAGGACGAAAACCTATCGATTCGTACATTCTTCTTGCGGGATTATCAGGCAGTACCACCAACACTACCGGTTGTTTCTTTTCTCTCGTAAGTTGCTCTATGGCATGCAGAATCAATGTCCTCCCTATGCCCTGTTTCCTGTACTCCGGCATCACGGCGAGGCTGTCAAGATAAAATTCTCCGGCCTTCGTCTCCGCTTGCATTTGTGCCGTCTCTGGCGAAATGATGTCCGATAATAGGGCAAATGTTATCCGCCGCATCTCCGCATATTGCGCGCCGTCATAGCCTATCAGTGCGCCTGAGCGCTCGTCTCCGTTCTCCGCTATCCATGCATTGCGCCATGAATATAGTGTATCTTCGCGCCCGCAGACCTCGGCTGCCAGTTGCATCTGTTTGCTGTCTTCCAAACAGAAAGCATAGTCTTTCCCTAATGCCATAATCATACACACCGCCAGAAATTCGGCATCTTGTTGAGTAGCTGCTCTTAGTGTAATCATTTTTCTAATGGTTCAGTTGATAACGTAGTTCCTTATAGTTCGGGATATAGCGTTCCACGGTTTGCCAAAAAGCGGAACTGTGATCGGGATGTTGCAGGTGTGCCAGTTCATGCACTATAACATATTCTATCTGCGGTATGGGCTTCTCTGCCAATGATGAATTAAATCGTATAGTACGTCTCTTGGGGGTGCAACTCCCCCACTCTGTTCTCATCTTTCGGACGGAATAACTCACTCCGCCCTCATGCATCGTGACTTGCCATTTGGCTGCAAGCGTATCCACCAGAACCTCCAGTTGTTTCTTGTAGAAGTACTCCATCATCTTCTCACGTTGGGCAAAAAGGCTGCCGGACTTGCAACGGAGAATAATCTCGTCTCCGCACAATTGTACCGCATTGGCAATACGGCTCTCCTCTACCCGTAACGTGTAAGTCGTCCCGAATAAATCTAATCTTTCTCCAGAGATATATTCCCTTTGTGGTCTCTGTCTGCGGATACGCTCTTGTGTCTTGCGGACCCATGCCAACCTGCTCTCTACAAACTGCCTCGCCCGGTCTTCGCTTTCGTGCATCGGAACCGTCAGACTGACTGTCCCATCCGAAGGCTTCACCCTGAGGGTCATATACTTGACAGACTTGCGCCTTACTTCTATTTCTATATCCTCTATCGTCATTCAGGATGTTCTGCAAAATACTTCCAAAGGGGGGCAGCGTGCAATGCTTGCACGATCCCGTCATTTTTCAAAAGGTCATACACTTCCTCTTTTGTGCATAGATATGTCCGTATATCCTCCGATGGCTCTTGATGGGGATCACTCATTTTTTCCACGCCGATAGCCAGAAATGTATGGGAGTGGTTCGTATGATTAGTGGGATTAGGCGAAAGGCACATGAATGGCGTCCATTCTCCGCCGCCGAAGCCGGTTTCTTCCATCAGTTCGCGTTGCGCTGCCGCCATTGGCGACTCGTCCGTTTTGTCCACCACACCGGCACAGAGTTCGTAGTGTGTCTCCCCCAAGGCATGCCTGTATTGGCTTATTAACACAAACTCCCCTTTCTTGGTGATGGCTATAATGTTCACCCAGTCGGGAAACTCCATGATATACCATGCCGGTACGACTACCCCCGAAGGCAACTGTACACGTTCTTTCCTTACGGTAAACCAATCCCCCTCTTTGGCTACATACTGGCTGTCCAGCACTGTCCATTTTCTGTTCTGCAATTTTTCCATAAAATTAGTCTTTCTTCGTGACAAAGGTACTAAAATCCGACCGCACTGACAAATCAGCAACAAAATATCCCACAACCCTCTAAGTCATCTGTTTCCGTTAGTAAACCATCCAACCGCTTAGAATGTATCTTTTACCCCCTGCTGCAAGCAACGTCCGTCTTTCTGCAACATGAAATGGCAGTCGCTCAACGTTAGCCGACCGCAACGGCACCTCAACGACACCTCAAGCAGACCTCAACGACACCTGACCTTATTTGTCTCATTCGGCTCATTTGTCCTATCCGCCCAATTAGTCCCATCTGTCCCATCCTCCCATAACCCCAAGCCATGCTCCCTCGGACTTCTCAATCAACCGGAACGTCTAAAATCAGTAACATTGGAGCAATATTCAAGGGACAGCATATTTCGGACGCCCGCCCTGTGCATTAATGAAATACGTGCAATCCTATGATTGCTATTGGTCTGTTTCAGATGCGAACAAGGGCAGTCTATATGGTTATAGACTGCCCTTGTTCGCGTAACAACAGTTCGTTATCTTTTCAACTCCGCCAGGCGTTCGCGGAGGCGTTTGACGTCCTCTTCGAGGGCGTTGCGCCATGTGCGGCGGTCTTCCTCGGGGTCGTTGTCGGCAATGCCCTCGCGGAACATCTCCTCTGCCAGTTCGATAGAATGCTCTATGCTGTATTGTTTGCCCGCCTCGGCATACTGCGGCTCCATACGCTTGCGTTCCTCGGGGTTGTCAAGCCAGTAGTCGATGGTCTTGGCGAGGTCGTCGCTATCGCCCGGAGCAAACAGACTGCGTTTGTCGAGCGCAAACTGCGGCGTTGCCGAGCGGTCGGAATTGGCAATCACAGGCACTACGCCCGTAGCAAAAGCCTCAATACACGAGATAGCCTCAATCTCAATGTCGGCAGCATGCACATAGAGATCGGTCTGCGCCAGCATATTGATCAGTTCCTCTTTGGTGAAGAAACGGAAAATAGGCGGGTTCTTCAGGTCGGCACCCTGCTTCTCGAGGTCGCCGAGCAGCGGTCCCTGTCCGGCAAACACCAACTGTATGCGGTCGGCATACTTGCTTTTCTTGACGGCGTCGATAATCACATCCTGCCTTTTCTCCACAGACAGACGACCAATCATCATAATCACAATCTTTCCGGCAAACTCCGGTGCTTTCTCCGCATCACGGCGATATTGGAAATCGGGCTCCACGCCGTTGCTTATCACGTGCAGTTTGGCGGTGTAGCCGTTCTCTTTCAGTTGGTTGGCAATGAAATGACTCGGGCAATGGATATGTTTGAAATTGTTGTAGAACACATCGCGGAACGTGTGATAAATCGCCTTGTTGATGAGCGTGGCATCCTTCAGACCGATACTCGAAGTGATGTTCTCCGGCTGCACATGGAAAGCGGCGGTATGCGGAATACCTAATTTCTGGCACACTTTCAATCCCTCTATCGAAAGCGCAAAAGGCATCATAAAATGCACCACTTCCGCCCACGAAATAGCATTCTCCAATACATCCACATCGGGCTTACCGAACGCCATTCCCTGCGCTTTGATCAGACTCTCGCCGATAGGCGATTTCCATTCCGCTACCACGTATTTGTCCTCCGAAGGTGCCCCAGTCGAGATAACACGCACTTCGTTGCCATGCTCGCGCAAGTGCGTGGCAAAGCGTTTTGCCGAAATAGTTGTGCCGTTGTTGGCTGCATCGAACTGGTCGATGACAAGTAGAATCTTCATATTATTATATATCGTTTGTAAGGTTTTATATTTCTCATTAACTGCAAGTATTCTCCTCTGCGGTATAGTTTTTGCACAATATTTGATTGTTAACCATCCATTGTTTATTGCTATGATGAGTCCCCATCAACGTCTCAAGCGGTTTTATATCGTCCTTTTCGTTCTGACTATTGTGTTGGGTATTGCCAACGTGGTCTATCTGCTTTTCCAACCCGAAACGACCCTGAAAGCCGTGCTATTCTGCGGGTTGCAATATGTGGCAATGTTGCTTATTCTGACTGCACCGATTATTCTCAGGAAGCGCTTTCTGCTCAATGTGCCGCTGGTACTGACCGTTGTCATTGCCGCTTTTGCTTTCACGGCTATGGTGCTCGGCGACGGGCTTAATTTCTATGGTCGCTATCCGTGGTGGGATTCGCTCCTGCACCTTTTCTCAGGTGGTATGCTGTCTTTCATCGGGCTATGGATTGTGCATATTCTGCTCTCCGACTCCGACCAAGTGGTTTTCAGCAACAAGTATTTTCTGGCACTTTTTCTCTTGATGTTCTCGCTCTCGTGCGGTGCGATCTGGGAGATCTGCGAATATACCTACGATGACCTGTTCGGCACCAATACGCAGCAATTTATGGAGACCACGTCGGGATCTATCTATACCGATCAGGATATTCCACTCGTGGGGCACGAGGCACTGCGCGACACGATGACCGACCTCATCCTTGATTTTATCGGCGGTCTGATCGTTGCTCTCTATGTGCTATTCCGCCACAATGCGTTTATGGAAAAGCACAACACCGACTCTATATTGGATTCACCCTCTATTGTAGATGCACTCCAGGAGCAGGAGACAGGCAGCAAAGAACCGCAAAAGGACACTACAACAAAGAACACTTGAATTGCGAGTGTCAAATAACGTGCCAAAAATAGTGGCGATAATAGAGGAGGTCTATTCTGAAATGAGTTTGGCAGATTCAGAAAAACCATGTACCTTTGCAAAGATATACACCCGTTCAAACACAATGAAGAAAGTCTTGTTTTGCATTATCGTTTTATGTGCGTTGGCAAGTTGCAAATATATTAGGCAACATCAAGCAGGCGAAGCCGTGGTGACTGTAAACGGACATTCGCTGTATGCAAACGATTTGGCGGCTATTACCGCAGGGGCGGTAAGCACAGACGATAGTGCAGCCATTGCAGATAAATATATCCGGCAATGGGCAAGTGATATACTGCTTTACAACAAGGCTAAACGTACTACGGAGAATGCTCCTGCAACAGAAGCGTTGGTGGAGGACTATAGAAGAACACTCTATGTACACGAATATGAGCAGTATTTGGTTGATACTCGTATGCCGAAGCAGATAGAAGAGGACTCAATAGGACAGTTCTATCAGCGTCATTCAGAACGCTTTGTATTACGCGAAGACATCTTGCGGGGCATGTTCATTTCATTACCTCAAGATGCACCTCGTATAGAAGAACTGCGGCAGTGGATGGAAGAACTGACGGACGAAAACATGGAAAAGATTGAAAAATATGCTTATCAATATGCTGCATCATACGAACTTTTTTCCGACCAATGGCAGACCTTGCATAATGTGATGCTCTTGATGCCAACGGATTCAAAAGATGTTGCACAAGAAATTCGGCAGAAGGGTTTCGTACAATACCAAGACTCGGTATCGCTCTATCTTCTACGCATAACAGACAGACACTCAGCAGGTGAACCTATGCCGCTTGATTATGCACAACCTGAAATAGAAAAAGTCCTTTTGAACAGGCGGCAAGTGAATTTCTTGAAACAACAGAAAGAAGAAATGTATCAACAAGCAATACGACAAGGAAAAATTGTATTTAACCGGAATACTGAAACAGACAATGAAACGGAATAGACTATCGGTGATATGTGCCTTGTTATTGGCATGTATCACATCGCAGGCACAAGATAACGTAATAGATGAAGTAATATGGGTCGTCGGTGACGATGCCATACTGCGTTCGGAAGTGGAGGAGGAACGGCTGAGGGCTCAGTATGAAGGTCAAGAGATTGCAGGCGATCCTTACTGCACAATACCCGAACAACTGGCCATTCAGAAGTTGTTTCTTCATCAAGCCGAATTGGACTCTGTGGAAGTAAATGAATCCACCGTGGCAACGCAAGTGAATATGCGTCTGAACTACTATATATCTCAGATAGGATCTAAAGAAAAAATGGAAGAGTATTTCCGCAAGTCCATGTCTGAGATGAAAGAGGATATGACAACGGCTGTCCGCAATCAGATGATTATTCAGCAGATGCAACAGAAATTGACGGAGAATATCAAATCAACGCCTGCTGAAGTACGGCGTTTCTACTCGGGATTAAGTTCTGACAGCATACCCACTATTCCAACCCAGGTGGAAGTACAAATAATCAGTCTTGACCCACCTGTACCACAAGAAGAGATCGATCGTGTCAAGAAACGGTTGCGCGATTTCACAGAACGTGTCAACAACGGAGATGCTGACTTCTCCATGTTGGCGCGCCTCTATTCCGAAGACACAGAGAGTGCCAAGAGGGGAGGAGAATTGGGCTTTGTCGGAAAAGGTCAACTCGTACCCGAGTTCGCAGATGTGGCATTCAATCTGAGTGACCCGAGAAAAGTAAGCCGTATCGTGGAAACTGAATATGGTTTCCACATTATCCAACTGATAGAAAAACGGGGCGACAGAATCAATTGCCGGCACATACTGCTCAAGCCCCGTATATCGCAGAACGACAAGACACAATCCATTAGCAGATTGGACTCTATTGCGGATCTTATACGCAATGAGAAACTATCATTCGAACAAGCCGTTGCTTTCTTCTCACAGGACAAGAACACCGCTATGAACGCCGGCGTCATGATGAATCCTGAAACAGGGGCGACAAAGTTCGAATACCAGTCATTGCCGCCTGAGATTGCACGGCAAATTCACGGAATGAATGTAGGGGAAATAAGCCGTCCGTTTGTGATGATGGACGACACAAAGAATAAAGAGGTCTGTGCCATCGTCAAATTGAAGTCGAAAACGGATGTCCACAAAGCCAACTTGGTGGACGACTACCAAACCATTCGGGCAATGTACGAGCAACAACGCAGTGAGGCTTTTATTCGTCAGTGGATACAACAGAAACAGAAAGATACATATATCGTGATTGATCCGGAATGGCGGGGATGTGATTTTGAGTTTCCTGGTTGGGTGAAGGAAGATACCGGAAGATGACAGGTAAATGAGAATATCTCACAAACTGATATTGGTAGGTGTATTCTCTCTTTTTGTGTCTTATGCAAGCGCACAGAAAGAGACCTTGGTCTATTTGGAACAATGCGAGACACTCTCCTTCGATGAGCGTTTGCATCCCGATGCACAACTGCTGAAAGGGAATGTGCGTTTCCGCCACGAAGAGGCATATATGTATTGCGATAGCGCCTATTTCTATGAGAAAGAAAACTCGTTCGACGCCTTCGGACATATTCGTTTCGTACAGGGAGACACACTTTCAGGATACGGGGACATACTCTATTACAACGGAAACACAAAGGTCGCCCGACTGAGAAAGAACGTGAAACTCATAAATAGAAATACCACTCTCACAACCGATAGTTTGAACTACGACAGAACGAATGATATTGCCTATTATTTCCACGGTGGGGAACTGCAAGACTCTCTCAATATTCTCACTTCTGCATGGGGGCAATATACACCCTATAACAATCAAGCCGTTTTCAGAGACAATGTCCTGTTGAAACATCCCAAATTTACTCTCACCGCCGATACGCTCAAATACAACACCGAAACACATATTGCATACCTGCAGGGACCTACAAGAATTGATTATGGTGATGAAACCACCATTCTTTCCACTCTGGGGTGGTATAATACGCAAACGGAAGAGACGCTGCTGATGGAACGTTCAAAAATTATACACGCTGATGGCAAGAGCCTCACGGGCGACTCTCTGTTCTATGACAAACAGGCAGGGTTCGGAAAAGTGTATAGCCGCTTTGAAATGACAGACAGCATACGTAAGGCAACTCTGTATGGAAACTATGGTGAAGTATATGAGGACGGAAAAAAAGGTTACGCCACCGATAGTGCTTTGTTTGTCGATTGGTCGGGGAAAGACTGGTTGTATATGCACGCCGACACGTTGTTCACGGAAGAAGTGCATTACCAGGAACCCGTAATTGTTCCTTATGGCAATCCCGCCAGGGATTCTGTCGCAACCTACCACGAACCTGACACCCTGTGGAATGATACCACCTACCAGCGCCTGCGCGCCTACTACGGAGTGAGAACCTACCGGCAGGATATGCAGATGGTATGCGACTCATTGACCTATCACGGCAGAGATTCCGTTATGTCCCTCTGCGGAAATCCTGTTTGTTGGAGTGATGAAAATCAAGTCTCTGCCGATACAATCTATGTTTATATGAAGAATGGAACAATAGATTATGCTCATGGAGTCGGTAATGCTATTGCCGTTAAGCAGGAAGATGCCGACCGGTTCGATCAAATGGCGGGAAAAGAGATGTTCGCATATATTCGCAACGGAGAACTCAGGCGTGTCGAAGTAAACGGCAATGCCGAAACCATCTTCTTCCCGCGCGAAGACGATGGAACATTCATCGGTATGAATAAAACACAGAGCAGTTTCGTTAAGATCTTCCTGCAAAACAAGAAAATAGATCATATCGTCTTCACTACGGCTACCACGGGGACAATGTACCCCTTGGATAGTATTACGACCCCTGAAGCACACCTGGACGAGTTCTTATGGAGAGATCATCTGCGCCCGAAGATGCCCGGCGACGTGTTTTCTTCTGTACAAGAAGAGAGTACACCGGAACAACTGGATAATCTGGCAACGGAAGACAGAAAACATACAGCACCCGCCACTGCCGCAGAACCGGAAAAATCAAAACAAACCACCAAAAATACAAGAACAAAATCTTCTATATCCAAAAAACGATGAAAAAGACAATTCCTGTAATACTTATGCTCTGCCTGTGTACTTTAAGCGCAATGGCACAAAAGCAATCGTTGGGATTTGAATTAGGTTACGCTCAACCCGTTTTGCGGGAAAACCCCGCTACCGAGAAAAAACACTATCCCAATGTGACCAAACTGAACGGCTTGAAGTTGGGGCTTGTGTACGATGCCACTCTGATAAAAGGCTTTGGTTTCCGTCTCGGCGTAAACTATTTATACGGAGGTAATCACACCAAATGGCAGTCGGAGAGCAGTTTCTCAACGGCACAGAAAGTAAAGTACGGCAACCAAATGCACAGCATAGAGGTGCCTGTCGATTGGCAGTATAAGTTTGAAATCGCAAAAGAGACCTATCTTGTACTCTATACAGGTCCTTCGTTCCAATATAATTTCTCATTCGATAAGACCACATACCGGAAAAATGAAATCACTGGTCAGTCAACCGAAAACAAAGAAAACCATTTCAAGGCTGACAAAGATCAAGATGACACACCGGATTATCGCCCGTGGAACCTCACATGGGGGCTGGGAGCAGGGTTTCAATACCAGAACTACTATATCCGGGGCGGATATGATTTCGGCATCATAAATCACTATAACGATCGTTTCTACAACGATTCAGCCAACCCCGACAACGAGTATCGTATGCGCGGGCGGTTCGACCAATGGTCCATAAAGATCGGTATCTATTTCCTGAACTTTTAAGACACTGCATGATACCTCGCGAGACCATAGATAGGATATACGCTTCCGCACATATTGAAGACGTAATATCCGATTATGTGACACTGCGCAAGCGCGGTGCCAACCTCATTGGTCTGTGTCCGTTTCACGATGAAAAGACGGGGTCTTTCACGGTATCACCGGCAAAAGGTATCTACAAATGCTTCGGCTGCGGAAAAGCAGGCAATGCTGTCAACTTCATAATGGAATATGAACAGTGTTCCTACACGGATGCATTGCGCACGTTGGCGAAGAAATACAACATTGAAATACAGGAACGGGAACTGACCGATGAGGAAAAACAGGCACAGACAGAACGGGAATCAATGTTCATGCTCAATGAGTGGGCGAACAATTGGTTCCGGCACAACCTGTGGGAGACGGAAGAAGGACGGAATATCGGACTTAAGTACTTCTTGGAAAGAGGTATCCGTGAAGACATCATAAAAAAGTTCTGCCTGGGCTATTCACCCGATCGCAATGCACTCTACTCGGCTGCCCATAGTGCGAAATTCGATGACAAATACTTGGAAAACACCGGCCTGTGCGGCAAATCGGAGAGAGGCTACTACGATCGCTTCAAAGGACGTGTAATGTTCCCCATTTACACGGTTTCGGGCAAAGTGGTTGCCTTTGCGGGACGTATTCTCAAGAAGCAGGAACATGTAGGAAAATATGTCAATTCCCCCGACTCTCTTCTCTATTCCAAGCAAAAAGAACTCTATGGACTTTCCTTGGCAAAGCAGACCATTGCAAAAAAAGGCTGTTGCTATTTGGTCGAGGGACAGATGGACGTCATCTCTATGCATCAGGCAGGAATAGAGAATGTCGTCTCGTCGGGTGGAACCGCTCTTACTAAATATCAAATACGGTTGCTTCACCGTTTCACCGAGAATGTGACAATCCTCTATGATGGTGATGCTGCCGGTATTCATGCTGCTTTGCGGGGTATAGATATGTTGCTGGAGCAAGGGATAAATATCAAGGTCGTCCTGTTGCCCGATGGTGAAGACCCCGACTCTTTTGCACGGAAACAGAATGCTACAGACTTCATACAATTCATTCAAGACCACCAACAGGATTTCATACGGTTCAAAACCAACCTGCTCTTGAAGGACGCAGAAGGAGACCCTGTTAAGCGTAGCGAAGTGGTAAGAAATATCATGGAGTCTGTTGCTGTCATCCCCGACCGGATAACTCAACAGATATACATCAAAGACTGCAGCCGCTTGCTTGATATATCCGAAGAGACACTCCTTTCCGAGGTCAAGCGGCTGCAGAATATAGCAGCGGAACAAGAACAAAAACGCCGTTCCCAACCCACCACCGGACAGAATGTTTCTAAAACAGATGAAGTACAAGCCAATGAACAAAACGTAACCGCACCAAGTGTATATCCGGACAGCCGGAATGATTCCCCTGCTGATACACTCAGTACATCAGATATCGAAGACAAAAAACTGAACGAAAACATACAGAATATCCTGCAAGTATTGGTCCGTTACGGAGACAGAACTCTCTACACCAATGAAGACGGTACAACTTGTAGCGTCGGCCAATATATATTGACAGACTTGGACAACGACCAAATAGTATTTCAGCATCCTCTCTACAGAAAAATTATAGAAGAACTGAGACTGCATCTGAACGAGGAAGGATTCTGTGCCGAAACATTCTTCAAGTATCACATAGACCCGGAGATTAGCGCTCTGGCAGTCAACCTTATCAGTGAGAAATATACACGGAGTAAAATTTACGGAAAGAAAAGCATATCCGAAAATGTAAATGTGGAAGTAGAACTGCCCTCCGATGAAGATGAACTCACCGACCTCGTACCCCATCTGCTCTATGAATTGAAATTAGCCCTTATCAACCGGCAAATAGATTCACTGCGTATGCAATTGCAACATGCTCAGGAGAACAACGATGAAGAAACCATGCTCCAATTGCTCCGGCAGCAACCTGCCTTGGAGCAGATAAAACGTATGCTCTGTCTTGCCCTTGGGCGGCGTATCAAATAGCCTTTATGCTCTATGCTCTTCAACGAAATCATATACGGACCCATCCACAGCCGCCGCTTAGGCATCTCCTTAGGCGTCAACCTGATGCCTACAGACCACAAGTTATGCTCTTTTAACTGCATCTATTGCGAATGTGGATTCAATACCCCCATTCACGCACCGCAATTGCCTGCTCGGCTGCAAGTGAAAGAAGCATTGGAAAGTCGTCTTCTCCACATGAAGAAGCAAAACCTTGCTCCCGATGTCATTACGTTTTCAGGAAATGGTGAACCGACTATGCACCCCGAGTTCTTAGGAATTATCCAAGATACTTGTTCCCTGCGTGACACATGGTGTCCCTCTGCCAAGGTGGCAGTGCTGAGCAATTCAACCCAACTCTTCCGTCAGGATGTGGTGGAAGCACTTCGGTTGATTGACCAACGGATACTCAAATTAGACTCTGCCGTCAATGAAACAATGCGCCTCATCGATCAGCCCGTCAATCCGCAACTGACCGTTGCAGATATTGTAAAGATGCTGCAATGCTTTGATGGTGATTTCACCCTGCAAACTTGTTTCCTGAAAGGAGAACATAATGGTAAGCATATCGACAACACCACTCCCGAAGAATTGGATGCTTGGTACAAAGTGGTAGAACACTTGAATCCGAAGCACATCATGATCTATGTCATTGATCGGGCGACCCCAATTGAAAGTCTTCAAAAGATTGATGCTGCCATCATGCAATCCATTGCCGACCATCTGCGGAGTAAAGGCTTTTCCGTAACGGTATCCGCTTAACTGTATCGGGCTATGAAGATTCTTGTTGCACCGCTCAATTGGGGGTTAGGGCATGCCTCACGATGTATCCCGTTGGTTGCCCGTTTTCTCCGTGAGGGGAACGAAGTTATCATAGCAGGCGATGGAGATAGTCTCACTCTCTTGAAACAGCACTTTCCGAAACTCCGTACTATCGAACTGCCGAAGTTAAACCTTCATTATTCTGCCGGTACATCGCAGACTGCTGCTATCCTCAGACAATTGCCCCGCTTGCTGCATTGGGCAATCCGTGACCATCTCGCACTCCGCCGACTCCTCTCTCTGGAAAGTTTCGATCGGGTCATATCCGACAACCGCTTTGGTTTCTATTCCTCTCACACGCATTGTATCTATCTGACCCACCAACTGCACATCTGTCTGCCGTTTCCATGGAACTGGTTGGAACCTGTGTTGGAAATAGGACATAGACAACTGATGAAGAAATACTCCGAGGTATGGATCCCTGATAATGAAGGTATGCCCGACTTGGCAGGGTTGCTTTCCCACCCGAAAAACCGACCTGCCAATGCACATTACATCGGACATCTGTCCCGATTCAGCATACCTCCAGATTCCGTTGAACCCGATTCTACATACAATGCAGTGCTTCTTCTTTCCGGTTTGGAGCCGCAACGTTCTATATTGGAGCAAAACATCATAAACCGCTATCAAAACATGGAAGAAACATTGTTGGTTGTACAAGGCAAAGTCAATGCGCCTTTCTGCAAGTTTACCAAAGGAAACATAACCATTATTCCCTATCTTAATGATGCACAATTGCTCCCCTGTCTCATGGGAACCCAAAAGGTCATCGCACGCAGCGGCTATTCTTCCATTATGGATTTCGCAGCATTGGGAATTCTTCCTAAATGCGAACTGATTCCTACACCCGGACAACCGGAACAGGAGTACTTGGCAGCCTATAACAATACTTTATAACACTGCTGCCCTATTTGCAACAAATAAGTACCCTTTGCCAACTGAAATGCGCAACTTCCGTTCTGTTGCTCTCTCCTTGCTACAGGGACTCCGGGCAGATTGTAAATGGTTATGTCCTGCCCTGCCAAATTCTCTACATATAGCACTCCTTGGTGAGTATAATAATGATACGTCTCTTCTTCTTGGTTTACAACACCCATTCCCTCTCCTTCGGCTTCAATGCGAAGTTCTCCTGTCACGTTTGTCACTATCAGTCTTCCTAACGAAGCATCATATTTGCCTGTCCCGCCACTCACGTTCACCTTGCTCGGATGATTACCGTTCTTGCCTGTCAAGTAGGTTACAAAACCATAACGTGTACTCAATCTGTAGTTCGGAGTCATTGTCACATTCGATGTCACAGAATATGTAGTCACTTCATCCTTCAATATCTGTATGGCAAACTCAGGATAATCAATAAACGGATTTCTGTTTCCTTGGTAATCCTCTGCACCGTCATTGCGCACCATCTCTGTGAGCGACGGGGGATCCTGGGTATGCCATTTCAGCAGTATCTCTACCGACTCGAATACACCATTCGGTCCCAACTTGCTGAGCAGTTGCGCTTGATTGTTGCACAGACTGTTCGAATGTCCTCCTTGCTTGCCATAAACGATGTAATCATATAGTATCACCCGCGCACAATCACCGCGATACGATCCCATATTCACAGGTTTGTAGTTCGTATTGTTTATCTTCACTTCATCAGGGTCATAATAACAACTTCCCTCTCCGTAAGGCGTGTTTCCTCTGTCGCTGTTCACTGCCGTTCTTGTTGGACGGACCGACTGCATATCATGCCCCATCGGAATACTTTTGTTGGCTCCCTTCGACTGCGGCCACGTATGTTCTCTGTTCCAAGTGTTTCCGTTGTCCCACGTGCCCTCAAAAGAGTAACCGTCATAATAACCTATGATATACCCTGTCCTGTTCAGGTCTCTGTCCACACCAACGTATGCATCGCGCAAAGTATTATAAGAATACGAGCCGCTCCCTATTCTGCTGGTCTCTCCCATAAGGCTGTTCAGCGAACCGAATAGTTCGTCTCCCTGCTGCATTGCAAGAAGGCTGTATGTGTATGCACCCGCATAATAACATGCCTGTTTCTCCACATAGTCCGTATAGGCGTCTCTGCCTTCGTCCGATGCCACATGGGCTTGCATGTCTATCCCCGCAATGGCATAAAGCGATGCCCCGAACAGAAATAATGCTGTAATAATAAATTGTTTCATGGTAATCTGTTTATTTTGTTTCGTGAAGTCGTTCCTTGTCGTTCTTTGTTATCAAGCAACACATTCCTATAAATGTGAACAATGCATTCAGTATCAGCCGTTCATGGCTGAACACATAGCCCGAAAACCATTCCCGTGAGTGCAGATCCAATAGCAGACACAGTACGGGTGACAATATGGCAACCAGCGGAATCCATCGGTCACGCACTTTGGCTTTTGTCAGAATACCAAAGCAGAATATTCCCAACAGAGGACCATAAGTGTACGATGCCACCTTATACACGGTTTGAATCACCGAGTCATTGTTCAATAGCCAGATGACATAAATACATACCGCCATCAGCACGGCCATGGCTGCATGTACTGTTTTCCTGGTTTTCGTCACCTTTTCCTGTGCCTGTTCGTTGCCGTTCAGTATGTCTATGCTGAAACTCGTTGTCAGTGCAGTCAATGCACTCCCTGCGGCAGAATAGGCAGCGGCTATGAAACCGATAATGAACAATATGCCCACTATGGTCGGGAAATATCCGCCAGTCGCCAGATAGGGGAACACGTCATCCCCCTGCAAACCGCTCAAGTCTATCCCCGTGTTGTCCGCCCATGCATAGAGAAGCCAACCCAACAAAAGGAATAGCAAAATCACAAAGAACTGTACAATCGTTGCCACGATAATGTTCTTCTGGCTTTCCTTGTAGTTCCTGCACGATAGCGTCCGTTGCATCAGATCTTGATCCAGTCCCGTAGTGGCTATAAGCAGAAAGATACCCGCCAGAAACTGCTTCCAGAAATAGCGTGGGTCATTTATATCGTCAAAGAAAAACCACCGGGCGCATTCCGAATGTTCTATGCCGTCAAAACCGACACCGCTCTTCAATATCAGCACAATACACAGGACAACCGACAATATCAGGCACAATGTTTTCAGCAAATCTGTCCATACCAACGAACGGACACCACCCTTGAAAGTACATAAATAAACCACTCCCACCGTACATACCGCATTCAGCGAAAAAGGCAATCCCAAGGGACCGAATACAAGCAACTGCAATACGGCACTCACCACAAACAACCGCACACTCGCACCCAACAATTTACTGATGAAGAAAAACCATGCACCGGTCTTGTAACTGCATACCCCGAACCTGTGGCGCAAATACTCATAAATGCTGGTCAGATTCATTCTGTAGTACAGCGGAACCAATACAAATGCCACTATCAGTTGCCCCACCGTAAAACCTAACACCATTTGCATATAGGAAAAACCTGCTGTGTTCACCATTCCGGGCACGCTCACAAAAGTCACACCCGATATGGCGGCACCGATGGTGGAAAAACTGACCAACACCCAGTTGCTCTGCCTGTTTCCCGAGAAGAAACCGGCATTGTCAGTCCGCCTGCCCGCCAGCCAACTTATCCCGAAGAGCAGACAGAAATAGAATACAATTACTACAAGTATCAGTATCGGAGACATAGGTTAAGTACGTTATAAATTATAGTGTTTGAATAGATTTGTACTAACCGGCTATATCGGTATAGGTGTATCATATTCTCACTGTCACATCAATGTCTCTGCAAAGATACATCTTTTTTCCAACTTCAAAGCAATGCGGTTGATAGGATTACTTATCTGCCCGATTACTTCTGTCCGTTCTATTATCTTCCTCGCAAAATCGTACCCTGATCGTAAATACCACGACCCCTCAAGCCGGCCTCAACGACCCCTCATCGACCCCTGAAGCACCCTTCTCAAATCCCCTATGCGACTAATTGGTCCCATCCGTCCTATTAATCTCATAGGACTAATCTGTCCAATCCGTCCCGTTCGTCCAATCCTCCCTATAATATATCGAACAACTCGAACACCCATTGATAGTGAAAATCCGAGTATCTGCGTGCCAGTCTCATCGGCATTGTGTCGGGCGTCAAAATACTGCGGCTCTGATGCGGTTGCCATATAAACAACCTGTCTGCATTTTGTACTTACCAAAATTCTTTCTACTTTTGTACCCGAAATGAGTAATATTGGATGAAACAATAGATGAGTTGGGTGTAATCCAAACAGACCTTGACCAGAAACAATATCGTGAGTATATGCAGTCCGAACTGGACAAACAGGCAAAGGCTGCCCAGGAAGAGAAAGAGCAACTGATGCAAATGCGCAAAGAATTAGAGCAATAATATGAATATCAATCGTCTTGTAATTGCTTTGGCAGCATTCCTGATGCCCATGTCATCATGGGCATTGGGAATGCCTGAGTGGGTAACACGCTTGCCGCAAGCAGGCAACGACACCTACTACTACCGTGTAACAAAAGCAGAGGGCGCCACGTACGAAGATGCCTACATACAGGCTTTCAGCATGGCTATCCTCGAGAGTCAATGGAAACTCGGGGTAAAAGTGAATAAATCCGATAACCAAAAGACTATAGAAAAAACTATCAAGACCGACCTGAACTTGCAAAGCAGTAACATGAACCTGCCCATGAACAAAGTATGTGAATACGAAAAAGCCTCACCCAAAGGAGGCGTGATTCTCTACATCCTTTGGCAGGTGGCAAGTTATGGTAACATCAAAGTCGATTTTGAAAACTTCTTAGATTGCAATTAGTATGATACGTCAACTCACAACATTATGCCTTATCGGTTGCTTTGCTCTTTCTCTATCGGCGCAGATGAAGCAACCGCAATTCCGTCCCGATTGGATATTTGAAACGCCCCGACCGGAAAACGCAACTTTCCTCTATGTGGTGGAGCATGGCGAGGGGAATACGAAACGGGAAGCACTCAACCAGGCAATCGGGCGGGTGTTCCAAAGTACTGCCAACCGTATCGGGCAACCCGTTTCCTCCGCCGAAATCAACAAGTCTGTGCAACAAGGTGTTGAATTTGATGTGATTGCGCGGAATATCAAAATTCCTGTCAACAAGGTCTGCGAGTTCCCTGTCCAAGATCCTCAAACGAACGCATGGACGGTCTATATCCTTTGCCAGGTCGCCAAGGCGGGCAACATTACTCCTGAGTTCGAGACAACCGATGCTTGCACCAAACATGAAAAGTTCGATGCCTTCAGGAAAAAGTGGGAAGAGTCGCAGGCAAAAGAGAAAAAACGTACCAATACGCTGTCTGTCGTTTCTTCCGCTTTCCTGCCTGGCGTAGGGCAAATGATGAAAGGACATACGGGCGAGGGTATTGGCACTTTGGTCGGTGAGTTGGCACTGTTCGGCGGAGGTACGGCTTGCTATTTCGTAGGCAAACAGCAGCAATCTGTCATGAATACGCGTGGCACATCATACAACGACTATATGAATGCCAAGAGGCTCAAGAATACGTGCGATATTACCATGTATTCACTCTTTGGTGCTGGAGCCGCCGTGTATGTATTCAACTTGTGCCGTGCCTATATGTGTACCGATCGCCGCCTGGCAAATAATAATCTGGCACTCTACCCCGCTGCTATCCCCGCACAGGACAATCAATATGCCGTAGGGTTGGGTGTGCAATACAAATTCTAACTAATCACCCTATTATCCTCTAACCAATATGAAAACCCGTTACTATCTCTCAGGCATCATCTCCGCCCTCTTGGTGGGCATAACCGCTCTCTTTGTCGCGTGCGACAAAGACCTCAACGACATCGTCAAGTACACCGGCAAAGTGGTGTACATCAACACCACCAACCCTTTCCCAGATTTGGAGGTACGCCTCACCGATGGCTCCAATGTCTATTGTGTGGAGCATACCGACAGCGAAGGCAGTTTCACCCTCACGGTCAAGGTGGCTGAAATATCAGGCGACTACTACATCCTGGTAGGCGACTCCACCTGCGTTCCAAAGAAAGTCGGACTCCCGGGCTACGGACAACCCGAAATCAACTTGGGCACCATCGAAGTCGAAGGACCTTCTGCCCCCACGGTCAAGACAACACAGGTAACCAACATTACCTCCAATGCCGCAGTGGCAGGAGGCAGCGTAGAGTCCGACGGGCGCAGAACAATCACGGCTCGCGGTGTATGCTATGGCAAGTCGCCTTACCCCACCCTCAGTGACTTATCCTCTAAAGAGGGAACTGGCTTGGGTGATTTCACCTCCTCTCTGAAAGATTTGGAACGCAATACAATCTATTATGTACGTGCGTACGCAACCAATGCTATAGGTACTGCTTATGGCGAACAAGTCAAGTTTACAACCAAGGAAGGCGTGGCTACTGTTACCACTGACTCTGTGTATAATGTCTCAACACATACAGCCAAGTGCAAAGGGCATATTGATAGCGACGGAGGCTTCCCTGTTACGAAGCGTGGCACTTGTTGGAGCAAGCGTCCCGACCCTACCATTGATGACGAAATCACAGAAGACGGTTCCGGACTGGGGGTATTCACCAGTACGCTCAAGAACCTTAGAGAGAATACTATCTACTATGTCCGTACGTATGCCACCAACGCCACAGGAACAGCCTATGGCGAACAGATAATTATCACCACATTGGACGGACTCCCTGTCGTTAAAACAGAACCTGCAGACAATATCAAAGCCAACAGTATGGTCTGCTACGGCGAAGTACTCTCCGATTGTGATATTCCCGTTACTGCACGAGGCTTCTGCTATGGCACCAACTGGTATCCTACAATAGAGGACGCCATGTTCACCACCACGGGCAAAGGGTTGGGCAAGTACCAAACTACGCTGAAAGACTTGGACTTCGGCAAGACCTATTTCATCCGTGCCTATGCTACCAATGAAATAGGCACTTCGTATGGCAATCAGATTGAGGTCACCACATTAAGCGGACTGGCTGAAGTGCAAATGGATTCTATTATGGTAAATGCCAATACCATCACCTGCTACGCCAAAGTATTATCCGATTGCGATGTCCCCGTTACGGCACGTGGTTTCTGTTACAGCACCACCCCGGGTCGCCCCACTATAGAAGATGCCACCGTTACAACAGCTGGTAAAGGACTTGGTCAGTTCCAAAGCACCTTTACCAATCTTGAGTTCAATACCACATACTACATCCGTACGTATGCCACCAACGCCGCCGGCACGGTATATGGTATATGGGACGCATCCATGACTACAGGCGATGGGCTACCTGAAGTGTATTCCGATTCGGTTAGTGAGGTACGGGCAAGTAGCATAGTCTGTCATGGCTCTATTTACTCTGATGGTGGCTTCACCATCACAGAACGGGGCTTCTGCTACAGTTCCACCAATGCCAATCCGACCATAGAAGATATGCACGCCACAGGTGGAGTCGGCGCGGGCTCTTACTCTTGCACACTGCTCTCACTCTCTGCCAGCACCACCTACTACCTTCGCGCCTATGCCACCAACAGTACTGGCACCAAGTATGGAGAAGTCCTGTCCGTCACCACCACCGATGGTCGCCCCGTCGTCGAAACCACTCCTGTTGGAGAGAACATAACCGGGAATTCTGTAACGTCAGGAGGATATATCATTGATGATGGAGGTTTCCCGATTATTGCACGTGGTATTGTGTATGGGACGACACCATATCCTACAATAGAACAAGACGAGTACACCAACGATGGAGTTGGAAAGGGATATTATTCAAGTACCTTTACTAAATTTGACATGTCAACTATCACGTATTATGTCCGAGCGTATGCTACTAACGAAAAAGGGACAACGTATGGTGAACAAGAAATTGTAACCCCCCGAAAAATATAAGTATTGCAACTTTATGACGATGAACTATGGTGCATACAGATATAAAATCGTATTTTTAAGCACGATGAATTGGAGTGATGGTAATTCAGCATGTGATAATCTAACATTGGGAAATTATGCCGACTGGTATATGCCTGATGAAGGAGAAGTCAGGGCAATAATTCAACGGTATTATGAAGATAAAGAAAGTACTACTACATTGAGAGATTGTCTAATAGAGGGATGTAGAGAAATATGGACATCTACAGGTTGTACTACCTACAGTTATAATGATCCAGGACACATTTATTATTACTTAGTAAACGTTGGTTCTGCATTTGACTCTCGCTATTCATGGAATACTGGGTGTTATGATGAGAGAAAATGTGGGGTATTTGCTGTTCGAAAACAAAGTAAGTTATAATTAAAACCTCGCAATGTATAGGTCAATTGTATAGAATATTATGGATACAATAACATTAACTTATGCCCAAAAGGCAATTCAGACCTTGATTTGGCAAAAACTCATGCCCGCTTATAATATGGCGTGGGGCGATTACGATGATTATAATGACTACAATGATGCACATGGAGATTACTATGATGTCGATTATCAATAATGTTGCAGTATCGGGCTTTTTGGCTGGTATCTTGTCATCCGCTTTAGTTTGGTGGGTAATTCAGTTACTAACAAGACCACGATTATTGATTTCAGACACAATTGTTAAAAACAAAAAGGGAGTAGGTGGTTATCGGATAAAAATACAAAATAGTTCCCATTTCAGAGACATCTACAATATCAATATTCATACTGTTTATTGTACAGCACGGGAAGGTTATCATCGAGAAGAATTAGTGACGGTAGCGTACTTAAGACGAAAACCATGGATTAAGCCTGAACGGGTTATTCAAAATGATAAACCGTATGAAATGAAGATAAGGTTGATGGGACCAAAAACAGGAGAACGAAAATACAAATCTTTAGAGACCTTTTTGAAGAAGAAATCTTCTGAAGAAACAAAAAATAGGGCATTCTTAGATGTCATTATTATTTGTTCAGACAAGTACACAGGAACGGCAAAGCAGATACTATCTCATAGATACTTCGCAGAAAATGTGAGGGATGATGCACACTTTGTTGAAGGTCGCATAAAAGCAGAAGATGACGATAAAGACAACGGAGAGCAATTTTAATCATGACTATCATCATCAAACCTACATACAATTGCAATTTGCGGTGCCGATATTGTTATCTTGACAATAACTTGAAGCAACACGCATTGTTGTTTGATTTGGATTTTGCCAAACATATAATAGACCAAATCAAACAAGTTATGCAAGAGAAACCACGCAGAAAACTCACCATCATTTGGCATGGTGGTGAGCCTATGCTGTGGGGCATAGATAATTATCGTACTATCTTCGCCTATATGGAACAAGTGTTGGATGGTTATGAAGTGCAAAACTCTATGCAAACGAATCTATCATTGGTCAATGACAAATGGATAGATTTATTCCTGCAATACAATGTGCGGGTGGGATTTTCGTTGGATGGTACTCCCGATATTCATAATCAGCAGCGAGTAGGCTTGCGTGGAGAACCTACGTTTGAGCGCATTATCGCTAATTATCACTTGTGTAAACAACGTGGAATGCGCATTGGTTGTATAGTGGTTGGGAGCAAAAAGCACATTGGTCACATCCCTGAGCTCTACCGCTTTATGTGCAATGAGGGGATTAGTTTCAAGTTTAACCCTTTGTTTTGTTCGGGCGAAGCGCAGAATAATATGGAAGATTATGGCATTACCCCTGATGAATATGCACAAATGGTCATAGAGTTGTTTGATTTATGGTATCAAGACCGACAATGCGAGATAACAGAATCTAATCTTGTTGAAATAGCGAGCAACATTGCTACAGATAAACCTTCAGGATGTATTTTCTCTTCCAACTGCCAAGACCGCTTTATGGCTATTGCACCTACTGGTGATGTAATGCCCTGCGGACGCTTCTGTGACAATGACCTATTGCATTATTCTTATGGCAATTTGCACAATGAGTCCCTCTTGTCTATTATGTCGCATATTAAAGAAACAGAGACGTATAAGCGTGCTGAATATGTGGCTCAAAGTGGCTGTACTCAATGCAAGTGGTTCAATATCTGTCATGGCGGTTGCTTGCATGACGGTTTCCTTGCCTATGGAGATTTCCACCACAAGACATTCTTGTGTTCTGCATACAAGAAAATCTTCTCACATATTGAACGGTGCTTACAAGCAGACAACCTAAAAATAAAAAGTCTATGGAAATGAGAAAAACCATTATCATTATATTGTCGTTAGTCACTTTATCCCTCTCCGCCCAGCACCTCTCCTTTGAGCAGTTCCGACAGCAGCAAACGGATAAGTTCAATCAGTTCTCTGCCGACAAACAGGCGGAATTTGATGCCTTCCGCCGTCGTGCCAACGAGCAGTATGCCGACTTTATGCGGCAGGCGTGGGAGTCCTTTCCAGTGCACGAAGCAGAACAACCTACGGAGGAAAAGACGCTACCTCCCGTAGTATATGAAGAGCCTGCTCCTGCCCCGCAACAGGAACCGCAAGGAGATGGTAAATCGCAGCCCAAGCCGCAAGAGGAACCACAACCGAAAGAACAAGTTGCTCCTATATCTGCTCCGAAGCCCGCAATAGATACCAAACCAGTCCCCATTTCCGTCAAACCGCAGGTGGTGGTAGTGCCTACGCCACAGCCTGCGCCCGAACCTATTGCACCAATACAACCCAAAGCAGAACCCTGCAAGAATGTGTCTGTCGGCTATTTCGGCACTATCATCACCCTCGCCTTCCCCGCCGATGACAACCTCCACCTCCGTGCGCTGAAGGAAGATGCTATTGCCGATGCTTGGCAGCAGTTGTCAGACAGCCGCTACGACATCACAGTCAGCACGGCTCTCAAAGCCCGCAAAGCCAATGCCTTGTGCGACTGGGCATATATGCAGATGCTGCAAGCAGTCTCCGAGAAGCAATATGGCAAGACCAACGAGGCAGTCCTTATGCAAGCCTTCCTTATGACGCAGAGCGGCTATCGTATCCGCCTCGGTATGGGCGACACAAGGTTATATATGTTGGTGGCAAGCCTGTACGACATCTTCCGTATGCGCTATTACACCATCGATGGAACCAAGTACTACGACATA
The DNA here is from genome assembly GCA_002477945.1 of Bacteroidales bacterium UBA7569. GTDB lineage: Bacteria > Bacteroidota > Bacteroidia > Bacteroidales > Paludibacteraceae > Colicola. The sequence goes on from DLLF01000013.1 coordinate 65,228, forward strand.
AGCGGAGAGAAGGACACCAAAATCCGTATCACAAAGGCGAAATACGAGAAAGAAAAATCCCTCTCATTACAGATGACCCGGTTGCCACTATTGAGCAATGACCCTGCACCCAAGCGGACACTGACCTCACGCAAAGGGGTAACGGCTTCCGTCTGTGTGAACAAGAACCTGATAGATTTCTTCAACACCTACCCGCAGGCATGCTTCAACGGCAACCAGACCACCCGATGGGCAGCCTTTGCCAATACGCCGATAGAGCAATCCGTCAAAGATATGCTCTATCCGCCGCTCCGAAAAACCATCAGCAGTATGAACGAACACGACGCAGTGGGTATCCTGCTCAATTGGGTGCAGACAGCATTCGAGTACGGCTATGATGACCAAATATGGGGCGGAGACCGCGCTTTCTTTGCGCAGGAAACACTCTATTATCCCTATTGCGACTGCGAGGACAGAGCCATTCTGTTTTCCCACCTCGTGCGCGACTTGCTCGGGCTGGATGTTGTCTTGCTCTACTACCCTGGACACTTAGCCACTGCCGTGGCATTCAACACCGATGTCAATGGCGATTACCTAACATGGCAGAACCGCAAGTATGTAGTATGCGATCCCACCTATATCAATGCCGGTGTGGGACGCACTATGCCCGGCATGAACAATCAACAGGCACAAGTCATTGCTCTCCGGTAAGATGAACCGCAAACGACTGATTATCCTACTCTCATGCATTGCTGCCGTTGCGGCTGCGGCAGTATGGTGTATCGTGCAATATATCCAATCGCACGGCATGGAACTGGAGGCAGACTCCACCAACCGCATTGGCTATGCCGAGTACGAGATACCGCATGCCGACTCCCTCATCGTAGGCAAGTGGCAAGACGTTGCCCGTCCGTATCAGTACAAGGTCTATTATGATGATTACGACGAAGACGCGCACCTATTCTGGGGTAAGGAGTGGGACGAAAGCGAGGATGTCTTTGAAGAGGATTTGAACTACCACGGCAATGGTTGGTTCCGTTGGGAGAAACGCGGAAAGACCTTGCACGAATATGCCACGATGGATGCCCGTGATGTCTTCATCCACCATGCCTATCGGATTCTCTTTTCCTCATCAGACTCCCTGTCCTATTGCGACACGGAACACAAGCAGATTATATCTTCCTTCTCCAAAATACAGTAATTGTTTTGTTGGTTGACATGATTAATTGGAATAGCCAAGGAGCAGCGGGTTTGCTTCTTTTCATATTGCATCGGTACATCTTATCTTCGATAGACACACAACCGGTAACTCCTCTTTGGTTTCCTTTATTCCGATTAGTCGGAACATTCAACCAGTTAAAGCATGTCCTTGAAAGTCTGTTGGAAGCCATATCCCTTTTCCTGCAACGCAGAATAAGAGCCGCTCAATGATAGCAGACCTCAACGAGACCTCAAGCACCCCTGGACGGCACACCAGGAACGCCTCATTGGAAACTGAAAAAAAATTCCTATCAGTCTCGATGGAGAAACAGCCTCTCCATGGCATTCAGTGTCAGGCGCGACAGGGCGTAATCGTCTGTCGCGGAAAGAGCAACGACTATCGTGTCAGCGATTTTCGGCAATTCTGCCACCCTTTCTATATGAAAGCGTGCGTGCAATCGTTGGTGCGACAGAACATGAAGCAAATCAACGGAGCGGGACATTTCGTCCACGGGCAATAAGCGGTCGTTCTCAACCAATGGAAACTCATACAGATGTTTCCATATATCGTTGCCCGACCGCTGATGCAACAAAGTATAATCGTCTTGCGTCAGATAAATGGTGTAATTCAGATAACGGTCGCGTAGTTTCGGACGTGGCTTGCGAATCGGAAGAAGTTCTGCCGTATGATGCAAATTCGCAAGACAGAACGCTCCGATAGGACATCTTCCGCAATCGGGAGATTGTGGAGTGCAATATAACGCCCCGAATTCCATAATGGCGGCATTGAACAAACGGGACTGCTCTCTGTCCAAAAGTTCTTCCGCCAACCGGTGAAAATACTTCTTCCCTGCGCTCGTGTCAAACACCATATCGCAATCATACAAACGGGAAAGCATCCTATAGACATTGCCGTCCATGGCGGGATAGGGCAAATTGAAAGCAAACGAAGCAATTGCGCCTGCCGTATATTCTCCCACCCCGGGCATTGAACGCAGATTTCGGAATATCGCCTCTTGTTCTGCTGGAGAAAGAGACGCAGTGTCGCTTGTTTCCATCAGCCTGCGCGCCTCCTCGCCGCCTACATTCCCCGAACCGATTGCCACCGTTTTGGCGGCTTTGTGCAGGTTACGCGCTCTTGAGTAGTAACCCAATCCTTGCCAATATCTCAGCACCTCGTCTTCCGTAGCATCCGCCAGCGACTGTACATCGGGGAATCGTTCTGTAAAACGCAGGTAATAGTCCAATCCCTGTGCCACTCGGGTTTGCTGGAGTATCACTTCCGAAACCCAGATTTTGTAAGGGTCGGTCGTCTCACGCCATGGCAATATGCGTTTGTTGTTCTCATACCATGTCTCTAACGATGATTGTATGTATCTTTTGTTAAAAGGAATCTCCATACCGGTAAAACCTCATTCAACGGAATACAAAAATAGACAGACTTACAACAATGAAGAATATATACTGATGCAATTGAACCGAGAATCCATCACTCACAACTTTTTCTCGCAAAAGTTTGTGGTATTCAAAAAGTTTGCGTACCTTCGCAGCCGATTTGCCGTTTACTGAAACACCATCGGATCTCGTGCAAATCAATACGTCTTTCAAAGAATAAAATGTAACAATATAAAATTTAGAACAATGACTAAAGCAGAACTCGTTAATCAGATTGCTGTTCAAACAGGTTACGATAAGTTAACCGTACTGAAGGTTGTAGAATCGTTCATGCAGAATGTAAAAGACAGTGTGTGTGGTGATGAGCCTGTTTACCTTCGTGGATTTGGATCATTCATTACAAAAGTTAGAAAAGAGAAGGTAGCACGCAACATCTCAAAGAAAACATCAATAGTTGTACCGGAACACACTATCCCCTCTTTCAAACCTTCCAAAGAATTCGTTAAATCATTAAAATAATAAATTGTTATGCCAAACGGAAAAAAGCACAAGAGACATAAGATGTCTACACACAAGCGTAAAAAGCGTTTGCGTAAGAACCGTCATAAGAAAAAGTAATAGGGCGGTTAGTTAACCCTGATATAAGAACAAACTTGAATTCCCTCTCTGTAATGTGGGTTTAAGTTTGTTCTTGTAACAAATGGATTGTTGCTTGTATCTGCAAAAATACAAACAACAATGTAACAGGTGCCGCTATGGTCAAATAAACGGCAATAACCCGTCGGGCGTGATTGGGTTAGGGAGCGGTACCATAAAATACTGAATAGAGTGAAAAGTGAATTGGTAGTAGATGTACAATCTACAGAAATTACAGTTGCTTTGCTGGAAGATGAACGCTTGGAAGAAATCAACCGCTATACGCGGGAGAAAACATTCTCTGTGGGAAACATCTATTTGGGCAAAGTGAAAAAACTGATGCCCGCACTCAATGCGGCATTCGTGGATGTAGGCTACGAGAAAGACGCTTTTCTTCACTATCTTGATTTAGGTGCAGGATTCAATCGGTTGAATGGCTACGTACAGTCCGTTCTGGCTAACGGAGCCAAGAAAACAAGCATGAGCAAATTCCAGTCTTTGCCCGAAGTGGGGAAAGACGGAAAAATCACGGACTACCTGACCGTCGGTCAATTGATATTGGTACAGGTCGCCAAGGAACCTATCAATACGAAGGGACCTCGGCTGACGGCGGAAATATCATTGGCAGGGAGAAACATCGTGTTTATTCCTTTTGCGGAAAAAGTGATGGTCTCCGGCAAAATCAAATCGGAATCCGAACGGAGCCGCCTCAAACAATTGGTACAAAGTATCAAACCTAACAACTTCGGAGTTATTGTGCGGACGGTTGCCGAGGGGAAACGGGTTGCCGAACTGGACGGAGAACTCAAACTGCTCTGCAAACGCTGGGACGAAGCAGTCAGCAGATTGTCCTCCAAGAAGAACATCAACCTTGTCTCCGAAGAAATAGGTCGCGCTATAGGTATCATACGTGATGTGTTCAACCCCACGTTCGAGAGCATACATGTCAACGACGAAGACGTATTCAATGAGGTCAAGACCTACATTGAGCTGATTGCCCCGGAATGTTCCAAGATTGTCCGCTTGTACAAGGATGCCCAACCTATCTTCGACCATTTCAATGTGACCCGCCAGATGAAGACGGGATTAGGACGGACCGTTAGTTTCAAAAGCGGAGGATACCTGATCATTGAACGAACGGAGGCATTGTTCTCTATTGATGTGAACAGCGGAAGCAAGAAGATGGGCGAGAACCAGGAGGAAAATGCTTTCAATGCCAACATGCTGGCTGCCGATGAAATCGTACACCAATTGCGCTTGCGGGACATTGGAGGGATAATAATAATCGACTTCATTGACCTTGCTACGGCAGAACACCGTCAGGCACTGTATGAACACATGGTGAAACTGATGGGATTGGATCGGGCAAAACACAATGTGTTGCCTCTGTCTAAATTTGGACTTATGCAGATCACACGCCAACGAGTACGCCCGGCGGTGGAAGTGGATGTGCGCGAAGTCTGCCCTACCTGCTTGGGAAAGGGAAAAATACAATCCTCTCTTGTCTTTACGGATAAACTACAAGAGGAGATTGATACTTATACGGAAAGATTCGGTAAACGACTGTATTTGTATGTACATCCGTATGTCTATGCCTACATATCGAAAGGATGGATCAAATCCCTGAAGACACAATGGCGTAGAAAGTATGGTATCAGGGTGATGCCTGATCAACAACTCGGGATGTTGCAATATAGGTTTACCGATCAACAGCAAAATCTGTTGATAAGTGAAGATAGTAAGAAAAACGACTGACTTGTCAGTTAAAAAGAGAAGAGAGATTTCCTGCAGGAAGTCTCTCTTTCTTATTTTAAGGACATACAACTTGTTTCCCGTAATATGGAATACAAGGGAATAATCATGTAGTTAAGCAACATCGGACTCACACAACGAAATCTCATAGAGGATTCCGGGAACCTCCTGAGTATTTTTGTACAAGAAAACAACAGAACAATGTATCAATACAGTTCCACCCATTCTACGGTATTGCCGGTCTCCTGCAAATACCGTTCAAAGGCGGTTCTCTCTATCACAACCGTACTGCGGCAGTCGTTGGGATGAAAACTAAGTGTCTCAGCCTGCTTCAAATTCTTGTCCAAAAAGAGAATGACATGGTGTTCTCTGTCATTAATCAACCCGAACGGACTCACACTCCCAGGTTCCAGACCGAGGTACTTTAGCATTCGTTCCGGACTCGCGAACGACAACTTGCCTGGAGAAGGACGCCCTGCCGCCTGCTCTTGCTGTTTCAAACGTTGCTCCAAGTCATGGATTGCGAGATTTCGGCTGCTATCAAAAGAGATAAGGTAATGCTGATTTCCTTTATGATTGCGCATAAACACATTCTTGCAGTGTACACTCCCGTCGTTGTGCCACCATTGCATAGCCTGTTCTATGGTCTTCCCCTCGGGATGGTGATAATACGAAAATGGGATTTGATGCTCTCTTAAGTAACGAAAGACGATTTCCTCACGAGGGAACATCTCACTTCCGTCAACGTGGTCTGTTATAGTTGACATACACATATCTGTTTCTTTACATTTATTCGTTCTGCCATTGGCAGAATCTGCTTTTATGCAAAGATACAGAAATCCGTGTTCCCATGCAAATCAAATCTGAAATCATAACAACACTGCCGAAACGGATATTCAAGGAAGGAAAAAAGGTCGATTATTTACCGGTTTATTGCTAATTACACACTATGAGAAAAAAGTCGTTCTCAAATACCACAATGGAAAATTTCTAAAATCTACTTTTGCGGCACTTTTCAATAACAACAACAGAACAACTTACTTATAATAGAAAATTATCACCATGAAAAGAGTTACACGTATTTGGGGCAAAAAGGTCATCGCTACGATGTGTGCCGTTCTTTTCTCGTCCTCTTTCCTCTATGCTCAAAGTACTATACATGGTAATGTAGTGGATGCTACAGGCGAACCTGTCATAGGTGCGGCCGTACAGGTAAAAGGTTCCACTGTCGGAACCATTACCGACTTTGACGGTAATTTCGAGTTACAGACATCTTCTCAAGCAACTTTAGTCATTAGTTATTTGGGATATACAACGCAGGAGGTCGCTCTCAAAGGGCAAACTAATGTTAACGTCACCCTCAAAGAAGATACACAAGCCCTTGAGGAGGTCGTGGTCGTTGGCTATGGTACACAAAAGAAGGTCAACCTTACCGGTGCCGTAGGTGTAACCAATGCCGAGGCAATTGAGTTCCGTCCTGTAACCAATGCCACGCAAGCATTGCAAGGCCTTGTCCCTGGTTTGCAAATTACCCAAAGCAGTGGTTCTTTGGAGAAGTCTCCTACAATGAACATACGTGGTACGGCAACCATTGGTGAAGGTTCTTCCGGAAGCCCGTTGGTGTTGATTGATGGTATGGAAGGCGACCTGAATACGGTAAATCCGCAGGATATTGAGTCCATCTCCGTATTGAAAGATGCTGCCGCTTCCTCTATCTACGGATCACGTGCACCTTTTGGCGTTATCTTGGTAACTACGAAAAGCGGGCAGGCTGGCAAAATGCAAATCAACTACAACAATAACTTCCGCTGGGGATCGCCTATTGTAAAAATGCACCAAATGGACTCATACTCCTTTGCTAACTATTTCAATGAGGCGGCACGCAACACTTCTAATAACACCACCGACAACATCTTTACCGACGAAACCATAGCACGTATCTTGGCATACCAGCGGGGGGAGATAAGTACGACGTTGGCTTTGCCGTCAAGTGGAACACAATGGCAGGATCCTTTCCACACAGCCAATGCCAACACCGACTGGTATGACCTTTTCTTCAAGGACTTCAACTTCTCACAAGAACATAACCTCAGCGCAAGCGGCGGTAATGATAAAGTCAATTTCTACGTGTCAGCCAACTATATGAACCAACAGGGTCTGCTCAACTTGGGCGAAGAATATCTGCGCCGTTATAGTGCAACAGGTAAGTTGCAAGCCTCTCTGACAAATTGGTTAAAGTTAAACTACTCTGTGCGTTTCATGCGCGAAGACTACAATAAGCCATCCGCAATGAATGATGGTCTCTACGAAAACTTGGCTCGTCAGAACTGGCCGAATCTCCCGTTGTACGATAACAATGGTCAGTTGTATTCCGCCACTTGGCCCGGTCGCGATTTTATCCAGGGTGGTAAATACAACAAGACGACCGACAACATCTATCAACAGATTGGCATCACGTTGGAACCCATCAAGAATTGGGTCACCAGCATGGACTTCAACTATAGAATTAAGACCTACGACGTCTATTCATATACCTTACCCACTTACAACTGCGACATCTACGGTGTGCCTATTGACAAGGACAAAGCAACCACGTCAGTAACCGAAAACAAGTATAAGGAGGACTATCTGATCGCAAATATACGTACCCAATACTCGTTCAGTATCAACGATGAACACAACTTCTCGTTCATGTTGGGTGCGCAAGCGGAAAATTTATGGCAAAAGCAAAATGGTATTACTGCTTACGGCTTGGTCTTGGACGAACTTCCCGAAATTGACTTGACAACCGGATTGGTATGGAACAAAAGTACCAACTCATGGGAAAAGAAAGATTTGACTCCCTACGGCAACAGGAACTCATGGTCAACAGCCGGTTTCTTCGGACGTATCAACTATGATTATATGGGACGCTACCTTGTGGAATTCAATCTCCGCTATGATGGTACGTCTCGCTACCGCGGTAAACTTCGTTGGAATCTCTATCCTTCCGTATCCGCTGGTTGGAACATCGCCCGTGAAAGTTTCTGGGAACCTTATGAACATATCGCAAGCAACCTCAAACTGCGTGCGTCCTATGGTGAGTTGGGAAACCAAAATACAAACGGTTGGTACCCGACCTATCTCACATTCTCTCCGAGTGTGAACAGCGGTGCATGGTTGCAAAATGGAGCCTTGACAACAACCATTGGTGTACCAACCGCAATCACAACGACCCTCACTTGGGAAAAAGTGCGGAACTGGAACGTCGGTTTTGACTTCGGTTTCCTGAATAACCGATTGACTGGTTCATTCGATTATTACACGCGTTACACCCTCGACATGATGGGTTCCGCACCCGAACTGCCTTCCATTCTGGGTTACACGGCACCAAAAACCAACAATACCGACTTGAAAACACGCGGTTGGGAATTTGAAATCGGCTGGCAGGATGTCCGTAAAAACGGTTTCAGTTACGGAGCCAAGTTCCTCTTGTCCGATGCTATGACCTATGTGACACGCTATCCGAGCAACACAACGAACTCCATTGACCAGTACATCGCAGGACAGCCTTTGGGACAGATCTGGGGTTATACTACAATCGGTATTGCACAAACTAATGCCGAAATGGAGGCTCACTTAGATCAATTGGACGAGAACTTCTTCAATACGTATGGCTATTTTCCGTCCACAATGCGTGATGGACAATCGGCGTTGGGGTCTGGTTGGGCTGCCGGTGATATCATGTACGCCGATCTCAATGGTGATGGTCGGGTATCTGCCGGTGACCGCACCTTGGACAATCATGGCGACTTGAAAGTGATAGGAAACAGCACTCCTCGCTTCCAGTTTGGTATCGACTTGAATGCAGCCTGGAAAGGCATCGACCTCCGCTTGTTCTTCCAAGGGGTCATGAAGCGCGACTATTGGCAGGGGTCTTCCTACTTCTGGGGCGCAAACACCGACCCTGAATGGTCTGCGGCTCTCGTGCAACACTTGGACTTCTGGCGCGATGAAAATAGTCTTTTGGTTCAGCAAGGTGTTATGAAAGCCAATACCGATGCCTACTATCCACGTCCGTCATTCGACCGTGGAGGTGAAGGACACGGTGTATCAGGTCGTAACCACCAGATACAAACGCGCTACTTGCAGAATGCGGCGTATATCCGTCTGAAAAACCTGCAGATTGGCTATACCCTGCCCGACAAGTGGATGCAGAAAATTCATGTGCAGAAACTCCGTATCTATTTCTCTGCCGAGAACTTGTTCACTGCCACCAAGTTGGCTACAATGTTCGACCCGGAAACAATCGACGGAGGTAACAATAACTCCGAAAAAGACTGGCGTACACGCAACAATGGTAACGCATACCCTCTCTCGCAAGAATATTCATTTGGTCTCAGTATAACACTCTAAACAAGACACTATGAAAACATCAAATAAGAAATTATGGCTCGCAATCCTGGCAGGATGTACGGCATTGACTCTGACAGGGTGCAATGACTGGCTCACCAAGGAACCGCAATCATCTGTATCGCCGGAAGACTACTTCACCAAAGAGTCCTCGCTCCTCGCTTTCGTGGACGGACGCTATACGGAGTTCCTGCCTACGCATGGCGGAAGCAGTAGCATTGACGGCTACGACTATGGAATGTTCCAAACGGATGCCACGACAGACAACCAAATCAATGCTTCCGCACCCGACGACAAGTACATCGGTCTGTGGCGTGTCCCGCAAACCGGCGGAGGATATTCGTTCAGCAATATCTACAAGTGCAATTGGTTCTTGCAGCAGGTAATGCCTAAATACGAAAAGGGAGAAATCAGCGGAGTAAAAGAAAACATCGACCACTATATCGGTGAAATTTATTTCCTCCGTGCCTATGAATACTTTCAATTGTTGCAAAAGTTTGGAGACTATCCCATCGTTACGGAGCCTCTGACCGACACCAAAGAAGCATTGAGAGAAGCAAGCAAACGCGCTCCTCGGGATTCGGTTGCACGGTTCATTCTGCAAGACTTGGATCGTGCGGTCTCCTATATGTCGGAAACGGAAATGGCGAACTCGCGCATCTCAGCGGCATCTGCATGGTTGCTCAAGTCAAGAGTCGCACTGTTTGAGGGATCGTGGTTGAAAAATTTTGCAGAAACTGCATTTGTTCCTTGCACAAACGAATGGCCGGGAAAAACGAAAGAGTACAATGCAAACTACCAATTCCCCCATGGAAGTGCTGCAGAGGAAGCCAACTGGTTCTTCGAACAGGCTATGGCGGCGGCAAAAGAAGTGGCATCTCACACCACACTGACTCCCAACACGGGTACTGTACAACAGAGTGAAGCAGATGAGGTCAACCCTTATATGGATATGTTCGCTTCCGAGGACTTGTTCACCAATTCAGAGGTTCTTCTTTGGTGTCCTTATGGTCCCAACTTGGTAGGTCATAGCGTGGTAATGTATGCACAAAGAGGGAATAATGGAACGGGACTTACCCGCGGGCTGGTGGATAGTTACCTTATGAAAGACGGTCTGCCCATTTATGCAAGCCCTCTCTACAAAGGTGATACGAGTTTTGTTGCCGTAAGAACCGACCGAGACACACGGCTGAGTTGTTTCTTGAAAGAACCGGGACAACGTAACTATATCTATCCCACCACGGAAAGCAATAATGCCATTGAGATTGAGCCGGTTCCGCAATTCAAAGGAGTTGTGGAGACCTATGCAACAGGCTACTCCCTGCGGAAAGGCAACTCTGTCTATCAGAAGCAGTGTCAGCAACGTGGTTCTACCACTGGCTGTGTTGTCTTCCGCTCGGCGGAAGCATTGCTCAACTACATTGAGGCTTCCTACGAACGAAATGGAAACATTGACGCAACAGCCGCTGAGTATTGGAAACTGCTCCGTGCGAGAGCGGGGGTCGATGAGGACTTCAATAAGACAATTGCAGCAACAGATATGCAAAAAGAAGCAAAAAATGATTGGGGAGCGTACACGGCTGGTACGATTATTGACGCTACACGTTATAATATCCGTCGTGAAAGACGCAGTGAACTGTTAGCGGAAGGCTTGCGTTATATGGACTTGATTCGTTGGCGCAGTTTGGATCAGTTGATTGAAAATCCTTACCACATGGAAGGTATCCATGTTTGGAGTGCAGGCATGCAGCATATCTATGCCGAAGTGGAAACTATGAATCCTGATAGTACTGTCACGAAAGGTGTTCAGTTCGTATATGGATCCTCCAAAGCAAATGTTTCGGCTCCAACCGACTCGGAATGGTTCCGTCCCTATCGGATGGTGGATTCGCAGAAAGGATATAGTGGTCTCACTTGGAGAATGGCGCACTATTTGTATCCTATCAACGCTAAGGAATTCTTGCTGACATCGTCCGACGGTTCCGACAAGGAGAGTTCACCGCTCTATCAAAACCCTTATTGGAGCAAAGATGCGGATACAGCACCGGAAAAATAAAATTGGATTGTTTGATTTGATTAGTGAATAGATAAAGATTTAGTGTTTGTTGATTGATTGCAGAGGCGCACAAAGTCGTGAGATTTGGTGCGCCTCGTTTTTTGTTTGTTGCCCTGCCGATGTATGAAAGGAAGAATATACCCTGCTAAGAAACCATTGGCGGGATTAAATCAAACTATGTCTGTCAGCAGGACTGTTACCTCCGGCTTCGTGCCGGTGCGCCTTCTCTATAACCCCTCCTTTGGAGGGGTTGGGGGAGGCCTGTGCTTTCTTTTAGCCGACCTCATCGACCCCTCAACGAGACCTGAACGACCCCTCAAACAGTCATCCGCGAAAGATGACTATCCGACTTATTCGGCTTATTCGGCTTATTGGACTTATTCAATCCACAGGTCAAAAGACAAGCCCTTCTCCCCATTTCACTCAATCCCTACACAAAAACAGCCCTCTCCGCTGGAAAGGGCTGCATACGAAAGGAAATCCGACTCATTTTCCTATAAGGCTTCAAAAGAAAGTCCTATATCGTCCGATAGCGTTGCTATAAGATAATAAGGGTTATCCACATGATCTTGCATAGTATCCACAATAACATACTTCACGCCCTTGAACGTATTCAACTCACGGGTATGATCATGTCCGGAAAGATAAAGTTCCACTCCGTAACGGCTGAACAAGTCGGTCAGTTCGTATGTCTCTTCCATAGGGAAATTGCTGGTATGTCCCTGTGAAGCATCACGTTTGAAGATATGGGTATGCGTAAAGACAATTATATGCCGGTAATCCTTGGTCGCAGCCTCTTGTAATAGCGTCCGCAACCACTTCAACTGCTTGCGTCCCGTTGTGCCGTCGCTGCTGTCAAGGCAAATGTAAAAATCCCGTGCATGAGGAGTATTCACCTCAAACCAATAGGAAGACGTGTGCCAATACTTGACGTAATCGATCCATTGTCCGAAATATATATCATGATTGCCTGCAGTGGCAAACACGGGAACGTCATTTGCTTGGGTTGCAGGGTCAAAAGCAAGACCGCTCATAAAGCGGGGAAAGTTTCCCTGGGCGTTAATCATGTCGCCTAAAATCAACCCCACTCTGCACTTGGGGTCATTCCGCATCAGGTTTGCCCACTTCTTTATGTTGTTTGCGGTGGAATCCACATGGATATCCGTACATACATATACAAGGTAATCGTCTTCGGGAACGGACAGGCTCTTGTAACCTGCCGTATCATTATACGCCATCGATATGGCAAATCGTTCGTCAGAACGCGGACTCTGCCCGTAGAACATCCCTATCATATCCAAATTGGGATTACAACTGGTAAGAACAAACAAACTGAAACTGTATAAGAATAACCTTTTCATTTCTTCTCCTGCTTTTACATTACTTGCTGCCATTTCCTACTGCAAAAGACACTCCGAGGAATGTGTGAATGCCGTAGAAACTGGCATTCAGGTGAAACATTCCCGTGGGCTTGCATTCAACACCCGCATTCAGTCGGACTCGCTGGTTCAGATCCACCCGGCCGTTCACCATAAACAGGGGCTGAAAGAAACGTTCCATCTGGTATCGGTCAAAGTTTGCCACTGCAAAACTCAAGTTCCAACGGCTCGCCTGAGGACGTACAAAAACTTCCAAACCATAAAGCACCGTGGGTTCAAAGTCTATGGCATGCTCCGAATGCCAATCGGCATGCATCGCCTCCATGAGCCGTCCTGCAATACCTATCTGCACAGAAACATAATCCATTCGGTAACCCAATGAAATACCACCGGTAAAATCATGCAGGTGATTGCGTACAACAGCACGGTAAAGTAACTTGGTATCCAAGAAAAGTTCCCCTGTTCTTACGGGAAACTTCGGACGCATATCCAATGACACGGTGTATATATTGGCTATGTTCATCTGTGCCAAAGCGTCCATTTCAAAGTAAGGATTCAGAGGCAGGGAGGCTGCCACATCCACCCACGCATAGTTCGACCACGTGTAATTGTAGCCATAGCCGATATTGGCTCCAAGGCGTATGGGCTGCTGCTCCGCGTAAAGAAATGTACTGAACAGCAGCAACGGAAGCAATAACCGGAAAGAGAATTTTCTCATTGCAGAATGTTTTATAGGGCAAAGGTAGTGCCTTTTCTCTGATTATGCAAACAGTGTAAAACTGCACTGCGCCAATAAAAGGATGAACAGGAACACAAGGAATGTCCGATTTGTCCAATCGGAAATAAGATTGTACCTTTGTGCGTTAATCATCTCCGTATGCCGACAAGTATACCTGATACATTCCGTACGATAGCCGCAGCCTCGGAAGGGCTCTACAAAGACAAGGGCAGCAAGTTCTTGTCTTTTGCCGAACCGGTGACAAACCTTGAGGAGGTACGGGAACGGCTTGACGGATACAGAAAAAAATACTATGATGCTCGCCACGTTTGTTATGCATATATGCTTGGTGCGGATAGAAACACGTGGAGAGCAAATGATGACGGAGAACCGTCAGGAACGGCAGGGAAACCTATCTTGGGACAAATCAATTCATTCGGTTTGACCAATATATTGGTAGTGGTCGTGCGCTATTTTGGCGGCATACTCCTGGGAACGGGAGGACTGATTGTCGCCTACAGAAATGCCACGGCGGATGCGCTCAGCAATGCGCAAATCGTGGAACGGGATGTACTGCACAGGAAAACGATCAAGTTTCCGTATGAACAACTCAATGAGATGATGCGTCTCATCAAAGATACCGACACGCGGATAATAAAACAGGAATATGGAACGGAATGTACCATAGAATGTGAAATAAAGCAAGTTTATGAATCAAGATTTCAATAGTATTTGCGCCTACGAAGACGGCGATTTGCACGAAGTACTCTGCAGGATTGCTCATGAAGAGTCTTTCCTGTGCCTCTTGCCGTCTGTCGGGAAAATGATAGGGGAGACATCGTTCGATGTAAAAAAAGTCACAGACTTGCTGGAACGGGTCAAAAACCTCGACGAACTTGACAATACGCTTGTACTGCCTTTGCTGGAAAAAATCCGGCAACTCACCACGGCGAGTCTGACTCTGACAGGGTTGGAAAACACAGACCCAAGCCGCCCCGCTCTGTTTCTCACCAACCATAGAGACATCATACTGGACTCCGCTTTCCTCTCCTACATCTATAAGCAACACACCGCAGAACGTATCTACATCGGAATAGGTACGAATCTGTACGCACAGCCGTGGATAGAAGACTTCGTACGCGCCAACAAAGCGTTCAGTGTCATACGGGGCGGAAATCCTCGGCAGATACTCGCACATTCCTCCCTCCTCAGCGAATACATATTGTATGTGCTGACCGAACTGCATCATTGTGTCTGGTTGGCACAACGGGAAGGACGCGCAAAAGACGGAAACGACCGTACACAACCCGCCGTACTGAAGATGCTCACCATGGCAGGAGAAGGAACGTTGCAGGAACGGTTGGAAAGACTGAATATCACACCCGTATCATTGTCCTATGAGTACGATCCGTGCGACTACTTGAAAGCACGAGAGATGCAGATAAGGCGCGACAACAACGGAACCTATGTAAAGACCAAAGCCGACGACCTGCTCAGTATGAAAACAGGCTTGTTGGGCTGGAAAGGAAACGTCGCTTTCCACATTACTCCCTCTGTCAATACGGAACTGGAAACCGTAATCAACGGAAGCAACATAAGGAACGAACAGATAGAAAACGTTGCACATCTTATCGATAAGCATATCCATAAGCACTATCATATCTTCAATACCAACCGCATAGCCTACGATGCCTTTTTGCACACCGATAGGTTTTCACGGAAATACACCGCAGAGGAGCAGACAGCCTTTATGCAATATGTAAGCAAACAGATAACGCGTATCACTGACCTACCCTGTCCTGACGAAGCATTTCTCAGGGAAAAGATACTGGAGATGTACGCATATCCACTCATCAATCACCTCAAACAACTACCGGAAGCACAATGAGAACAGCCATCTTCCCCGGTTCTTTCGACCCGTTCACAATCGGACACTACGATATCGTGTGCCGCGCCTTGACAATGTTTGATAACATCGTCATTGGAATAGGGAGCAATAGTGTAAAATCACCGCTCTTCTCCGAGGAAGAACGGTTAAATACAATACGGAAAGCCTTTGCAGGCGAACCGCGGGTAAGTGTGGAAATATACAATTGCCTTACGGTGGACTTCGCCCGAAAACATAGTGCTGAATTCATCTTGCGAGGCGTACGTTGCGTTGCCGACTTTGAATACGAAAGAAATATGGCAGAGACCAACAAAGAACTGGGAAACATTGAAACCGTCCTGCTCTACACGCGACCACAATATGCACACATCTCCTCCACATTGGTACGTGATTTGTACGCACACGGAAAAGACATTGCACCCTATCTGCCATAGAATAAAACCTAAAAACGATGAAGAAACAACTATTCCTGCTACCCGTCTTGTTCACTCTTGCACTGCTTCCATCTGTAGCGCAAAATGCCACCACACGCATCGACAAGTCAATGAGTATCTACGCCGATGTGATGCGCCAATTGGATATAAGTTATGCTGATACACTGAACTATGAAAGAATATCCGAAACTGCCATCAACCAAATGCTGCGACAGGTGGATCCTTATACCGTGTACATACCGGAAAGCGAGACCAATAATCTGAAATTTATGACGACAGGTAAGTATGGCGGAATCGGAGCCGTTATCATGCAACGGGGCGATACGGTATATATATCCGAACCCTATGAAGGCAAACCTGCACAAAAAAACGATGTAAGGGCGGGAGACCGTCTGTTGGAAGTGGATGGAACAAAAGTCGTTGGTATGACTACTGCCGAAGTATCGTCTTTGCTGCGGGGTACTCCCAAAAGTATTGTGACGCTGAAACTGTTACGGGACGGACACGCAAAACCTATTACACGTAGTTTTGAAAGGGAGGAAGTCAAAATCAGTCCTATAGCCTACTCCACATCACTTCCCGATAATATCGGCTACATCGCTTTTACGGAATTCACGGAAAACTCGGCTGCATTGTTCAGTCAGACGTTGGACGGTTTGGTCAATGACAATGGTGTTGAACGTTTGATTATAGACCTCAGGGGAAATGGAGGAGGACTTATTGACGAAGCCGTCAAACTATTGAGTTTGTTTGTTGACAAAGGAACGGAAGTAGTATCTACAAAGGGCAAAATACCATCCTCTTGCAGAACCTACAAAACACCGCTTGCACCCAAATACCCGACAATGCCGCTACTAATCATTGTGGACAATAACACCGCATCCGCCGCCGAAATCGTGGCAGGCGCATTGCAGGATTTGGACAGGGCAGTTTTGCTTGGTGAACGTACCTTCGGCAAAGGGTTGGTACAGACGGTACGCCCCATTGCATACAACGGGCACCTCAAGGTCACAACTGCTAAATACTATATACCATCGGGACGGTGCATACAAGCCATCGACTACCGAAGTGCCGATAAAAACAATGGAAAAACACAAGACAACGATAGTACAGAGCATACTTTCTATACAAAAAAAGGAAGAATAGTACGCGATGGTGGAGGCATCACCCCCGACATCACCCTGCAAGACTCTTCCAAGATGAATATCACCTACTCCCTCTATGCACAGAATTTCTTTTTCGACTATGCAACCCGCTATCATCGCACACATGACACCATAGCAACGCCCGACAAGTTCATTGTAACAGACGATGAACTGACGGACTTCAAAGAGTTTCTTGCCGGTAAAGACTTCAAGTACAGCACGGAGACCGAAAAGAATCTGGACAAACTGATTGAGATAGCACAGCATGAAGACATAGATCAAGATGTGACGAACCGACTCACAGCTCTGAAAGAAAAACTAACGGGTAATTGGCAAGACTCCTTCGATAGAAACAAAGATAATATCCGGCAATTGCTTGGGAGAGAAATTGTACAACGCTACTACTATCAGAAGGGAGAGTACGCCTATTTCCTGCGTTTTGACGAACAACTGAAACGAGCCGTAGAAGAGATACAAAAAGAAGGCGTTGGCATCAAGTGAGAATTATCAACCATTGTTTAACTTCAAAATATGTAGCATTATGAAGAAACACACACTGTTTTTGACTATCATGACTACTTTGTTGTGGATGGCTATGCCTGCGGCTATGGCAGAAAGCAAGGACGATCGTGCATTGTGTCCACATGAAGTGCGAATAGGTATAGGTGACGCCTTTGCCGACAGGGAGTTTTATAGTTCGGACCATTATTATAGTGAGGTAACACCTGTTTATCGCAATAAGTTCTATTTGCCTAACCTGTTTGCAGAGTATCAGTACCGTATCAATCACTGGTTAGGCATTGGCGTGCAGGTGAATACGATGTGGATGGGATGGCAGAAACAGAATGGCAGTCATTGGGATGTACAGAAATACGGACACATTGAGGTGATGCCTACGGTAAGGTTCACTTATTTCCACCACGAGTGGGTTAACCTGTATTCAAGTGTCTCGTTGGGTTACTATGGAGGTATTGAACAGAATGGAAACCAATACGATTATGCTGGCGGTATTGCCTTCGACTTCTGTGCACTTGGTGTATCGGTAGGAAAGAATCATTTCTTTGGCACATTTGAAGCAGGTATGTTAAATAGCGGTTCGTTTTCTGGGAATAGTCAGATATTGTCAAGGATAATGTCGTTTTCGTTGGGATACCGCTTCTGACGATTCGATATCAGCACAAAATAGAGACAGGGAATGTTTTTAGCAATATAAGACTACATTGCCCCTATCATGACTTGCAGAATATACGAACATTCGGCAGGAGTGGTGAAAGCACATACTGTCTGCACACCTGTCTCCATATACTTGCAAAAATAAAACAATACACAATGTAACTCGTTGGCAGTATTAAAGTGCCTGCAGGTCTGTTCTATCCTGCAGCATGTCGGTGCGTCAAATAATAACACACCAACTGAAACTCACGACCCCTTATCGGGACCTCAAGCACCCCTCATCGACTCCTGAATAGGAAAGCAGCAAAATCGAATAATGGGAACATTCGCCCCTTCTTTGGAAAGGTCGGAGGTAATCTGAATTGTCCAATCATTAATAATTTGACCACTCAACGGGAAAACGACAAACGATGGGAAAGATACCCTCAACAATCTAAACGCATAAACCTTTTAACCGCACGTAAACGCATAAACGCATAAATACGCTTCACCCTTGTCCTCAACTTTCAACACCCAACTGTTTTCCTGCCTATGGAGGGAGTGCAGAGATGTCCCTTCCCACATTGTGTTGGTACATAAAAAAAAAGAGGTGTTGGCATTTTTGAGAGATTTCTGTTATATAACCCTCGAAAATAGTAGAAATAATTCTTTAATAACCGAAATAAATATCGTACTTTTGCACGTAAATGTGCGTACATTGTAATTGAATCATATCAGACTAATTCACTGAATGTTACGTACACAAACACACAACGAAAACCATAATTTATAAACTACTCCCAATATGAACAAAGTAATCAAACTGAAAAAAGGTTTGGATGTTGCTGTGTCGGGATCGGCTGCTGAAGTACTTGGCAGTATCAATCGCCCCGATGTGTATGCAATTGTCCCAGACCATTTTGCAGGTATTACGCCCAAATTGCTTGTGAAAGAAGGAGAGCAAGTCGAAGCAGGCTCTCCCTTGTTTCACGATAAGCAGTTTGCGGATATGAACTTTGTATCACCCGTTTCGGGTAAAGTCATAGCCGTAAACAGAGGGGAGCGCCGCAAGATTATGTCTATAGACATCGAGGCTGAGAAGCAGATTGTCTATCGGCACTTCGGGTGCGACCTGGCGAAAATGTCTGCAGAAGAGGTCAAGTCTGCGTTGTTGGAGGCTGGTTTATGGTGCTTCATTAAGCAAAGGCCTTACGATTGTATCGCTATGCCCAACAAGACACCGAAGGCAGTCTTTGTCTCCACTTTCGACACCGCTCCCTGTGCACCCGACTATGAGTGGGTGCTGAAAGGGCGATTGGCAGAACTCCAGGCAGCCGTCTCTGCCTTTAGTAAAATTGCTCCCGTTTACGTAGGTATTCGCTACGGAGCAAGAGCAACCGAATTCCGTGAACTGAAAGATTGTACATTGTACGAAGTACAAGGACCGCACCCTGCAGGAAACGTAGGTGTGCAAATCAATCACATGGCACCTGTTGCCAAAGGTGAAACTGTTTGGACAATCAATGTACAGGACTTGGCTGTCATCGGACGTTTCTTCACAAAGGGAATCGTGGATATGCAACGCTTGGTGGCACTCACGGGACCGCTTGTAGTTGAACCTAAGTACTATAAAGTACTTCCTGGTATGCCCGTTGATGCTGTCGTTAAGTGTAATGTCTACAGAGAATTGCCGTTGCGTTATGTAAACGGCAACGTACTATCTGGTCACCAGACTACTCCCAACGAGAAGATTGATGCCTATTGCAATCAAATATCTGTGATTGACGAGGGCACCGAAAACCATGAATTTATGGGATGGCTGCTGCCTCGTTTCAACGAGTTCAATGCAAGCAACACGGATCCTGCCAAGTTTGTTGACTGCAAACTGACCCATTGGTTGTTCGGTAAAAAGGAATATCGTTGGGACGCTCGTCTGAAGGGTGGTCGCCGTGCCATCATCGTGAGCGGTCAGTACGACAAAGTGTTCCCGATGGACATCTATCCCGAATACCTGATTAAGGCAATGATTGCGGGCAACATCGACAAGATGGAGGCTCTCGGCGTGTATGAAGTGGCTCCCGAAGACTTTGCGCTTTGCGAGTATGTCTGCACCTCGAAAATGCCGCTTCAGGCAATAATAAGAACCGCATTGGATAACCTAAAAAAGGAGATTGAGTGATGTTTAAGGGATTATATAAAATGATGGAGAAACTTCGTCCTACTTTCGACGAAGGCGGCAAGTTGCACGCACTCCACTCGTTGTTCGATGGTTTTGACACGTTCCTGTTCACCCCGAACACGACTTCAAAGCGCATTGGCACACAAATCCACGACGGTTCGGACTCCAAACGCACGATGATTCTCGTGGTTTTGGCACTCGTTCCCGCCATGCTGTTCGGTATGTTCAATGTCGGCTACCAACACCTGTTGGCAACGGGCGAATTGGTACGCGGAGCCATGACCTGCGCCCTGTGGTGGAAAGCATTCGGCTTCGGGTTCTTGGCTGTACTGCCTTATATCATTGTCAGTTATGCAGTCGGACTCGGTATCGAGTTCACGGTGGCACAATGGAAGAAAGAGGAGATTCAAGAGGGCTTCCTCGTGACGGGTTTCATCATTCCGCTGATTGTGCCGATTAACACTCCGCTGTGGATGGTGGCTATCGCTACCGCTTTTGCTGTTATCTTTGCCAAAGAGGTATTCGGCGGTACGGGTTACAACATCTTCAATGTGGCTCTTATCACGCGCGCGTTCCTGTTCTTTGCATACCCGACGCACATGACGGGCGATGCAGCCTTTGTCCGCACCGGCGGCACTTGGGGCTGGGACAGTGGCAAGACCATCGTGGACGGCTTCTCGGGCGCAACGCCTCTGACGCAGATTGCCACCACTGCCGATACCCATCTGATGCCCGTGGATTTCTGGACGGCTTTCAACGGCTTGATTCCCGGTTCGGTGGGCGAGACCTGCTGCTGGGCTATCCTGCTGGGTGCGCTGTTGCTGCTGACGACGGGTGTGGCTTCGTGGAAGACGATGTTCAGTATCTTCGTAGGCGGCGGACTGACCGCGTGGTTGTTCAATGTATGCGGTCCGGATACGGCTGCGGCTCACTTCCCATGGTATATGCATCTGGTAACGGGCGGTTTCGCTTTCGGTGCCGTGTTTATGGCTACTGACCCCGTAACATCGGCTCGTACGGAGTGCGGCAAGTGGATTTACGGTTTCCTCATCGGTTTCATGGCAGTGGTTATCCGCGTACTCAACCCTGGTTATCCGGAAGGTATGATGCTCGCTATCCTGCTGATGAACGCCTTTGCCCCGCTCATCGACTGGTGTGTGGTACAAGTGAATATCAATCGCCGTATGAAACGCGCTAAAATCTAAGAAATATGGCACAGAAGAAATATGTATGCTCCGTGTGCGGCTATGTCCACACCGGTGATAATGCACCCGAGGAGTGCCCGCAGTGCCACCAGAAAGGTGTGTTCGTAGAACAAAAGAAAAAAGGACTTGACACCAACAGCAATGTCTATACTATAGTGTATGCAACGGTGATTGTGGTCATCGTGGCTGTGCTGTTGGCATTGGTGAGCCAGTTGCTCAGTCCGCACCAACAGGCAAACGCCCTGCTCGACCAGCAGAAGCAGATTCTGGTAGCCCTCAATCAGGACTACTCGAACACCGACCCTGCACAGATGTACCGCACATTGGTGAACGATACCATATACGTAGGCGAGAACCTACTCCCCGTATATGTAGCGAACATCGATGGCGCAACCAAGTATGTATTCAAACTCCATGGCAACGGTCTGTGGGGCGGCATCGGTGGCTACTTGGCATTGAACGATGACAAGAACACCATCTTCGGTATCAACTTCAACCACGAGAGCGAGACCCCCGGTCTCGGTGCTGAAATCGTGACTGCTAAGTTCCGCAACCAGTTCAATGGCAAGCACATACGCAATGCCGCAGGTGAGGTGAAATCGGTGGCAGTGATGAAAACAGGCAAGATGGCTGAAGGACAAGAGCAAGTGGACGCCATTTCGGGCGCAACCATCACTTCGACGGGTGTGAATGATATGCTGGTGAACAACCTTGCAGAGTACGCCGAGTTTCTGAATGATTGTAAAACCAACAACTGCGCTGCTCCCTGTGAGGCTGCTCAAGAGGGTGACGAGGTTGAACAAACAATGGAATAACTATGGCACTTTCACAAAAAACAAAAGATGTCCTGCTCGGACCGCTCAATAAGAACAACCCTGTGGTTGTGCAAATCCTGGGTATCTGTTCGGCACTGGCCGTAACAGTGCAACTCAAGCCTGCATTGGTGATGGGTATCGCGGTAACGATTATCGTGGCAATGTCCAACGTGATCATTTCGCTGATGCGCAAGACTATCCCGATGCGTATCCGTATCATTGTCCAATTGGTCGTTGTAGCGGCGTTGGTAACGCTCGTGAGCGAGGTGCTGAAGGCGTTTGCTTATGACGTGGCAATGCAGTTGAGCGTCTATATCGGACTGATTATCACCAACTGTATTCTGATGGGACGCCTCGAGGCATTCGCTATGACCAATAGTGTAAAGGACTCGTTCCTTGACGGTCTCGGTAATGGTTTCGGCTATGCTATCGTATTGGTAATCGTTGCTTTCATCCGCGAGTTGCTCGGTGCGGGGACACTGCTCGGTTTCCGTGTGATTCCCGAGAGTTGGTATGTTGCCAATGGCGGTTGTTATGAGAACTGCGGTATGATGATGATGCCTGCAATGGCTCTGATTCTGGTAGGTTGTATTATATGGGCGCACCGCTCAATCAATAAGGAGGAGAAGTAATATGGAACATGCATTAAGTCTATTTGTTCGCAGCATCTTTGCTGACAACATGATTTTCGCATACTTCCTGGGTATGTGTTCATACTTGGCAGTATCGAAAGACGTTAAAACGAGTGCTGGTTTGGGCGTGGCAGTTACGTTCGTGCTGACTATCACGCTGCCTGTCAACTACTTGCTGCAGGTATATGTACTCAATCCTCTGAACCTGGGTTACCTGTCGTTTATCCTGTTTATCGCTGTCATTGCGGCTATCACGCAGTTGGTGGAGATGGTGGTGGAGAAATACTCGCCGTCGCTCTACTCGTCGCTGGGAATCTTCCTGCCGCTGATTGCCGTCAACTGCGCCATCATGGGCGGCTCGCTCTTTATGCAGCAGCGTATCCTGCTCGACCCCGAGAACGTGAAGGCCATTGCCAACCTCGGCGATGCATTCGCATACGCTATCGGTTCGGGACTCGGCTGGATGCTGGCGATTGTCTGCCTGGCAGGTATCCGCGAGAAAATGGAGTACAACGATGTGCCGAAACCGCTGCAGGGATTGGGTATCACCTTTATCACTGTAGGTCTGATGGCTATGGCATTTATGTGTTTCTCGGGGTTAAACATCTAAGATATTTGGATCGCTACGCTGTTAGAAGTTAGAACGCCTTTCGGCTGTTAGAAGTTAGATATATGCACAACTATAACAACCTGCAAATTTGGCAGGATAGTATGAACTTGGTTCAATCTGTCTATGAGGCGGTGGCGACCTTTCCTCAAGAGGAAAGATACGGATTAACCTCCCAAATGACAAGGTCTGCAGTTTCTATCCCTTCTAACATTGCGGAAGGCGCAGGACGGAATACCAACCGTGAGTTTACACATTTTTTGAGTATTGCTATGGGGTCTATGTTTGAGTTGGAAACTCAAGTACTCATTGCAGAACGCGTAGGATACATTGATAATGTGCAATCTAAGTCTTTGCGAGAGAGCCTTCATAATCTCCAACGTATGTCCACGGTGTTTATGAAGAATCTGGAAAGTAAGATAAACGTCTAACAGTGCGTCGGCACGGTCTAACAGCGAAGTGGTCTAACATCTAACATCTTTAAGAAAATGAATATAACAGCAATTCTTTATGCAGTAGGCGTCTTTTTGGCGGTGATACTGCTGCTTGTAATCATCCTATTGGTTGCAAAGAAGTACCTTGTGGCTTCGGGTAATGTGAAGATTACCATCAACGGCGACAAGGTCTATGACGTACCCGCAGGCGGCACGTTGCTCAATACACTTGCAGAAGCAGGCGTCCACCTGCCTTCCGCTTGTGGTGGCAAGGGCTCGTGCGGTCAGTGCAAGTGCCAAGTACTTGAGGGGGGCGGCGAGATTCTGCCCACCGAAACTGTTCACTTTACCCGCAAACAGCAGAAAGACCATTGGCGTCTCGGCTGCCAAGTCAAGGTGAAAAACGACATCTCGATGAAGGTATCGGAGTCCGTTCTCGGTGTCAAGGAATGGGAGTGCACCGTTATCTCCAACAAGAACGTGGCTACGTTCATCAAGGAGTTCAAGGTGGCATTGCCCAAGGGCGAGCACATGGATTTCATCCCGGGTTCGTATGCCCAGATTAAGATACCTGCTTACGACATCTACTACAAGGACTTCGACCGCTCGTTGATTGGCGACCTCTATGTGCCCGCATGGGAGAAGTTCGGACTCTTCAAACTGCATCAGAAGAACACCGAACCGACTATCCGTGCATACTCTATGGCTAACTATCCCGACGAGGGCGACATCATCACCCTGACCGTCCGTATCGCGACTCCGCCTTTCAAACCGAAAGACCAGTGCCCCAACGGACCGGAGTTTATGGATGTGCCTTGTGGTATCGCATCAACCTATATCTTCTCGCTCAAGCCGGGTGACAAGGTGATTATGTCAGGTCCTTATGGCGACTTCCACCCTGTCTTCGACAGCAAGAAGGAGATGATCTGGGTAGGTGGTGGTGCCGGTATGGCTCCTCTGCGTGCACAGATTATGCACATGCTCAAGACCCTCCACACACGCGACCGCGAGATGCACTACTTCTATGGCGCACGCGCTATCGACGAGGTGTTCTTCCTGGACGACTTCCTCGAGTTGGAAAAGGAATACCCGAACTTCCACTTCCATCTGGCTCTCGACCGTCCCGACCCGAAGGCAGATGCTATGGGCGTGAAGTACACGCCGGGCTTCATTGCTCCTGTGATGGGCGACACCTATCTCAAGCAGCATGACGCTCCCGAGGACATCGAGTACTACCTCTGCGGTCCTCCTATGATGGCAAAGACGGTGCTTGACCTGCTCCACTCGCTCGGCGTAAGCGACGAGGATATCCGCTTCGATAACTTCGGAGGATAAGAATACCGGAGTATAAAACAAAAGAGACTGTCGTTTTGCGAAGGCAGTCTCTTTTATTTTGTATGGTAGTAACCATAATATAATCGGCGAAACGAAAAGTACACAAAAAATCTTGCACATAGATGTGAAGGAGTGTAAACTTCAAGGATGCCAAAGCATGGCGGTTTCTATTCGCGAGTCCACAGGAAACTCAATGCGGCTTGTTTCCAATCGGTTTGCCA
Source organism: Bacteroidales bacterium UBA7569 (assembly GCA_002477945.1). Taxonomy (GTDB): domain Bacteria; phylum Bacteroidota; class Bacteroidia; order Bacteroidales; family Paludibacteraceae; genus Colicola. The sequence continues at coordinate 90,782 of DLLF01000013.1, forward strand.
TTGGACATATCCGGGTTGGGTCGGGCTTTGCATGATACTATCCACCGAAATAATAATTCTTTCTTCTTGGGTTGTCTTTTTACCTGTTCTCCAATTTTCGGAGGTAGATTTCCACGTGGTGTACAACATTCCTCTCATGGGTTCGTCTTGTACTGTCAGTACTAAACTATCGATGGAAATATCTTCCACATCCAGTCTTTTGAAAAGTTGCAATCTAAGGGGCAAGTTCTCCCATTCTCCACTTATAACAATTTGTTCAGCGTCTTCAGGACTTAATTTACTGCCACAGGCAGCCAAAACGAACAAAGGCAGCAGCAATAAAAATACTTTCTTCATAACAATAATTGTGTTAGTTACTACAAATATACATAATCTGTAAGACCTCTCAAACATAAGGTCTTTGCATTGGATATCCGGCAAGCGACATTTACCAAATTCTGGTTACAAACCTGTTTTCCTCATCAAAACTCCATTGTACCTGCCATACACGCCCGTCAATTTGGTCTAAAAGAATAAAGTTATAGAAGTTCGTGGTGGCATACAGCGTAAACCGTCCAGGCAATTCTTCCTCTGCGGAATAGACCCGTTTTTCACTTGATAGGGAATAAGTGCCTTCTTTTCCGCTTGTACTCCACTGCACCATATCCATTTGACCGGTACGCGTGTCTAACCGAATGAAATTATAATTATTCCGTGTCGGGTATAGCCGGAAATTGGCATCGGTTTGTTGTGTGAATTGGGGAGGTGTGTAATCCGACTGAGCGCAAACAGTCCAAGTTACATTCCAAAGAAGCAACAGGCTCAATATATACATTTTTTTCATACGACATACAATTAACCTATACATTGCAAGGTCTTTAAGAAATTAAACAATCATATCATAATCAGCCATTTCTGGGCATAAAGAACACAGACTAACTTCATTAGTACTGAGGTATTAGGAGACCTTCCAACGATAAAGTCAGCCTGTGGATACACAGGCATTAACTCTACATATCTTCGTTGGAGTGAGAAAGTTCCTAATTTTCAGTACTCAGAAGATGCAGGCTAACGCTACATTAAAATATGTAAGGACGTACAAGACGCCACATTTATGTCATAGGCAACTGATTTTGCAGTTTATTCATTGATTTGATTTTTTGATGACACCCTCGCCATAAAGGTAATACAACTTCATCAGATTTGCAAGCAAAAAGGAATTTCACCCCAGGGCAGTTGACAGAAGCGGAGAGTATTGTAAGTTTATGCGAGGATTGACGCTATACAAAAATCTGCAAGCAGCAGTCTCTTGCAATTACCGAGAGGGATTTATGATGGGCGTTCGAGAGATTTGGGACGTTTGAGAAGAAAGGCTTTATGATACGAGAATGGGGCGAACGGATAATCTGTTGGTGGGATTATTTTACTGTAGTTGTTCGAATAGGTGAGAATAACCTCCACTGATTTCTCCAGAAAGGGAGTTTGACTATAGACGTCTTAGTTAATCGAGAAGTTCTATAAATTGTTTCAATCTCTCGATGAGGAGGCATACTATTTGCGATTAGACTATTTATGACATACGATTTTGCTCAGTTGTCTCTCATTCAGGGGTCGATGAGGGGTGCTTGAGGGGTCG
>DLLF01000024.1 GCA_002477945.1 Bacteroidales bacterium UBA7569
ATTCTGATTTATATGCCGATTGAGGGTGAGGTTTGTTTCAATAGTTTGATAAAAAGTTGAGACTCTATTTAACTCGGTATCCGTTGGTATGGGTATGTCAAAGTTCAAGAGAAAATCTGTACGTATATTATTAATGCTCGTTCCGCGTGCCATATTGATAAGATAGTCTCTGAAATACAGGCTTGTACACCAGATAGAAATCCACATCGCATATTTTATCTCAATTGGACGAATGATGCGCAAGAATGCACCTATCTGTGTATTGGGCGTTTTTTCAAACACCGTGGCTGCCTTTGCCAAAGCATCTGTACTGCCGGTTGAAGAGACAATTACCGTATCAAATACACGAATTTGGTTTTCTATATTTGCATACGATATTGGCAAAAACACATCATCTTCTTTTTGTAGTATCCGTCCATTTTGGATATTACCACCGCGGATTATACGCACACCTTCAGTTGTAATGTCTTCAGGAGAATATGATACACCGCTGATTATTTGTGCAATATCACCTAATTTTTTCACAGTCCAATTTTTGGGTATATGGTACATATATTTTGTTAATTATTGGTTGTTATTGGTGTTTGTTTTTTGAGAGACGGTGTTCTTTTTGAGAGACGGTATGAAATACCGTCTCTACGGGGGAATTATATTGAATGGGATTTGTCATAATATGGTTATGTTTTTTTAGAGACGATCTTTTGAGAGACGGTATGGAATACCGTCTCTACGGGGAAGATCAAAAAGATGGGTCATGATACGGTTGTTATTCATTTTCTTGAGGGATGGGAGCATCGGGGTGCATTTTGTCTTCATTCCAATGTAATACATTGTTTTGAATGTAATAATTCGTTTCACTATATTGTGCTGCACTACGAATAATCGTATCGTAGAAACGCGACTGCCAACCAAAATCAATATTGTTTTCTTTCGCAAACATCGTTATTGCACGCTTCATACCCGAAACGACAATGGATAAACCACTGCGTCGACGGATGGGAACAGGGTGAGGGGAATCGTTTTGTGGCAAGGTTTCGTTTTGGGAGGCGGCGTTTTGAGAGACGGTATCCTGAGAGATGCCATTTTGAGAGACGGTATTTTGAGAGACGGTATGAAATACCGTCTCTACAGTGGGGGCGGCATCCGTGAGGTGCAATAGCAAATGGATATGGTTGGGCATGACCTGAAAATACAAGATCTCCACATACGGATAATACTTGCTCAAACCCTCAATACACCCTTGGGCAAATTGTCCGACAACGGAATAAAACATCCGTTCATTTTCTATGTGACCAAAATAACATCTCCTGTCTTTCGTACAGACCACAACATGATAAAAACCCGCACCATAACCATGTGATTGCAGTCTGCAAGTAGGTATGCGGTATTTTTCACCAAATAACAATGGGTTGAAAGGCATATTCGTCTGGGGTTAAAATATCATTTTGGAAAGATTTCATTGAAACCGGTATCCCTTTGAGAGAGATGGTATTTTTGTCATAGAGACGGTATAAAATACCGTCTCTACAGTGGGGTGCGAAACAGGATAGGTATCTGTCATAAGATTGTGATTGAGAGAGACGGTATAAAATACCGTCTCTACAAGTGTAATTGCTGTAGTTGATTCAGGATTTCTTGTTCGAGACGATGGCTTTCGGCAAACTGAGCGGAAAGCGTCTTTGTGTAGGAATCAATACGCTGCTGGAATTCTTCAGGCGTGATGTCCTCATACTCTATCTTAATATCAAAGTATTGCCCTGCGGAAAAAGAGTATTTCTTCTCTTTTATCTGCTCGTTGGTAACAATAACAGAAAAATCATCTTCCGCCTTACACTCGTTGAACCGGGTAATAATTTTATCAATGTCATCTTCGGACAATATAGTGCGCTGGTTACCGTCAATCTTTTTCTTCTCCCCCAGTTTAGAGGCGTCCATCAGCACTACATCTTGTGTTACGGTATGTGATTTGTCGATAAACAACACCGAGACATTTGTTCCCGTAGTAGCAAAGATATTGGACGGCATACTGACCACTCCGCGCAGCCACCCCTCTTCGACAATACGCTCGCGAATCTTATAGGCAATACCGGTGGAAGCCGTAATAAATCCTGTCGGCACCACAATAGCCGCTTTGCCTGTCGGGTAGAGAGAATACAAGATGTGCTGAACAAAACAAAGATAGATTGCCATCTTGGATTTGTCTTTGCCTGTAGCATTGGGCACACCCGCAAAGAAACGTTTTGTGTCGGTGGCTATCTTATCCCGATTATCAGAGAAATCGAGGTTGAACGGCGGATTGCTGACAATATAGTCAAAATGCTTGAGTGTGCCATTCGGCTCCTTGTGAGCGGGTTCCAGCAATGTATCGCCTTTGACAATATTCTGTATGCTTTTGACCAACTTATTCAGAATAAGGTTGAGTCGCAACATTTGTGACGACTTCTGTGATATATCCTGTGAATAGATAGAGCAACAATCCTCTCCGATTTGATGTGCCAACGCCATGAGCAATGTTCCGGAGCCGGCAGCAGGGTCATAGCAGGTAACACTCCGCAGGTCAGAACCATCAGGCACAAGCATACGCGCCATGATAGTTGCCACAGACTTCGGGGTATAGTATTCGGCATATTTGCCGCCGCCGTCTTTGTTATAGTCTTTGATAAGGTACTCAAAGATAGTGGAGAAGAAATCGTACTTTTGATAGAATACATCTTCGAAATCGAACGTAGCAAGGTGGCTCACAAGTGCTGCCGCAAAATTGTTGCGTTGGTCAACCTCGTTGATAAGCGGGGTCAATCGTTCGAAGATAGTAATTTTGGTTTGTCCAGCCGTAGCCATAGAAAAAATGTCAGCATTCAGGTCGGCAATGGCAAGCATGGTGGCATCGAAGATGTCGGCAAAATCGTTTTTCTTGGAGGCATTGACAAGATGTGCCAGTGTATGTTCGTGGCGCAGTTTGGGTGTTCCCGATTCGAGGAACATAAACAGCATATCTTCCTCCTCTTGTGTGAAGGAATCATACTCTTTGTCCCACTGCTCAGCATGTCCCAAACGGTCATTCTTGAGTTTCACCTCATGCCCGAACATATCATTCATGTACTTGTACAAGAACACCTCTGTGATAATCTTGTACTCGTTACCATCGTTGCCCAACCCATATTGCGCACAAGTGGCTTTGAGACGGTCAATGAGTTGCTTGGTACGGATTTCGATATCAGTTTCTGCCATAGTAGTTTATGCTGTTTTGAATTTATATTGTTTGTATTGGTTGGTGTATTCCATAACGATTAGACGATGAATTTCCTGCATATCGTGCATAGTCTGCTTAATGGTTGCCGCCGGCGCATTCATACTGACCAGATTCATCGTTTTAAGCGTGTTACTGACACGGCTCATAACAAGTCCCGAAAAATAGCCTTCATTGCGGATAGCGTTATTATCGTGATACAAAATGTCGTCCACTTGTTCACGGATTTTATTAAGTGCATCCACTCGGTCGGTTTCCACCTTTGAAATAATGAACGGTTCGTACATTTTTCGTTTGCGATTGGCTTCATCTATACGTTTGTAAACCCGCACAAACCGTTCATCGTCATGAAACTTATGCTTCAGCAAAATATTGCGGTGGTTGATGTCGCGAATGACTTTCATCACCTCGTCCAAATAGCCTATTTTTTCTTTTATCTCTTGTCGGGACAGGGGTTTGAATCCTTTTTCGCGATAGTATTTACGGAACGATTCTAGCAGTTTCTTGAAGTCTTGCTCCTCGTGGTCAAAATTGTTTTCGAACTCCTCTACCACCTGCCGTAATTTCTCTTGCATCTCATTGTCCCAAAGGAAAGATAATTCACCCTTCCCTTTGCTGACAAATTGGTATTCCATCTCCGACAATATATAATTGACCATACCATGGACATCTTCGGAATGCTCCATTTGCTCCTTGAGATTGATACGTGCGATACGGTCGGATACGACGGCAAGCAGGTTGGAAAAGTTGCTATTGGAAGCCTCCATATCGGCGAGTTTTTTCTTGAGTTCCTCATCTCCGAAAGTACGTATTTGGTTTGTAAGGGCTTTTGCTTCCTCCAAGGCATTGCGCAACTCATAGAGATTTTCTTTGGGGATATTCTCCTCCTCCAATTGTTTGCGAAGATTTTCGGCATTGCCGCAATCATAAGCAAAAATGGCTTGGCGTATATCCTGGAGTTTTGCGATGATATCCTCCTTATGCTCCATAACGGCATCACCGAGAAGTTGGCGCGGTTCTCCTACATCATCTGCAGTACCATTGTCAGGGTCACAGGAATTAAGTTCACGGATGTATTGGTCGTTTGCTTCCTCAAAATTATCTTTGATACCTGCAAAGTCGATAACATAGCCATAACGGAAGTCTTTGTATGGACGATTGACGCGTGTGAGTGCTTGCAAGAGGTCATGTCCTTGCATTTTGCGTGTCAGATAGAGACGTTTCAGCCGGTGTGCATCAAAGCCGGTCAACAGCATTTGATTAACAATGAGGATGTCAATATCAGTAGCATCTTTGAAATTGTCCGTAATGGATTTGCGCGTTTCGGCATCTCCTTCGTCGTGCAAAATAAGTTCCGCACGCAGAGGATGCGGTTGAGTGGACTGGTATTCGTCGAACATCCGCTTAACCTTGCGTGCTTGCGGATTGGTTTCGCAGACCAACATACCGGCAACCGATTGGTCATCATTATCCTTGCGGAATCGGATGAGGTCACGCGTAACAAATTCTATGAGCGTATGAACATAGTTGTCCGACTCGATAATCATATCCTTGGAGACATCTTTCTTCTTCACCTCTATATCCTCGGGAAACTCGTTTTTGATAATCTGCAAGAGTTTGTCTTTATAATCCGTTTCGATGTCTTCGCGCATAAGCCGGAGGGTAAAGCCGTCAGCGATAGACTTGTCGTAATAGTACTTATCATAGTAGTGCCCGAAGATACGCCATGTTTCACACTCAGATTTGAGTAACGGTGTACCGGTAAGTGCTATCTTAACCGCTTTCTCGTCGGAGTTCATAAGATTAGCCAAAGAGACGCTGCCAAAACTATAACTGCGGTGTGCTTCGTCCACAAAAAAGATGCGCTGTATATTGGTATTGTACTTAACCTCCAGTTTTTCTTTCTGTTCATCGAACTTTTGGATATTGACCACCATAATTTCCGGTTGCCCGTCCGTGCCACGCATAGTAACATTTTGCTCAAAGTCTTTCATCAACTCCTTGCGGCTTTGTGCAGTAAAGACTTTCAGACCACGTGCTGTGAACTCGCGCATGGCTTGCTCCATCAGGGCAATACGATCAACTATAAAGTAGAACCGCGCTACAGTATTGCGCCGAGCGAAATAGTCCGTCAGAATTTTAACAGCGAAATAGGACAATGCCGTTTTTCCACTTCCCTGTGTATGCCAGATAGTTCCCGAATTGATGCCTTTGTCCAAGTTTGCACAGATGGCGCGATTGGCGAAAAATTGCGGGTAGCGCATGACATGTTTCTCCAAACAAGAGTATTCGTTGCCATCCTTGTCTTTCTTTGTTGTATTAACATACGCGAAACCATAGTTAAGGAAATAGAGGAGCCTCTCTTTGGCAAGCAATGAAGAAAGAAGACGATTGGTAGGAGTGGTTGCACTTTTGTTGGATTGATATTCGGGCAGGCTTACCAAAACGGATTTACCAAGACTTGTCAAAATCTCCTGTTCACGTTTTGGATCCGTTTCTATAAGTTGGAGTGTCTCATAATATCGTTGGTTGGCTTCGCGAAAGACATTGAAGAAGATTTTGCCTTTGCTGATACTCGCATAGAATGCACCCTGAACCGGTACGCGGCAGTCGGTGTCATATTCCTCATTGTTGGAGAATATCATCAACTGCGTGATATTGAGGAAACGGCGGAAATCACGCTGTTGCATACGGTCATTCATACGCTCACGCTCCGCCAACATTCCCTCTCTGTTTTGCGGTTTCTTAACCTCAATATGTACGAGCGGGAGACCATTGACAAAGCAAGTTATGTCAGGACGGAAATGGTTGTACGTTGTCTGGTTCTCACATTCCAACTCGATGGTGCAATGCCAAGTATTGTTCTCGGGGTGCTCAAAATCAATAAGGCGGATATTACTTGTATCCGTGAGTTTTTTGTAGAACTCACGTCCTAAGTCATCGTAATCGGCTATACGGTTCAACTCGTTGATTTTTTCTGTTATTTCTGTTTCCCGCAGGTTAGGATTCAGGCGCAACAAAGCATCTTTCAAGATGTCATTCAAGATATTGCTTCGCCTATCCAATCCATAGTGCGGGAGTTGGCTACAAGGTATAAAATGATATCCCAATCGCTCCAAGTGCAGCAAAGCGGGGATTTGTACACGAGTGAACTCAGTGAAGTTAGTCGGCATAGTATTTATTGATTTTTGGCGGTTTTTATTCGGGTGAAAAACGGATGTTGTGCATTACAATTCGCAAAGTTACAACTTTTTAAGGAGATGGGCAAGTTTTTTTAGGGATTAGAGGGTAGAGAGTAGAGATTAGGGATTAGGGGTAGAGGAGATGGAAGAGCATAGTACGGACGGTGGAGAAGGGGGTGCGACGGGAGCGGAGAAGGGGGAGGAGAGAAGAGGGGTTAGGGATTAGGGGATAGGGGGTAGAGACATTAGAGAGTAGAGGGGAGAGATTAGAGGGAAGAGACATTAGGGCATCGTGAAAGGGAATGGCGGCGAAGGCGGATTGGGAAAGGGGGCGATGGTGGCGGCAGGCGGCAGTGTGGGCTTGCCAGAGTGCATTAAAATACGTGCGGAGTGCGGGGACAGCAAGGAGCGTATCGACCGCATGCCACGTATCACGGAAAGACAGGCGGGCACGCTGCTGGGAGGCGGTGGGGTGCTGCTGCGGATTGGGATTACAGAGGGCGACACCGTAGGTCTTGCCCGTGGTCTTGTTCGCACGAGTGTGGATACGGTCGGTGCGGGAGAGACGACCCGAGATAGAGGCGATGTGGGAAGAAGGGGTGATAGTGGACATAGGGGTTAGGGGGTAGAGATTAGGGATTAGGGATTAGGGATTAGGGATTAGGGATTAGGGGGTAGAGATTAGGGGTTAGGGATTAGGGGGTAGAGATTAGGGGTTAGGGATTAGGGGGTAAGTTTTTTAGTGCGGAGTTTGGTGGTGATAGCACTAAGCATTTTGCCAATCTCCTCCAACATACTCATAGCCTGCTCAATGTCCGCAGAAGACAGATACCCCACCCTCACACACAGCAAGAGTTGCGTCTCCAATTCCGCCCTTGAACCCTGTGCAATGGAAATAAAATGGGTGTACTCGGAAACAGAATGGCGAGTGTGCCCCTCTGCGATATTAGAGGGAATAGATACAGCACATCTGCGCATCTGGTCGGATAACGCATAGAGTTCCTCTTTCGGCAGTTGCCGAACAAGACGGTAAACAACCGCCGTAACATCCATGGCTTTTTGCCAAACAAGGAGTTGAGAGTAGGAGAACATAGGGGTTAGGGATTAGAGATTAGGGATTAGGGATTAGGGGTTAGATAGAGGGTGTGGAAGATGTAGCCGTAGAGGGTGGTGATGGGTGGTTTGCGGCGGGAATCATAGGTAGGGACATCGTTGGACGACAAAGGACGTTTGGAGGCAGGGTTGTGGCGCTTGGTATAAGCCGCGAACTCCTGCTCCCAGCGGGCGCGGCGGGCCGGGTCCGCCATCTCGGCACGGACACGCTGTGCCGTGGCACCGAAGAGAGAGGAATTGGACTTCTGCCTGTCGGAGTGCGGGGCGGTGTTCGGGTGCTTGATGACATAAGCATGCGTGCGCCCGTTGCGGGTACGGAAGACGATTTTGTCATCGGACGAAGTGCGACCACTGAGGGCTGCCAAAGGGTCGCTCAAGAGTATCTTAGCCATTGCTTCAAAGTATTTAGAAAGTATTCATATCTATCGGTTATGTATCGGTTATGTATCGGTTATCCTATACGCAGGTTGCGGGAAAGACAGGGCAAAGGTACGACAAAATTTGCAGGTGTGCAAATTTTGTTAGGGGTTAGGGGTTAGGGGTTAGGGGGTAGGGAGTAGGGGGTAGAGATTAGGGGTTAGAGGGTAGAGGGTAGAGAGTAGAGGTTAGAGGTTAGGGGTTAGAGATTAGAGATTTTGGGATTACCCCTTAATAGTGGTGGGGGACGACGCGGTTCGCGTCGTCAAAATAGTCATTTATAGCGTATTGTCCCTTAGCAGGGTGATACTATCGCCCGCCCACTCTAACCTCTAATCCCTAATCCCTAATCCCTAATCCCTAATCCCTAATCTCTACTCCCTACCCTCTACCCCCTAATCCCTAATCCCTAATCCCTAATCCCTACTTCCCGTACATCTTCCAATAGACTACGGGGAGGACGGTGATGGTGAGGGGGAGGGTGAGGAGGGAACCGAAGCAGATGACTACACCCATCGGCATCCACAGGCTCGTATGCGCAATAATCATCGGCAGCACGCCGAGGGCGGTGGTGGCGGTGGTCAGGAAGATAGGACGCATACGACGCATTCCCGCCTCGTAAGCCGCCTCGCGCACGCTGCAACCCTTGTGCCGCAAGTCCTCCGCGTACTCGTACATCATTATCGCATTGCGCACAATCACGCCTATCAGGCTCACTATACCCAGTACCGCCGTTATCGAGATGTCCTGTCCGAACACATACAGCCCCACAAACGCCCCGAAGATACACAGTACGGCACTCGACAACGTAAGCAACGCCAGCGACACTTTGCCAAAGTGGTAGAGCAACAGCACGAACATTACCAACAACGCCGCCACCACGCTCCACATAATAGGCGGCACCATCTCGCCGTTGATGGCACTCAGTCCGCCGTACGACACCTGCACGCCCTCGGGCAACTCGAGGTTGTCCCGCATCCACGCCTTGACTTTCTTCTCGGCGGCTACCTGGCTGGTTGTACCGCGCAGGTCGCAACCCACGGTGATGGTCCTCACCGAGTTGCGATGTTCGATAGACGCGCGGTGCCATTCGGGGGTGAGCGTTGCCACTTGGCGCAGCGGCACCCACACGGTCGGGTAGGCGGTAGGTATCATCAGGTCTTGCAGTTGGTCAATGGTCATCTTGTCCGCCCCCGCCGTATAGAGCAGCACGGGTACGCCGTAGTCGCCCTCCCAGACGGTGGTCAGTTGGGTGCCGTTGGTCAGGCTGCCCAGGTAGAGCGAGAGGGTGGTCTCGGTGATGCCCAGCCGCGTCGCCTCGTCCTCGCGCAGGGTGATACGCGTCTGCTCGGCGAATTGGTCGTAGTCCGAGTGCACCCACGTTAGTTCCGGTTGCTCGGACATATAGCGGCGCAGGCTGTCGGCGTACGGCACGATAGCATCGAGGTCGTCGCCCTTGAAGCGCATCTCCAGCGGGTTCTTCGCCGCCTGGTAGTCCAACTGTTTGAACCGCACGTACGCATTCGGGAAATAGTTCTCGTAGCGGGGCGTATATTCCTCCAGCAGGGCTGCCGTCGCCTTGGTGGACGTGGTATTGACGATAAACTGCGCATAACTCGGCTTCGCCATCTGCGGCGTGTAGGTGGCGTGGAACCGCGGACTTGCCTGCCCCACAAACGAGGTGATAGAGGTGATACGCTTGTCCACGCGCATCAGTCGCGCCAGCGAGTCCGCCACCTGTGCCGTCTCCTCCACCGACGACCCTTCGCACAGGTGAATCTCTACGGCAAAGCACTCGCGTTCCGCCTTGGGCAGCAGTTGCAGGTTGAGTTGCGCCACCATCAGGTAGCCGCCCGCGGCAAGGCACAGAACAAGCACGGTATATACCACCCACGGGTGGTTGAAGCAGGAGGTGAGCAGTTTCTGATAGCCGTTTTGCAGGGCGGTGAAGAAGCGGTTCTGCCTGCGCTCGAACCAGCCCATCTCTTCGGGTTTGCGGCGGCGGATATAGCGTGTAGCCATATAGGGCGTTACCCACGTGGCGTAGAAGATACTGGCGGTGAGGGCAAAGAGGATTGCCCACGGAAAGAGTTGCACGAAGTCGCCCAGCGGTCCCTGTATAATTTTGGTCATCGGGAAGAACATACCCGATATGGAGCAGGTGGCGAGTGCCATCGGCACAAAGAGTTGCTCCGTGCTGACTGCCGCTGAATACCAGCGGCTGTGTCCGCGGTCGAGCAAGTCGGTATAGCCGTCGATGACTATCACGGAGTCGTCCACGATCATACCCAATACCACGATGAGGGCGGCAAGTGTGACGGTATTGAGTTCGATACCCGTCATATACATCAGTCCCACGGCGATGGCGGTGCAGACCGGCACGCCCGTGCAGGCTACCAACGCCGTGCGGAGCGGGAAGAGAACGAGCATCACGGCTATCACCACGATGATGGACAGCACGATGTCGCGCATAAAAGAGCGCACGGAGTCGTCCACCACCTTGGGCTGGTCGGTGATACGGTGGAAATGGACGTCGGGAGGCAGTTGCACACGGGCTTTCTCCAACTCCCGCTCCACCTTGTTGCCAAACGCCACGATGTTGTTGCCCGGCACCATCTCCATATTCAGGATGAGACACGAGCGGTCGGGCGAGATAGCGGCATCGGCATCGCCTGTGTAGAACTCCACAAACTTGTCCGCCTCGGGGTAGCGGCGTTCTATGGCGGCGATGTCTTTGAGGCGGATAGTCGCCCCCGTGGCGGGGTCGAACCAGACTATCTGTTCGGCTATCTCGCGTTCACTCGTGTAGGGAATAGCCACCTGCAGTCCCGTGCTGCCTTGCAGGCTGCCGCTCAGGGTGCGGAAGCCTTGCAGCATAAGCGACATCTGCAACGCTTTCCGGTCAATACCGTATGCCGAGAGGCGTGCCGCATCGATGGTAACGGCTATCTCTTCGTGCTGCGCCCCGAGAATCTTGAGTTTGCCCATCTCGGGGATAGTGCGCAGTTGGGAGCATAGTTGGCGGGTATAGGTTTCCAGTTCGCGCGGACTGCGCTCGTCGCTCTCCACTGCAAGCAGCATAGACGATGTGTTGCCGAAATCGTCCACCACCACTATCTGCAAGACGCCTGCAGGCAGGCTCGTCTTCTTGAATAGGTCAAGCCCCGCACGGATACTTGTCCAAGCGTCGGCTGCCGACTTCACGGAGTTGCGTATCGTGACATAGATATAGACGATACCGTCCTCCGTGGTGGAGTAGGTGTTTGCCTTGTCCACTTCCACGTAACTGTTGAGAAAATCCTCCAGTGGGATAGTAACCTGTTCCTCCACCTCCTGCGCCGTGGCACCCGGATAGACGGCAGCCACCACGCCCTGGCGGATAGTGAACTGCGGAAACTCGTCCTTGTTCATCTTTGGCAGCGACCATATACCTACCGCCGTCAGCACCAGCACAACCAAGAACACCAGGTTATGGTTGCGCATAGCACCCTCTATGTGATTGCGTTTTTTCATTCCGAAACGGGAAAATTTATTTTCTTTCGATACTGAAGTTCCACGAAGAGAAGGGTTTGCCGTATGCCATAGCAATGCCTTCCACAGAAAAATCAGGGTGCGCTTTTTTGCAGCGTTCCACAAAGCCGTTGTTGAATTTTACCTGCATATGTCCGATACGCTCGCCGTCCAAATAGAATGCCACGAAAGATGTCTCATGCTTGGCGAGAGTTATCCTGTTGGCTTGCGAGGCATCAATCTTGGTGGGGTGCGTATTGATGCTTAATCCTTTGCGGGTATATTCCACCACCCAATAGTCAATAGGAGAATCGGCGTGGTAAAGGTCTTGCAACAGTCGGACTTTGTTGGGGACAAGATTCCAATTGGCAATCACGGCATCCCGTATAAGGTCGATAAAAGCGTCTGTGGTCTTGCTCGACTTGCGCAAACGGAACCAGTTTTCAACCGCACCATATCGCTGTTGCATTTCTTCTACATAAAGGCGGGTATATTCTTTGAGTTGCTGTTGCAACTGCTCTTTTTGCTGTTGGGTTATGAAACGTAATCCGGTTACATTGAGCGTACAGGTGTTGGCAAATTTGACGGACAAGCCTAGTTGCTGCTCATTGGTGAGATAGAGGACAATATCGGCAGGACCGACTAGGTCGTTTTGTGTCTCGAAGGAGCAATCATTGTAAGACAAGCCTTGTGCTGCGAGTGCCTGCTCAATAATAGTCTTGTCCGTTATGTGAATGATTCGTTTTATTTCCTCTGCATTGGTGCGCAGATTGATAGCGGCAAGTACTTGTGCCTTTTCCTCTTCTTGGGGCAACAAGACATAGAAAAGGGCTATTTCATATTCAACGCCTGTATTGCTGTTGTGCTGAATTTCGTAGAGTGTGTGCGTGTGAAGCATATTTATATTAGTTCTTTGAGTGAAACCTTGAGATTACGGGCTATTTGTAACAAAGTGAGATACGATGGATTGCGCTCGCCTCGCTCCAACATACCAATATAGTTTTTGGTAAGTTTGCACTTGGCAGCAAACTCCTCTTGTGTGAGGTGCAGTTGCTCCCGTTTCGTTTTTAGGCGGTTGCCCAGTTGCTTTAATTCGTCTCTTTCTTCCATATCTTAACCAACAATAAGTGTCTTTGTAATAAAAGAAGCACCGCTTTTGCGATGCTTCTAGAACCCTGCTACAGGAAATATAGTGGGATAATCGTATGTATTTGCTTTGGACTTCCGTATGATTTTAACAGCAGGCTTTTGCTGTGCATATTGGACGGTTCGGGAATAACGCTGTTGTATTTCGGGGTCGCCGAACATATAGCGTGCAAAGAGTTCCACCAGTCCGACATTGATACTATTGCCGAACTGCTTGTAAGCCTGTGCATCTTTGTCGTCGTATTGGAATGTATCGGGGAAACTCTGCAAACGTGCGCACTCACGCGGGGTGAGAAAACGCTTGCGCTTGCCCACAATAGATGTTTGCGTGATAGCCACCAGCGCAGGGAAATACGTGCCGGGTTTTACCCGCAGTCCGGAGGGACGGATTTGCATAATATGCTGCCATAGGTCGGGGTTCTTTTCGTCCACGCCCACTTGCCATTCCAGTTTGGCTTTTGCGCCGAAAAACAGGGGGCATTGTTTGGCTTTTTGGAGCCAAGTATTGATAAACTCTTTGTTCTGTTTCCAGAGTTCGTTGTTTTTGAGGATAAAATTGCGTTGCCAACCCGGCAGGGTGTCCCATTGCCCAATCATCGGGTTGTCGCGGAGTTCACAGAGACTATCCGCCCATACGGGAAAACCGGGTAGTTTGGCGCAATGAATGCCTTGTATAAATTCATTCCAGAGGTCAATCCATTGGATTTGCTCGGGTTTGAGCAGGTATTTTGGCAGATTGGGTATTTCGCTTTCGTCTTGCAGAATATCATCGATACAGCAGGCGGGGATATTGCTCTCGTTGAAACAGAAATCGGGAAGTGTGCCGATGTCCTTTCGCACGCACATAATAAACACACGCTCGCGGTGTTGGGGAACACCGATGTAGTGTGGGCTGAAGATGACCGGTTCGGGGCTGACATTGTAACCTATCTGCACCAGTGTATCGTGTATGACATTCCACGTGTTGCCATGGTCGTGCGAGGCAAGGTTCCTGACATTCTCAAGGAGTGCATATTCGGGTTGGTGGTATTGCAGAATGCGCACAATATCAAAGAAAAGCGTGCCTTTGGTCTCGTCTGCAAAGCCAAGCCGTTTACCGGCTTTGGAGAACGACTGGCAAGGAAAGCCTGCACACAGGACATCGTGTGCAGGGATGTCTTTGGCATCAATGCGGGTAATATCGCCTTCGGGTTGAAGTCCATAGTTGCGGGTATAGGTCTTGCGGCAATCGGCATCAATATCCGATGCAAAGACACATTCCCCGCCAAGATTAGTCATGGCTTGGTGGAAACCGCCTATGCCGCAAAAGAGGTCTATGAATTTGAAATGTCTCACGTTTGTTTTTATTTGATGCACAAAGTTAGTATTATTTATGCAAATATACAAATGGTTTTCTCTATTCTAGTAAGTTACCTTTGCCCCGTTGTATAGTTTTTGGAAGCCTTCTACAACTACTTGGTCGCCCTCGTGGAGGCCGCGGGTGATGAGTACGCCGCCCGAGGCATACTGACCGATTTCCACGTGGCGACGTGTGGCGATACCGTTCTCTACCACCCAGACCGATGCCCCGCTTGTGAGCGTCTGCACACAGGCGGCAGGTACGAAATAGCCCGATACGCTCTGCGAGCGGAGCCTGACCTTGCTCACCATACCCGGCAGCAGTTGCTGCTTGTAGTCGTCCGAGGGGTTGGAGATAAACGCCGTAACGGTATAGGTGTGCGCTATCGTGTTGGCGAGCAGGTTCTTCTCCGTTACGCAGACAGGTACTTCGGTCTTGCCGATAGCCTCCACTACGACGCTGCCGCTGTCGCCCACCTGAATGGACGTGATATCGCCTTCCGCCACGTCAAACGTAACGTTGTAGCCCTCCATATCCAGCAGCGTTACCAGACTCAGTCCGGGGGCGACCACCTGTCCCGCTTTGGCTTTGCACTCGCCTATCACGCCGTCGCTTGGCGCACGCAGCACACAGTCGTTGAGCGACTTGCGCGACATGGCAAGTACTGACCTTGCCTGCTCCAGTTGGCTGCTTACTTCTACCATTTTCATTTCGGTGATGACGCCTTTGGCATAGACCTGCCTGGCACGTCTGTAGCCGTCTGCCGCCTGTTGATAGGTGGCATTGGCTGCTAACATAGCGTTCCGCGCCTGCGTGTCGTCCAAACGCAGCAGTTCCTGCCCCTGCTGTACGTGGTCGCCTTTCTTGACATAGACTGCCGTCACCTGTCCCGCAGTCTGTACGCTCAACGGCACACTCGACGCCTCTTCTATCCTGCCCACATACGTGTGCGTGTTCACGCGCGTCTGCCTGTCCATCGTCTGCACCTCCACCTTGATGGGGCGCACCTCGTACTGCGGCTTTTTGTTCATAGGCAACTTGTCGCACCCCGCAAGACAGAGGAGAAGCAAACAAAGTAGAGATTGTCTGTAAATGGTCATTTCAGTAGGGTATGTATATAGTTGATATTCTCCTCCAAGCGTCGCTGTTGTGTCTGTTCGTGGTCTTGCTCCTGCTCGGGGAGCAGGTTACCGATGGCAGGCATAACGAGTACCGCCATGATATTGAGCGAACATATCGTCAGCATCAGCCGCTCGGCATTGGTGGGGACAATGTTGCCCGCTTCGGCTTCACGGTCCAAAGTGTGCTGAAGGCACTCTATGTGTTCGCCGTATTGCTTGTGGGCAATGTCGTAAAGCGTGTCCGGTATCTGCCCGGTCTCGTTTACCAAGAGCCTTGCCAGCATGGCGTTCTTTGTCATCAGGTAGAAGTTCTGCCGGATAAGATTGTCGATATTCTCCATAAAATGTAGGTTCTCTGTGCCTTCGGGGGGCAATACGGACAGGATAAACTCATCAATCTTACGTTGCAGCACCTCACGGAAAAGGTTCTCCTTGTTCTGGAAATGGTAGTATAGCAGCACATGGGTTACACCCACCCGCTTGGCGATACGCGAGATGTTCGCCCCCTCGTAGCCGTTGCGGGCAAACTCCTCCTCCGCCGCCTGCAGTATCTCTTCTCGTTTATTCTTCATTGGTTGTCAGAATGAAATCGGCTGCAAAAGTAGTGCTTTTTATTCCATACCTCCAAATTTATACTTACAAATATGTAAGTGCTATTATGGCGCATTTATGGATAGTATGTAGAAAGTGTGTATATAGAGGGTGGATTCGTTCTTTTTGAAAGAATGGTAAAAAGCGGCTTTTGTGTAGCCGACCTCATCGACCCCTCATCGACCCCTGGACGGGATACTGACCTGATTCTGATAGTGCATGGACGAATTGTTGCAAATAAGGCTCTTAGGTGATAGCACAAAAATAGGTATGGCTACCAAAATACTTTGGTAGCCATACCGTTTGTTTCGTGATTTCAACTATGGAAGAAAGAAACAATTATTTCACAGGTTCGTCTTGCAGTCCCCACCCCGTGATAGTGGCAACGTAGGGAATCACCGAGTAGGCTATCTTCTGATGCCCCTGATAGTTGGGGTGGGAAGAGGCACCGAGGTCACTGTCATTGTCGTGCAAAGCGGGGCAGAGTCCGAGATAATGCACGTTCTTCATACCGCAGTTGTTCACCAGTTCGCGTATATACGTAAACAGGTATTCGTGTGCCTTCGTGGCAATACACAGCACGGGATAATACTCTCCGTAGTTTGCCTTTATCTCACGCAGCAGTTTGTAGTATTGGTCGCGGAACTTCTCGTATTTGGGTTGCATAGCCACCGAGAAATCATTGGCACCCAGATAAATAACGGTCATAGCAGGACGGAAATCCGATTTCTCTGCCGTCCAACGTGTAGCCTGCGTAGAGTCCATATCGAAGGTCTGCATATAACGCTCAGGCATCCACCAACCGTCATACTTTGAGTTATAGTTGCGTGTGATACCCATTCCCGAGTGTGCAATAGCCACATAATCCGCCCCGAAGTAGCGTGCTACAATGGCAGCGTAGGTTTTGGAGGAATTCTCTGTTTCGGGCGTAAAGGGATCGGTCTTTACGCTGTTCTCCGAACCGTAACCGCACGTGTAACTGTCGCCTACGAGCTCCAACTGCCTGTCAGACAATGGTGTGGCAGGGTAGAACTTGTCAGCGGTAAACTCAATAATCGTGGTAGTGCCCTGTTCCCCTTCGGTACGCTTTTGAAGCACTACCTCATGGATTCCCCTGCGGGTCTTGTTCACAGGGTCATCGGGTGATACAAGTGTGATGACCGAATCCGTACCGGAAGTTGCTATGATGCGGTCTGGTTCATTGCTTGCCGGACTATCAATCCATACATTATAATAATTACGCTTGGTGTCAGACACCTTCATGGTCAGTGACTTGCCCGAATATGCCACGCGGATGGTGGTTGCCGTCCAATCAAATGATACGGCAGTTCCATCCGTTGCTGTACGCCCGACAATGGTTATGCGCTTGTCGGTAGCGGGAATGGTCTCCGCCATTGCCGAGCAGGCAATAAGTAGCGAGGCTAAGAATAAAGTGCTTCTTTTCATAGATGTATTTTTATGATTGAGTATGTTCAAAAATGGAAATGGTGGTATCGAAGTCCGTATTTGTTCATCCTTTCTTGATTTTTTTGCCGACCATAAATGGAAGGTATCTGTATATAAACCAAACAATACAAGTGGATACTGTGCAAACCACAACAAATCCCAACAGCACAATGGCATAATTCCTTTCAGAGACTAATCCTATTTTCTCGAATAGTTTTCCGGTCAGTAGCGGAACACCGCCGCAAATGAAATAATAGACCAACGAATGAGTCCCCACCCATTCAATCCATTTGCACGGAGGCAGTTTCTTGCTTAGGGCTATCATGAACAAAGAACCTGCAAGCATATCGGCAAGGAATACAAAGTAGTTGCTGATTCGGATAGGGCAAACGATTATATGAACGCCGCTCTTGCATTCATAGATCTTGATACCAATCAGCAGAATCAATAATATGGGAAGGCTGTAAGGAGTACAAAGATATCGGTCAAAGATGCTCTCGTGCTTGTGGTAGTAGTAACCGGCAAAAAGGAATAAAAGGGCTTGAAGAGCATTGTCTATCCTCCAGAAATAGGGATCTTCTGATTCAGGAATATAGATGGAAACGACAAACGATACGATGCACATAAGGGCTAAAACCGCTGTTTTTCCGTTGGATAGGCGTATCATTACGCTGAATAGTATTTCTGCCATACAGAGAGCCGCCACAAACCAGGAGGCTTCTCCCGATACAATTTGCAGCAGCATATCGGTTATGTTCAATTCGTTGCCGTGAACCAATGCTTTGGGTATAGCGATAAGCGCGGTAAATATAAAGTAGGGCAACAAAATTCCTCTTGCAATGGATATAAGTTTCTTGCGCAGACAGAACGCCTGCTCTTTGTACATCAGGTAACCCGAAAGCAGAAAGAAAAGCACCAAGGCGTTGCTCACATAGAGTCTGTATGCCACTATGCCCCCGTCTGCACAATATACATCCGTATGGAATAGCAGTATAGCCAGCATACAGAGTCCTCGCAATAAATCGATCCAGTGCTTTCGTTCCATAGTATAATTGAACCTCTTTGTTTGGGGTGGTAAAAGTGCCGGACTGCAATCATAACGCTCCCTCGCACGCTACAGGACGCAAAGATAATGAAAATCTCCTGCAAAACAAGTATATATATCGAATGAATCACATTCCGGAATGGAAATGCTTCCTTTCTATGGAATTACCGGCAATTTCTTGTACCTTTGCCGTGCAGATAGGTCGTAACCGGTCGTAACTAAAGATACTCTTCGTATGCAGTTGAATCTCTCCAAAGGATGGCGTGTGCTTTTCTTGCTGATAGCCACTTTCATTGTCATCGTTTCTGTATTGTTTACCAATCATATTGCCAATAGTCTCGCACGGGAAGAACGTAACAAAGTGGAGATTTGGGCAGAAGCCACAAGGCAGTTCATTATGGCGGACGAAAACACCAACATAGATTTCTTTTCCGACATCATAGAACAAAATACAACCATACCGGTCTATATGACCGATGCTGATGGCAATTTGCTGTTTTCTCGCAACGTTCGTGAACCGAAGCGCAATGCCGCAGCGTTCTATGCTGAAAAAATCAAGAGTCTGCAGGCTTCCGAAGAACCGATTGAGGTGCGCATATCGCCTGATGTAGTGCAATATATCTACTACGAAGATTCCACATTGCTCAAGCAACTCTATTATTTCCCTTACATCCAGTTCGCAGTCATCTTTCTGTTTGTTATTATTATCATTTATATGCTTTCCACAGCGCAACACAACGAACAAAACAGGGTATGGGCAGGGCTGAGCAAGGAGACGGCACATCAACTTGGGACGCCTATCTCGTCTTTGAATGCGTGCAGCGAATTGCTCAAAATCAACCATCCTGACGATGAATTGGTCTATGAGATGGACAAGGATATACAACGCTTGCAGGCTATTGCCGACCGCTTTTCCAAAATCGGATCTGATCCTGTCCTGACTCCTGCAAATCTTATGCAGGTGCTTGTCGGTTCGGTGGATTATATGCGCAGCAGAACCTCGGAACAGGTGTCGTATAAGGTCACATTGAATGGAAAATTGCTCTCGAAAGAGGACAATATCCCAGAAATAACGGTGATGATGAACCGTACACTCATGGAATGGGTAGTGGAAAATCTCTGCAAAAATGCAGTGGATGCGATGGAGAATAAAGGTACTGTTACCCTTGCTGTGCAAGAAACCGATGATAAACTGTTTTTGGACATATCCGATACGGGGAAAGGCATCGAACGGAAGCATTTGCGCGATGTCTTCAAACCCGGATACACCACCAAAAAACGAGGCTGGGGGTTGGGACTGTCGTTGGCAAAACGTATTATAGAACAATATCATAATGGCAAAATCTTTGTTAAACAATCCGTTCAGGGCGAGGGAACAACGTTCCGTATCATACTTCATGCATGATATGACGTCTGACGGGTTTTCTGTCCTTCCATTGTCATTCGTATGCAGTATCTCGCAATGAGTAAGTTGTAAGAAGGCTTGAAGATTGTATCCTGTTGGCTTTTATGTTCGGAAAATGTTGGAATGGTTTACGACCCCTCAAGCCGACCTCAAGCACCCCTCATCGACCCATCAATTGGAGATTAAGAAAATGTTAGTGTTCTTTTAATTATTCCTATAGATGGGTAGGGGAGGTATCCTTCCGGCATTGTGTCGGGTGT
>DLLF01000021.1 GCA_002477945.1 Bacteroidales bacterium UBA7569
GAACTGGAGGCTTGCGCCGCCGCCGAGGAAGATGACACGGTAGCCTTCGGGCACGCCGAGGAGTTCCTTCATCAGGGCTTCCGCCTCGTCCACAACGGGCTGGAAGTACTTGGCACGGTGCGAAATCTCGAGGATACTCAAGCCTTCGCCTTGGAAATCGAGCACTGCATCAGCCGTCTGCTTGATGACCTCTTGGGGCAGGATACTGGGACCTGCGTTAAAATTGTACTTTTTCATAAAGATATTAGTTAACTGAATTTGAATATATTATTTTTCCACTAAGAAAAGATATTCCTTATAAGCATTATCGGAGTTAATCCACTCATTCGTCCAACGCATACCGCTCATTACATTCTTCTTGTAATCAATCTCTTGCGCCTTTATCAGCCGTCCGGTAGAATGGAGGATATTATTCAATTCCTGCTTGGTAGCCCGTCCTCCGGAACTATAAGACAAGAGAATATAGTGCGCATTGGTCTTGCGAATCAAATCGTCTATCGCCTGCATAGCAATAAAATTGCCGTCCTCATTCTTTCGGTATTCCTCAAAGACAGAGACAGAGACGGTGTCACGTGTGTCCTCACGCCGATTGGCTTTGCCGAATAATTTCGGTTTATCATTCAGAATGATGGTCTTCCATATATGATAGTAAGCGGCATAGCGCACACGACTGGGCGGCATTTTCTCGTTGTTGGAGCCATAAGGCGGGTCAAAGTACACCAAATCATGGTATGTGCTCACCACATCAAACACATCCTTTTTCGACACACTATTGTGTGTGTGAATAGGAAAACGTTGCGGAACTTTCAGCACCATATCATTATAGGAACGGGGAGACCAGCCCGACAAATAGGCTGCATAATGCCCCAACGTATTATCCACAGTATCCAACGCCAGTATCAAACTGGTAAGCAACACGCACTTGTCTTCCCAACTCAGTTTCAGCGTATCAATCCTATCACGGATAGCGTCCAGACGCATCGTATTTTTCAGTTGGAAAGGACGCTTGCCTTCCTCGCCCTCACCACCATAATGTTCGGAGAACCAGCCATAGTATCCAGGCAGAGCATTCAGTTCGTCAATAATCAACTGATAGAAAGAATCGGGCTTGTCGGCTACCAAATAGCACGTGGCAAAGACCTGTGACCACTCGGAGATATCGTTGGCTGTTGTATCCAACCCTATTTGCGAGAATGCCTGTGCCACACGCGTGGTACCCGAAAAAGCGTCCAAAGCCGTATGAACATCGCCCAAATCGGCAACCATAGGGAGAATATACGGAAGCATCTTCAGTTTAGAACCCGTATATTTTATTCCCTCCGTTGTCGGCATCGTGCAGCAACGAGTATCACCAAATATGTTCAATTGTTCTGCCATTTACAGAGTTTGCAGCAAATTATTGATGTCGTCCTGCAAGATGATGTTGGCTTTTTTGTGTCCTTCCTCCGAAGCATTCAATGCCAAACGGAACAACTTTACCAACGTCAGATTGTGTTTGTACGTTATCCAACCATTGGTAAGGCTGTTGAAATAGTTTGCTGCGTGGATAGTGTGCGTCCAAAAGCCACGTTGCAAGGCATTAGCGGCAGCACCTCCATAGCGCACCTCGCAGATGTACCCGTCCTGCTGATTGAGGAACATATAGATAGGGTGCGAACGCCCTTTTTCTGCTACAACTTTGTGCTCTTGGAAATCATAGCGTTGCCCTTCGTCAATGAATACAATTTTGTCGGTATCTGCTTTCATCTTGTTGAAATCAAACACCATTATATTGCACTCCATATCTTTCTCGCGATAGATAAGGGGCATCACATTGACACTATTCAACGAGGCAAACTCCTGCGACAGGAAAAGTTCGCTAATGGTATGCTTATCGCTTATGCACGTACCCAGTTCTTGTAATTTCGGGAACATCAACGCGTCCTTATCCGTAGATAATTGCAAAGGACCATCGCCATACGCCTTGAGGCTGATAGGAATTTCCTGTTTCGTTAATTCGTTGATAATCACGATGTCTTCTTCGTGTTCTTTTGCACGAAAAAGGTCTTTTCCCACGTGCCGACTATCATAGTCGTACATAAATTGGTGAATAAACTCCGCTATGCCGATTTCAGCCAAATCACCATGCGTCTTGTTTCCGATAAGACGCATAGTAAATATGTTTGACAACGTGTTTATTATCCATTGCGGGTGTTTCGTTGCCAACAACTGAAATCGCTGTTGAAATTCCTTATAGCCTATATCCATATCCGCATGTGTTATTGTTTGGCAATCATACCGTCTTTCCACTTGCTGCGTTGCTCGGGAAGGACTTCGGTATCAGGCTGTTTGACAGCGGCTTGAATGGCGTCTTTTACCTTCTGGGCGGCGTCCTTGATACCCTCGCGGACATGCTCCACCAGGTCGGCATGCTCAAACCATGCGATGGCATCCGCTTTGGTAACGACAGCACCTTGCTGTTTGTCCACCGCCACAAGACGGCAGTTATCGAAAGCGGTCAGCGGCTCGATGCCGTGCTGCGTCTGGAGGTAGCAGATGACATCACCTTTCTTATAGAACGTGCCGAAAGCAGGTGCGTGGCTGTCCTCGTTGTAGTCGAGTTCCCACAGCACTTTGCCTGCCAGCGTAGCCTCCAGCGGCTCGGCATTCGGGTGCAGGATAGCACGTTTGTCGGCAGCCGAGATGAACGTTACCTGCTTGCCACCCTGAGCGGCTTTCTCCATACGATCGAGGAGGTCTTTGTTGAACTGCTCCTTCGCCTGACCGGACTTGTACTCGCGGTACTGCTTCTCGTGCATAGCAAACTCGAAGAGTTCCTCGTCGTCCTGTCCGCGGTCCCAGCCAAGTTTCTCCATCTCCTCTATATAGTGCGGCAGCACATCGGG
>DLLF01000032.1 GCA_002477945.1 Bacteroidales bacterium UBA7569
GTGGCGTGACGGCATAGTCTTCCGCCAGACGAATGTCCTCACAAGATTGAATACCGGATTGGCGATAGAAGTCTCCCCGATAGAACTTGTTCCAATGAGCACATTTGGCGGTGTGCTGCAGGAGGCACTTGATATAGGTCTGCTTGTCCGTGTATTCTACCTGCTCGGTGATGATGCCATTGTCAGTAAGTACATTGGTATCGAAAAGGACAATGTCCGCCTGTGCCTGTACGGCTTTGGTGACCAAATGGGCAATGGCATCCAGCGACAAGTAATCATCTGAATCTACGTGGAGAATATAGTCTCCGCTGCTGTGTGCGATTGCGGTGTTGCGTGCTGCAGACAGCCCTTTGTTCTGCGGATGGTGGATGATGCGGACGGCTGGTTTGCGGAGAGGATAGCGGTTGATGACCGTGTTGAGTACGGCAATGGAGTCGTCGCGCGTGGCATCGTTGACGAAGATGTATTCGACGTTGTCGTAGGTCTGCTCGAAAAGGCTGATTGCACAACGCTCGATATACTGCTCGACGCCGTAGATAGGCACTAAGACGCTTACGAGGGGATTAGTCATAGAACTCAATGCGGTTGGTGTGAGTGGCACGTTTGTCCTCGGGGGGGATTTGCATATAGTCGCCGAATAGTCGGGTGAGAACAGCGTCCGGGTTATTTGGTACACATACTTGCATATTTTCAAATTGCATACGGCGGATTGGGTACAAATCGCGTTTGGAGAAACTATTGTATGCTCTCCAGCCATAGACGTGCGCAAGTTGGTCTGTTTGGCGGAATCTGTTTACGAATCGGGTTAAAACTACCAATAGCCAAACAAACGGGAACGCTATGGCGGATAATATGGTATCTCGTGTGCCGGCATAATGGTGTACACCACGTAAACAATGCCCATACCAATAGTCTAACTTCGCTTTCCAAGCCAAGTCGGGGATTTCCTCCATAGGAATGATGTCAAGAAAAATGCCCTTCTCTTTCAACTTATTCGTCCATTCTGCCTCGTACAGATAGGAATGCCTGTCGCGTACTTTGGCTACAAGAATGGGATAATTGGGGTCGGTGGTATAGTCCTGATAAACCATATCAGAAGGCAATTCCTTTGGGAGAATTTTGCGAAGACGTTCGAAGTCTTTACGCATTACGGTGATGTCCAAATCATCATCCCATGGAATGAAACCACTATGGCGAACAGCCCCTAACAGAGATCCTCCGTCCAAAACATACTCAATATGGTGCTTTTGACATATAGTATCCACCACTTTCAAAATGTCCAACATACGGCGTTGTGCCCTACGTAAGAGGGAGCCATCGGGGTTGTATTTCTGTCTTAAATCTTCCATACGTCATTTGGGTGTTTCGCCACGAAGTCGGATAAGTGTCTCGTTGATTAGCGTGCTTGATGTGCCTTTGGTGTAGGGGAAATAGACTACTTTTACGCCTACTGCTGCCAATTCGGCTTCTATTTTGTTCCATTTGTCGGTGCCTTTCCAATCGTCACCGACAAACATAACGTTGAAATGATACTTTTTCCATGCTGCCAACTTATCCATATTCGCTTGGGTAACGACCTCGTCCACATAGCGGATAGCACCTACTATCTGTTTGCGTTCCTCAAAGGGAATGACAGCATGTTTGTGCTTGTAACTGACTAACTCATCGGTAGAAACACCAACAATCAGGTAGTCGCATAGGGCTTTGGCTTTTCGCAGAAGGTTGAGATGACCAATATGGAAGAGGTCGTAAACGCCTGTGGTATAGCCGATAATTTTCCCATCTTCGGGTTCGTACAGATTGAGGAACTGCTCCAAACAATACATCTGCCATTTTTGGTTGCCAGTGAATTGTGTCATATCCAAGTTCTTTTTGAACTCGTGCCGGATAGGTCCCTGCCAATCTTTGAAATATATATCCACAGGGCGTGGCATTGGCACCTTGTTCGGAACAGGGATGTCGGGATATTTTTGGTGCATTAGTTCACGAATGAGGTACTTCGGTTCACCGTGGCGGATGCGGTACAAGTTCAATGGCTCTGCCATACGCAGCAGGGCATACGGATCGGTGTAGGGCATACCGGCAGCACCAAAGGCATTGTAGTACGAACTTGACGATTCTATGCTGAATACATCGTCCATAAAATGAAGGAAGTCAATCTTGTCCCCATCTCGGTAACGTTCGTACAGATACGACATATCCTCAGGGGCATTGAGGACGCAGGCAGGGTCTAAGAATGTATAGCGTTTTTGGAAGTCCGTCAAAGTCCAATCTTGCGAGAGGAGTTGATCCATACCACCAAATAGCAAATCGCTGCTTTCTCCAACAATAAGTCGTGTGATGCCATCCGTTCTTGCTTGAATGGCAGCCTGATAGAGTTGCGGCTCAATGGAGTGAACTGGGGCATTCTTGGTACGCATGACAATAGTGAGATACTTGGTAACGGTCTGCCAATCAATATCTACATAGTGTAGTGTGAGCCCGTAGTAGTCAGCGTAGTATTCCGCACGTGAGAGTTCCTCTTTTTGAAACTCGCCACCCAAGAAACGGAACGTGTAGGCATCGCAACCACGCATATAGGATGCCAAAATCGCGGAATCCATACCGCCGGATAAGCAGATACCTAACTTCTCTCCTTTGAGAGAATCGAAGACCTTTTGGATAGCGGTGTCAATATCTGCCGCTGTGTGGACATAGGTCAGTTCGTCCGCAGCGGGGCATGGAATGTTGTGATGATGCAATCCCTCGTAAAAATCCATATCATCTCGCTCAATGTATCTGAAAGCGAGATACGAACTCATACAAAAGTTTTTGTTATTCATATTGTGGGTGATGTATTTATTATTTATGTCTTGTCTTATTTTCCAACTGTTTGCGCTCGCGTACCATCTCATCTTGCAGAGTCTGTACGGAGGGCAGTTCCAACATATATTTGGAGGCAAAAATCTGTTTGTGCTCCGCAAGGACGGAGTACTTGACTACCGCCTCGTTCTTCTCGGAACACAATATCAAACCCAATGTGGGGTTGTCGTCGGTGTGCTTGTAGAGGTCGTCGAACATACGAATGTAACTATCCATCTGCCCGACATCCTGATGCGTGAGTTTGCCTAATTTGAGGTCTATCAGCACGTAGCATTTGAGTATGGAATGGTAGAAAACCAAGTCCACATAGAAATCCTCGTCTTCATAACGCATCAGTTTCTGCCGTGCCACAAAGCAAAAACCTTTGCCCAACTCCAATAGGAATGACTGCAGGTTGTCTATCAGCCCTTGCTCTATGGTGGATTCATGTAGTGCGGGATAGTTTCTCAGATTGAGGAAATCAAGCACATACGGGTCGTGGATAAAGTCTTGCGGGGTCAGTGCTGATAGTTTCTCGATGGCTTCCGAACGCACGGAATCTTTGTCGGCACTATTGAGCAGACGCTCGTAGTAAAGCACGGAAATCTGTCTGTCCAATTGCCGCGAAGACCAAGCCTGCTCCGCCGCCTCGTTCATATACCACAGGCATGCTTGCTCGTCTTGCACCCTGATTAGCAGGCGATAATGCGACCATGTCAATTCGGGGCGCAGTGTGTCCCATTTTGAAAACTCCAAATAGAATTGCCTAATTTTGCGTAGTTCCCTAACGCCGAATCCTTTCCCGAACTCCTCTGTCAGTTTTGCGGAAAGTTCCTCCAAAACAGCCTTCCCGTACTCGGCGCGTGCGTTGCCGTTCTGCTCGTCTTCTACAATCAGTTTGCCGATGTTCCAATAAGCAGTAACCATCGCAAAATTCACCGCCTTGTACGCAGTGTGCCGCGCAGAGAGCAGTATCTCACGAATGTTTGTGAGGAGTTGGCTATGATTAGGTTTTATGATTTCGTCCATTTCCTTGACTAAGTTGTTATAAATCTTCTTTGTAGGTTATTTTGCGGTTGGCGGGGTCGCCTTGCACGATGTGAATAGGGACATCGGGCAAATAGCGGTGGATAATGCCGCAGTCGTCAGTGGCCTGCAGGTGCGGGTCTTGAAGGGCGTGGCGGTAGGCTGCGGCTATGGTCTCCAAGCGGAACGCCTGCGGGGTCTGGGCGCACATCAGGGTTGCCCGCGGAGGAATGTCTTGCACTATCCGGTCGGTAGTGTTCCCCGAAACGGAATACATCGTATCGGTGGCGGGGAGGGCTACCGTTACTGCCTCGTGGGTCTCCAATGCCTTGCAGACATCCTCAATGATACGTGCGCTCACAAACGGGCGTGCGGCATCATGAAGAAGGATATTTGTTATAGGCTTATCATCGATTGGTTGGAAGACAGGTGTTCCTATTCTTTGTTCTTTATTCTTTGTTCTTTGTTCTTTGTCCTGTATTCTTCGTTCTATTTCCCGAATGGCATTGACGCTCGATTCCCAACGTTCTTTGCCGCCCGCGATGATAAATGACACTTTCTGCCAGCCGTTGCGGAGCAGCATTTCTTCTACACACGCGATATAGTCGGGGTGCATGACGATACCAATCCCATTGATACATGCTGCCTGCTCAAACGCCCCGACCGAGTGTTCCAGTATGCTCCGCCCGTCCTCCAACGGCAACAACTGCTTGGGCAGTCCGCCGCCTACGCGGCTGCCTGTTCCTCCTGCCAATATGACGGCGATGTTGGTCATGAATTACTATGCTGTAATGTTTGATATATCATCAGCCCTTTGACTGTCAGCAAATATTTCTGACGTGGGTGTTTGGGAGAGTAGGGATACAATAGATGAACATAACCCGCTTGCATCGCAGGCCTCAAACTATAATCCTCAAAGTTGGCTCTGTCCTTCAACCCTAACATTTGCATCAATTCCCGCTTGGATACTTGTTGTTCGCCTATTACTTTTATTAATCGAGAAACAGGTTCACTCAATGCAGCAAGCATATTTTCAGTACTTGAGGGGGTGCTTGAGGGGGTGCTTGAGGGGGTGCGCTGCAACTCCGCGGGAGGATTGATAAGCATGTAACGATTTTTCAGTTCGTTGTGTTCGCCAAGAAGCAAATTTCTAAAGAAACTTTCTAAAAAGAGGTAGTCATAGTCCACCCCTTTTGTGGCATTTTTATAATTGGCGCGCACTAATGCGTTGCGGAAATACCACGAGTTGTCAGCAAAGAGGCTATTGTCAATATCAAATCCGATTGACCGCAAATACAGAATCGTAAATACGGCAGTTGTACGGGTATTCCCCTCGCCGAAGGCGTGTATCTGCCATAACCCCGCAGTAAAACGTGCAATATGAGCAATGATTTCGTCTTGCGATAGCCCTTTGTAACTGAAAGTTCGTTCCTGTTCGAGGTCGTATTCTATGGCAGGGCGTATATCCATATAATTCAGATAACTGACCGTATCCCCCCGAAGCACCCATTCCTTTTTTGTGATGTTGTAGTCGCGTATTCGTCCTGCGAACTTGTACACACCCGTAAACAGATGTTTGTGTATAGCCACATAGCCTTGCAGAGTGAAACCTACCGTGTTGCTCTCAAGCAATTCGGCAATTTTCGAGGCTACGGAATCGGCTTCAAATTGCTCACCGTCATCGGCAGTACGTGTTGTTTTTGACTGATAGTAGGAGTGTACCAATCGCTGTGCATCTTTGATACTGATATCGCCCTCTATATGCCGTTTTGCCGTATCACGGAGATATTGCGACGGCTTGAGCCCGTCCACATCCTGCAGACCGATAGCTACAGCCCACGCCTCCGCTTTCTCGCGTTGGGAGGGTTCGCCTTGCTGTATGTAGTAGTCAAATTCGGTCATAAGATGGGAAATAGAGTATCAATCTATTTTTCCTCTGTAAATGCGTTCCAGCCTTGTGCTTTGAGGGTCAGTTCTTCGCCATTGCGTCCGATCAGGTTCAGTCCGTATTCGGGCTTGGTGATATGCCCGATGATATATAGGTCATCAATCGGAATGAGTTTCTCATAGTCGTTGATGTCGCAAGTGAAAAGCAGTTCATAGTCCTCCCCCCCGTTGAGAGCGCACGTAACGATGTTCAGATTCATCTCTTCGGCAAGTGCGGCGGCTTGGAAATCGATAGGCAGTTTGTCCTCGTAGATGGCACAGCCTACACCTGACTGGTGGCAAATATGCATCAGTTCCGATGACAAGCCATCGGATATATCCATCATCGCCGTCGGTTTCACCCCCGCTTTGCGCAGTGCTTCTATGATGTCGCGCCGTGCTTCGGGCTTAAGTTGGCGTTCCAATAGATATTCCCGTCCTTCAAAAGCCGGTTTGGCTTGGCTGTCGGCTTGCATCACAATGCGCTCGCGTTCCAATAGTTGTAGCCCCATATAGGCGGTCCCCAGATTACCCGATACGCAGATGAGGTCGTTCAGTTTGGCTCCGTTGCGATAGACAATATCTTTGGCATCTGCCGTACCGAGACACGTAATAGAAATGGTCAGTCCCGTCATCGAAGCGCAGGTATCACCGCCCACCAGATCCACACCGTATCGCTCGCAGGCAAGACGTATACCCGCATAGAGTTCTTCTAAATCTTCTATTGCAAAACGCTTGCTTACACCCAGCGAAACGGTTATTTGTGTAGGGGTACCGTTCATTGCATAGATATCCGAAAAATTGACAACCGCTGCCTTGTAACCCAGGTGTTTGAGGGGTACGTATTCCAGATTGAAATGGATACCCTCAAGCAGCATATCTGAGGTCATCAGTACCTGCTTGTTCCCGAAATTCATCACGGCGGCATCGTCTCCGATACCTTTTCGCGTAGAGGGTTGTTTCAGTTCTATTTTTTCTGTCAGATGTTTGATGAGTCCGAACTCACCCATTGTAGAAATCTCTGTACGTGCCATAGTTAGTCGTTTGTCTTTTATTTACAGCATTCTTGCTCGCAAAGTTATGAAAAATAATAGTGTTCCACAAATGATAGTTATATTATGGTAGTGATACATATAAATCAGAGCCTTATGAAATTTTCTGTTTTTGCTTTTGATAGTATTTGATGCCTTTTGCAAGAAAAAAATGTTTGTCTGCTTGTGGGAATGAAAATAAAGTGATACCTTTGTAGCCGCAATTGAGAAATTGTTGCATATTGGTGCCATAGCTCAGTTGGTAGAGCAAAGGACTGAAAATCCTTGTGTCACTGGTTCGATTCCCGTTGGCACCACAGAAGAGAGACATTTATAGTGTCCCTCTTTCTTTTATATTAGGTGTTCCAAACATCTGAGTGTTGCTGTAAACCGAGTGTGCTTGTATATGGGTACACCCACAATGCGATGTATCCCATCACACTGCTCAATTATATATGTAAATCAGATGAATATGCCCTTTCGAGCCGGCTATGCTCCGCAAGATGTTTTTTCAAATGTGTTGCCTAACCAGGACTCGAACCCAGACAGACAGAACCAGAATCTGTAGTGCTACCATTACACCATTAGGCAATTTCGCTGTCCTGAAAGATGTCATACACTGACATACTTTTCCATGAAAGCGGCTGCAAAGATAATGCTTCTTTGGAAATCTTCCAAATGTTTTCGTGAAAAAATCGTGTACTTATAACAGGGATACTGTGCGAAGGGCTTGTTGCGCTGAGTGCAAACGTGAATCGCCCGTCCCCCTTATAAGAGTATATGGAATATGGTATAGTTCAAGTTCTTTCTTGTACCAATCCGTGAGTTCTTGCCGTAAGTTCGGGTTTTCTCGCAGAGGGTCAAAAACAAACGGCAAGTCGCAATCGCAGAGCAAGGCAAAGCGGATAGGATAATGTGCCAGCATCTCGGTAAGAAACGAAGGACACTTTCCGTATTTGTGCAGAAACCACACTTTTGTGATGATTAGTTCCGTATCAAAGAACACCCAACCGGTAGAGTAGGAAGCAGTGAGTTGTTCACATTGTTTGCGGGCAATGTGAACAACGTCTGCATAAGTGTAAGGACGTGTCAGAGAACCTACATAATCGCGGGCATATTCGGCTACGTAAGTTCCATAAAGCCTCTCCGCAAGGGCTGTGCCGAGTGTGGTTTTTCCGCAAGACTCTGCACCCAATATCCCTATGCGGCAGGGGGTCATGGTATAATTAGTTTGAATGTTTCTTCCGTCTCTGCTCGGACAATGTAAATACCCTCATTCCAATGGTTGGTATCAAGATCTCGGTCTGTTGTACAAAGCAGAGTTCCTGATGTGGAATAGACGCTCAGTCTGACGCCTCGCGGATTGAGCAATATACCTTCCTCCCTGCGGAAATCGTCCGGCAATGTTGCATCTGTCACGGCTGTTCCTGTTTCTGTCACCGAGACGGGGCATAGAACCATTCCGTTGTAGTTGTAGGCAATGGCGACAACGTCATAATGTGTACCGGCCGTTACAGAGGGAAGTGCTCCGAATAAAGCATACAGCGGTGTGGGCGTGTCTCCAACAAGGCATTTCCCGTCTTCCGTGAAAGTGGTGTTGCGGATAACAACATAGCGGCAGGCATCTTCTTCGCTCAGGGCTGTGGATATTTCGGCAGGCGGGCACGTTTCTCCTTTCTTTGATGTGAACGAGCGGGAGAGGTTCATGCTCGGGTTCCCGTAATAGTTCTGTATCTTCCCCGTCACGCCCTGTAGGCGGTATCCGTTTTTTATGTCTTTTCCGTAGAGATTGCTGCCGTCAAAGAGAAGCATGGAGCCTGTGCCGTCTTCTATGAAAATGTATTTGTCGTACTTTTTTGTTACCACCACTTCTCCCAACCAACAAGCCGCCTGATCCTCAAGTTGGCAAGCCTGGGCAATGGTGAGCAACTGCTCCACACGAAGCAGAATAGGTACTTCTGCTTTGGTCGAGCCGCTTTGGAGCAGGATAGTGTCACGATAGATCCCTGTCTCGGATGCTTGATAGGAAATGGTAAGTCGTTCTCCGTCGCGGTCAAGAAGCGACTTGTCAAGGGTGAAAGTCGAACCGCCTTTGAGCGAGACACGGATATCTTCCGTCAGGTTGATGGCGTTGATTTTTGTCGTGGTGCTGCCGCTCACGGTCTCTTGGGTAAGCAATGCTGTGCCGAAATTCACAAAGGCGGGTTGGATATAAGGTTCATCGTCAGCAGGAAGACTGATTCTCCGGTAGATGGCTACACCCGTTTGGGAAGGCGTCGCGTAGCAGGCAAAGATAGGAGTCCCGCCGTTGTAGTTGAATTGCAGCAGATTGCTGCGCGAAGAACCCTGGTTGAGCAGGGTGGCGGTGCCATCCTCGCTTATGCGGATAGTCCAATAGCCGAAACGCCCGTAAGAAGGACTGTCTGCCAAGTCCCATGCCGTGAGGTAGTTGTTGTTCCCTTTGCTCGGATTGCCGCCGCTCGCTACGATATACCAACCGGTGTAATCTTGCAGCAGGTAGGAAACCTTCCCCTCTGCATCGGTCTCGGTATGGAGAGTATAGACCGCATCGGCTATCTCGTTCATTGTGTTCCGGTCGGCGGAATAAGTGGCACGGAGGGCGTGGATGTTATTGCGGCTTACGGCATCGCTGAATACGCCCATCGCATAGTTTTGGGAGGCAGCCGATACGCCAATCATCACTTCATCTCCATCGTTCAGTTGGTTGGTGTTGGTCACAAGTTGGAATGCCGTTTTGCTGATGCCGTCCACCGAAGGACTGGCGTTGGTTGCCTTGATGGTCAGTTGGTGGATGTAGATGCTGTTCTCCGTGCAGTTGATTTTTATGCAAATCTTCCCTGTTTGCGGTGCGGGCAGAGCAATCTCTGTTTCCCTGTTGAGGCTCCCGTTGCCCGTCGGTGTTTCGATGTTGCTTACGATGGAGTCGTTCTCACCAATCCGGACAACGATACTCCCCTTGCCTGCTTTGTTGTTCGTGCAGTAGTTTACGGTGAGTTTGCGCACCTCGGTGAATGTGATGACCGATTCTGCCGCTGCACCCGAGCCTTTTTCCGTCACTTGTATGCCTCTTGAGGCAATGCCTTGCGGTGTCTCATAGCCTGTTTGGAAACTCTGTCCGTCTTTCCTGGATACCCAGCCGTCTGTTTTGCCGTCTGTCTGAACGAGTCCTACTTTCGAACTCCAGTCTTTTGCAGTGAAAGTGTAGGTTGTCTGGGCTGCATAAACAGAAAAAGACAAGCAGCCGAGAAAGAGAGAGAATAATGCTTTTTTCATAGTATTGTAATGTCGCCAATAGTGGACGGCAAAGATAAGAGATTATTTGCACAATCGCAAATAATCTCTTACCTCGGCCGAGCAACCTCTGTGACATAGTATCGGATTCATCCTGTCAGCAAGAGAGTCTTTATTCGCTCTGCACTCCCCAATCCGTCCAATCCGTCCCATTACTCTCTCGATATGATTTCTCGATGAACAAGGACTTCTATATGAAAGCCCCTTCTTTGGAGGGGTTGGGGAGGTTATTCTCGCTCCATAGAACTTCTCGTTTAAATAGAACGTCTATTGTAATCAGTAACATTACAGCGCGTGTCAGTGCGTCAGTTCCGTCGGCATTTAATTACTCTCGTGCATCCACGGCAAGTCTGATAACCAACTGGCGATGGCGGTCACAGCAGTTGGCGTCGTTGAAGTTTACCAAAGTGTATCCTTCGGAACTGAAGCCGAACAAAGTGTCTTCGTATGGCAGCCGGATCGAGGTGTGAAAATCATGTGCCCACGAGGCTCCGTCCGCCGAAGCAGTCCAATAAGTGCCGTTCATATAGTTTTTGTTTGTTTCGGTATATACAAAGGGTAACATCATGCAGCCTTTTGCTTCCAAAAGCCGGAACTCTTCCAATGAATAATCATTGATGGGGAAACATTTCTTCATATCCGTGGTGTCGTTCTTGACGAAGTCACCTGTTCCTATTTCAGTCAGTTCCAATCCCTCAGGAAGAGTGAAGCCGTCCGGCATAAACATCAGCCCGCCGACTTCGTTGTCTTCTGCGACGGCTACACGTATAAGTGTCCAGTGGGTGTTGCGGAAGAGATACTGCCATTCGGGTTTTGTCAGTGTGCGCCATTGGCTGGGCAGGTTGCCGCCGTTGGATATGGCATTATATACGCCCCAGTCGGCGAAAGCAAGGTCGCCTGTAAGGTCGCTCTCGGGATAACTGGCAGAACTGAAATCATCTTTGTTCTCTGAAACGCTCCATGGCTGATAGCACTTGGCACCGCTGTTCCATCCGCTTGTACCCCAGGCGAAGCAGTCAATCCAACCGTCGTATGTTTCTGATACTTCCTCCTTCCATGTCCCGTCATATAGGTTCATGATGCGCTCATATTGATTCTCTGCGAAACGCCATGTACCCTTCTGCGTGGTGCTGTCGGCACAAGCGTGCTCGCCCTGCGCAGCATTGAACTGCAGGTTGCCTTTCGCAAAATAGACGTACTTGCCGTCTGCCACTTTGAATTTGGCAGGGAGATAGCCCTCGGACGGGAAAGACACTTTGGGCTCTTCGGGAATAGTGTCGGGCGGTGTGACGATTGTTGTGTCAGGCGGGTTTACGACCGTCGTGTCTTTGCCGTCAGACTTTTGTTCGGGCGGGTTCTGCGGTCCGCAACCGACAGCCAGCATGCCGATGGCTGCCAGTGTGACATAAAATGTCTTTTTCATAATGTCTTCCCTGAATATGTGTCGGGCGCAACT
>DLLF01000040.1 GCA_002477945.1 Bacteroidales bacterium UBA7569
TGGCACCAGATAAGCCACCCGGGGAAGAAAGAATAACGGATAACTTTCGGTACAACGGCATATCCTTCCCACTGAAAAAGCGTATCGCAAACGAAATAAAATACCCATGAAAGAGATAGAGAACGCCACTACACAAAGCAGCATCATCATTTACCACACCGACGACGGCAAGTCGAGTGTGGTATTGTATGCCAACGATGGGCAGGTATGGATGAACCAGAAACAGATGGCGGAACTTTTTGCCACCTCTATACCAAACATCAACATTCATATTAACAACATACTGAAAGAGAGTGAATCAGATGCCAACTCAGTTATTAAGGATTACTTAACAACTGCCTCCGATGGCAAGCGATACGAGGTAACGTTCTAAAAAACAAGTAGAGAGTATATATACCGATTTTAACCAGCGCCGCAGGGCTTTTGATGCGTTTGAAGCCGATAGGGAAGATGCTGCCGAACTCCGCGCAATAGAGGAACAAGCGAAACATCGGTTGCAATAAATGTCATAATGATTTTGTGAAGATTCCATTGGCATTATATGTAATAAAGAGAATTAATTGATGAGATAATAATGTTGTTATAGATTATGGATAAGACAGATATTGTTATACGCGAACTTACTCAAACAGAATTGATTGCAAGAAAACCATTTGCGCATTTTGGTTGGGAAGGGAATGGAGCATTTTCCTTTCTCACAATTTCAGATGGGTATTGGAATAGTGCAAAAGTATTACTGGAGAAAATGAAAGAAGAACGTAATGATTTTGCTGTAGTAGACTCTTTGGTGTACCCACTTTTCTTTAACTACAGACATTCTATCGAAATATATTTTAAGTTGCTCTTTTTCAAATATGGTGAGCAGACAGAGACGGCTAAACGTGATTTCCTCAAAAAAGGACATAATCTATGGAACCTTTGGACTTCTTTACGACCGTATTTGGATATGGGAAAGAAACATGTTGGAAGTTCAGTAGATATTGATGCAATGGAGCACTATATAAAATCAATAAATGACTTTGATTCTAATTCTATGATAATGCGTTATCCTATTGAAAAGAGTTTAGAGGCTAACAAGAAACATGAATATCGGTTTGATTTTATCAATTTTGGTAAGCGTATGGAGGAATTATGTGATTCTCTAAGACAACTTGATTATGATATATCCAAGCAAATGTCAGAAACAGCGACATCGGAGGAGTTAAATACCTATCTTGGTATGGTTGAAAAATACCGCCACCAAATAGATGATTTCTTATCAATGCTGAAAATTTCAGCCGAAGAAGAAACCATAAAAACATCCAATAGTTATGATTTTATGGTCAATCTTCAAAATTACAAACCATCCGACATTGTTGAGTTTCTCAAAGGATGTGAACCTGATTTGCTTATATTATTAGACAATTTATTTTACAGCGGACAAATAGTAAAGACTGATGAAGTACATTTGGCTTTAGACCCTATTTGTAAGAAACAAGAGTTTGTTAGATTATGCTACGACCTATTGGATAAAGACAAACTTTGTTTTGGAGGAAAGCCTCAAATGGAACAAATTAATATATGGAGTAAAACGCCATC
Organism: Bacteroidales bacterium UBA7569; assembly: GCA_002477945.1. Classification (GTDB taxonomy): domain Bacteria; phylum Bacteroidota; class Bacteroidia; order Bacteroidales; family Paludibacteraceae; genus Colicola. The sequence goes on from DLLF01000040.1 coordinate 1,579, forward strand.
TGCCCTATTAAGTGCTCTTTCTACAGCCTTATCTATTTTATGCGAAAATTAATCTTTTCAGCAACATAATTGTAAATACCTATTGCATAAATGCTGAATTATCCCTATCTTTGCACCCGTAAACGATAAAATATCAACCAGCTAAAACCAACTCCGCCTATGGCATAACCGCGCATCGGAAAGGCGATGCAACGACATATTATATAGAAATAAGCATTTACGCTAAGACTTGGGTTCATTAAATCTGGACAATTTATTGAATTCATTATACACCGAGGACAGCCGTGATGCTCACGTTCACCGCGTGGGCTTTGTCCGTAGATATTTGGTGTATAAGAGGTAGTCCAGAACCTAAATGAACCCGAATTGAAGCAACATCGCCCCACGCTTATTTTATGTCTGTACCTCAAGCAACAACTTAAAAAACAATATATATGGATAAACTTGAAAAACTACTCAGCCAAGTCCGAGTGTATGTAAACGAGGACAAACAGCACTACGCCGAGGCGTTCCGGCGCGGCGAGTGCTACAACGTATTCAATGTGTTAGGCGTGGACAACATGGAATTGTCCCACTCCGCGTTCCTTGCCACACTGCTCAATCCGCGTGGCAGCCATGGTAAGCAGGACGCTTTCCTCAAAGCCTTTATCGACACCATTGCACACGGCGGCACCAAATCCGAATTGGATACCGCACACGCCAACGTCTGTACAGAGTACAATATCGGCAAGATCACCGAGACCACGGGCGGACGAATCGACATCCTGATTACCGACCGTAGCGATACCGGCAATGGCAAACCCGACGGACACGCTATCATCATCGAAAACAAAATTTGGGCAGCCGACCAACCTAACCAGTTGCTTCGCTATCACAACTTTGCCCGCGAGGCGTATGAAAAATCCACGCTTCTCTATCTCACGCTCAATGGCGACGAACCGAGCGAGCAATCAAGAGGCGGCTTGAACGCCCGGAGCGGAGACTATCAGTGTATCGCCTATCGCAGCGACATCATCGGTTGGCTGCAGAAATGTGCACAACTGGCATTCGACAAGCCGCGCGTGCGCGAAACCATAAACCAATATATCGACCTTTTACAACAACTCACAAATCAAAATACAATGGAACAGAAACAACTTATCCAAATCCTGACAAACAAGGAGAACTTTGAGCAGGCAACGGCTATTGAACAGCGTATGCCCGACGTACGGAAACATATCTTCCAAGACATTTTCCGCAAGCAAGTGGAGGAGCTACTTACCAAAGAGAATGCTCCGAAAGTAACCATCGCGGATTGCACGTCCGATGGCTACTCGTCCTACACTATCAGTTTCCGCATAGAGGGCTGGACGCAAGAAAACTTGTTTCAATTTAAGATAGACGGCAGCAAAATGTACTATGGTGTTTGCCGCGCCGCAGTGCAAGAGGGTATTCGGGACAAAAAGATAGACACCACAGGCTACCACCGTAATCCGTGGTGGATAGTATGGAAATGGATGCCCGAAGAGTATCGTGATTGGAGTAAGGACTCAAAAATCTTTATGCACATCCTGTCTGCGGACAAAGATGCCAAAGATGCAGATACAGATACATTAGCCAGCACTATGGTACAATGTATCAAAAAGACATTGCAATTCATTGCAGACAACCATATCGAACTCAAATAACCATTCAAACAACAATACAATGAAAAGGAATATCTTATTGACGCTCATCGCGTTGATGTGTGCTGTTTACGCACAGGCAGTTTTTTATGACGTGAAAATAGGAGACTTGTATTATAACCTATATCCTTCTTCTACAGGTAATACAGCAACCGTTACTTCGCCAAGTTCTTCGTCTGAAAAATATAGTGGGGACATTGTTATTCCTTCTTCCGTTACGTATGATGGTACAACCTATAGTGTAACAGAGATGGAAAATAGGATATTTGTCGATTGTACAGGACTAACGACAGTTCAAATTCCTGGTAGTATTGAAATAATTGCAGAAAGCGCATTCAAAAATTGTACAAACCTAATTTCTGTAACTATTGGTGATGGGGTAAAAACAATTGCCGGAGGTTGGGAGTCTAAGTATAACCAAATCTACTACTATGGTGCGTTTATGGGTTGTACTAAACTACAATCACTCAATATACCCAATAGTGTAACAGAAATAGGTGCGTATGCGTTTGAGGATTGCATAGGTCTTACGTCTGTCACCATTCCGAACAGTGTCACAACATTAGGTATTTGCGCTTTTCGGAGATGTAGCGGCATTACAGCATTGCACATTGGTAATGGCATAACAACCATAGAAAGTGGTACTTTCTGTGGTTGTACGGGTCTTACATCATTGAATATTCCAAATTGTGTAATGGAAATCAAGGGAACTTTTCTCTATGATGGAGCATTTGAAAAATGTACAGGTTTGACCTCTGTTACTATTCCCAATAGTATTACAAACATTGGATATCATGCTTTCCGTTTTTGCAGTAGGCTTACGTCTGTTACTATTCCCAATAGTGTTACAAATATTGGATGTGAAGCTTTCTGTTCTTGCAGAGGACTCACGTCTGTTACCATTCCCAATAGTGTGAAAACAATAGGATCGGGAGTTTTTGCTTATTGTACAAACCTAACATCGGTAACTATTGGTAATGGAGTAACTCTGTTTGGGGAGGATGGTGGTTGTAGTGGTGTCGGAACGTTTGAAGGATGTACAAGTCTTACTTCAATAACTATTCCTAATAATGTCAAGGAAATAAATAACGCTGCATTTGCAGATTGCACAAATCTTAAATTTGTTACCTTACCGATGAATTTACAATCTATTGATGGACTTTTCAAAGGGTGTACAAATCTCTTATCTGTTTCTATTCCTAATAGTGTCAAAAAGATTGGCGATTCCTCTTTCGAAGGATGTACAAGCCTTACATCTATTGTACTTCCTGAGGGGATAACAAGTATTGGGGCTCGTGCTTTTAAAGGATGTACGGGATTGACCTCTGTTATTATTCCCAATAGTGTCACAGAGATAGGAGGGAGTAATTATTCTTCGGATTATGCTGGGGCATTTTACGGGTGTTCCAAACTATCTTCAATAACGATTGGTGGCGGCATAACAAAAATAGGGAATTACGCTTTCGGCGGGTGCACAAACCTTATTAAAGTAGATTATACAGGTGATATAAAGAGTTGGTTAGATATTGATTTTGGCGATTCTTATTCACGCGGTGCCACCAACCCTATTTCTCTCTCACACAATTTGTACATCAATGGTAAGTTGCTGACGAACTTAGATATTCCACAAGGGGTAACTACGATATCAGATGCCTTCAAGGGAGATACATGTATTACAACTATTACAATGCCTAATAGTGTGACCACAATAGAGGCATCTGCATTTGCTGGCTGTAAGGGAATAACTTCAGTTTCTATCGGTTCTAATGTAACATCTATTGGTAGTTCTGCTTTTGATGATTGTGATAAGTTGGCGATGATTACTATTCCAAATAAGGTAACGCAAATTGGTGGTGGAGCATTGCGCAAGTGTCAAAACGTGGTTATGTTAGGGACTATTCCTCCTTCTGTTTCTAATAGCACATTCAGTTCTAACGCTATGATACGTGTTCCTTGTGGGGCAGTAGATTCTTACTTATCAGCCTCATCGTGGTCTTCATATTCAGACCAAATAAACGGATTGAGTTATAATGTTACCTTGTCAGCAACAGAGGGTGGTTCCGCAAAGATTACAAGTTCAGATTGTTCAAGCAACATGATGACCATAGAAGCCACACCCGCATCTGCTTATAAGTTTGTACGTTGGAATGATGGAAATACGGAAAACCCGCGAACTATGACAGTTACAAGTGATATAAACCTGACAGCAGAATTTATCGCACAAACCTACACAATAGCCGTTACGTGCGACCCGCAACAAGGTACAGTAACAGGCGGTGGTGAATACATCTACAATACCAATGTTACAATAGAAGCAATCCCCAATGCAGGCTATGAGTTTATATATTGGGATGATTATATTTCTTCTAATCCGCGAAGTATCAGGGTGTATGAGGACCATACATATCGAGCCATTTTTAAGGAAATAGACCACACTATTACTGTTACTTGCGACCAACAACAAGGCAGTGTCTTTGGCGGTGGCACATACACGCATGGTGCAACGGTTACATTGGCAGCAGTAGCCAACAAGGGTTACAAGTTTGTGCATTGGAGCGATGGTGCAACAGATAATCCATACTCCTTTACCGCTACAGAAGATGCTACATATACAGCCACCTTTGAAGAAAACAAACATACTATCGCCGTTACTTGCGATCCGCAACAAGGTAGCGTGTTAGGCAGTGGTACGTATGCCGATGGCGCACAAGTCACGCTTGTAGCAATAGCTAACAAGGGCTATGAGTTTTCGCAGTGGAGCAATGGCGTTACGGATAATCCGTATCTGCTGACCGCCACCGAGGACCTCACCATTGAGGCGCAGTTCGTACCCGCCACTGCCGTAGAGAATATATCTGCCGATGGCGATACTGCCGTCCGCAAAGTCTTCCGCGACGGGCAAGTCCTTATCCTCCGTGACGGCAAGACCTACACCACCACGGGCGTGGAGGTGAAGTAGGATACTTCCTCCGACTTCTCCAAGAACACCCACTACACCCCATCCGGGTTTGTGGGGGCCCTGCGAAAGGGTGGGCTTAATAGAAATAGTGGCTGCTTATGTATGTGGGCAGCCACTATTCATATACAGACGACAACATTCTATTTGGCAGCAGAGTTCATAGAGACCCAAAAAAATCCCATCAGATTGCATCGTTACAGAATCCATACCAAACAGACAGCAACATTTTTTGCCGCAACCGTTTTCCTAAGGATGTCTATCGTAATTTGGAAGATACGTTCCACGAGAAGAGAAGAGAAGAGAAGAGAAGAGAAGAGAAGCGGAGCAGGACATCCGCCAGCCATTGGGAATTAAGACTTTCGTGGTTTTCAGACGTTGATACGTCTTTCTTTGTGCGCAGGATGAGACTCGAACTCACACGATCTTGCGACCACTACCCCCTCAAAGTAGCGTGTATACCAATTTCACCACCTGCGCATTGCGGAATACGTTTGCGATAACGGAACCCGATAACGGGTCTGCCTCCTTGCGATTCCTCACATAGATCGGCTGAACAAGTGTCCCCCAATCCAAGATTCAAAATACAAGACCGTTATTTCCGTGCCCGAAACAGGACTCGAACCTGCACGTCTCTCAACACTCGCACCTGAAACGAGCGCGTCTACCAATTCCGCCATTCGGGCAAAACGCTTCTCTTTTCAGAGAAAAAACGCAGAACCACTGTTCTGCACTCCGGTCTGAGCGGAAAACGGGACTCGAACCCGCGACCCCGACCTTGGCAAGGTCGTGCTCTACCAACTGAGCTATTTCCGCAGTTGCTGAAAGCAAACATCCTCCTACGCTCGGCAAGACCTATCTTTCAAAAGCGGTTGCAAAGGTACAACATTTTTCCTGTTCTCCAAATTTTTCCGCAAAAAAAGTCGCAAAAAGAATATAAGAACGTAAAATCAGGGTGTTTTGATTATCTTTGCACGCCCATAGAAGTCAATTAGTGTGCGGGTTATCTATTATTATGGAACGTAGCAGAGAAGATATAGAACTCCTGAAACAGCAGATCAAACTGACCCGTCTTTTTCACAAGGCCTGTTCAGAATACGGACTAATAGAAGACGGGGACACGATTTTAGTAGGTCTTTCGGGTGGAAAAGATTCTTTGGCATTGGTGGAATTTTTGGGTGAGCGTTCAAGAATTTACGTGCCCAAGTTCAAGGTTTGTGCCGTACATATTTCCATTGACAACATCGGTTACAGTTCGGATCTTGCGTATCTGCGTACATTCTGCGAAGCGCACAATGTCTCATTCATTCACAGAACCACCCATTTCAGCGATACGGAAGAACGCAGAAAGTCGCACTGCTTTTTATGTTCGTGGTACAGGCGCAAGGCGTTGTTTGAAACAGCAAAGGAGACGGGATGCAACAAAATAGCCTTAGGGCATCATCAGGACGATATTATAGAGACTCTCCTTATGAATCTGATTTTCCAAGGAAGTTTTTCGACTATTACCCCCAAACTCACAATGACCAAGTTTCCCATTACGATGATCCGTCCGCTCTGCCTTATGGAAGAAAAAGAAATTGCGGCATACGCAGCGATGCGGGGTTATCACAAGCAGGCTAAACTATGTCCTTTTGAGAAAGAGAGTTCGAGAAGCGAAATAAAAGAACTTGTCGGTCGGTTGGAAACATTCAATCCGAATGTACGTGACAGCATCTGGGGAGCAATGAGCAATATCAAAGAAGAATATCTGCCCATCAAATAACAAACAGAACAAAGACGGAAACAGTATGGTACAAGGACTATGGACAATAGGGCTGCTGATTTGCAGCAACATTTTCATGACATTGGCATGGTATGGTCATCTAAAACTACAATCGGAGGGGATCATCACGGACAACACTCCGTTGTTTCTCATTATCGTACTATCGTGGTTGTTGGCACTGCCTGAGTACGTGTGCCAGGTAAACGGGAACCGGATCGGTTTTGTTGAGAACGGAGGTCCTTTCACCCTGATGCAACTAAAAATCATACAGGAGGTCATCTCTATTACCATTTTCACTCTGTTCTCTCTGTTTGTCTTTAAGGGACAGAGTCTTCATTGGAACCATTTTGCAGCCTTCGGTTGCCTGATTGCCGCTGTGTACTTTGTTTTTCTGAAATAAGGGAAAACAGGATGACAACAGCGGAGTGGCTTCTGCCGCGGATGGACTTCTATCTGTAAATTATGCCCGATGAAAAGGCGAGTTTTTCGCCTTTCAGAGTTGTGATAGTCCATTTTGTCTTTCGGGTGAATGACCCAGAAGTTTGGACGTTCAAAGCCGCCAAAGAGCCTGATTTTCTCTTTCTCTTGTATTACTAAAAAGGAAGAATTCCAAACAACTCCCTTTATTTAACTTTAATGTTGCTTGGAGGAAGCCATGATAGACGTTATAGTTTATTGAGAAGTTATGGAAAGATGAGACGAATTGAATGAATCAGGTTAATTGGACGAACGGGACAGATAGGGCAGATGGAACGGATGGGACATATTAGCAAAATGAGACAAATAAGGTCATTTCCCATTGAGGGTCAAGATATTTACGATTTGGTGATGTACGATGTACGATTTTGCTTTACCTGCTTCGTTATCATTTCTCGTTGGGGGTCGGTCAGGGGTCGATGAGGTCGGCTTGAGGGGTCGCAGGCGGTCTCTGCATCACAGGAAATCTTGCATAGGAACAGGGCTACCCCAAAACCACGTTACGGGTACCTTGCCGGTTGTCAGTGAGATTCACATTGCATATTTCCTGCACACTGCAACCTGCTCAAAATATCACACAATATACACAGCCATGCAAATTGCAACAATTTCCCAAGATATTCCGCAGTACGATTTGGTTTCGGGGACAAAAAGTTGTATCTTTGCAAAGTGTAGAGGACAGCGTCTTATTCCTTTTATCCGGAACAAGCGGTTGTTTGGTTTTTGCAAACACTTGAAAAACATACGAGGGAGACGACAAATCATCACTACAAAATTTCAACAACAAGCAACAAAAAGACAAACCAGCAAATTGCCATGAAAGGAATTATCTTAGCAGGAGGAAGTGCCACCCGTTTGTATCCATTATCGAAGGCTATCAGCAAGCAGATTATGCCAGTGTATGACAAGCCCATGATATATTATCCGTTATCCACGTTGATGCTGGCAGGAATACGCGAAGTGTTAATCATTTCCACTCCGAGAGATTTGCCGGTGTTCAAGGAGTTGCTGGGAGACGGGAGCCGTCTGGGTATGCATTTGGAATACAAGATACAGGAAGTTCCAAACGGTCTGGCTCAGGCATTTGTATTAGGCAGAGACTTTCTGAACGGAGACAAGGGGTGTCTGATATTGGGAGACAATTTATTTTACGGACAAGGATTCAGCGAGATGTTGCGTCGCGCCGCCTCCATAGACAAGGGTGCCTGCATTTTCGGTTATTACGTGAAAGACCCGCGTGCATACGGAGTTGTGGAATTTGACGGTGAAGGAAGAGTTATTTCCTTAGAAGAAAAACCGAAAGAGCCAAAGAGTCGTTTTGCAGTGCCGGGCTTATATTTCTACGATGAGACCGTATGTGAAAAGGCTGCGGATCTGAAACCATCGGCACGAGGAGAATATGAGATCACTGATTTGAACAAAGTATATCTGAACGAGGGCAGTCTGCGTGTCGAATTATTCGGGAGAGGGTTTGCATGGTTGGACACAGGTAATTGCGACAGTCTGCTTGATGCAAGCAACTTCATCGCCACCATCCAGAACAGGCAAGGCTTCTACGTAAGTTGCATAGAAGAAATAGCATGGAGGAACGGCTGGATAGACACTGATACCCTGCACGGATTGGGGAAAGAGTTGGAGAAGACACAATACGGACAATACTTGTTGGGACTAAACAACCAATGACAACTATGAACAACGTGAAAAGGATTGTTTTACTCATATCGGGTTTATTCTTGCTGTCCTGTGCTGACATTTACGGGGAGAATCTTGGCAAATATCAGTACAACATACGCCACTATTCAGCCGAAGACGGGCTAAGCCAGAACACCGTTATGGCGATTTTGCAAGACCATGACGGCTATATGTGGTTCGGGACATGGGACGGACTGAACCGATTTGACGGTTATACCTTCACCACTTACAAATCGATGCCCGGTTCGGATGAGAAAATGCTGAACAACCGTATTCATTTCATCTATGAAGATTCATTGCACTATATTTGGATTCAGACATACGACGGGAACGTGCACCGTTTTAACAAGCACACGGAAGAGTTTTATTCTCCAGAGGGTTCCGTAGAGCATCTGCACAACCATACTCATCCGTTATATGCAGAACCTCGTGCAGGTGAATTGTGGTTTGCGGGCAATGCAAGCATTATGCGAGTATGCGACAAGGGCTACCAATCGGTGCCGGAAACGACCTATTATCCGACAGGAAGCACCTCTCATTTTATTCTTACGGACACGAAGGGCAGTGTGTGGTACGATGACGGCAATACGCTACATTGCGTGGATTATTCCGGCAAGAATACGGAGTTTACATTGCGTGATACCGACAAAGATGAGCAATTTCTTTCCAGTTTTTCCGACAGACACGGTATTTGGTTCGGTACGGACAGAGGAAACATCTGGCACTATTCGTTGCAAGATATGCACTTTGAGCGCATAGAGACGGGGACAACTGCAAGTATCACGGATTTACAGGCATTGGATAATAATCTTCTTCTGTTCACCACTTCTTCTGACGGTTTCTTTCTGTACAACGGAAAGTCCGGAAAGTTACAGGAGTATTCATCCGGAACGACATCGTGTATCCGCGAAGACCGGTTCACATCCGTTGCATTGGATTCTCGCGGGATAGCGTGGATTGAGAATACAGAAGACGGAGTGTTCCGCTACAGAGTGCAGGACAGATCTCTGAAACATCTTGTTCCGGACATAGACGAACGTTACAAGGGCTTGCTGGCTCCCAATTTTCTGCTGATAGAGGACTCGGACGGGAATACATGGGTCAATCCGAACGGAGGAGGTTTCAGCCGATATGATTATGACAGCGACGAACTGAATTATCCCATAGAGGGCCTAACAAACATGATTCATACGGCATACGCGGATCGTTCGGGAATACTTTGGATAAGCACATACGACAAGGGCGTTGACAGAATCAATATAGAACCAGAGAAATTCCAATTGACAGATATCCGCTCCCAAAAACAATACTCCAGCGAAGTACGTGCCATTTATCAGCGTGAGAACGGAGATGTACTGATGGCCAACAAGAGCGGCAATGTGTTATATTATGACGAGGATCTGCAATTGAAAAGCACATTCTCCGTCAAGGAGTTGGTTTATTGCATCCATGAGGACAATGGCCATAATTTATGGTTCGGGACCCGTGGTTCAGGGCTGATAAAAAGCACTATACGACAGAATGGCCAGTTGGAAACACTTTCCTACTGCCACGACACCACGCCATACAGTATATCATCAAATGATATTTACTGCATTGAAGAGAGCAAAGACGGAACACTCTACATTGGTACATACGGCGGCGGCATCAATATCCTGCGAGGCGGAAGATTTATTCACTGCGGGAACGATTGGACAGACTATCCCATGGACAAAGCCAATCAAGTACGCGATCTGCTCCTAACAAACGGTGACAGTCTGCTTTGGGCTGCCACAACCAAAGGACTATTACGGCTTGAACTTCCCTCTCTTGAAAGCCGGTTTGTACCATATTATGACATCACGTGCTTATATCAGGATATCAACGGCAGGTTATGGTGCGGCAGTTATGGTGCGGGGTTAAACGAAGCCAAGACAAACGAGATCACTCATGAAATAGAATTGAAAGCCCACACTACACAAGACGGGCTGAACAATGATATTATATTGAGCATCACAGAAGACGAGTACGGAATGCTATGGCTGGTATCAGAACGCTCCATCACTCGTTTTAATCCATACGACAATACGTTCCAATACTTCAACCCTCTAAGCAAAGTTTCGTACGGTTACTTCAGCGAAGCACCAGCCGTACCTCTGAAGAAAGGGAAAATCATTACAGGTTACAGCAACGGGTTCTGTACGTTTACGCCAAGGCTTATCTTACATTCGGACAATGTTCCTCCGCTGATGCTGACAGGGTTTGAACTATTCAACAAGGAAGTGAAAATAGGAGACGCAAACTCTCCTCTGACAGAAAGTATATCGTATATTGACAAAATCGTTTTGCAACCTAATCAGAATGTATTCAGCATTGAATTTGCCGCCCTTGACTATGCCGATGCAGACAAAGTACGTTACGCCTATATGTTGCAGGGCTTTGAAGAAGAGTGGAACTATGTGAACACAAGGCGCGTAACTTACACTAACCTGAAGCCCGGAGTATATCGTTTCTGCGTGAAAAGCACCAACGCCGAAGGCATCTGGACAGATAATACCCGCAGTCTGACAATAAAGGTGTGTCCGACATTTTGGGAAACAGGTTGGGCCATAAGTCTGTATATTCTGTTAGGTCTATTGCTTTTGTATGTCGCATTCAAATTGTTTGCCACCTACAGCAATCTTCGTCATGAGGTGGAACTTGAACAGAGGGTAACAGACATCAAGTTACGTTTTTTCACCAACATTTCACACGAATTGCGTACTCCTTTGACACTGATATCAGGCCCCGTGGAAAATATCCTGAAGACGGAAAAGATTTCCCAGAGTGTCAGAGAGCAGTTGGAGATTGTACAGAACAATTGCAACCGAATGTTACGACTTATCAATGAGATACTCGATTTCCGCAAGATACAAAACAAAAAAATGCGTCTGAGAATACAGGAGACCGATTTGGCGGCATTGGCAGAAAAGACGTGTGCAAACTTCTCCAAAGAGGCTTATGACAAACATATCAATTTCAAAGTGGAAGTCAAGGCTCCGGATCTAAAAGTATGGATAGACAGAGAGAAAGTGGATATCATTCTGTACAATCTACTTTCCAATGCCTTTAAGTTTACTCCGGCAGGGAAAGGCATCAAGGTTGTTATTGCACAAAAACCTAACTTTGCGCTGTTACAAGTGAGTGATGAGGGTGTCGGCATACCCAACGAGAAGAGAAATCTGCTATTTGAGCGGTTCACCTCACAGAATGAGATCCGAAACTACAGCACCATATCCAGCACGGGAATAGGTCTGAACCTTGTGAAAGAACTTGTGGATATGCACAAAGGCTATATAGAAGTGAACAGCGAGGTAAACAAGGGGACGACATTCTTAGTGATGTTCCGATTGGGAAAAGAACACTTCGGAAATGATGTAGATTTTCTGGCAAGTACGCAACTGCTACCTCTGAGAAATGAGCCCCTGCACCAACTATACGAAAGCGAACAAAATACTTCACAAAAACAGACCTTACTCATTGTTGAAGACAATCAGGATATGAGAAATTTCTTGAACAATATATTCCGTCAGGATTTTCAAATTGTGGTTGCTCACGATGGCAAAGAAGGCTTGGAGAAAGCGAAAGAGATTGTTCCCGATATAATCATCTCTGACTTAATGATGCCCAACATGGACGGGCTGGAATTGACAGACAAAATTAAAAATGACGTCAGTATCAACCATATTCCCATTATCCTACTTACTGCCAAATCCGCTATTGAAAGCAGGTTGGAGGCTATGCGTAATGGTGCAGACGATTATCTAACAAAACCTTTTTCGCCGGAATATCTGAAGGCACGCGTTGACAATCTGCTTAAACAGAGAACGACACTGCAAGAAAACTACAGAAATACCCTCTTGAGCCTACAACCTAAGGAAGTGACAGCCCTATCTCCGAACGATGTATTCCTCGCAAAACTGATGGACTTTATGGAACGCAATATGGACAATAGCGACTTGATCGTTGAAGATATGGTAAATGAAATGGCATTGGGCAGAACCGTTTTCTTCAATAAACTAAAGAGTCTGACAGGTCTGTCTCCCGTTGAGTTTATTCGGGAAGTGCGTATCAAAAGGGCTGCACAATTGCTGAAATTGGGAACGTACAATATAACTGAGATTACTTATATGGTCGGCATGAATGACAGTCGTTATTTCTCGAAATGTTTTAAGGCTGTATATGGCATGACCCCGACAGAATACAAGAAACAAGAATGCAATTAATATGAAATCAACAACCATAATCATTTTGGCAAGTTGTTTGTTAGTGGGTTGTCAGCGGACAAAACCGCAAGCACCAAGCCACCATACAGAGCAAGACTCTGCCAAAGTCGCTATGCTACTGATTACTCAACGTCTGGCAGAAGAGGCAGACAAAGAACTGACACAGTATGCTTCTCAGGCAAATGACGAATACACATTGGACGATTCCGGTTTCTGGTACAAATATAAAAGGCGTACCGATGGCAATTATTGGCAAAAAGGAGAGAAGGCTTTGATACATACGCAAACTTTCTCGCTCGATGGTGAGTTGTTGCTTGACAGTAAAGAGCAGATTGAAATAGGGAGAGGTGATGTCATACCGACCATTGAAGACATGTTGCTTATGATGCGGAAAAACGAAGCGAGCGAGTTGTTAGTCCCTTGGTATCTGGCATTTGGTGCCTCCGGGAATGAAAACATTGCGCCATACACAAATGTAAGAATTAATATAGAAACCCATACAACAGATTAACTCCATGAAACGAAATCTTATTGTGGTCGGGCTGACATGTTTTATCATTGCTTTATGCCTTCCAAGTTGTGAAAGCGACCAAACGTATGCCAAAGATTTGAAGAAGGAAAAGAAAGCAATTGACGACTATATCGCTCGCAATAATATCAACATACTGTATCAAGCACCCGCGGATGGTGTGTGGGGAGAGAATGATTACTTGCAGGTGGGAGACTATTGTTATTTCCATTTGGACAAACAGGGGGATACCGACCAGGATTCTCTGATTTACAAAGACATTGTGCTTCTTCGTTATAGGCAATACACACTGGATGCTTATCCGCAAATCATCAAGGATTGTTGGACTACCAACGAAGCCGCTGACCCTGTGCAGTTCCAATACGGGGTATCTTCTTCCGAGGTCATCTCCGGTTGGTTGCTGGCACTTCCTTATTTGAAATACAATGCCGCAGAGGGTAAACTCATCTGCCCGAGTAAATTAGGGACAAGCAGTGCCATCAAGAGTGTCACTCCCTATGGATATGATATGAAGATACAAATCCGAAAATTCTAAAAACATAACTGTTATGCCACTTGTCAAATCAATCTCTGGTATTAGAGGAACAATTGGAGGTTCGGTCGGAGATGGACTCAACCCTGTAGATATTGTCCGTTTCACAGCGGCTTATGCTACACAACGTACCAACAATCTTCCCTATAATAAGAAAATAGTAGTCGGAAGAGATGCCCGTATCTCAGGCGAAATGGTCAACTTGCTCGTAACGGGAACGCTCATAGGCATGGGCTACGATGTCGTCAATATAGGTTTGGCGACAACCCCTACAACGGAATTGGCTGTAGTAGGAGAATGTGCAGCGGGGGGAATCATACTGACAGCATCCCACAACCCGAAACAATGGAATGCCTTGAAACTGCTCAACGAAAAGGGTGAGTTCTTGAATGATTCCGAAGGAAAAGAAGTCCTTCGCATCGCCGCTGACGAATCCTTCGTTTTCTCCGAGGTGGACAATCTTGGTCATCTCTGCCATAAAGACTACCTGCCGTACCATATCAACAATGTTCTTTCCTTGTCGTTAGTGGACAAAGAAAGTATTGAAAAGGCTGATTTTACCGTTGCTATTGATTGTGTCAATTCTGTCGGAGGAATAGCAATACCTGCCGTCCTCAAGGCGTTAGGAGTAAAGAATATCATCGAACTCAACTGCACGCCCGATGGTCAGTTCCCTCATAACCCCGAGCCGCTTCCGCAACACCTTACAGAAATATCCGAACTTATTCGTAAAAACCATGTAGATGTTGGTTTTGTAGTGGATCCCGATGTCGATCGTCTGGCAATTATATGCGAGAATGGAGAGATGTTCGGAGAAGAATACACGTTGGTCTCCGTGGCAGATTATGTCCTTCAACATACTCCCGGCAATACGGTGAGCAATATGAGCAGTACACGTGCATTGAGCGACATCACAAAGCGTTATGGAGGCTCCTATTCAGCCAGTGCCGTAGGAGAAGTCAATGTCGTTGCGGAGATGAAACGCACTTCTGCTGTTATCGGAGGCGAAGGGAATGGCGGTGTCATATATCCTGCGAGCCATTATGGAAGGGATGCTTTGGTCGGAATAGCCCTGTTCCTTAGCAACCTCGCACACAAGAAGATGAAAGTGTCTGAACTGAAAAAACAGTACCCTCTGTATTTTATTTCCAAAAACAGGATTGACCTCACGCCTGCCATTGATGTGGATTCTTTGCTCAAGCAGGTAAAGGAACTCTATAAGAACGAACGCATCAACGATAAAGATGGTGTGAAGATTGACTTCAATGAGGGTTGGGTTCATCTGCGCAAATCCAACACAGAGCCTATCATTCGCGTTTACTCCGAAGCGGCTACCGAACAAGAAGCTCAGGCGCTTGCACAGAAAATCATTGATACTGTCCACAACATAGTCTCCCATTCATAAATATGGAAATACTCATTACAAACGACGACGGAATAGATTCAAAAGGACTGCGGGTGCTGTCGCGCTTGATGCAGTCTCTTGGCCATGTCACTGTAGTTGCGCCCGATGGCGCTCGGAGCGGGCAATCGGGAGCAATCAGTGTGATGAAACCCATGCGCTTGAAGAAAATCTCGTCTCACGATAACGGGGATTGTGATATATACGTCAGCAATGGTACTCCTGCCGATTGTATCAAGTTGGCGCTTAATATCATCTATCAAGGCAAAAATCCCGATTTGGTGGTATCAGGTATCAACCATGGCTCCAATGCTTCGGTCAATGTCGTCTATTCCGGTACGATGGGAGCCGTTTTTGTAGCAGCCGAACATAGCATTCCCGCTATCGGATTCTCCCTGTGTGACCATAATACCGATGCCGATTTCTCTGAGTTCGAACGGTATATAGTGCCGCTGACGCAAAAATTGTTATCCCGACCTTTCCCCTGCGGATTCTGTTACAACATCAATGCACCGAAGGGAAAAATTCTCGGAATCCGCTTTACACGCCAATGCCGTGGATATTGGGAAAAGGAGATGAAAGAATACACCGATCCGAGCGGAGAGCCGTTCTATTGGTTGGTGGGTAATTTCGTCAATTGCGAACCGGACAACGAAGAAACCGACGAATGGGCTTTGTCGCACGGCTATATTGCCATCACGCCCACTACAATTGACATGACAGCCAAAGAATGGAACGATTCGACAAGTATTGGATTGGAATAGTCATCGGACTTATACTGCCTGCACTGTTTGGTTATGTCTATATCGACCAAATGAACCTGTGGTATGCCCTGCAGACTTTCCAATTTCAGGCAGGATCCGTCCTGAACAAACTCTTGTTGGTTAGCGTATTCCCCGACTTGGCGTTGTTGTTTCTTTTCTATCTCACCGACACCTGGAAGTTGTCAAAAGGTGTCTTGGTGGGTGCCATGCCCTACATACTTGCCAGCATAGCCGTATCAATGTAATTCTTTTATGAAGTATTTCATCATAGCAGGCGAAGCCTCCGGAGACCTGCACGGAGCGGGACTGATCAACCAACTCAACCAATTGGATCCGTCTGCCGTCTTTTTAGGGATGGGGGGCGACAAAATGCACAATGCAGGTTGCCGTCTTGTTCGGCACTATCGCAATATGGCATTTATGGGTATCATCGCTGTTTTGAAAAACCTGAACAAAGTAAACGAGAACTTCCGTATTGCCGAAAATGCATTGTTGCATTGCCAACCCGATGCATTGATTCTCATTGACTACCCGTCATTCAATCTGAAAGTGGCGGAGTTCTGCAAAAAGTACCTTCCGTCCACGAAAATTTTCTACTACATTCCGCCTAAAATCTGGGCATGGAAACGCTGGCGGGTACACAAAATTGCCCGCCTGTCCGACCGCATACTCGGTATCTTCCCTTTCGAACCCGCTTTCTATGCCCGCTATGGCTACAAAGCCCTCTATGTCGGAAATCCCACCATGGACAGTGTATCCGGGTTCCTGCGTCTTTCGCATGAATTGAATACGGAAAGAAAGCATATTATTGCTATTCTCCCGGGCTCCCGCCGGCACGAAATTGAAAAATGCTTGCCGGCTATGCTATTGGCAGCCCGGAATATACAAGATTATAAAATCGTTGTAGCAGGTGCACCGGGTGTTGAACCGGCATTCTATGATAAGTACTTGCAGGGCGAGACACTTGTCTTTGACAAAACCTACTCCATTCTTTCCGAAGCCGAAGTCGCTGTCGTCAATTCGGGTACGGCAACTCTGGAGACGGCTCTGCTACGCTGTCCGCAAGTCGCAGTTTATCATATCAATTGTGGTAAATTCCTGTGGAGTATCCGACGTTGGGTCTTTCAGATACCCTACTTCACTTTGGTGAACATTTTGGCTGACAAAGAAGTTATCAAAGAGTGCATCGGACCTCTCTTCACCGCTCAAAATATAGAAACAGAAGTCCGCAAATTGCTCACCGATTCCGGTTATCGAAATAAAATGTTGCAAGAATACGACCGGATTGCATCTGAATTGGGAACAACTCCTGCCGCCGTAAATGCAGCCAAACAGATTATTGACGTTTGCCAATAAACTTTCTCGGAACTCCTTTCGTGCCACCTGCACGCACCCGCAGTAATGTATCTGTCGCTAATCCTGCACACATCGTATGGAACTGATTCTTCTGTGGTGCATTGAAAGCAGATTGCAAGTCGCTTCGCCTCTGAATGTTTTGCGGGGGAATATACCATTCCCCTACGACCCCTCATCGACCCCTCAACGACCCCTGAAGCATCCCTCAACGGAAGATAACCTTATTTGCCCCATTCGGCTAATTCGTCCTATCCGTCCAATTAGCCTAATTCTTCCTATCCGCCCATAGAATATCCCGCTTCACTATAACGTCTATTGAATAACTCCTTGGCAGAATTAGTTTGCAAAGCGTGTGTCAGCGGGTCAGTTTCTTCCCGGCATTGTGTCGGGTGTCAAAAATGGAGCGAGAATTTCGACAAGCGGAGATACTGTCTGAGCGCAGCGAGTTGTGTCTCCGCCGAAATTCGAGCGACTTATATTTTTGGCAACGCCCGACACAAATCAATCCGTAGGTTAAGGTTGCTTATAGCCCCCTCTTTGAGGGGGTTGGGGAAGTTTTTTTTTGTTTCTTTTCTTTGGGTCATGCAAAAGAAAAGAAAGGAATATGCATAAGATGATTCGTATTCTCATATATTTCAAGTAATAAGTAAAATGAATAAACGTAATTCCGCCAACGGGTTGTTTCTTGTGGTTTTGGGACGGTTATCTTAAACCGAAAAGTCTTTTAGTTGCAAATATATTGCAAATCAATTGCATAAATAAAAAGAATATTATACCTTTGCGGACTGCATTATAAGTTGTATACTGCAACAAACCGCATAATAAATGGCAAACAGGTTGAAACATAAGCACTTAATCAAATGAACAAATTTTACTCACTGCTCATCGTATGCGTACTAATGCTTCCCATGGCAAACATGGTTCAAGCCCGACAAGACTCCGTCTCCGTGAACAATAAGGCCTTGGGCATACACCCGTGGAAGCAAACCCGGAATTTGTCGGGAGAATTTGCACATTGGTCACTGACTTTCGAGGCAGGCTTTAATCTCATTGATGCGGATTTCAACCAACCGAATGTAACCATCATCCCTAAAACCAAAATCCGACCGACAGGAGCCGTCTCCCTGGAGTACAACTTTACACCGACTTGGGGATTGGCAGGTCTCTATTCTTATGCAAACTATGGAGTAAAACAAAAAGAAACGGACGGCTGGTTGCTCTATGGACACATGCATACGCTGGATCTCCTCCTTACTTATGATTTCGTTGACGCTTGTTTTCCGCATAGAAAAACCGATATTTTCTCGTGCTATCTCTTGGCGGGCGTCGGTATGGCATTCTACAACAGTGAACTGACCGTGGGAGAAGAAATAGTCAGACCGCGAACCGATGGAAAATATGATATGGCAGGGGCGATTGCTGTCGGATTGGCACTCGAATTTAATGTAAGCAGGCAAATCGCCTTGGGAGCAAAAGGATTATACCATATCTATACGCAAGACAATCTGGATGCCAAGGTACAAGGAAATAACAACGATTGTCAGGAATATGCTTCGGCATACCTGCGCTGGAAAATAGGAGGAAAGAAGAAAAACCATCAACGCAACTTCGCAAGCGATGAGGTCTTTGCTTCACAATTGCAAGAGAGTGAGCAGGAACAAAGGATGCCGCAAAAAGATACTTTGGTCATTATGCATAAAGACACCGTGGTTATCAATAACGAAAGTGTGGTTCAATATGTACCTGAAAGCAAAATACCGGATACGAGGCAATACGTCTATTTCGCAACCGACCGCTACTCGTTGGATAATCTCGCACTCATCACCGTACAGCAGTTTGCAGCGAAAATGCAAGAGGACTCCACCCTCTGTGCCGAACTGGCAGGATATTGCGACAATACAGGTACCGAACAGCACAATCTGCAATTGGCACAGCGGCGGGCAAATCGTGTGGCGGAAGAACTGGGAAAAGTTTACGGTATTTCCTCTGAACGTATTGCGCCAATAGGTCGTGGAGTACTGACCAACGTAAATAACTCCTATCTCCCAAACCGACGTGTGGAAATACGCATTGTCTCAAAAGAAGAATGTAAGCAGTTGCAGCAAGACAAGGCTAAAGTGAACGAAAATACCATAGTTGCAGTTGCCAAACCGACCGCAAAACCGGCGGTCTTGACTACGGTCAAAACCCAGAAGAATACAACTACTCTTTCACGTCTGGCGCGCAAATACTTTGGAAACACCGATTGTTGGGTGTACATCTATGCCGCCAACCGCGACAAGTTACGCAATCCCGACTATATACCCGAAAATATCACTCTGAAAATTCCGAACCTTAGCGAGGAACAAAGGAATATATCACACGAAGAGGCAATCAAGGTCGTACAGGAATTGGCAAAAGTGTCCGTGGAAGAATAGTCTTCCATAATGTTGAAAATATTGTATATCCAAATTAGTCTTCCTGATTGCTTGCATATTTCAGCAAAAAGTGCTACCTTTGCCGCACTTTTGCAACCAACGTATTTTTATACGGGGCTGGAAAGGGTCTCATAGCTCAGTTGGTTAGTAGCACCTGACTCATAATCAGGGGGTCGTAGGTTCAAGCCCTACTGAGACCACAGGGGAATGCGAAGCATGATGATGTGTTTCGCATTCTCTCGTTTTATTGTGGTTATTATCTTTACGCCGCTATCTTTACGCCGCTGCGACACGTAGAATACAAGAATAAAAAAATCGGACATTGCTCCTTGCAATACCCGACTTGAGCGGAAAGAGAGGGATTCGAACCCCCGGACCCGTTAAGGTCAACGGTTTTCAAGACCGCCGCGATCGACCACTCCGCCATCTTTCCAACGATGTCCGCACAATCTGCGGAAAAGCGGCTGCAAAGTTAATACTATTTTTTACACCATACAACAGAGAAACGTATTTTCCCCGAATTTGTCTCCATACGTTGTGTATGAGTCGGATTTGTCGTACCTTTGCGCAGATAGTGTCAACCTTACATACAACTGAATCCATGCTTCAAGAATACACCATGATTGCAAAAACCTTCAAGGGATTGGAGGGTGTTTTGGCAGACGAATTGCTTCATCTGGGTGCGAATAATATACAGATTCAACGCAGGGCTGTCCAGTTTACGGGCGATAAGAGCCTGATGTACAAAGCCAATCTCTGGCTGCGGACCGCCTCCCGTATTCTCAAACCGATCGCCACATTCCAAGCCCGCGATGCAGACGAAGTGTACGACAGAATCAAAGAACTGGACTGGGAGAAGTACATCTCCTGCAACTCTTCTATTGCTATCGACAGCACGGTATACTCCGATATATTCAGGCACTCTCGGTATGTAACATATCGTGTCAAAGATGCCATCGTTGACTTCTTCATGGAGCGGTTTGGCAAACGTCCGAACGTAAAACTCAACGGCCCCGACCTGTATATCAATATACATATTGCTCAGACAACGGTCACCGTCAGTTTGGATAGTTCCGGAGAATCGCTTCACAAAAGAGGATGGCGATCCGAACAGACAGAGGCACCAATCAATGAAGCACTTGCTGCCGGAATGTTGTTGATGACAGGTTGGAACGGACATTCCGACTTGATAGACCCTATGTGTGGTAGCGGAACCTTCCTGATCGAAGCGGCTATGATTGCCCTTAATATCCCGCCGGGAATCTATCGGGACAAGTTTGCCTTTGAGAAATGGAACGACTTCGATAGCGAACTCTTTGAGACGCTTTATAACGATGAGAGCGACAACCGAGAATTCCGATACCATATATTTGGCTCCGACAGTTCCTACTATGCAGTCAAGGTCGCTGAGAAGAATGTGAAAAATGCAGGACTGCAGCACTATATCACATTGCAACAAGTCGCCATACAGGAACTCAAACCACAGTCTCAAAATGCACTTATCATAACCAATCCACCTTATGGAGAACGATTGGAACCGAAAAACATCTCTCAACTCTACGATAACATAGGAACCGCTTTGAAGCATAAATTCTCAGGAAGTACGGCATGGATCATCTCATCCAATAAGGAGGCGTTGAAGCGGATTGGGTTAAAGCCGTCCAAGAAAATTCCTTTGCTCAACGGAGACTTGGACTGTCTCTTTGTAAAATACGAATTGTTCACGGGAGAACACAAAGACTATAAACGGAACAAACGGAATATCGCTACGAAACAAACATTTGATACCACACTATGCGAACATTATGGAAGAACTGCTGATTGAAGACTATAACTACCCGTTGCCCGATGAACGTATCGCCAAATACCCGTTGGCAAAACGAGATGAGTCTGAACTCTTGATATACCAAAACGGAGACATCCGTCAGGATAAGTTCCTGCACCTTGGAACCTATCTTCCGAAGGATACACTGCTGATCTATAATAATACCAAAGTCATACAGGCGCGGCTACTGTTTCATAAAGCGACAGGAGCGAAGATTGAGATTTTCTGTCTCGAACCGTTAATCCCGCACGATTATCAACTCAATCTCTCCGCTACGGGTGGCTGCCGCTGGAAATGTATGGTGGGGAATCTGAAAAAATGGAAACAGGGAACACTGGTACAACGCATTCATGTCGGAACAAAAGACTTCACCCTGCAAGCCGCTCTCGTATCATCAAACGGTAACGTCCATCAAGTGGATTTCAGTTGGGACGCTCCCGATATTAGTTTCGCCGAGATATTAGACGCCGGCGGAATTCTGCCTATCCCGCCATATTTGAACAGAGAAACAGAGGAAAGCGATAAAATAACCTATCAGACTGTTTACAGCAACATCAAAGGCTCAGTGGCGGCACCCACGGCGGGTCTGCATTTCACCAAAGAACTGCTGCAGGAATTGCGGGGTAGGGGTATCCAAACAGCAGAACTGACATTGCACGTTGGAGCAGGTACTTTTCAGCCTGTCAAAACTGCCGATGCCAACCTGCATACCATGCACACGGAAATCATCGCTGTCCCCAAAACGTGTCTGCAAGAAATTTTGGATAATGTGGGACACATCTGTGCGGTAGGAACAACATCCATGCGAACATTGGAAAGTCTCTATCACATCGGTGTCAAGTTAAGTTCCATCCCTCAAGAGGAATGGAACAACTTGCCTATTCATGTACAACAATTCGAACCTTATACGGCGAATAGCAATCTGACCGCATACGATGCGGTCTGCTATATTCTCAAGTATCTTGACCACATAGGACAAAATACTCTTCATGCGGAAACGCAAATTATGATTAAACCGGGATATGATTTCAAAATAGTGGATATGCTGATTACAAATTTCCACCAACCCAAAAGCACATTGCTGCTCCTGGTGAGTGCGTTCATAGGTGAAGACTGGCGAAAAGTCTATCAATATGCCCTGTCCAACAAATTCCGTTTCCTCAGTTACGGAGATAGTTCCCTCTTGTTCCGCAACAATTCTTTGCAATCATGATAATAGACACCCATTGTCATCTTGACGACCCTGTCTACTCCGGAGACTTTCGCGAACTCGTTGAACGGCAAGTACTGGCAGGGGTGGAACGAATCATTGTACCGGGAGTAAATGCACAATCCGTTGAAAGTGTCTCACATGTTTGCAATCAATATCCCGACATTTTGTATCCGGCATTAGGTCTCCATCCTGAAGAGGTAAAAGAAAATTACTTGGAAGAATTGACCAAACTCCACGTTGCACTGAATGTACCGGATAAAAAATGGATCGCCATTGGCGAAATAGGATTGGACTATCATTTCAGTAAGACATTCCAAACGGAACAAATAATTGCTTTCCGGCAGCAACTTCTTTGGGCTGTTGCCGGGAACCTGCCCGTTATAGTCCATTCGCGCGATGCAACAGCCGATTGCCTTAACATCCTGAACAGCATGAGGAAACAATCCTCCGCTATCTCGGGAAGTAGCAACTTGCGAGGTGTTATACATTGTTTCTCAGGAAGCAGAGAAGTAGCGGAAGAAATCATAAAGATGGGATTTTACCTGGGAATCGGAGGTGTCATCACATTCAAGAATGCCAAGTTGGCGGAAACGCTGACTTCCATTCCGCTTGATAAACTGGTACTTGAAACCGATGGTCCCTATATGACACCGGTCCCTTTCAGAGGAAAACGGAACGAAAGCATATATCTGCAGTATGTAGCGGAGGTGTTGGCAGACGTATATCATTGTCCTTTGAAAGAAATCTACCAGCAAACTGCACAGAATGCTATGGACTTGTTCTTCGCTAATCAAGGCCCTGTCTAATGCGTATTTTTACCATAAAATTAAGCCGAAGAGAAAAAAAAACTCCCGAATGGTGTACATATCATATATTATTTGTAACTTTACCGCCGATTTTCGTGAACTGCATGTCTGCCGTCTTTCGCGATGCTTGAATGTGCAGGAAAACAATTGAGGAGAGATGCTCGAGTGGTTGAAGAGGCACGCCTGGAAAGCGTGTAAACCCCTAAAGGGTTTCCGGGGTTCGAATCCCCGTCTCTCCGCAAAGTACCAATGTGAAAATGGAACGTTCGGTACATGATGAAAGAATAAATATATAACGTGAATTATAACTTTAAAATCACCTGACAGAAATGAAAAAACTATTTGCTACCCTTGCAGTAATTGCATTGCTGATGGGCAACCACACATTAGTGATGGCTCAAAACACGGAAGATGCAGCCGCAGTAGAAACTGTTGCAACCGACTCCGCCGTTACGGATGAGACAGAAACCGTAGTGGCTGAAGTGGCTACAGAAGAACAGACTTCGGAAGATAATGGTTTGGTTGCTCTCCACAAATACATGAAAACCAAATTTATTGAGGGTGGCGCAGGATTCATGGCTGCTACCTTGCTCTGCTTGATCTTCGGTTTGGCTATCTCTATTGAGCGTATTATCTATCTGTCGCTCTCCAAAACAAATACAAAAGCACTTCTCGCAAAAGTAGAAACTGCTCTCAACAATGGTGGCATCGAGGCGGCTCTTGAGGTTTGCCGCAATACCCGCGGACCTGTAGCAAGTATCTTCTATCAGGGACTCAGCCGCTACGATGAAGGCGTTGATGTGGTTGAGAAGACGGTAGCTAGTTACGGCGGTGTGCAACTTGGTCTCTTGGAGAAGAACCTTACATGGATTTCTTTGTTCATATCCCTTTCCCCTTCGTTGGGATTCTTAGGAACCATCATCGGTATGATTGAGGCGTTCGACAAAATTCAACAAGTCGGCGATATATCCGCAACAGTCGTTGCTGGTGGTATCAAGGTCGCTCTGTTGACAACGTTGCTCGGTTTGGTTATCGCCATCATTCTTCAATTGTTCTACAACTACGTCCTCACACTTATAGAGGGTTTGGTTAATGAGATGGAAGATAGTTCTATCAGCCTTCTTGACTTGGTAGTGAGATACGACGCTGAGCAGAGAAATAAGTAATCTTGTGTTGTAAGAAGAGAGTAATTCACGGATCTGTTACAAACACATTTAATTGTAGATTGCATTATGAAGAACTATAAATTGATACCGAGAATATGCCTTTGGATTCTTCTTGCTTTGAACATTGTCTTCACGGTAATGTTCTTTGCCGGAGGGGCAAACGGTTCATTGGAGGTTGCGGGCGATTTCTTGGATATTCCCCGTTTCACAGATCTCCTGCTTGATTGGACGTATGTCTTATTTGGTTTGGCTTGTCTCATCACATTGGGTGTCGTTATTGGGGAGTTTATCAAGAATTGCAAATACGACCGAAAGAAGGCATTCAGCACACTTGCTACCGTAATAGGCTTTGCCGCTTTGGTCGTCATATGCTGGTTTCTCGGCAGCCCAGAAAAAGTTGACATCATAGGTTACGAGGGAACAGAGAATGTAGGTGTCATGGCACAAATGACCGATGCCATTCTTTATCTTACTTATATTCTCTTCTGTGCTACCGTTGTCGCACTCGTGTGGGGTGTCTTTTACACCAAACGCTTGAAATAACGTTAATGTACCATAGAGATTGAGCAATTATGGCTAAGAAAATCCCACAAATAAATGCCAGTTCGATGGCAGATATTTCGTTCTTGCTGTTGATATTCTTTCTGGTAACCACTAGTATGGATGTCAACCAAGGATTGACTCGACGTTTGCCGGCTCCGATCCCGCCTGACCAAAAAATAGAAGATTTTGATATCAAAAAGAGGAACATCTTCGTTGTGAAGATTAACTCTATGAATCAACTTCTTGTACAAGGACAGGAGATGGACATTAAGCAACTTCGTGAAGCAGCCAAGGAGTTTATTGCCAATCCTGATAATAGTGCCGATTTGCCCGAACTTTTCACGGAAAACATCGAAGGATTGGGCGAAGTTACCTATACCAAAGATCATGTCATTTCAGTACAGAATGACGTTGATACACAGTATCAGGCCTATTTGGATGTGCAGAATGAACTCGTGGCAGCCTACAATGAGTTGAGAAACGAATATGCTTCTGAGAAGTTCGGAAAGACTTATAATGAGTTGGACGAAGACGTACAACGTCTCATTCAAAAAGTATATCCGCAGAAGATTTCAGAGGCTGAACCTAAAAACTATGGAGGAAACAAATAATGGCAAGGATACGAAGAGCCGAAAAACGTGAGATGCCCGCCTTGAATACATCGTCGCTGCCCGATATCATCTTTATGTTGTTGTTTTTCTTCATGTCAGTAACCTCAATGAAAGAAGTTACTTACAAAGTTCGGATACAATCACCTCAGGCTACAGAGTTGACAAAATTGGAAAAGAAATCATTGGTTCGCTATATCTACATTGGTACGCCAACGGAAGAGTTCCGAAAAATGTACGGAGCCGAAACGCGTATTCAATTGGACGATGCTTTTGCAGAGGTATCGGAAATAGAGAACTACATCGTCAACGAACGTTCTGCTATGGCAGAGCAGGATCAAGGACTTATGACGGTGTCCATCAAGGCAGACAAAGACACCAAGATGGGTATCATTGCCGACATCAAACAGGCGTTGCGCCGCGCTTATGCGCTGAAGATCAACTACGCTGCTGTTCAAAGAACAAGTTATTGAGCATTCCTGCTATTAAAACAAACAAGAGAGCCACACCTTTGCAGGTGTGGCTCTCTTGTTTCTATAACAACAAATTGGGAACTCAAAAGTATCCTAAGCAAACGCAATACAAAGAATAAAAGCGAGACCCTTACCTCCTCATCGAAAAATCAGCAATTCACTATTATTACGAGTGAATAACCTCAGAACAAAGGTATGATATTCATTTTGGATTGGTAAGAAGACCGCCGCAAAAGAGATTGACGTTCACCTGCGTATTGTTGTATTATCTATCAATAAAAGTCTTGATTCACCTGCTCACCTATCATAGATCCCTACACCTCTATTAGTCCATGAATTCTTTTTTTGCGCTTTTGCAGATTTGCAAAATTATCACTACTTTCGCAACGCAAACCTGCCAATGAGGGGTAGTGTCCCTGTATTCATAGAGGTTTGCACATATTGATAGCGTTTATTGACGCTTTGTGTTTGGCATACAGAAAACTTCGCAACTTTTCAACCAAGTCAAAATCAAAGTAGCAATAGATGCCTGTTTGGTATGACGTTTCATACTACAAGGTACAATACGTATTGTATTGCGCCCCTTTGTGGTTTTATACCCTGTAGTAATGTCATATCCGCGTAGGCTTCCTGTTGTTTATTTGACTTGGTGGGTAATGCGAAGGCCTCTGTATGCGAATAAGCAACACGGAGGTCTGCGCTTTCTTTATGTCCGTAGGTGTGGGAGACGTGAAGCGTAAGACGGGTATGCACAAGCATACTGAGCGTCATAGCGAGGCGAAAGCCTGTGGCTTGAGCAGAACTCCGTATTGGCTCGCGTCGTTAAGACTAACAACAAACCAATATATAAACAAATAAAAAACAATGTATTATGAAAAGATTCTCATCTTTCTTGGTGGCACTCTTCCTCGCCACCATCGCCCACGCCTATGATTTTCAGGCGGGCGACTTGTATTACAACATCCTAAGCGACGGTACTGCGGAAGTTACATTCCAAAAAGAGGAGTACTCAGATAACTATGTTGATCTGACTTCTGCCACTATCCCTTCTTCAGTTATCCACAATGGTACCACCTATATGGTAACGGGGATTGGAGAAGGGGCTTTCTCTCATTGCACGGGGCTTACATCAGTTACCATTCCTAATAGTGTGACAAGTATTGGACATAGTGCTTTCTCTGGTTGCGAGGGGCTTACCTCTATCACTATCGGTAATGGTGTAACGACTATTGGTGGTTATGCTTTCTCTTATTGCATAGGGCTTACATCTATTACTATT
>DLLF01000011.1 GCA_002477945.1 Bacteroidales bacterium UBA7569
AGCAGGCGGACAAGAACTTCTTCCGTCTCAGCCCGGGCGGGCGTGAGGTGCGTCTCAAGTCGGCGTATATCATCCAAGCCACCAGCTGCGACAAGGACGCCGAGGGCAATATCACCACCGTCTATGCCACCTATGACCCCGCTTCCAAGTCGGGCACCGAGGGCGGCAACCGCAAGACCAAAGCCACCATTAACTGGGTGGAGTGTAACTCGTGCCTTGACGCCGAAGCACGCCTCTACGACCGCCTGTTTGCCGTAGAGAACCCTTCGGCGGAGGAAGGCGATTTCCGTGACCTGCTCAACCCCAACAGCCTCGAGATAAAAACTATCAAGGTCGAGGGCTCGCTCCGCAGCGAACTCCATGCACCGGTCATTGAAAATGGTATTGCCCAGGAGAACCACTACCAATTGCTCAAACAGGGCTACTTCGTGGTTGACCCCGACACCACGGCAGACCACCTTGTCCTCAACCGCACCGCCTCGCTGAAGGACAACCGATGACCTCCCCAATCCCTCCAAAGGAGGGGCTGACAGAGAATATACCACTCCCCCGCTCGTGCCACAAGCACAGGCGGGGGAGTAGATATTAATGCCCGTTAATCGATAAACTCTTCTATTTCATTCCTTTGCGCAGGATATGCCAACGTTTGGCGATATGCCCGACAGATAGGGCTGCGACAGCCAAGCCGATACCCCAATGCCACAGACCGATACCCGAGTTGGCACCTTCTACAAACAGCAGCCCGATACCCGTCCCCACAAGCAGCAGAAAGACCACCGTCAGCACGATGGTAACGGGGCTTTTACGCCCACGTCCTATGCGGAAAAGCGACTTGTACCACGCCTTGTGCATAACTACGTGCGCTATTGTCAAACCGAGAAACAGCACACTCGAAACCACATGGCACACCGCCCACGTATGCCATACCTCGTGGCACGAGATATGTCCCGCCACGTGCATACCTGTTCCACTGGCGGCGGACAATACAAACACAGGAATCAACGCCGCATCAACTGCAAATACCTTTTTCATAAGCCTTTCGTTTTTGCCTGCAAAGGTACTGCCATTGCGCCGCACGAGACGACAACAATTGTAAAGAAACGCCCCTACCGCCGGTTGCGTATGCGGGAAAGGGAGACAGGAGTGATGCCAAGAAAAGAAGCGATGTAGTGCTGCGGCACACGCAAAAGCACATCAGGGTGTTCGCACAGCAGTTCCTCATAACGCTGTTGCGGTGTGTTCTTGATACGCGAAAGGAAGAGTTGCTGGTAGGCGTGAAAACGCTCGATAAGCACTTCCTCATATCGGTCGCGCAATGACGGCACGGCGTGAATGAGTGTCTCGAATGCCTCGCGCGGCACAGCGACAAGGTCGGTGGGTTCGATACTCTCCAGCGAGAATTGGCTCGGTTGCCGCTTGTGCCAACTGTCGAAGGACGCTACCACGCTTCCCTCGAAGAAGAACTGGAACGTGATGTCGTTGCCCGCATT
Organism: Bacteroidales bacterium UBA7569; assembly: GCA_002477945.1. GTDB lineage: Bacteria > Bacteroidota > Bacteroidia > Bacteroidales > Paludibacteraceae > Colicola. The sequence continues at coordinate 1,491 of DLLF01000011.1, forward strand.
GTAGAAATAGAGCCGCAAACAACCCTTGCGGACAAAGTACATCTTTTGTGCTACATCACCCTCGCGCAATAGCACGGTCTTGGCGGGAACAGAAAGGTATTCAAGCCGTTGCTTGAACTGCTCCACTGCGGCTCGCTCCGCGGGAGTGGTGATGGTTATATCTTGCAAAAACGCTTCCATCATCTACCTTGCCCCATCACCCTCTCGCACAGGTCGTGATAGAAACGCATATACGCCTCTTCGGAGATAGCGTCGGGGGCGGTCAGTAGCACCAACAGGTGCGGCTGATAACCCTCTCTGTATGCGGGGTGGCGGTGTGTGTATGGGTTCGTCCGGAACCCGCAATGCGTATAGAACCGCAGCCGCGCCGCCGACACCTCGTCCACTATCGGGTCTATCTCAAGGAGCACGGTCTTGCCTTTCTGCTCCACAAACATCCGCAGCACCCGGCTCCCGTAACCTTGCCCGCGCAGGGCGGCATCAATGGCAAAATGCTCGACATAGATATAGGTGTCAAACTCCCAATACGAGATAAAACCTATCCATCTCCCCTTGTCCGTATAGCCCGAAAGGTGGTACTCCGCCTGCTCAAAAGCCCACGCCTGTTGTTCTTCCGTCCGCTGCTCAAAGATGGGAAAACTGCTACTATACAACGCCTTGAAATCGTCGTACAGCCTATCCTTTTCGTTCTGTATATCAATCTCTTGTATCATCTCTTCTTGCGTTTGCGGTCGGCTACTATGTCTTCCAAGTTCGCCACTGCCCATTGTATCATCGGCGTACAGGCTTGCATAAACGACTGTGCCCGCTCGGTGAGTCGGTAATCCACACGCGGCGGCACCTCGGCATACACCGTCCGCACCACAAAGCCGTCCTCCTCCAACGTGCGCAGCGTGGTGGTCAGCACCTTCTGCGAGATGTCGGGCAACGCACGCTGCAAGGCGTTAAACCGCACAGGCTCAGCACTTTGCTCCAACGTATGCAGTACCAGCAGCGACCACTTGTCACCTACCCGCGACAGCAAATTGCGTATCGGGCAGTCGGGGAACAGCACATCCCGCGTCTCTTCATTATGCAGCATATCTTCCATCCATTAACAGGCAGACGGAAACGCCCGCCTGCCTGTTTTCGCACAATAACTATGCCAAATCACCACTTCACCGGCTCATTCAGTATGTCCGCATCTGCGGCATCGTCTGCCGTGAACGTGTTGCCGCGGTACTGTACGCACAGCATTACGAGCGGCTCTGTGCCATTGTTGCGCACCGACCGTTTGCCTGCGGGAGCCACACGCACCACGCTGCCTTCCTCCACGGGAAACACCTGCCCGTCCACCTGAAACTCGCCCTTGCCGCTCAGGAAGAAATACAACTCCTCATGGTTCTTGTGCGTGTGCAGGAAGCCCGTCTCCGCGCCTGCCGGGAACACTTGGAACGAGAAGTCGCCGCCTGTAGCGTGCAATGCGGCTCCGCCGAATACTTTGCCGGGGATGGTGATGTCACCCAAATGGAGTTCATACTCACCCAGTTGGCCCAACTTCCCGATGTTGATGGCACTGAAGTTCTGTGCCGTTGCAATGGTTTGAATCTCTTTCATTATCTTATAATTTTATTGGTTTGTATTCTCGTTTGACGGTGCAAAGGTAGTGCTTTTCGATATATTGCACAAGAACGAACCTGATTATCAGTTAGTTACTTATTGGCAACCATTACAGAGTATCAGTGTGTTAGCATTGATAAAAAAAGTATGTTTTTTCATAATTGATATATTTTCCGTACATTTGCATGGTGAACAGACATTCACTCATGCAACAGAGTGTGAGGACAGGAAGAGCAAGGCAAGAAATAAGATGAGGACGAGGTTGTGGCACGATAAAGAACAGGTATTCTGCTCGTGGCGGCGACGGTTCGTCAGACTGACACCGGAAGAATGGGTGCGGCAGCAGGTATTGGAATCACTGGAAGCGCATTACGATTATCCTCATTCCCTGATAGCCGTGGAGGTCCCCATCCAAGTGGGGGAACTTCAAAAACGCTGCGATGCAATAGTTTATGACAAGACTCTGCGACCTTTAATGCTAATAGAATTCAAGGCAGAACAGATTCCCATAAGCCAAGCCGTTTTAGACCAAGCCGCCATATATAACCGCAGACTCAATGTACCATACTTACTTCTGAGCAACGGGAAACAGTCGGTTGTAGCACATGTGCTACAGAATCAATATGAATATCTGAACGAAATTCCCTCATGGAAACAATTATCGAACTAAACGAAGCCCTTGACACCGCCATATTTTACGGTGTGAACAATCAAAATATACTTTGCTTGAAGAACCAACACCCTGATGTACGGATTGTAGCACGGGGTTACCAAATAAAGGTTGCCGGTTCGGAGAGTGCTATTCGCAAGTTTGAGCAGCGTCTCAGATTGTGTGAAGAGTTTTGCACAAGGCACAACACACTCAATGAGGAGCAAATTCTCAAACTCCTGCACGGGGAACAACCCCAGGAGTTCATGGACAACAATCTTATTCTTCACGGGGTAAACGGGAAGTCGATCATAGCACGAAGCAAGAACCAGCAAGCCTTAGTGGACGCATACGGGGAGAATGATTTGCTCTTTGCCATCGGTCCTGCCGGTACGGGAAAGACTTATACCGCCATTGCATTGGCCGTCCGCAGTTTGAAAAACAAAGAAGTGAAGAAAATCATTCTTTCACGTCCTGCCGTGGAGGCCGGTGAGAAATTGGGATTTCTACCCGGCGACATGAAAGAGAAGATAGATCCTTATCTGCAGCCTCTGTACGATGCATTGGAAGATATGATTCCCAAGCAGAAACTGCAAGAATACCTTGAAAAGGGCGTTATACAGATTGCGCCCCTGGCATTTATGCGCGGCAGGACATTGGGACAAGCCGTTGTGGTATTGGACGAGGCGCAAAACACGACCATTCCACAGATAAAGATGTTCATGACCCGTTTAGGTATGCAAGGGAAGATGATCATTACAGGCGATTTGACACAAATAGACCTGCCCAATTCACAGAAATCGGGATTGCGTGACGCCATTGAGATATTGGAAGATACGAAAGGGGTATCCATCATCCACTTCAACAAATCGGACATTGTCCGCCACCCATTGGTGGAACGAATCATCGCTGCCTACGAAAGACGGAAAGGGGTATAGACCTACCCTGCCCCTCCAAAGGAGGGGAGAGACTTCCCCAATCCCCCTCAAAGAGGGGGTTCATTTACGATTCTATTTTCTCCCGTTCAGGTATGCTTCAGGGGTCGTTGAGGGGTCGAACAAATTACGGCGTCAGGCTCTACTCAATAGTTTTCCTGAAGTTCCCATATATCTCCGTTTGCAGATTTGATTTCAGTGATGCCGACATGACGAACCAAAGTGACAGAATGACCACACCCTGTCTTCAAGACTAATGTATCATTGGAGAAATCTATATCTTGGGAGAATGGTTCATATTTCATATCATTAATGCGAATAGAAAGACAGGGGCAATCTCTTTCCCTTTTCCATACATTAAGCATTATGGTGTCATTCGGATTTGCCATTTCACATATAATCCCAGCATCTGTTACCGGTCCGTCATGATGTATTCCCAAAACAGCACTATTGAATCCCTGACAACAAACCTGTGAATAAAGATTTTCTACTTGATACACCTTAAACATACAAGACTTTGTATGATTATACAAAAATGGAACCGAGTCATTAACGCTATAGACATCTTCTCCTGCATATAAACTCATTTCATCCAGCCACGGAAGCAATTTGTCGGGGTCTGTTTCGTAGTTGCATGCACAGAACAGGAGAGGCAAGAGATATAATAAAAGAGACTTTTTCATAAGGATTCAATTACAGGTTATTGGATATATTTTATTTCGGAAGAGGTGTTTGCATCGGTAATATGCTGCACTATATACAGACCTTTGGGAAGATATAGTTCAGATTTCTCTTTTCCTTGATAGAGCAAACGACCCATTACATCAAAGACCAAGATTTCCTCCTTTACTACAACATTCTCTGTTTCTTCCAATGGTTCTTTACGGGGACTATGGAATGGTACTACAGCACCATCCTCTTTACGACCATAGACATACAGAGTCGGGTCGCCAACCAGGGAATATCTTAAAGTTTGCCTTTTACGTGTTTGAGTACACAATGCATTCTTATATTTTGTTTCCGCTGTTTGAATCCATACACTGACAGGGAAGTTCCCCATACGATAGGTAAATTGCTTGAGTATAATGAATATCCGGCGGCATAGATAGTAATTGGACGCAGAATATGATATGGTTGTTGAACCATAAAATGAAACTCCACCTGATTGTTTTGATATCCAACTTGCGCCAAAATTTTCATTCGTCTCATACGTATTCAATGTACATGCAAAACCGAACCCCATGGGAAAGGGATATACATTAGACAAAGAATCTATCGGATTCCAGCCATTGTACATTCTTGTTCTCACACAATAAGGCTGTGCTATTCCAGGATAAGGAGAACCTGCGCCATGCCCCGAATACACAAAAAAACGAGGATTTGCCTGCAATGCAGACTTCATCGAATTGAAGTTCACCGCAACACTGCGCCCGTCGTATAAAGTATATGGCACTTGCATTTTAGCAAAACTTTGCCTTGCTGTATATTTGATACTCTTAAACATTCTTCTACTCCGCCCTTTCTTCTCTTGATCTATACCCGAGAACAATACTGCAGAAGAATTGGATTGCGTATATTTATACTCCGTATCCATCGTTTTCGTTATTATCGTAGTAAGTTCCGGAAAGCGCCCGTCTTTTTCTTTTACAATCCAACGGCTAATACGAGGATGATACGGGTCGTCCGTATAAGGGTCTGTGTCTATATTCTTTCCAGAATAAGGCGGTATATCTTTCAAGTCACCTACTAACAAAACATAATCAGGATTGGAACATACACCATTGTTCTTATTGATAAAATCCGCCATTTCCTCTCCCTTATACTTTAATTTTCCACATTGATCCAAATAAACAACCTGCGTATTATATCCCTGCCCTATTTTGTAATTCACATAGGGTCGGAGATAAGGAGCCATTGCTTCCCGAGCCGCCACTATAAGATAGGAAGGACGTTCGTCCAATTTTACGGCATCGTCATCGAAAGTATTAAAAGTCAGTTTTGCCATCGTTGCCGTAAGATCAGAGTGCTGCAAAACATTCGATATTTCATCCCTTAGGCTTCCACCATCAAACTCAATAATGAAACGACCCGTTTTGAGGACTTTTGCGGTACCGACATGAGGATAATAAGCAAAAGGGAATATGGACAAAGTGACTCCCCGCCAAGCATCCAAAGTATAAACATCACTCAGTTCGTAGTAATTTTTATAGAACCCATTTGGATATATACTATCATAACCCTTGGCATAGTATTGAGAACTAAAACAATCTTCTTCGGAATCAAGTTCAGATATTGCAGGCTGAACATAATGGTTGAAAAATACTTCCTCTATATCATCCGGCAAGAAACGCACACTGACATTTCTTGCATTATAAGGGATAAGCAGGTCTATTGAAAAGAACGGAAGTTCGGGATATGATGCTACATCCGTATAATCGCAGTCAGCATTCACATCGATGATATCAAACACAGGGCAATCCTCCTCTTTCATACTTACCCAAGGTCCAAAGCGCCGTTCTTCGAAAGGATCCAAAGAATCTTCCCGCATTATCCTATATTCCGGCATTACAAAGTCTATGATATACCGATTTGCATCAACAGACAATGTATATTCCGGATGCAAGACAGAAGAAAGAGGAACACTCAAAAGGCGCAACGGAAACAAAATCAGGGAAACTAACAGAAGACCTATCTTATAGTGACAGGATTGTTGATTGATTGATATAGTTTTATTCATAAAACAGAGATTTTTGGTCTATGTAATATATATCTGACCTATCCCACAAAAACATACAAAACCACTGCGCAAAGGTATGGTATAATTTCAAATAAAACAACACTCCGTACTTTTTTTACAGAATAGCAAAACATTTGTCAGTATTATGGTATATTACATAACATTTTTTTCAGCAAGATACGATACATAAAATAATCAGGGCAACCGCACCAAAACTATAAGATCCTTCCCTTTCTTTTGCTTGGCAAAAAGAAAAGAAACCAATGGGACTCCCCCAGCCACTTCAAAGAGGGGGCTATAAGTAACCTCAACCTACGGATTGATTTACGTCGGGCGTTGCAAAAAAATAGGGGTCACTCGAATTTCGGCGGAGACACAACTCGCTTCGCTCAAACAGTATCTCCGGTTCTCGAAATTCCCGCTCCATTTTTGACACCCGATACAATGCCGGAAGGAACTGATTCGCTAACCCTTGGATTTTACTCCAATGTTGAGGGGGGGTCAATTATAGACGTCCTAGTTGTTTGAGAAGTTCTATAAATTGTTTCAATCTCCCGTTCAGGGTCGTTTTATTTACGATTTTCAGTTTACAATATACGATTTTTTGAGGAAGACTATAGGACGGATTGGGTAAATTGGGCTGATTGGGTCAATAAGACAAATTAGCAATTCCGTGAACGGAATCAAGTTCTCTTATTCCACCTATTGCTCGGAACGGACGAAAACCTACACGTTGATTCCACAAGTTATTTTCCCCTCCATCATAATGGCGAGAAAAAGGAAGCCGCATCGAAGTTTGCTATTTTATAAACAAAAGTTTTTGGCATATTAGAAAAAAGTATTTACCTTTGTAATCCGTAATAACCAATCCGTGCAGAGCATAACTCTGCACACTAAAGACCTAATTTTATGTTTATCATTGGCATTGCGGGCGGTACCGGTTCCGGCAAAACAACTGTGGTAAAACGGCTTACGGAGCGTCTTCCCAAAGGCGAAGTTGTTGTTATCCCACAAGACTCCTATTACAAAGATTCCTCGGATGTCCCCATGGAGGAACGACAGAACATCAACTTTGACCATCCTGATGCATTTGATTGGGGGTTGCTGGAGAAGCATTTGAAGATGCTGAAAGAAGGGAAAGCAATAGAGCAACCCACTTACTCTTACATCACTTGTACAAGACAGAAAGAGACAATACATGTAGAGCCCAAAGAAGTGGTTATTGTAGAGGGTATTATGGCATTATGTGACAAGAAGTTGCGGAATGAGATGGATCTGAAAATCTTTGTGGACGCCGATGCTGACGACAGGTTGATACGCGTGATACAGCGAGATGTGGTGGAGCGCGGCAGAACGGCAGAAGCCGTTATGGAGCGTTATACACGGGTGGTGAAGCCTATGCACCTGCAGTTTATCGAACCCTGCAAGCGATATGCGGACATCATCATTCCCCAAGGAGGACATAACAAGGCGGCAATCAATATATTGACAAAATTCGTGAAACAACAGATAAGCGAACACAGAGCATAAGAATGGACGTATCTCTTGACAAAATTCTTTTCTTCGACATTGAGACGGCTCCCGTAGTTGAAGATATGTCGATGCTTTCGGCAGAGATGCAACATCTATGGGCGGACAAGTACGACCAACTGCAAGGCAAACAGCCTGAGCGATACGCAGGGACAGCCGAAGAAGGCTGGCAACAAGCGAGTGTGTATGCAGAGTTTGCCCGCGTGGTCTGCATTTCAGTGGGAGTATGTTATTTCGGGAAAGACCGAGAGTGGCATTTAAGGACGAAGTCGTTTTGCGGAGAGAATGAGAGAGAGATTTTGGCAAACTTTCTGGAGTTGCTGGGTCGTTTTATGATCAGTCCTTATCACAACTTATGCGGACATAACATCAAAGAATTTGATATTCCGTTTGTTTGCCGGAGGGCTCTCGTGCATGGACTTACCCTACCCGACTGCCTACAGATAGCCGGGAAAAAGCCATGGGAAGTGCATTTTTTAGACACCATGGAACTTTGGAAATTCGGAGACTTCAAATCATACACTGCGCTGAAAGTTCTGACCGCCATCTTCGGCATACCCACTCCCAAGGATGACATAGACGGGAGTCAGGTTGCGAACACGTTCTACAAAGAAAAAGATATTGCAAGAATATCGGTGTACTGCCAAAAAGATGTTGTCGCCACGGCACAAGTTTTCATGCGCTTAAACGGATTGCCGCTGATAGATGCAGAGAATATCGAGTGCGCCCATTGACAAAGACACATGCACAAAAAGGATAAAGCAGTCATATCTATTCTTCTCCTCCTGCTGTTCTGTGGTGTATTTTCCGCAGGGTTTTGCCACGGGCTACAATACGGTTCAATGAATGAAGAAGCAACAAAGGAGAAGTATTATGCCATTCCTTATACGCCCTTGTTTCAAGAGCAGGCTCCCAAGTTGGGTTGGGATTGGCAACTACTGGCAGCCGTTTGCTATGAAGAGTCTCATTTCAACCCTACGGCCCGCTCAAAATCAGGTGCATTGGGACTGATGCAACTGATGCCTCAGACGGCAGAACGATTCGGTCTCAATGACTCCACCGTATTTATCCCCCAATACAACATCGAGGCAGGGACCAAATATATCCAGCGTCTGCAAGATATATTCTCCTTTATTTCCAACAAAGAGGAACAGACAAAATTTGTATTGGCATCATACAATGCAGGACCGGCACACATCATGGATGCGCGACGGCTTGCCAAACGCTACGGACGGAGTGCATATATCTGGACTGACCATACGGAATACTGGTTGAGCCAACTACAAGAAGAGGCATACGTGAACGACAGCGTGGTGCTATATGGTTTCTGCAACGCCGAAGAGACGACGGCATACGTCAGGAAAGTGATGCGTACATATCATCGTTTCCTCCAAATGGAACCATAAGACCATAGTCCAGCAAATAACTCGGGATGACAAATTCCATGTCATCCCAATGTTCCGAAGAAGAGACAAAGCATTCCTAATAATACTCCAGATAGGCAAACAACCTTCCATCGGAGATTCTTCTCGTGGAGAACGGCTGCTCCGTAAATGAACGGTATAATCACTCCGCTACGACGTACCAACGAAATGACGGAGATGAGCGAATCGGGGTAAGACAACGCCAGGAAATAGAGGAAGTCGGACAAAATCAAGAACACGGAGATACACACGATCCATCCTGCCGAACGTATCTTGGTATGCGGTTTTTGCCGGTTATGAACAAGCATAACAAGGCAAATTATGCCCATGAGAATGGTTTGATAGAACGTGTAATAGACCTGTACGGCAGCATGATCAAGGCTATGCATCAGATATTTATCATATAGTCCAGACGCCGAACCACACAGAGTTCCCAATATCAGAATGATTATATACTTATTACGGGTGTACTCAAATCCCTCCTTTTTCCCTACATACGAAAACAACCAAAAGAAGGCAATGGCGACAGAGACTCCTATCCACTGCCAAAGATTCAGCCGTTCGGAGAACAAAAACAATGCGCCCAACAGAGTCCACATCGGGCGGGTGGCGGTAATAGGTGATACGACAGTGAGCGGGAGGTGCTGAACCGCCCAATAAACCAATCCCCATGACAAAAGGACGATACAGGATTTCAGGAATATAAGGCAGTGGGTGTACCCATCAACTTGTGGTACAAAAAAGAGGGTATCGGCAAGAACAGAAGGCGAAAAGCGCGACAGCAAAAGGAACGGAGACAGCAACAGACTACTGAACAATACAGAAAGAAAGAGTACGAAAGGGACACTATTTTCTTCCAAACTTCTCTTTTTGCTGACATCGTAAAAGCCCAAGCAGAAAGCAGAGCCGATCGCCAAGAATAACCAAGTCATTTGGGTTCCATTGAAATCAAAGGGATGAGCATTTCTTCCAAACTGATGCCACCATGCTGAAAGGTGTTACGGTAGTAGGAAGCATAATAATTGAAGTTGTTGGGATAAGCAAAGAACTTACTGCCCGTCGCATAGACATAGGTACTGGAAAGATTCGGTTCTGGGAGACCGAAACGATGCGGTTTATCCATCACAAAGACATCTTTATCTTTGCAGGATAGGGATTTACCCACTTTATATCGCAGGTTAGTGTTCGTGTTTTTATCACCAACGATTTGCACGGGGGTATCAACGCGAATGGTGCCATGGTCGGTGGTAAGCAAGACTTTGTATCCCAATTCGGCTATACGCTGGAAGAGTTGCGCCGTGTTGGAATGCCGGAACCAACTCTGCGTAAGAGACAGATAGGCAGCATCGTCTCCCATCAGTTCACGCATCATCTTGCTGTCGGTACGGGAATGGGAAAGCATATCAATAAAGTTGATGACCACTATATTTAGGGGTGATGCAAATCCCTTGAGCCGTCCGATAAGTTTGTCGCAATAGTCAGACTCATTGATTTTGTTGTACGTAAAGCGGTACGGCTTGCGATAGCGTGCCAAAAGCGTTTTGACCAATTGTTCCTCATTGAGGTTTTTCCCCTCTTCATCATCTTCTTCCACCCACAATTCCGGAAACATCTCCTTTATCTGCGAAGGCATCAAGCCTGAGAAAATAGCATTGCGGGCGTATTGTGTCGCCGTAGGCAGAATGGAACAATACATTCTATCCTCCGTTACATTGAACCATTCAGACATCAGCGGTTGCAGGATTTTCCATTGGTCGTACCGGAAATTGTCAATAACAATCAGGAACAGTTTCTCCCCCTTGTCCAGCAAAGGCAATACACACGTTTTGAACAGATCAGGAGAAAGCAAGGGGTGCTTGGAGGCGTCAGTAAACCAACTTTCGTAGTGACGAGAGATGAACTTTGCGAACGCCTTGTTTGCCTGTTCTTTTTGCAAGAGAAGCATCTCACGCATAGAAGACTCTATGCCCTGTAGTTCCAAATCCCAATGTACCAACACTTTGTGTATGGCGATAAACTCATCCAGAGTGGTTGCCGTATCAATCATGTAGGCAATATCGGAAAACTCTTGCCTATAGTTGGTATTGGTATGTTCCGAGACAATGTCACGCTGGTGAATATGTTTTTTGAGCGTAAGCAGAATCTGATTAGGATTGACCGGCTTTATCAGATAGTCGGCGATTTTTTCTCCGATGGCGAGATCCATCACATTCTCTTCTTCCGATTTAGTAACCATTACGACAGGCAATGCGGGATGTGCCGCTTTGATTTCCGCTAACGTTTCCAACCCTGACAATCCCGGCATATTTTCATCGAGAAATACGATATCGAACACCTGATTATTGCACAATTGAATGGCAGAAGTCCCATTGTTGGCAGTTATGACTTCGTAGCCTTTCTGCTGCAAAAAAAGTACATAAGGGCGCAGAAGGGAAATTTCGTCATCTGCCCATAAGATTCGTTGCTGTTTCATAGTCTCTCCATTTTTTGATCAGGTTTTTCATATCTTGTGGCCATTCCGAGTCGAAATGCATACGTTCGCCCGTGACGGGGTGCGTAAAACCAAGCGTTTTGGCATGCAGCACCTGCCGAGGACAGAGGTCAAAGCAATTCTGTATAAACTGCTTATACTTCTGTGTGGGTAATCCTTTCAGGATCTCCATCCCTCCATATTTCTCATCGGCAAAAAGCGGATGCCCTATATAGCGCATGTGAACCCGTATCTGGTGTGTACGTCCCGTTTCCAATCTACACTCAACAAGCGTTACATAGGGGAATCGTTCCAATACATGCCAATGCGTTACCGCCGGTTTCGCCGCAGGATTTTCTTCCAAGTCCCAGACCCGAAATATCAGACGGTCTCTATTGTCTCTTGCCAAAGCCCCTTCCACTGTTCCCGAGTCTTCTGAAAACGTCCCCCAAACCAAAGCATTGTAGGTACGTTCGGTTGTATGATCGAAGAACTGCATTGCGAGCGAAGTTTTTGCATGAGGTGTTTTGGCTACCAGCAACAATCCGCTTGTATCTTTGTCAATGCGATGCACCAACCCTATGGCAGGATCGTTCATATCGATCTTCCCCTGGAAATAGTATGCCAATGCATTCAGCAAAGTACCCGACCAATTGCCGTGTCCGGGGTGAACGACCATTCCGGCAGGTTTGTTTACCACCAAAACACTGCTATCCTCATACACCACATCCAGCGGGATATTCTCAGGCGCAATAGTATAGTCACGTCGTTCATGGTCAAGAAGGACTTGCACAATATCACCTGGTTTCACCTTATAGTTGGAAGAAACAGGTTTTCCGTTCACCCAAACATTTCCCGCATCCGCTGCAGACTGGATGCGGTTTCTGGAGGTGCCAGCCAAATGCAGGAACAGATACTTATCTATCCGCAAAGGAGTCTGCCCTTTATCTACTTCCTGTCTATATCGTTCAAAAGGTTCACTCTGTTCTATAATATCGAATTCTTCCTCTGTCATCGGACAACATTCACCTAAAAGAATTCCTCCTCATCTGTTCCGGATGTTTGCACCCTTTTATCAATATCTTCTGACAAATAGAGATCCACGTGATCACCTTCGCGCGCCCAAACTCCTCCCGCAGGTTCCTGGTTGTAGATATAATACTCCTTTCCTTCTTCCTGCGGTGTATCATAGATTGTGGCTCCGACAATCAAACGCATAGCCAACAACTGGTTGCGGGCAGCCGAGAGTGTTTTCCCGACAAGATCAGGTACCGATACACTACCCATGCCACTCCCCTGCCCTACGACCAACACAACGGAAGCCCCCTCAGGCAAACGAGTACCCACCTCCAATGATTGACCATCTTTGCGAATATCAAGCACCAAATCACGATACTCCGAAGCCTCGTACAAAACATCGCTTACCGACAGATTCAAGGCTTTCAAAGTAGCCTCTGCCTGACGACAGGAGACATCCCGAAGGTCGGGAACAGGGACTTGCCTTATAGAACGCGCATTCACAATGACATAAACAGGGCGTCCTTTCTTCACAAAAGCATCGGCTGACGGGTTTTGTTCCACAACGGTTCCCAAAGGTACTTTGTTGGAATAGGTGGAATCTATAACCTGCAATACAAGTCCCATTGACTGCAAAGTAAGTTGTGCCTCTTCGATATACATACCACACACTGCAGGTACCTGCATTTCTTCCCCATGGCGTGTATAATGTTTCAACCAAACGTACACTCCTCCAATCAAGACAAGCCCAATCATGATCGCAAATAACAAATTCTTAATTACAAAGGCGGTATTGCTCTTGCTCCAGAACGTCTTAAAGTCCATAACAAATAACTTTTGTCTGGCAAAGATACAATAATTACATGAATACAACAAAACACAACAGCAAGGGGTATCCGACACGAACAGTAAGGAAGAATACGGAAAATTTGTACATTTTACAGAGATGACCAAAAATCAGTTTAAGTTTACCGGTAGCATTCTTCCGGCACAAGAAAAGGCAATAGTACGCTTTGTATATTCAGAATAAAGTTTGTATCTTTGCAAGCCCTGTAAAGAAAATCCATGCAAGATGGGTTATCGGCTCCGTAGCTTAGTTGAATAGAGCGTCAGATTCCGGTTCTGAAGGTCCTGGGTTTGAGTCCCAGCGGGGTCACAATCATAAAATACCAAGTACCTAATTATTAGGCACTTGATATTTCTTATTTTCAATCCTTGACGGGATTTTGACGGATTTGGCTTAACTTGGATTTGGTTATGGCTTGTCGGGGTGTTGTGTTGCACTCCTATTTCATAGATTGTATATAGTGCCAAATTTTGCCGTCGGGAGCGTCTTCGTCACAGAATGCCCACGTAACAGCGTCCTCAATGAGTGCCGCCTCGTAGTTGTTCGGGTCGCGCTGCTTGTAGTTACGACCGAGGTCGTGCCACCACATATGGACTGCCACATAAGCGTCCCAGTAGTTGTCCTTGTCGTGCATTCGTCCTCGGAACGGTTCAACGGCGGCTTTCACCTCATCGATAGTCCACCGCTCTCCGTAACGCTTCGAGCCATCGGGAGCGGTATGGTACATCTCGGCGACTGCCTTGGTGGCAAACGCTTTGTCGAAATGCGCCCCGTGTTCCTCCTCGTGCTTTGCCATACAATAGCGGTTGTACAGGTCGGGGTTGTTCTCCTGCACCCACGCAAGAATACTCTCTAACGCTTTCATAGGGCTATGCATAGGTTGCGGTTACTGTTACCTCGGTAGCGACCTCGTAGCGGTTTGCCGTGAGGCAAGCCACATCGGACAAGTAGCCGTGCGACAGACCCTGCACGAGGGATATGGTCGGGGCGGCAGTGGCTGCCGAGTTGGAGAATACAAGCGTGGTGTACTCGGTGAATGACTGCGAGAGCGTGCTGCACCCGTTGCGACCTTTCGGCACGTAGGTGATAGTGCCTGTGGCTTTGATACGCACGAAAGTGGTCGTGCCGCTCGTATAGGTCTTGTCCACGGAGTAGGTAACGTTGGCGGTGGGCTGTATGCTTTGGTTGGTGCATACCGACTTGCAGAGCCGTTGATTGACGATACCTGCGAACTCCTGCACGGCTGCGCCTGTGGCGGCTGCTATAGCCGTGGTGCTGATTGAATTGAGCGTAATCATAGTTTAGTCCTCCTTTACTTGATAGGGCTGTGCAGGTAACGGGAGATTGAGTTCGAGCAGTCGACGCAAACGTTGCAGGTCGTCTCGGTCGAATGTTACATTGCCGTCCAAAATCTCCAAAGAGCCGTGTTCGATAGCCGTCTCCACGAGACCGAAAGCAAAGGCGGGTATCTGGTCGTCTGCAATGTTACCCATTGCGTTGCGCAGTGCAGGCTCGATAAAGGTCTGTGCCACACTCGGCATAAAGGGCGACAACTCCGAGGTAATACTCCAGTCGGGACGCACCCACCCCGTTGCCTTGATTTTGCTCTCTATGTTGACAAGGAACGGTATCTTGTCTATTTTGGACGCGGCAATGGTAGCCACGAGAGGTTGCAGCCACTTGGCGACAACCGCCGAAAGTATCTCCACGTTACTATGCATAGCCGTTGATGTTAGTTGTTACCGCAACCGCACCCCGTGTCGCATACCTTGCCGGACGGTATGACCGAGGTGGTGATGCTGTTCAATACTTGCTGCATTGCAGCGATTTGTGCCGCTGTGGTGGATAGCCCCTGCGTTGCCTTGGCATTAAACACGGCTTGTTCTTTCTCTGCCAGCAAGCGTGCTTCACGCTCGGCGGTGATCAGACCCGTGTACTCTTTTTGCATAGCGTCGAAGCGTGCGCGGTCTTGCTCCCGTTTGGTGTCCTCGTAGCGGTAGAGTTCGAGGATTTGCTGTGTGGTGTTCTTCTCACTTGCGAGGAGGGCTTTATCCATTTCCAACGAGGCAATCTGCTTGTTGGCTTCCGCCTGCTGTTGGCTGACATAGTCCTGTCGGTTGCCACCGAACAGCCCCAGTCCGCCGCCGTTGTTACCGAGACCGAGAAAACTTGCAAGCCCGAGAGAGCCTGCCACCGTGTTGTACGTTCCCTGCCCTGCGCCTGTTACGCTGTGGGTGTTTCCGTTTGCATCTTTGATTTCCCTACTGAATGAATTTAGCATAATTGTGGCGTCTTGTACCTTTCGCCATTGGCGTGTATTGCAATCACGGTGCAAAGATACGGACGATTGTCGGAACAGGCAAAAAGAAAGCAACACACTTTGTTGGTGGTTGCTTATAGGTTAGTTGGTGGTTGGTTACAAGTTCTGCAGGTAGTCCTCGCAGCGTGCGCTCAATTCGCGTGTGGCGAGGCGGTAGCAGGCGGAGGTGGCATAGAATGCAGGGTGTGCGTCGTTGAGTATCTTGCAGACGGCTTGCGTTGTCCGTCCGAACTTGATAGCAATAGTGCTGTGGGTGTATCCCAGTAGGTGGATTTGGTTCACAATGATAGTGCGCGTCATCTGCACGTTCTCGTGTTTGTCTTTGCAGAGAATGATGTCCCGTGTGAGCGGCGTGCCGTGGTTATCCATATTGCAGCACTCGATACCGAGGTCGATGATAGCGTCCAAAAGCGATTGTTTCTTGTTGGTCATTGTTGCAGGGTTAAGTAGTTGGTTATCTCTCGGCGGAAGTCCTCGAATGTCCGACATACCACCACTTTGTTGCCGTAGGATTGGAGGCGGGGGATGACCTCTTTCTGGTGTTCCGACAGCCTGCCCGCCTTGCCGTTCTTCATTTCGATATACAGAGCGTGGTAACCATTTTTGCCTATGGGTATGCACAGGTCGGGTATGCCATGGCACACGCCCTCCGCCACCAACTTGCGGGCGGTCGTCTTGGTCGTGTACGCTCCGTTCGGTATCGCATAGCAGAGTACATCCCTGTGAACAGCACGCAGCCAACGCAGACACTCCACCTGCAAGGCGTGTTCCGTGGGAGCGGCTTTACCGCCGTTCTTCTTCTCCCAAAGGGTATGTAACTCGTCTATCGTCATTACGTTATTCTGGCAAATATGATTTTACCAACTTGCAAATCCTATTTTTACAAGTATATCAGTAAGTATCTGTATTTCATATATTTGAACTTGCAAATCGCAATTTACAAGTTTAGTTCCTGCAAATCCTAATTTCATATACAGGCATACAAAAAAGCGGCTGCTCATACCGAACAGCCGCTTTTCAAAGACACTGATTAACCGGTTCAGTGTCTGAAACCTCTATACATCTCTTACTATAAGTAAAAGACTATTTCTTACTTGGTGCAAATAATCCTCTCAATACTATTTGCGCCAAACCCAATACGTTAATAGTAGTAGTACCCAATAACATACAGAATACGGTATCACTCAATTTCTTAAATATACATAGTTCCGTAATTACGACGGAACACGTAAATACCAACCATAAAGAAACTACAAACATCATCCAAATGACAAGTATCTTTCGTTGCTCCGTATCTTGCTTGAAACGTTCCCTTTCTTGGGCTTGCATGTCATCCCTATCTATATCTTTGGGGAGATTAACATCTTTCGGTATTTTAGGGAAACCAATATTCAGAATATCTTCCTTTTCAGTTTCCATCTTTCCGAATGATTATATCGTTGAAATATTGTTGAATAGTCTCATCGTCTATTCTATCTCCCCACTTAAACCCCTCTAATTTGGTAGTTCTATCCCATGGAGACCCTGGACTATGAGACCAACTGGTAAGTGCTCCTGCATTATAGACTCCAAAGCCATCAAATACAACCTTGATTATTTGCTTTGTACGCTCATCCTTGTTTATCTCTTCAAATTCTGAGGCAGTTAAAGATATATCCTCAAATGATACATTTAGCAATTTATTTCTTGTCGTAGGAAACACCGGACCATAAGGCCACGCTTGAGGATGTTCATCGACAAGACGTTCTCCATAGATAGCAAGTGAAGTTCCATAAACTATATAAAGTAGTTTCTGTAACTTTGTCATATTGATGCTTACTTTATTTTCATTTGCGTAAGCAACAATATATCTCGCTACATCGGTACTCCTATATTTGAAAGTATCGTTAATCATAACGAGTGATATTGTACCTAAAAGCAGGTAATTCTATAGAAATTCAGTTTATTGATTTTGTTGTTTCGCTGCAAAGGTACGATAAAAAAGTAATCCATACAACTTTTTCTGAAATATGCAAATCTAATTTGGCAAAACAAACATAATTTTATTGATACATCACATTATGTATTGTTTTTGTTGAATTACCAAATTTTCTTCGGTAGTTACGGCTGTTCAATATGTCAAAGGTCGCTTGTTATATTTCTAAACCTACCGATTTCGGTGGGTTTAACCTATTTGCGGGTATGCGCAAAATGGTCTATGCTTTGTAATTGTCAATCGCCTGTCTCCGGTTGCCGCGAGAGGTGTAGGACACGTGTATCCATTTCACTCCCGACTTGTTGCTCTCGTAGAGCAGTTGGTCGAAGACACCGTGGTCTTGGATAATCTTGTACAACTTGCGCAGGTTCTTTACGCCTTTTACTTGCAGGTCTGCCGCTTCGCCGTATTTGTGTTGGCTCAACTGTACACCACCAACTGCTCTGTTCAGCGCGGGGCAACGGTAGCCGCTCGTGATGTATATGGGCGCACCGAAAGCCAGACGGGCGGGTTCTAACACATTTCGGCACAAGGCACGCAGGTTGTCCACAACCTCCACCAAGGGTGTGTTGTCAATATGCTTGCGCTCTGCCGTCTCACTACGCACAAACTCGGACAATGTAAAATGCTCGGTCAAGTTCATATCTATCTCATAGTTATACAAAAAAAAGCGACTACTCATTGAGAATAGTCGCTTGGTATAAGCCACCGAATTCGGTGGCTTATGCAGATTGATGTTATTTTATGTCAGGATGTTTCAATAAATAGGCATCTCTTAATGGTAGGCTTAATAAGAAACATGCTCCATCAAGTGTCAATTCAAAATCTTCTCCATTGGCATCTTTTTGAGTAGGACAATTATATATAAATTGTTTGATTGGATTAAATATAGCATCGTTCACAAAACTATTGCAAGCGAATAATGCTGCCCCCTCTACATCAAAAGCGGTTTTGGGTTGTTGTTCATCAATAACTGAAAAAAGTTTACTCTCATTATCTTTCAAAAACTTAGAGCCATTCATTTCAGTGTACAACTTTTTCCCTAAATCGTTCAACATCCGTGGAGAATTCTTTGCTGATAGTATATTTTCAGTACCACGCATTTTCATTTGCATGATAGTTAGGACTCGTATCATATCATCATGCAATTTTGCGACATTTTCTTTGGTAGCACGATTATCTTCTTCCAGTTTTTCTAATCGTTTATCAAACTCTCCACGTTTATACGCTGTTGAATAAATGATAGATACAATGCTTATTACAAGAGTAATACCAGCAATAATGATAGAGATATATTCCATATAGTTAGTGTTTTTATTTTGCAAAAGTATAACAAAAATCCCACCTATACAACTTTCTATGATATGTGCAAATTTTATGCCATAAAAGCGATTTCATCCCTTAACTCGTTCCGTTTTGGAACAAGTTGCGACTATTCTCAATACGTCAAAGAACGCTTTTGTCTTGTGCCACGTGCGGGCTGTCAACTCCGCACGGGCTGTAAAGCCAACGGGACTAACCTCCAAGGGCTGCCGGCGATGGCGACATGGGTCAATCTTTCCCCGTGATGATTGCCCACAGACCCATAAACACCATACCAAGCGCAAAGAACGGCAAGGCTATGACGATACGCGCCTGCGTAAGGATATAATGAATGCTCTTCATATCGTTACTCTTTGTTGCTCGCTTCCACCTCTATGCCGTCTTGGTTGTACAGGTGGGGCGGTCTCCTATTTTTGCAGCCGTTGATAGTACAGCGATACCAATTGAGTTTCTGCACCTCCAATTCAAGGCGGTTGATGGTGTTGCGGTCGGTGTGCTGCTCCCGATAGAGTTTGTCCACCTTGTCCGAGAGGGCTTTGCGCTCCTCCTCGCTCTCTTCGTAGAGCCGTTTCCATTCGTCCGCCTGGCTGTGTACCACCTCCACCTTTTTGAGTTGTTTGTTGGTTTTGTAGAACAGCAGGCTGCCCCCGCCGAGTGCACCTAACAGCGCACACACCGCAGACACTATGATGTTAATCCATTCCATATTATAACTTATCTTTTCAAATATACTCGTATCAGTATGCGGATAGCCGTGGCGAGGGCAAGTAGGACGACCAGCACCCAGAACGCCCACGACACTCCTTTGTAGTAGGCAGGGACGACTTTCTCCACCCGCACCGTCTCTTTCTCTTGGTCGCAGTAGATAGTGTCGTGTCGCTCTACAATCTTGTCTCTGTAGCGTATTGACCAACGTTCCCGCCACACCGTGTCGCCTTTTTGGTGAATATAGATACTGTCCTTGGCGTAGGTCTGTATCGTGTCGTGGTGGTAGCGGGTTACTATGCTGTCCCGGTACTCTACGCTCGGCAGGCACTCGCAGGTCTTGCAACCACGCAGTACCCACGACAACAGCAGGGCGATAAACACGCAAGCCAACAGGCGGACTATTTTTACTATATCAATTTGCATTACACGTACTTGTAAAAGTATATCTTCACTATTCCTTGGTACCCGTTGCCGCCCAAACTGTTGCTATGGTTGCTGCTAAAGGCAGCACCTCCACCGCCGCCGCCATAGAAAGTGGCATTGCCGCCTCGGTTGGTCGTGGCATTATTCGCTCCGTGGCCGCCGCGTCCTGCACCTTTGCCACCGGTATTAGGGTATGTGTCGGACAAATCATAGCCTCCGTTTACATTGTAGCCTGCTCCTCCTGCCGAACCATATAGGTTAGTATCCGTCTTGTCAAAAGGATTGCCTGTTCCGTCTTCGCCTCTTATGCTCCATACGGGCGGTACCAAATCTACGCTGAATGTCGTATTGTAGTATTTCTTTACAAAACCGGGTTCTTTCCACTTTCCGCCTTGACCGCCATATGCAGACCCTTCCACACGGGGAAATTCCTTGATGATGGAATTGTCGGTTATAGAGGAAGTACCATTGGAATCATACCCGCCTCGTCCTCCTGCGGCACTATAAGTGATATTGTTATATATCGCAGATGTATCACCGCCGGAGTTTGCAGTTTTGTTTCTTGTCCCGCCTATACCACCCGCTCCGATAGTAATGGCAAGTGCCTCGCCTTGGATGCAGGCTATATCCTCTATAATTTTCACAACCCCTCCACTGCCACCGCCGCCTGCATGCCCATTTTTGTAGAAATCTCCACTACCTGCACCTCCGCCGCCTACCATAAACAATCCCATATAGGCTGAACCGTTTTCCGACCATTTTTGTATTTCCGCTGCGGAGATGTTTTTGGCCGCAGTAACCGTCAGCGAGTTGATTATCACACGCTTCTTCCCAGCTATGTCATACTCCCGTCTGCTCATATACTCTCATACCATTCGGTCGTTTCCGCTACCAATGCCGTTGCCTGCTCCATTGTCTCGCAACTCTCCAACATCGCGGCAAACGTATAGTATCGTTCCCTGCATTGCTTGCCGATGGTGTTGTACAAAGCAATATACTCATTCGCCTGCTCGTGGCTGTATATGCCCTCTCCGTCCGCCACCAGCAGCGACGACTGCGCATTCAAAAACTGATAGTCGCTTACTTTCTTGCGGCTCGTTGCCAGCGACAATTCCGACATCCCCTCTCTTGCAATCGCTTTGTATTCTGCCAACGGCATCTCCTGCTCTGCAACCGGAGCGGCTGTATTCAGTCCGCACTGCATTACCTCCATAGGAGTTGCACTCGGGTTGGCCGACAAGAACGACTCCTGCTCGTCCGACAGCGGAGTATAGGTCGCTTGCATAGTCTTGGGCAAACGCTCCATTTCCACGATTATCACATCACCGTATTGGTTGTTTGTAAAGTATCTCATATCAGAAGTATTGTGTGTAAGTTACCATATACGCATAATCGTTGCCAAAGGCATTATCCATACTCGGAGCAATATCCACATACTTCGCACAGAACTCTATCAGTCCGCCCGCAGGAATAGTAAATGAGGTTACCTTGTCCTTGATGATTATCGGAAACTCATCACTGCACAGCGTAAGGGTTATCTCGTGGTCGGTAGCGTTGTAGAACGAATAGTATTGGAAACGCCGCTCAAAGAACTCATAGTCGTCCGTACCATTGTCGTTAAATTGCGAATAGTTTGCATCGTCATAGGTCGTCCCGTTTGTATCTGGCAACCACAATCTCACATCAGTTTCTGTGCACGTACTTGCCACAGAATAAAACCCCTCTTGACCTAAATTGCAATCTGTACTCGGCTTCCACAGCAAGTCCGTCTCCGAAAAGTCGTCATAATTATAACCAAATTCCTGCAATCTGTAAATCTGATTTTTCAGGTCGGTTAGGTTGGTCTGCAAATTGGTTACATCGGCTATCGTATGCGTATGGCTCTTGTCCGCTTTGCCGTTCACCATCTCCACCAGCGTGTTCACCGCCGTCTTGATAAGCGTCCACAAAGCGTCCAATCCTGCCTTATCCAAAAATGTTCTTGCCATAATCCTTTGTTCTTTGTCTGATATAGTGAGTACAGGCGAACCCAATCGCCTGTACCCTTTGGTTAAGACAACGCCTCGATGTACGATGTCGGGATTGCTGTGATGTCCCCCGGCTGCAATGCCGTGTCTGCCAATGCGCCCTGTGCCGCGGTAGCATACTTGGTGTCTGCATCTGCCGTCTTAAGATAGTCCGCAAGGTCTGCCGCTTGAAGTGCAGTGTCCGCTTTCTCTCCCTGCGCCTTGGTCGCAAAAGCAGTCTCGTCTTTGTATGCCGCACTGCCCAAACCTTTCACTGCCACATTCGTACCGTTCACGGCAATGGTGCCGTTTGCGCTACCCGTGGCGATGTTCACTTTCTTGTTGGTGATAGTCAAGTCTGTGCCGTTCGCCTGAACACCATCCAACTTGATGTCGGCAGATTTGGCATACGTGTTGTCCGCTTCGGTCTTGGTCAGATAACCGTCAAGGCTGACGGTCGTTCCTAACTCCTCCCAGTTTGTGCCGTCCCATACATACTCTGCCGAGTTCTCGGTCACGTGCCATACATCACCTTTGACAGGGTTGCTCGCTTTGGCAGGCAACTCAGCCTTGGTCGCTTTCACGCCCTTGAAAGTCAGCACTGCACCCAATGCCTCCACCTTGGCTTTGATAGCAGCATCAACCTCCTCCTTCGTGTAGGTCGTCTCTTGGTCCGCTTTGGCGTCCAACGCCGACTGCAAACCGTTCACATCGGCAATCTCTTTCTTCTCGCCGACTTTCGCTTTCACTTTCGACCAAAACGCGTCAACGCCCGCTTGGTCAAGATACTTTTTTGCTTCTGACATAATAATTTTGTATTAAATGGTTGGTTATTGTAATGCTTCTATATACTCTATCGGTATGGTCGGCATATCTTCCTGTTTGCCCTCCGCTACCTGCTGCTTGATGTAGTCCGCAAGGTCGGTCTGCTGCTTGATGTCTCCCAATATGCCACCCCACACAGCCACAGACACATCTCCGTCCGCACTTATATCCAACTCCTCCTGTGCAACTATCTCCACATCAATGGTATCTATATGTGTGAGTACGTCTGCCATAGTTTTATGCGTCTTTGAGGGTTAGCGATGTAGCACGCACCTCTGCGTAGGTGTCATCGAAGAACATCGTTTGCAGGGTGATAGTGTCGTATATCTCCAGTATAGCGTTGCCGACCTTGAGCTGCTTGGTCTGCTCGGGTGTGAAATCGAACACGCAGGTGGGGCGTTGAATCTCCTCGCCATTGACGATGTCCGGGACGAGGACGCACTCGGCCGTCTGCTCCGCACGGTAGTCCTCCTTGCGGGCAGAGTAGTACAGGCAGGCCGTGTAGGTAGTGCCTGCCACCAGCCCGCTGCCGTATGAACGTATCTTACAATGAATGCCTTGGTTGATTATGTTCGAGTGCTTTGACATGGGAGAAAGTTTTGTTTGTGGGTTCGGATATTTTTCAGTACCTTTGTTGCGGCGTCTGAAACTTAGGTGTCGTACGCCAATATATGGCAGAAACTTAGGTGTCTACTATAGACTAATCCGAGAAACTTAGGTGTCTCGGATTTTTTTATTGTCCGTCGTCTTCCGCTGTTTGCGTTTGATTCTTACTTTGACGTATTTTCATATAATTGCGCAGACTCATCAAGTGTTTTGGGCTGTGAAACAATGACAGAGACTTTGCTATCATGATATGATCGTCATGGGGTATTTCGTCAATGCGTCCTAATGTAAACGTACATGCAAAAGGCATATAGTCCGTAATCTGAACGCCGTTGCGCTCTATGCACACACCCAGTTTCTTGCCGAATAAATCAACAAACGTTACGTAGACGTCATTTCCGTTATCGTCAACAAACAGCCCTTGCAGTGAATCGAAGTGTACACCTTTGTAGGAAGATTTGTATAGTAATTTTGATATCATTACCATATATAACGATTCCGCAATGTACGGCATCCAATCCATTGTACCTTCATTATCTTCATTAGCCCAAACGTACAATCTCCAAAACTCGGTCTCGGCAGTGCTTAGTTTCTTGTCTAACTCCATACTCATTTGAACGAGGTCATCTTGGAGATTATTAGGCGATTTTGGACGTATCCAACCTGTATGCTTCCGACAAGCTTTCTCGCCTGTTTCTACCCCATTTTTCTTTACCCAATGCGAATTACTGCTTGACACGTACCTTGCGAACTTGACCTTGTCCGTTGCACGCAACATA
Source organism: Bacteroidales bacterium UBA7569 (assembly GCA_002477945.1). Taxonomy (GTDB): domain Bacteria; phylum Bacteroidota; class Bacteroidia; order Bacteroidales; family Paludibacteraceae; genus Colicola. The sequence goes on from DLLF01000011.1 coordinate 25,664, forward strand.
CCCGTAGGAGCACAGATATACAAGTTCTTGCCACGTATCTTGAGGGTTGGAAAAGAGGCGGATGGGGTTGTGCTGATACCTGTATCATCGAAACGAACTTTTATACTGAAATCTGTCATAGTTATACCTCCTGTTTTATAGGCGTGTAGTGGATTTGTAGACCTGTTGTGCGTGCCTTGATATGATACTTTTTGTCGTCTTTGTAGGCTACCACATCGCAATAGAGCGCACCTCTCATCGTCTTTGTGTATTCGGCAGGAAGTGTTCCATTCAAGAATCTGTTATATTGAGATGTGAGTTTGAGATAAGTTGTATCTGTTCCTTTATATGCAAACTTTGCGATCCTGCTCGTGTGCGTGTACAGATAGACAATCACTTTTGTATAATTGCTCCACTTGTCATCTCCCGATATCTCTATTTGAAAGTCTATGCTCTCACCTTGGTATCGTATCATATCGTATCAAAGTATTTGAGAGCGTAGGAAAACTTAATCCCCTACGCCCGAATGCGTTAGCCCTCAGTGTGTTCCCAGCAACCCTCGAAATACTTGGCGAGAGGTGCAAGCGGTGCAATCTCTGCCTTGTTCTTCGATTTCCACGTAGCCGTTACGTTCCACACAACGGCAGAGGTAAGGTCTTGCTCTACCGGCGCGATGGCTTGGATAGTAGCGGGTTTATCCGAAAAATGGAGCAACGTTTCCGTGCGCCATATCAAGAGCCAATGCTCATTCTCGGCACGCTCGTAGAAATCTTTGTTGCCGCTGTAGGACGGGTCTTTGAATGTGAGTGTGTGGAGATAGCCGAGCAGGCGGGTTTCCTCGTCTCCGTAGCCGTCTCCTGTCTGTGCTGCGCCACCATCATACGTTCCTGTGGTCTCGCTGATGATATGTATTTTGCCTGCTTCCACGAGGCTCTCAAACAGCGTCTGTGCGTTTTGCTCTTTGCTGTTGTTCTTGAGCGCGTCAATGAGTTCGGTCAAGTCGGTAGAGCCGTCCACGAGGGCGACACCACGGATACGTCCGAGTTCTCGACCACAAGGGTCGCATGTGTGGATAAGGTTCTCTCCCGAAGCCGCTCCACAAGTGATACGTTGTAATGACATATTAGTTTTTGTTTTAGTTGCACCCCGCATTGTAGGGGCTTGTTATACGATAATTGATTTTGAATAGGTAGTACTCCGGGGACATAAAGTAGGTTACACCCACATATTCCGAGGCGAATATCTGCAGCATATTAAAGTCGCTGCGAGAGAGTGTGCATTTGTCTGTGAAAGCAATGGCTTTGCGGGCTATGCGTTCCATTTCGAAAGGAGACAGGCACTTGCGCTTGCCAAATACTATGAGCGACATATCTGCTGCTTCCGTATATCCGTTATGGCTGCCGAATGAAGAGGTGTTGTCTTCTTGGAATGATATGTCGTTCAGTCGGTGGTAGAGCGTAATGTCGTGTTTATCTGTTTCACCATAGACATCTATGCACTCACCTGTCGGCAGTATCAATGCAGGGAACGTGATGTCCTCGTCTCCACGCACGGCGATAGATTCGGCAAGCGTGTAGGCTTTGAGGTCGTGTTCACCTTGTAGTAAGTCTGCTATGGTTTCGTTGATATGTGCAATGCTGTCTGTCATGAAGCGCAGTATTTGACAATAAAGTCGTCTGCAATCTGTTTGACAAGTGCGCGTTCCTCGGCGGTCGGTGCGAAGATGGTTTTCTTGTACGTATCCTCACACCAGCGGGCTTTCTGCATACTCTCCATTGTGTTGAAGCCTATGCCGTAGCCGTTCTCAATCGGATACACCTCGTAACTATCCTCCAACGCTCGTGTGAGCGACAAAATAACCTTATTGTCCGTCCCCCGTTTGGCTTTGATACGCGCACGGATATATGCAGGCGTGTATGTGCCAATGGGCGTGCCGTTGCTGTCCTTGCCTTGCACGTGAATACGGTCGCGCATAGCAGCCATAAGAGTAACGGCTTGCAGGCGCGTCATCTTGTCTCGCTGCATTTCCGTCAGTGTAAGATTGACGGTAGCAGGCACTGTCGGCAGGTTGGTGGAATAAGTCATAGGATAGGCGTTCCAAAGGTGATGAGTTGGTGCGGTTCTGGGTGTTCGTCTTCACCGAAACACTCGGAGGCGTGTATGTCGATGCTGTTGACCGCCGTGGAGAGTTCCTTGGCGAACTGGTCTTCAAAGTAGGCACGCAGTTCCTTGGGTTTGTTTCGGTCAATGGTGACGGCATTGATACGCGATGACGCACGGCGTGTGAGCATAAGTTCCGCCCCAAGGAGATACCACAATGCTGTTGCGAGTATCTCCTTGTTGCTTAAAATCAAACATTCACAAACCTGTATATCTGTAACCTTATGGCACTTATTGACTTCAGCAATGAAGAGCGTGCGGAACTTGAGAATACCTCTGTCTTCTATACGCGACCAAGTATCGATTTCGTCTTCGCCTTGGCGTGCGATGTCCTCGAGTACAGACAAGGTTATATCGGGCAGCGCGTCCACATACAACCCGCTGGGGGCTTGTGCAGACTCGCCACTCAATAATCCGATATATCCTTTCAGTTCGTCGAGCATTCTACCTTACGTTTATTGCGCCTGTGCCTTGGTGGTAAATACCGCATTTTCAGCAGGCGTAACTGTTGCGTTGTAGTTTGTCTCCTGCTCCTTGGCGATGTAGTGGAATGCGCCATTGACACCTTTGAGTGTGTCGGTAGCAGCAAATGCATCTGTCGGTGCGGAGAACAATCCGTAATGCTTGGAGACAATGAGTTTCCATCCGCGCGGTTGCGTTCCGCCCTTTTCTTTCTCCTCCGGGCAGTCGATGTACTTGAGTTGGCAGTCGAATACCAACGATGTGAGCGAGCCGTCCAATTCCACAGGTACAGGAAGCGTGAAGAATACGCTGCCGCCTTTCTCGCCTGCGAATGCACCGACATAGGCGTTCCAATCCACAAAGCCGATAGTTCCCTTGGCGAATGCACCGAAATGGTCTTTGCCCCAGCCTGCGATGGTGCGCGGGTCGTAGTAGGCGTTCAGCGGCAGTGCACCGATACCCTGCGAATCGGGGTTGGTTTTCAACTTGTGGAAGATGTCGTAGCGGGTAATAAGACCATTACCGCATATCAGCAGGTTGTCGTTCACCTCATTGATGATAGCGTCCTCCATCAGTTTGACATAGCCGCTACTAAAATCAGCCGACTTGCCGAGCGCAAGCGTCTGTGCAGCAGTGGAGAGATTGTAGGCAGCGTTTGCGCCCCACTTGGTGGCTTGTGCTGCGATGAGGTTGCTGTCGATTTTGCCAATCAAGCCGATGAGTTTGGTCAGCAGAACCTCGTAGAACCCGCGCATAAGCGGTGCTTGCTGTGCATCTCCGAGTGCAAGGGTCTGTACTGCCTCCTCTTGGTATTGGCGCATTTCGTCGTCGGAAATGAAGATACCGATTTTGGAGAAGAGCGGATTGGTGATTTCGTACTCTTTCCAATCGGCAGAGAGCGGCGTTTCGCAGTCGTCGGTGGAGGTTACCTCCGATTCGAGACCACGCTGCAAGTAGCGCAGTTTGATGTTGCGCTTCTGTCCTTTGCGCAATTCCTCGATATTGTTGATATCGACCATTGCGTTGTTCTCCAAGAGGAGACGCAGGAAACCCGTGGGCGTGAGTTTGAGTTGCGGGTCGTTTTGCTTTGCCACGAGGTTGAGGTTCTTGATAGTGGCTTGTGCGAACCCTGTGAGTGTAATAGGCATAGTTGCTTTGTTTTAAGAGTTTATTCGAGGTCGGCAAGCGCGGCTGCAGCGGCAGCATCAATGCTTGCGGTGTCCACCTTTTTGCCGTTGGTCAGCGTGACGGTGGTCGGTTGTTGAGGAGCGGGGTTGTCACTACCTCCGTTGTTGTCGTGGTCATTGGAGACCTCGAGCAGGTGTTTGTCGGCGAGGATACGGTTGACAAAATCGCTGAACGAGACAGGCTTGTAGCCGCTATCGACAAAGTCGAGAGACGGATTGCCGGTCTGCTTCAACTTGAGTTTGCCGTCATCATTGACGAGGGTGGCACGTTGCTCTTGCATAGCGCGTGTGATGAGCGCACGGGCAATGTCGATGTTGGTGTCTCCGAGGTCTTGATTGGCGTAGCGTTTGCCGTTGAGTTCAAAGTTGACCAGCATATCGAGTTGCTGCTTGGCGGTGGCTTTCTTGTACTCTGCCAGTTCGTTGTCCTTGGTGGCGGAAATAGTAGCGATTTGCTTTTGCAGTTCGGCAATTTGTTTGGTCAGTTGGGCGGCTTCCTCGCCTTTGGTGTTTTGATTGCTCTGCGCCTTTTTCTCCATATCGGCAAGGCGGGTGGCGAGAGCAGACTCGAGGAGGTCTATCTTCTTGTAGGTAGATTGCTCGGACTGCATTTCGTTGGTGATGCCGTATTTCTCGGCAAGGATAGCGAACTTGTCGTCGGCTGCCTTGAGGATAATGGGTTTGAGGTGGTTGAGCACATCGCGGTTATTTTTCGCTCCGTCGAGCGACATAAGCCCAGTGTCGAAACGTTGCGCGAGAGCGTCACTGACATCGTGCTTGGCGAGGTCGGCTGACGAGAGCAGGTCGATGAGGGCGGGTTCGTTTTGCAAGCCAATCTTGGCTGCCAGTGTATTGAGTAAATCTCCGAGGGTCATAATGTATTATGCTTTTTTAAGTCGATTATTTTTAATAATAAAGCCTTGTGGCATTTCTGCAGACTTTATATGGGCCATATTCCTACTGCCCTCTTTAATTCCATATTCTTTTTTCAAACTCTCAAGAGCAACTTTTGCAGAGGCTTCTGTTTTGTATACACGCAGATCAAATATAAACCCTGCTCCCCTATTGCTATCAAGTTGTTTATCATAGATTTGGAACTGTTGGTGTCCTTGTATAAATGCTTCTATATAATAATATCTCTCTTTCATTCTTTGTTGTCGGCTTTGCGGGTTTTTGCGAGTTCTTTGCGCAGGTTCTCTATGACCTTTTCGCTTTCAGCGAGTGCCGTCTCTGCCGCCGCGAGTTTGCTCTTGAGGTCGGCAATGGTCATTTGGTCGTCGGCTGCGTGGCTGCCGAGTTCCGCATTGGCAAGTGTGAGTTCGTTGTTCTCTTTGCGCAGGCGGGCAAGTTCGGCATTCTGCTCGGCATTGGGTAGTTGTTGTTGTCGCTCCGCAGGTTCGAGAGCAAAGACCTCCTCGTCGGTGGGTGTCTCTATCTTTGCACCCTGTGCGATATAGAATGTCTTGAGGTTCGCAAGAACGATACGCGGAGTGGTCTCGCCTTTCGGGGTTACTTTGATGTACTTGGACATAATAGTAATAAATTATATTATTCAATGCGCAAAATTACGGATAATTTCTCAAGCGTGCAAATAAAATATATTATTTTACAGAGCATATTTGCACAGGTGAGAAAAATGGTGTATCTTTGCAGCGGATTTGGGAGGTGCAACTTTCTTTTCCATCTTGCTTTGATGACCTTTGCACGGGTCACATCGTAAGCCGCCGATTAAGTTCGTGAAAGCAGCCACTACGGTGAGTGTGCTTATTGAGAGGAGAGAAATCTCCTCTCATTTATTTATTCCATTCTTGTCGGAATTTGAGAGCAAAATCTTTCGACTTAACCTGCTGCCGTGTTACAACAATTCTCCGACTACCCTTATATAACCATATCTCCCTGACAGATTCATTATGGCGAAAGCCAATTTGTATCTGGTTCCCTGCTACTTGTGCGGGGAGGTTCATTTGCACATCAATAATCAGACATTTCGCTTGGTGAGAACCATTGTCTATTGCATTTGCAATTCCTTGTTTTCCGTTGGTTATTTTCCCCTCTGCATATATGTACAAGTTCTTATGCTTGAGTATATAATCGGCACTTACAGCCCCGCTTATGTTGGGTACGAGGTATGTGTCATAACCACTCTTTGCTAATTTGGAGGCAAGATGTATGTTTTTGGGTATCTCATTTTCGTCTTTGAAATCGTATTTCTTTGCCGAGAAACCAAATACTGCCCCATCTTTGGAGGAGAATTGCCTAATAGGCTGATACTCGTCTGCTTGAGTAATAGAGCGTAGCAGGTCTATCTCGTCCCTATTGGTTTTCGCCGTGTATATTGACTGAATAGCACTCACTATTCGGTCGTATGCCCCATTCTTTTTGTCCTCATTGGACGTGTTTTGTACCTGTGCGGGTTTTGCCTTGGCGAATTTGGCACGGAGAGCAGCGGGGACGAGAGCGTCTGCAACGGGGACGAGTTGGTGGCGACAGTTCCAACCTCCGCAGTTGCATTGAAAATTGTCGGGCGTTGTCCCCTCTATCATTCCATACGGCAGTCCTGTCTTGGGGTAGATTGCGCATTGGTAGTCGTCTATCTTGCCTGTGAGTATGGTCGGGATTTCCGACTTATGAACGAACTTTTTTGCAGTCAGTTGCTGGCAGAACTCTCGGGTGGTCTCCTTGTTGCTGCCAGTGTACATAAACCACTCGCAATCGAGGTCGTCGGTGAGGAGTTTGTTGTTTTGTCCGGTGAACTGCGAGAGGGCGGTGGTGGCATACGTAGTGGCATAGCGTGCGAATGCACCCTGCCCGCCGTCCTTGCCGAGCAGGTGAGTGCGCAGTTCCTCCTGTAGGTCTGCAAACTTGACATTGGTGGTAACGGCGCGGAGGAGAATATCGTTGAGTTTGTCTGTTACATTGGCTTTCAGTCCGTCGCCCATAAGGGCTTCCATAGTGTTCTGCACAGCGAGTTGTTTCTGCAGTTCGTGTTTCTCCTTTGCCGTCTTGGAGAGGGTGAGCGAGGGAAAGTGATCAGCAAAGTATGCATTCTGTTGTTTTTGGAGGATACCGAAATATTGCGCAAAATGGGTCAGTCCCGCCACCCACTCCTTGTCTTTGGAGAGGGCGGCGAGTTTTGTTTTTATCTGCGTAAGCCGCTTGAGGTTGGCGATGGACTGCTTGACCTTGCCAAGGCTGTCGGTTTCGAGGTCTTTGGCAAGGGTCAATACCTCCTCGTAAATTTTCTTTTGCTCTGCGTTGGCAATGCTGTCGAAAGAGTCAGCGGCTTTGTCGAGTGTATCAATGACGTTTTGCAGTTCGGTCATAGGTTACGCTTTGTCTTGGTCGTTGTTTTCGCTATTTTCCTTGTCGGCTTTGTTTTGTTCGTTTTGTGGGGCTTTTTCTTCGTCTGTGGGTTGTTGGTCTAACCCACCAAAATCGGCTTGTTGTTGGGCTTTCTCTGTGGCTTTCTGTTCGGCAGCGGTTCGCACCTCCTCGGCATACTTTTCGAGGACTTGCATTTTCTTGTCGTAGTCCTTTTGGCAGAACTCCTTGTCCTCGAAGATTGCACGGCGCACAAAGGCGTGAATGTTACAGGAGATAATATAGGCGGTCTCTGTGATACCTCCGTTCTGCAGCATAGTCATCTTGTTTTCCTCTTTGACACCAAACAGCGGGTCAAGGTCGAAGACGGTCTCCAAACGCTCTGCCACCTCCGGTGAAGTATTGAACTGCATTTTGGCGTAGTTGGTTTCGAGAACGCGCAGCGTCTCTGGGTTGGCTTCTGCCTGTCGTGCGCCTTGCAGTTCCTGCATGAGGATAGTGGTATTGGCGATGTCGAACTTGGTCGGGACATTGACTGCCGGTAGCATTGCTTGGCGGGCTTTGTCATTCGGGATAATGGTTCGGTATCGATACTCGCAAATGAAATAATAGACAAGGTCGATGTTACGCACAAGGTCTTCGGCAATGGAGTTGACAAAGTTGTTGAGTTCGTTGGCATCGTAGGCTTTGGCTACTCCCGATTGGTCGATTGGTGTCTCAGCAAGGAACTCCATATTCACCGCTGCGAGTGCGTCCTTGATGTGATTGCGTACACGTTGGTCTTGGAGGGTGGCGATAGCGGTGTCCTTTTGGATATAGCCAATAGGCGGTGCAGGTACTTGCAGTTCCCCAGCGCGTCCTGCGTCAATGAGGTGTATTCCATAAGGTGAGGTGTTTAGTACGTGTCCTGTGCCATTGCAATGGGGGCAGTTGGTCATCTTGCCGTCTTCGCTTTTGAGTACGCCAGAGCCTTTACATTGCGGACACTCGGTGTTGGTATAGGCATATTTCTCGGAGTGGATATGCTGGATAATCTCGGCTTGCAGGTCGGAGTACTCTCGGGCGGCTTCGTCCAAAGAGTCAGGCAAATAAGCAAGCCCCACGCATTGTGTATGGGGCTTGACAAACAAATTATGCGATTATACAAAGGCTACTCCATAGTGTCAGCTACTTGGTGCCAGACGAACTGATAGAGGGTGCGATACTGCGTTTGTGCTTTGAAGGCGGCGATGTCGGCGGGCATTTTGGGAGCGTCCATCAAGCGTTGTCGGGCAGCGGTGCAGATTTGTCCGAAGCGGGTGCGGTAGGCGATTTCGGATTCGGAGGGTGCGGTGGTGCGACTACCGCGTACGTGGGTAAAATTAGGGTTTGCCAGCATAGCGGGGTTGGCGGTGGCAGCCGTACGGTGCATGTAGGTGGTACGGGTCTGTTTGGAGATTTTGCCCGAGATATGGTCAATCGGGTCGAGATAGAATACTTTAGCCATAGTTGTGTTTAGTTGAAAGTTAATAGTTGAAAGTTGAAAGAAGTGGAGAGTTGAGAATTGAGGGCAGTTTAGAGATTAGAGATTAGAGATTAGAGATTAGAGAGTTAGGGTTTAGGGATTTTAGGGTCTTTAAGGTCGGTAAGGACAATAAACTATCCACTTAAAAACTGCTCTCAACTCTCAACTTGCAACACTTAACCCAATTTGGCGAGTTCTTGCGCCATAAGGAAACCGGGGAAAGAGCGGTATTTCTTTTGGGCTTTGAACTGCGCGAGGTAAGCGGCACGCTCTTGGGTGGTTAATGACTTGACAGCCGCTGCGGCGGTCTTGATTTTGGTCTGCACGGCGGTTTGTGCCTCGGTGGGTGCACCCGTGAAGGGGTTGCAGATTTGCGAGGTGAAACGGGTGCCATACATCTCTTTGAAGATAATCTGCGAGTGTTTGCAGACTTTGCCCCTGAATGATTGGAAGGGGACTTCGAGTTTGATTTTGGACATAGTTTTTGGTTCGCTTCGCTCACGTTGGCGGCGGCGGAGCCGCGTTGATGACTGCGTGTAGGTGGTTGCACGTAGTTGCCGTGGTGGGCGAAAAGTTTTTTAGTTTAGGTTTGGGGCTGTTTCTTTGACATCGCGAGCCTTGTTTGCGATGTGGCGGAAACAAAAGCACCGCCATTCTTTCGAAAGACGGTGCAAAGGTAGTATGTTTTGGAATAACGGTGAGCGGATTAGGTAGGGTTTGGCGCAATTTAGTTCGCTTTGCTCACGTAGGTGGTTCGCTATTGCGAACGTTGTTGGTTTCACGTGAGTGGCTTCGTGTGAGTGGTTTTAGATTGATGGGGTGAGTGGAGAGAGAGTTTATTCAGACGGGGATTCTAATGTTGTTGTGTGAGACGGACATCGTATCGAACAAGTTGCCTACAAATAGTCTGTCTCCACCGATTTGTTGGTTGCGCAGATTGGAAATATCAACAACAGCACCATATTCCATAAAAGTATTGGTAAACTTGTCTATCTTATTTCCCCAATATACAAAACAACATGCCATTGGTGCACCTTTGTGTTCTTCCGAACCATTGATGAGGAACTTGAGTCTGGTGTCGTAAAGGAAACAGATGGCACTTGCTTGTCCGAATACAGATTGTTTCCAATGTCCCGTATTGGTGGCAACAGGAATAAGAGCAATCACCTCCGCCCCTGTCTGTTGGTTGGTGAGGCAACATTTGGCGAGCCAATTTTTGATGGTGGTGCCTCGTAGTCTATCGGAACCATAAGGCGGATTGACATATATTTTGTTATAATTCCATGATAATTTAAGACCATCATTATCTGGTAGTCTGAACTCCACTTGCGCATGCACGATAGACATGGGGTTAGAGCAAGGGTCCAACTCAATAGTACCATCAAAAAAGCGTTTAACGGCATCCACATACTTAGCCGGAGTGCACCACTCTTGGCTAAGTGTATTTACTCGTCTTCCTGCACTCATAGTCTGTCTGTTTTTTGGATTAGTGTTTGCAATGTATTTTGCAGATTACATACTGTTTGGTCAGCAGGTGATATGACATTGAACCAACCGATGATTTGGTTGATATTGGCATGGAAATAGTTTTTTAGAGCCTCATGTGCCTCAAGGTCTATTTTGACTTTTGTGAAGATATTTTCCTTTTTGTTTTCCTTGTAGGAATTAACGAAAGCCGTTTTAACCGCAGCATAAGGTGCTTGAGGAGTGCGTAGCAGTTCGGTAATGAATTGTGCCAGTCCTTGGTCAGTGAGGAACAGCAGCCAGTCGTAGGATTGTGCGAGGACTTTGAGTTCTTTGTTTTGATTTTCCTGCGTGAACCAGTTGCCATGATTGCTGACAATGCCCACAGAAAGTATGAAGTTATCAGGTATCTGCGGGCGTTGGTTGATTATTTCGTCCAGTAGTGCGAAATAGGGTTTTATAACAGGAACTCCGTTTTCATAGATGATGCCCTGTATATCTCCGTTTTCGTTGCGTATTTTTTGGAGTGCCGATGTGGTTTTGGCGACATAGGCACCTTGTTTGGCTTTTTCTATAGTTTGTGGTCCTTTACGTGCTCCTTCTTCAACACCCACGCGCTTGCACTCGAACATGGCATAGGGTTTCTTGCTTTGCTTTATAAGCGTAACATTGGCAGAGTTATTTTGCAGAGAGTTCAGGTATGCAAGGAGCAGTTCTGCGTCATTTTCGGCAATAATACAAGCGTTTTTGACGATGTTACGGCTATCGATGAGATTGATGGATTTGGGAGAGAGATTTCCCTCTATCTCACCTGCGGCAGCGAGAATTTTACCAACAGAGAGGGACCCTGTATAAGGAATATCAATAGTTTTGCGCCAAAGTACAGGGTGCATAGTAAATTCGACATTGTGCGTGATTTCAGCATTACCGTATTCAGCCAATCCTCGTTCAATAGCGACATTGTGTGTAAAGTTCCACTCATTGAGAAGATAGTAAGTTATGATTTCGACGAGCGTTCCCAACGCCCGCCCTGCGGCTTTTTTAGCATCTTTGGTATGCGAAAAGACTTCGGAGCCTAAAAGTTTTTGGAGTTCGTCAATAGATTGGTACGGCATATACTATATATGTTGGGTTGAAAAATTTGCGACAAAGTTACTTTTTTTTTTTTGCATGTGCAAATGAAAAGTGTTTGCCGGGTGTTTTAATATGCTGTTTGTTAATTGTTTATGTTATTTTTATGTTTGTAGCGTTGCGCTTGTGGTACTTCGCACGTTTGCGGCGTTTCGAGTAACCGGGATTAGGGAGGGAGGTCAATGGCATATTTGTCTGCGAGATAGGCAACGACAGCGGGCGGGAGAAGTTTGGTTTGTGGTGTGATACCATGGTCGGTGAGCCATGCAGCGTCGGATTTGAGCCAACGGCGGAAAGTGGCAGGTGAAACACCTGCGAAACAAGCGAGTTGGGATTTGGTGTAGGATTTCATTTTTAGAGAATAGAGAATAGAGATTAGAGATTAGAGATTAGAGATTAGAGATTAGGGGATTTACGATGTACGATTTATTGGGGTATTTTTGTGATTTACAATTTGGAGCGGGTATTTGCGAGTAGGAGTTCCTATAGTATTCTTATAGTGTTCCTATAGCGGAAAGCATATACAGAAGAGTCGGAGAGGGCTCTTTCCTGTTCGCGTGCGCGGTTTGTGAGTTCCTGCAGTTGTTTCTGTGCACTGTCAAGGTCGGCTTCGGAGGTTATGCGTATGATGATGTTGTTATCTGCCATGCTTGATATTGTTTAGTCGTTCTTTGGCTGCCTTTGCTTCGCGCTCGGCTTTGTCAATGGTTCGGTCGAGTTTTGCTATAAACTCGAGGAAAGTCATATCCGTGAGGTTGGCAAGATTGCCCTCTGCTACAATGTCTTTCCATTGCTCGTACTCGTCGATACGTTCCCCGAGGACGCTATTCGGAGACACTCCGAGTGTATCCTGTTGAGTTCGTCGCACATCGCTGAATAGGTGTCTAAATCGGTATCGATATTCAGCAAGAAGGGCATTAACTCCAACAAAGGCTTCTGCATAAAAAAATCACGCACCCCTTTATCTTTCCGCCACTGGGCTATCTTCTTTTCTGCATAGTCGGGTTCGTACACGGCGGGGTTCTCGGTCTTGTCGAAGAAGCATACCGATGCGAGTTTGTAGAGCAGTTCGGTGTCAGTCGTGAGCGTGAGCCGCTGCTTGAGTATCTCGTTGAGTTGGTTGATTTTGAAGATGTCGATTTTCTGTTCGCGGAGCAGTTTGTCAATGGTGTCTGCATAGTGCAGCAAGAACTGCCGCGAGCAGCGCATATCCACCTCGTTGTACACGTGCAGAGCCATCAGCCCACGCTCGTATGGCAGGTTGGTGATGTCTGCGAAGCGGTAGTACTTTGTGCCACCACAGGTGAACGCATACTCTATGCGGTATTTCTCTTTCTGTTTGCGGCGTTTGTCCCATTCGATACGCCATGTCTCTGCGAGTTGTCGGATAAGTCCCATAGTCTTACAGGTTGAAGATGTGATTTATTTTGTCGGTCATATTGTCGGTGTTGCCAGTGGCGAGTACGCAGCCTTTGGCAGTGAGCCGCCACGCATTGCGGCGTTCCCACAGGGTGAGAGTGTAGGTAGTCCCGTCCACCTGCCGCGTATAGATGAGGGGCGTGCCGTTACATGGGCAGCCCTTGCGGGAGTAGGTGAAGCCGAGTTGTTGTGCGATAGTTGTCATTCGTGCAGGTGGCAGGTGAGTGCCGAGATTAGTGTGTTGAGACCAATGACCCCGAGCATTGTCGGGAGTATTGCCCACGACCAGCCGTAGAGCAGCGGGTAGAGGGCGATGGTATAGACACCGCCCATGCAGATGAGGCACTCGAAGAGCGGCTTGCGCAGGACGGTGAGGTGCAGTCGGTCGAGCAGGTCGCCGAGGAGGAGCGCGGGGCGGTGAAAGAGCATTCCGTCCCACGTAGTAGCGTGGACGGCGGTAATGATAAGCGATAGGGTGATGATACGGGTGAGCATACGGGTTAGTAGTTTGGTGTCAGTTCTTTGTAGAAGCGGTGGAAATAGTAGCGCACGTTGTCGAGGAAATCCGCCTGTTGTGCCACGTTATCTCGGGTCGTCTTGATAGGTTTGTTCTCGTCATCTGCCATAACGTTCTCAAAGTCGAATATAGCAGGCTTGCAACGCTCGCTGTCGAAAATAATATCATACTGCTCAAAGAGCGAGTTGATAAAATAGCGGCTGTCGGCGAGGCGCGGGTTGCTGCCGCTGTACTGCATCTGTGAGCGGGAGAGGTTGAAATATGCCTTGACGACATCGTAGTTGTTGAGCAAGGAGAGTGTGGTTGCGTTCTTGCCTGCCACATCTCCTGTAACGAGAAAGAATGCGCCGGGATACTTGCGGTCTATTTCTTGGCAGACCATACGCGTGGTGGCGTTCTCTATGCGTATGCAGTCTATGCCCCGTGCCTGTCCGTTGATGTGTTGGAACAGCGTGCAGGTCATCGGGTTGCGGTTGAAATCCCACGACATAACGAGAGGGGCGGTCGGATCGTACTCTACGTGTCCTGTGTGCTTGCGGCGGTCGAAAGCAAAGAGCCATAGTTTCTCGTTGATGGCTTGCGGGTTCTGCTGGTACTGCGTCTCGAACGTGAAGCGGTTGGCGGCTTGTATCTTGTGCAGTTCCTCTACCGTGTGTTTGAACGGGTAGAGTGCTGCCTCGTGTCCCTCGCTATCGACTGAGAGAGCAGGCAAGGACAGCACCTCCCATTCGTCGGGTTCGAGGTCGAGGAGATAGCCGCAAAGGTCTTGTTTGTGCAGCCGCTGCATAATGATGATTATCGGCGTGGAGCGGTCGTTGACACGGGAACGGATAGTGTTCTCGAACTGGTCGTTGACCTTTTGGCGGCGGACGGGCGAGGACGCGTCAAGGGGCTTGAGCGGGTCATCTATGATGATTGCACCGCCCCACGCATTATTGGCGGTGTCTATATCCTCGAAATCTCCTGCAGGTTCTTCCTTGACAATACCTGCACCGAAGCCTGTTACCTGTCCGTCGGAGGAGGTTGCGTAGATACCTCCGCCCGCCGTGGTGTACCATTTCTGTTTGGAGCGGCTGTCGGGTTTGATTTGCACCCACGGAAAGAGGTCGCGATACCAATCGCTTGCCACCGCGTCCTTGATACGCTCGGAGTTGTCGAGGGCGAGGTTCGCGGAGTAGGACAGCATAATGTATTTGGTGGCGGGGTTGATAGCGAGCCCTTTCTTGACAAAGGCTTTGAGCATTTCCGTCTTGGAGTAGCGCGGCGGGCAGTTGATAATAAGGCGTGTGCATTGCCCCGAGAATACACGGTCGAGTGCGGCTGCTATGCGCTTGTGGTGTTCGCCCACGTTGAAACGGCGGGCGTTCTCGGCATAGAAGAAATAGCGGGTAGCAAAGAGCGTATCCGTTGTGATACAATGCCGTATGGCTTGGTTCTTCGTCATATCTGCTTTTTCAACTCGGCTATAAAGGCGGCTGCCTGTTTGGGTGTGAGTTGCTCCTCGTGCTTTATCTCCACCGCCTTGCCGTCCTTGCCGGTGAGTTCAGTGACATTGGCGGGTTTCTCGCCTGCGGTGTCACGCAGGGTGTTGAACGCCTGCACGTTGCCCTGCATGGCTTCGTCGAACATCGCAACCGTCATCGCCATTTGGTTGGTCATGTCTTTGGCGGCGATGCCGAGCGACTGCATACGCGCCTTGACTTCGGCTTCCGTGCACTTGCCGTTGAGCAGCAACAACACCACCTCGCGCAGTGTCTTTTTCGCCCTGCGTGCTTCGCCGCTGCGTATTCCGCCGTTCTTGCCTCTCAGCCTTGCTTCACTCGTGCTTCGGACAGGCTTCAGGTTTCCTTGTTGTTGCTTTGTTGCCATATTCTGTCGGTTTTGTGCGCGGCATGCTGAAATAAAAGCAGCAACCCCCTCCGCAAGGGAGAGGATTGCATGAAAACGGTATATTTGTAGCGGGTTACTGAACGATTTGTACAGCGGTTACTGCCGCCTTTGCTTTGCGGAGGGCGGCGACGGTCTCCGTGGCGTTGAAGCCGT
>DLLF01000009.1 GCA_002477945.1 Bacteroidales bacterium UBA7569
GAAGACTATGCCGTCACGCCACGTCTCGTGCACGCTGCGCAAACCATTGCCGTACTGCACGAACCTTTGTATTTCTACGAAACCCGCAACCAGTCATCCTATGTGCACAACCTCACCCGTTCCGCCATAGAGAGTCAGTATCGGGCGGACAAGGTATTGGTGGATTGGTTCCGAAATGTGCAAGACGCTGACACATATCGGGATATAGTCAATGTCCTCCCTCTCCGCAGCATGGTATCACTCATCAAGAGGTCCGACCGCCCTGCTTGGCAGGAGATACTGGACATCTATCGTGAGTATCTCAACCTTTCCGGCAAGAGCATGACAATGGTCAACCGCATCATCTATCACCTTGCCCGCCACCATGCTTGGGCAACCCTTCAGTGTTTTATGTATTTCTATCACCTCGTAATGCAAGACAACCAATGATACGTGTTATTCTCAGCGGCGGCTTGGGAAACCAGATGTTCGAGTATGCTTCCGCTTTTGCATGGGCGAAAGAAACAGGTGATGACCTGCTGATAGATACTTCGTTCTTCGATGTATATGGCGACCGCTCTTGGTGCCGTCCGTATGAGTTGGTGTCTTTTGCGTTGCACGAAACCACTAAGGTTACCCGCAGAGGGCGTTTGGCTATCCGTGTTCTTCCCAAACTGTCGCTGTATTGTCGCAAACGGGGAACATTCCATTTGGGCAGGTATCTCTTTGACGCAGACAACTGGGCGGAAGCACGGAAGTACCACTCCTCGGTATTGTACGGATATTTTGCCAATTGTCATCTCTTTGAGATGCATCGGGACGAACTGCTGAAGGCTTTCTCATTCCGATATGCACCCGATGCCGCAAATGCCCGCTTGCTGCAGCAGATAGACTCCTGCCAATCCGTATCCGTTCATATTCGTCGTGGTGATTACTTGAATAGTGCCAATGCCGGTGTGTTCCATCACCCTACAGTAGAGTGGTATCAAGCGGCTATGCGGCAGATATCAGAGCAGGTTGAGAATCCTGTATGGTTCTTCTTTTCCGATGACATGCAGTGGGTGAAAGAGCAGTTCGCCGACGTACAGAACAGTGTATTTGTTGACACCAACCATAGTGCAAATGCATACAATGATATGCGACTGATGAGCCGATGCAGGCACAACATCATCGCCAACAGTTCCTTCAGTTGGTGGGGGGCATGGCTCAATACCAATCCGCAAAAGATAGTGATTGCACCGGACAAATACTATAACGATGATAATGCTAACAAGAAGAAATACTTGTCCCGAATGATTCCACAGGATTGGAAAGTATTGGAATAGGCAACATCGCCTGAGGCATCGGCGTAGAACTAAAGGTAGGCAATCAGTCCTGTCTTGTCGGATTGTGACAGGCGGCGTGTCAGAAAACTGATTGCAGCATTTATTCCGATAACGCCGGCTGTTGCCAGTAAGAGACTGATAACGGGAGGAATCGCGATATAACAAAGCAATTTGTAAAACAGGCTCCCGAAAATAATATGAATGCACATCAAGCGTAGTGCCTCACGACCGATATAGGAGAATATACGGGTTACAAAAGAATGGTTCATTTGCCTGAATACAAGAGCGAAAAACAGTGTCTCCGTTATCCCCGAAACGAGAAAGCACAATACACTCCACGGAGCAATCTGCCCGAATATGCCGAGAGACATATTGGTATAGCCATTGATGGTACCGGTGCCCCAATAGACGAACACACATAGGGTTATTACCAACCAGTCGTATATCCGTCGGTGCGATATTTCAGTTTCTTCTGTCCTTTGCTTCCACATATACCCTGCCCTCATAAAGAGGAATCCTATAAAACAGGTATCCAAACTGTACGGAAGCAGTATGGTTTTGTATTGGGACAAAGCACTTAGTGCCAATGCACATAGCGGAAGTATCCATTTGTTTGCCATTCTATCCTGCAGCAGCATCAACAGATAAGAGAGGTAGAAGCAGGGCAGAAACCATAATGGTGCTATGTAGTAACACTTGGAGAGAAGCCCGAAACTGTAACAGGAGCCGGGAGGATATAAATCGTATCTTCCGTAAAGCAGCCCTAACAGCCCGCGTGTAAAAGATACGTTATGGGAAAGCAGCGAGGCTACTGTCAGTATCCCCAGACCATAGAAGACATAAGGAACCCAAAGGCGTAACGTCCTTTTATATACTGCTGACTTCCAATCCAAAGTCGGGTGATAGGTTACTCCTGCCATGACAAAAAACATTGGCACATACCCATACGTCAGCCAAGTCAGAACAGGAATACTCCGGTCCGACAAATGAGACAGCATTACCAGAAATATGGCTATTCCTTTCGTTGCGTCAATCCAGCGTACCCTTTCCATACAACTATTCCTATGCTGATGAGAATAGCCAAAATGACAAATGCCAACGACCATTTGTCTGTCTTTACCATTTGCGGCTCAAATGCCATGCGTATCGTGTGCTGCCCCGCAGGAATCACGGCTGCACGGAGCACATAGTTGGCACGACCCAATGGATATTCCTGACCGTCAATATATAAATGCCAATCGTCGGGATAATATATCTCCGAGAACACCGCCACCCTGTTCCGCTCGTTCTGTGACTCATAGATGAGTTCATTCGGCTTATAGGACGTCATAGTTATCTTGTCCTCGTCAAATGCCATCAGCGTGCTGCACTCGGGCTTGGTAGCATCCAATATATCAGCAAACTTCTTGTCTGCCACGGCGGTAGTATGCAGGTCAAGCGTGCGTAGTGCTTCGCTTTCCTCATCGGGCGTGTCCACTAACAACAGGCTGTCCACAAACCATGCATTCCCCATAGCATTCGGATTTTGGTGCACTTGTCCGTCGCGCGTGATGATATACTTGGTGTTGAGCATATCTATCACAGCCCAATTGTTTTGGGAGATATGCGCATCTATCAAGTCTTGGTAGCGGCGCAGTTTCGTAGCAGAATAGCCGCCTATAGACTTGAGACGGTAACTGGTTCGGGAGTCATTGAAGGTATTGGCGGCAAGATTGAAGACACGGTAATCAAGGCTCTTGTCTTGCAGTATCTGTTCTTCCCAGGGTTGGATAGCAAACACACGGTCGCTGTCTTTCTTGGTAACAAAGTTGTTGTTATTGAAGAAATGGCGGTTCACAGGAACCATATCCGCCAACACCAGACCCGTCAGCACAATGCCAAGCACCAGCGTGCTGTTCTTGGTCTCTCTCTTCCACGTATAGAGCAGGAACACAGCCGTTCCGAGAACCACAAACAGCAGGCTTCGCCATGCGGATTGGGTCATCAGGGCGTGCCGTTGGTCAAGGATGGCATTGTATATTTGGGGACCTACCTGCCCTTTCCATTGCGCATCGTACGAGGATGTGACATCAAATCCACCGCCGAACAGGGCTACTACCAGACATATCAACGCCGTTGTTCCACCTGCAATCAATACCATTGTGCGGTTGCGCTTCACGTCATTCGAGGTCATCAGTTCTTTGAGACCCAGAAAACATAACAGGGGGATTGTCACTTCCGCTACCACGAGTATGGACTCCACGGCGCGGAACTTGTTGTACATCGGGAAGTAGTTGAAGAACAACTCTGTCCATCCCAACAGGTTGCGCCCCCAAGCCAATGTGACGGAGAACAGCGTGGCAATCAGCAGTGCCCATTTGTAGGGACCGGGCACTATCAGAAGTCCCAACAGAAACAGCATACAAATGACAGCACCTGCATATACCGGTCCGCTGGTGAAAGCCTTTTCGCCCCAATATGTCGGTGCGCCCTGACAGAAGCCTTTGGCTTGGCGGGCAGGCACGCCCATCTTCTTGAGGTCTTGTTCCAATTGGCTGTCCTTGCCCAAATCATAGCCGCTACAGCCTCCCATATAGTTGGGAATGAGCAGGGTCAGTGTCTCGTCAATACCATAACTCCATGCAGTAGCATAGTCTATATCCAGTCCGGATTGTTCCGTGTTCTTCTTGTCAGTAGGTTGTGTCAGTTCGCTGTGCCCTCCGCGCATGGTCTCATTCAGATAACTGCGGTTCATCTGCCACCAACTGAGTTTGGTGCCGTAGATGAGCAGTACACAGCCTATCAGGACAGCCATGGATATCCCGAGGTCTTTCCAACGCTTGTCGCGGATATGCAGATATAGTTCGGTGCAACCCATCACCCCTAACAACAGGCAATAGTAGTAGGTCATCTGGGCATGGCAGACGGCTCCCATAGTGCCATATAGCAGCACCAAGGGCACACCTAACCAATAATTCTTGCGGAAGATAGCATAGAACCCGCCTATCACGGGGGCTAAAAAGCCTATTGCCATGGCTTTGGTAATGTGTCCTGCGGGAATAATCAGCAGAAAATAACTACTCAGTCCTATGGCGAAACCGCCGGCAATGCTAATCCACGGATTGACGCCAAAGCAACGGAGGAGTATGAAAAAACCGAAGAAATAGGCGAACAACAGACCTATTGCCGCCCAATCACCGGTCATAAACCCATGGGCGATATCCGCCAAATATGTGACCAGCGTGTTTGATTGCAGTTTGCCCGTTATCTGATACGTGGGCATACCTCCGAACATCGAGTTGGTCCACCATGATGTCTCGCCCGTCTCTTTGGCAAACTCCTGCACCTCATGGGCGGCACCTTTCCAGTTGTTCACATCACCGGCCTGCAGCACTTTGCCCTCCAACAGCGGTGCACAATAAATCATAGACACCGCCAAAAAGACAACAACCGCCACCGCATACGGCAATATCTTCTTCCACTCAAAATGTTTCATAATTACAAACTTTGTCCGATAATCACAAATTTTGCCCGAAATTATAGTAAATACTTGACTTGTGCAAATTTTGTCCTATTTTATATAGTTCCTTACTCTCGCAATCTGATATGTTAAACCCATTGGCGGAATTAATTGGAAAAGTGAGGGTCGTCGGGTCAGTTGCAGCGGCATTGTGCAGGACGTCAAAACAGAACGAAAATTTCGATAAGCGGAGATATTGTCTGAGCACAGCGGGTTATGTCTCCGCGGGAATTCGAGCGACCCCAATTTTTGGCAACACCCGACACAAGTAAACCAACGGATTGATGTCATTTATAGCCCCCTCTTTGAGGGTGAGGGAGTCCCATTGGTTTCTTTTGTTTTGACCAGGCAAAAAAAAGGAGTATGTATAAATATATAACTATATATAATTTATATCTCAAGTGATAATGAGTGAAATGAGTTAACTTAATTCCGCCAACGGGTATATTCAACTCCTTATATTTGCTATATCCAACTATTTGCTGTACCTTTGGGAATGATATATGTTTTTTGTGGTGCTTTCGTATCTTCATTGGGTTAATAGCGGGTGATTACGAGACCTTACCGAGACCTGGTCGAGACCTTACCGAGAGAATAACGTCAGCAAACAATATGAACACCAAGCAACATAACATGAAACCTTACGATTATCTCATAGTCGGTGCAGGCTTGTTCGGAGCCACCATCGCCTACCGCGCACGCCAAGCAGGCAAGCGTGTCCTCGTTATCGACCGCCGTCCCCATCTCGGCGGCAACATCTACTGCGAAGAGGTAGAAGGCATCCACGTGCATAAGTACGGGGCGCACATCTTCCATACCGACAACCGCCGCGTCTGGCAGTTCGTCAATTCGCTGGTCGAGTTCAACCGCTACACCAACTCCCCCGTAGCCAACTACCGCGGACACCTCTACAACCTGCCGTTCAATATGAACACGTTTGCCGGGATGTGGGGCGTCATCACCCCCGCCGAAGCACAAGCCAAGATAGACGAGCAACGCGCCGAAGCCATGCAAGCCCTCAACGGACGCGAACCTGCCAATCTGGAGGAGCAAGCCCTCACCTTGGTCGGGCGCGACATCTACGAGCGGCTCATCAAGGGTTACACCGAGAAGCAATGGGGACGACCCTGCACGGAGTTACCCGCTTTCATTATCCGCCGCCTGCCCGTCCGTATGGTCTTCGACAACAACTACTTCAACGACCCGTACCAAGGCATACCCATCGGCGGGTATAACCTGCTTATCGACAAACTGTTAGACGGCTGCGATACTCGCTTGAACACAGATTATCTTGCCCGTAAAACCGAGTTCGACGCCCTTGCCGACAAGGTAGTCTATACCGGTTCCATAGACGAGTACTTTGGTTACCGACTCGGACACTTGGAGTACCGCACAGTCCGCTTTGAGACAGAGGTCTTGGACACGCCCAACTACCAAGGCAATGCCGTCATCAACTACACCGATGCCGCCGTTCCCTACACGCGCATCATTGAGCACAAGCACTTTGAGATGTTCGGTACAGCGGTAGATGCGTGTCCCAAGACCGTCATCTCCCGCGAGTATTCCACCGAGTGGCAGCAAGGGATGGAGCCCTACTACCCCGTCAATGACGAGCGCAACAGCCTGCTCTACAGGCAGTATGCCGACCTTGCCCGCATGGAAACCAATGTCCTCTTCGGCGGCCGCCTTGCCGAATACAAATACTACGACATGGACGACATCATCGCCCGCGCCTTGGAAACAGAGATATAATCATTCCAATACATACCTATGCTGACCGTTATCATTTGTACATACAACCGCGAGAAGTACATCGGCAACCTGCTTTTGGCTTTGGCAAAGAACGATTTACCAAAGTCGGACTATGAGATTGTGCTGGTGGACAACAACTGTACCGACCACACCCGCGACATCTGCAATGCTTTTGCCCTGCAACACCCCGATATATCTTTCCGTTATGTCATAGAAACCGAACAGGGACTTTCCGCCGCTCGCAACTGTGGTATCAAAGAAGCAAAGGGCGACATCCTCGTCTATGTGGACGATGACGCATTGGTAGATGCAAATTATCTGCGTGCGTATGCGGAGCATTTTGCCACGCACCCCGATACCATGGCGGCAGGAGGACCTATCGAACCGCTGTACGAGAACACGGTAGCCCCCGCATGGATGACCCCATACACCAAAGCACTTCTTACCGGTTGGCTCAACTATGGCAATCAGGTCAAGCCCTTTCCCAAAGAACGCTTCCCCGGAGGAGGCAATGCCGCCTACCGCAAAGAGGTGTTTGATAAAGTAGGACTGTTCAATACTGCCTTGGGGCGCAAAGGCAATGGGCTGATGAGTTCGGAGGAAAAGGACATATTCGACAAGATGCACACACTGGGTATGACAATTCTCTATTTACCGACTCCCGTACTCCACCATATCATCCCGCAAGCCAAACTGGAGAAACCGTACTTCGACAAACTCACCCGCCAGATAGGAGTCAGCGAAAGGCAGCGTACTTTGGCTGTATCACGCACCAAATACGTCAAACGACTATTCAGTGAAGCCGTCAAGTGGATGGGAACTATCGTCTTGTTTTGCGGCTATACCCTGCAAGGACACCCCGCCAAAGGCTATAAACTCATTCTCTTCCGCCGCAATGTAACCGAAGGACTCTTGCATGGTTAGGTAGTCTTTTGCTGTTCCTGTTGGCACACTGTTTCTTCTCTGTTCCTGCGTATAGACCATAGAGAGCCGCTTCTCATTCGTTTGTCTCTTTCCTTTTTGTCTTTCAGGAGGGAAGAGACAAGTACCCGTTATAGGACGGAAACCCATCAGATAATCAAATAGTTCGAACTAATAGACATTTCGCCCTGAAGCAAAGACTTCCACTCATTTCACTCTATTTGGTCTGCTCTCATATATTGGCACGTATCGTCACCAATTCTTCGCGTATTTTCTTCAGCAGTTCTGTCATCTGCATACGACGTTCTATATCATCGTCCCCGACCTTGAGACGCTTTTTGATCGCTGCAACCGACAAGTGCTGCTCATCGCGCAAAAACTTGATCTTGACAACCAAATCCAGATCACTTTTTGTATAGAAGCGGGTCATACCCTGGTTCCGGTGAGGGCGCAACATAGGGAATATCTGCTCCCAATATCGAAGAGTGGAGAAAGGAAGACCGCTTAGTTCGCTCACCTCTTTTATGGAATAATACACCTTTTCCATACCTGTCAACGCAATATCTTCAAAGTTTTACCCTCTCTGATTGACGAGCCCTTCAACCCGTTCCAACGCTGTAATTGCCCCACCGAACAGTGAAACTTCTTGGCTATGCCAGACAATGTGTCCCCTTTCTTGATTTTATAATAGGTCACACCATTGACTGTATAACCTCCATTCTGAGCAGTGCGTTGCGCCAGATCTATAGTTGCACGACGTTGTTCAATCAGGCTGTCTCGCCTGTAAGACAAAATGCTGTCTTCGTTGCAGATATAGGCACCTGCCTTTTCCGCGGGAACACAGAGAGTGTAATCCTTCCCCCCCGGAAGAATATCCATTGTGTACTGGGGATTCAACTTCCTCAGCGTATTCATAGGTATGTCCAGTTTCTCAGCCACTTGCAGAAGATGTAGACGTCTCGTCACTACAATCGTATCTATCGCAAGGGGCAATATCGGTTCCGCAGGACAGATATTATGCTCGTCAGCATAGGTAAACACATAATTCGCTGCCACAAATATCGGAAGATACGATCGTGTCTCTCTCGGCAGAAAACTATATATCTGCCAAAAATCACGTTGTCCGCCCGCACGGTGAATCGCCTTGTTCACATTGCCAGGACCGCAATTATAGGCGGCTATTGCCAAGTTCCAATCACCATAAATGGCATAAAGACTCTTCAAAAAACGGCATGCCGCATCGGTCGATTTGTAAGGGTCCAGACGTTCATCAACCAACGAGTTCACTTCCAGACCGCTGTTTTTGGCGGTCTGTGGCATAAATTGCCATAGTCCTGCCGCACCTGCGTGCGATCGGGCTTGTACATTCAAACCCGACTCTATGATCGGAAGATACTTTAGTTCCAACGGCAAGCCATAGCGCATAAGTGTCTCTTCAAACATCGGGAAGTACGTGTCGCCCAATCGCCGCATCCTTGCCACTTGTTTCTTGCTGCGATGCAGATAGGCTTCAATGAATCCTTTCACAACGGCATTATACGGCATCTCCACGATACACGGCAATGCACACAGACGCTCTATATACACCGAATCCGGCAAATCTGCAATCACATACCCTTCGGTACAAGCACTCGTATCAACCCACGACAATGTGTAATCCAATAAACGCAAGTCCAATTCCGAAGGCTCATACACTTGCAACGTGTCCACATCTGTCACCGCCGCACATGTAAGGCAATACAGGTTCAGCAAACATAAAACCAGCAATATATACCATCCGTTCTTCATTAAAAACTGATTGCGAGTTTCACTTCCGCCGACTTGTTATTCTGAAAATCGTAATATAATTGAGGTTCCACCATCATCGAAAGATCGGTAGATATATCAAAGTCAAACAATTGGGCATCCACATACGCATCAATCAGCGACAAAGCATAGACCAGCACCGTGGCGACAATTGACAAGTCCCGATAGCGACGGTACGTATTCTGCTTATTCTTGAGAACATTGGTGTAACTGCTCTTTCCACCCATCATCTCAATGGTATATCCGTCGGGCAAAATATCAATGTATGATGTTTTGGTTCCGTCCGTATCCGTCAGAATATCCCGATAAGCCTGTTTATAGTCCGTATATAAGCGGTTGTTCCAACTGATGGCGTATGCACAACCCATAAACCCGCCATAGACAATCGGCAATTTCCAATACGAACGGTTATATATCTGCCCGTATCCGGGCAGAATCACTCCCATCCATACGGCACGCATAGGATCAGGCTTCCATGGTTCAATCGTTGTCTCATACTGCTCCGGAACGGAAGAAATGGTATCTATATCCATGAAACCGCTTTCCTCCGTCTCCGCTGCAACAAGTTCTGTCGTAACAGCCGTTTCATACTGTGCCGAAGCACTTATGCAAAACAACAACCCGATCAGCAATCCGGATAATATGCCTATGCGTCTTTTCAACGGCGGGTGTCCAGTTTCTTCATAATCTGTTGCAATTCCTCGTCACTGTTAAACGGAATGGCTATTTTCCCCTTGCCCTCTTCGTTGCAAGACATCTTTACTTTCACTCCGAAAAACGAAGCCAACTCGTGCTGTAGGGTCTCTAACTCCGGTATATTCAGCGAGGGAGCCTTCGTATGCTCTTGTTTTTTTTCTTCTTGTCCGCTTGCTATTTTCTCCACTTGTCTGACACTCAACCCTTCTTGCAATATACGTTTGTAGAGGTTTATCTGATCAGCGGGTTGTTTCACGGCAAGGATGGCACGGGCGTGTCCCATATCAATTTTTTTCTCTTTGATACCCATCTGAACTTCCGCCGGCAAACGGAGCAAACGGAGATAATTGGCTACCGTGGCACGCTTCTTTCCCACACGCTCCGACATACGTTCCTGGGTCAGGCTGTAGTCGTCCATCAATCGTTGGTAGGCGAGCGCAATCTCTATAGCATCCAAGTCCTCACGTTGGATATTCTCTATGAGAGCCATCTCCATAACCTGCTCGTCTTTCGCTGTACGGATATAGGCGGGGATGGTCTCCAATCCTGCCATCTTGGCGGCTCTGTATCGGCGCTCACCCGCTATAATCAGATAATCACCGTCGCCGTTCTTTCTCAGCGTAATGGGCGATATCACACCTAACTCCCGAATGGAGGAAGCCAATTCTTCCAAGGCTTCTTCGTCAAAATTCCTGCGGGGCTGGTTGGGATTGGCTTTTATTTCACTCAGTGACACCTCATTGATTGACGACGAACCGTTCGTGTTCACGTGGGTCGTGTCTATCAAGGCATCAAGACCTCTTCCCAAACCTGTATTTTTCATTTTCATATCTTCTTTGTTGATTAATTCCGTGCTATGAGTTCTTTCGCCAAATCAGCATAGTTTTGCGCACCCTTTGAAGTGGAATCGTAAGTCAATACCGACAACCCGTGACTCGGAGCCTCGCTCAAACGAACATTTCGTGCGATCACCGTGTTGAACACCAAAGACCCGAAATGGCGTTTCACCTCTTCATATACCTGGTTCGACAAGCGCAGACGGTTATCATACATCGTAAGTAGGAAACCTTCTATCTGCAAAGACGGGTTCAGTTTCGACTTGATGATCTTTATCGTATTCAGCAACTTCGAAATTCCTTCCAATGCAAAATATTCACATTGAACGGGAATAATCACGGAATCGCTTGCTGTCAGGCAGTTTACGGTAATTAAGCCAAGCGACGGAGAGCAGTCTATAATCACATAGTCGTACGCATCGCGTATCTCCTGCAACATGGTCTTCAAAAGTACTTCCCTGTCATCTATCGAGATCATTTCAATCTCTGCACCGATCAAATCTATATGCGAAGGCAGCAAGTACAAGTTTTCCTGATTGGTTTCAACAATCGCCTCTTTCGGATCGGTACCATTCACCAAACATTCATAAATCGTCGCCTGCAGAGAACGGACATCAACGCCCAAACCGGAAGACGCATTGGCTTGAGGATCAGCATCAATAAGAAGAACCTTCTTCCCTTCTGCAGCAAGAGCAGCCGATAAGTTGATGGCTGTGGTCGTTTTCCCAACACCGCCCTTCTGATTGGCAACAGAAATAACTTTACTTTTCATATACATTCCGTATTTAGCATTTTCGTGTGCAAACAAACATCTCACACAAAGACACATTCTTGGGCAAAGGTATGTATTTTTCTGCAGACCCACAAACTGCCGCTGAGAAAAAGTCAGGGCAATCGCATCAAAATGATTGATACTGAATGGTTGTTGTTTTCTTATACAAAAACAATGCAGAGAGCAGGTTTAACTATGCGGGGCAGCGGGTCAGTTACGGTGGTGGCATTCATATTCCGGTTCATCCTGTTAGTCCATATCCCTCCAAGTTGTCTAATTAGTCCTATCTGTCCTATTCGCCTAATTCGTCTCATCCTCCCTAAAACATCTCGAATAACTAGGACGTCTATTATCATCTCGTTGGCGGTTCCTTTGTCCTCCCTATAATCTTCCTCGCCAAATCGCACATCGTAAATGATCCAATCGTAAATAATACGACCCCTCAAGCCGACCTCAAGCACCCCTCAACGAGATGTCAATAATACAGATGTTAGCCCATCCTTTGGAGGGGATGGCAGAATTGTCCAATCGTAAATCCATGTATTGTTTCTTATCGGGCGATATTATCGTCCACCCTATCCGCCCTAACTCGCACTCATTTGCCTCATTCGTCCAATTAGACTAATCCGTCCAATCCTGCCTAAGACTTCTCGAACCACTATAACTTCTATATTATGGCCCCGTCCTTTGGAGGAACAGGAGTAGTCATTCTCACCCTCTAAAACCTTTCGGGCCCCTGCAATGATTCCGTCAATGGATTGTCGTTGCTCTGACTCCTTCCTTTCTCGTTCCAAGGCAACCGCATCAAAATGAGTTCATACCGAGCGGTTGTCGTTTTCTTATACAAAGACCATGCAGAGCGCAAGTTAAACTATATGTGCCGGTGGGTCTGTTCCTTCCTGCATTGTGTCGGGTGACTCCTATTTTGGCAACACCCGACGCACAGTGGCTAATGGTTTGAGTTTGTGATTGTCCCCCTCTTTGAGGGGGGGGGCATTGTTTCTTTTCTTTTGGTCAGGCAAAAGAAAAGAAAGGAGTATGCATAAGATATAACTATAATTGATATCTCAAGTAGTGAGTAAAATGAGTTGGCTTAATTCCGCCAACGAGTGTCCAATAATCGTGATGTTAT
>DLLF01000012.1:0-6144 GCA_002477945.1 Bacteroidales bacterium UBA7569
TCTGCGGGCAAGCCCTTGAGTATGAACCAGCGACCATAGCGTTTGCCGCGATAGAGCACGCTGTGCCGGCGGCTCTGCAGCAGACGGATGTCCTGCCATCGGGACGATACGTCTTCGGGCAAGATGAAGGCAGAGTCAGACGCGTCGTTGTTCATATATCTATTTGATTATCTTTGCACTAACCAATCCGTTGCGGCTGCCTGCCACATACGAGACATGGGCATGACCCTTGCGCAGGAGATTGTCCAGATACATCGGTTGTCCGATGAGGAAACAAGCCGCATCGAAGCAGTCTCCCTGTTGCAGTTTGCTGTTCTCAGCCACCTCTACATAGAAGTGCAGACCGCCTTCGTAGCGGAATATGCATCGCCTGTTGGGCAGCCATGTCACCTCTACGCGGTCGCCGTTGGTGAGTTCTTCGGTGCGAATACCCTCGCCCTCAAAAGCGTTGCTCTCCACCTCGCTACGCAGGGCAAGGGCTTGCAGATAGGTTTCCCAATCGGCATATCCGAGAAACTGCGACAGCAGGCACAGCGTGGTGCGGCGTGTGGTGTCCGCTCCGTCAATGTACCCCCAAAGGCGTTTGAGCGTGGTGGGCGAGATATTCTCGTGCAACCGCTCCCAGATGACCCCCGCGAGAAATTCAAAGTCGTAGGGCGTGCGTATCTTGCGCTTCACTTCGCGTTCCATGTCTTGTCGCAATGACAGTATTTCCGGTGCCCGCTTGTCCATAAGAAATGTTCCTGTTCTTGATATATGTTTGCAAAGGTACTGAGAATGAAATCTCTGTGCAAGTCCTTTTTGGTTCTTGCGGAAAACATAACAGGGTATTCTCCGCCTTGCTGTGTAAATGCAAGAAAGTCGTTTTCTCCTGCTGGATGCCCGTTCTCCTTGTTCGACTCCTCAAGCCGACCTGAAGCACCCCTCATCGACCCCTCATCAAGACCTGATCCCATTGGTCTCATCCGACTCATCTGTCCAATTCGTCCAATCATTCTCATGGGGACAATCTTCCCAAACCTTCCATAAAAGTATTGATAAACTGTAATGTCTGTCCTGATGTTCCCTGTTTGACCCGTTTGTCCCATCCGCCCGATCCTTTTATAAAACTCTCCGAACGAAATGGAATGATAATGTCTCTGGTAAAATAAGGACTAAAAAGGACTTTTCGGGCTATGTACAAAAGCACTACCTTTGCCCCAACGAAAAAAAAAGAGGTATAGATGCCTCCGTGTAACATTCATTAACCATAAAAAATAATAAGTATGAAACGAAATTTTATCTTCTGTGCTGTGACACTTTGTCTGGCACTTGGAATGGCTTCCTGCGGGGAGAATGAGAAACAAGTGGAAATGACCAAAATAATTCCTGCTGATGCCGTTACGTTCTCCGGAAAACACAAAAATCTGCTCACAATCCCTGCAGATGTGGATTCTGTCAAGATTATGTTGGTACGCACCGGTGAAACCGGTCAAAGGTGGGAAGTCCGTGCTTTGATTCCGCTCCAAAATACTACGCCTTGGAAAAAAGTTCCCGGTACGGACAACCGTAAGTTATCTTGGTTTGAACCGAATATGGGAAATTTGCACGTGGAATATGTAGATGCTAATGAGTCGGAAGTAGGGGAAGATGTTTATTTGGATTACAATGCCGTAGAAAGTGTGTTGGCTTCTGATGACATCATTACCGAAAAGGCATTGGTGAAAGACAGGTATGAGAACTTGGGCGATAAGTCCTACAACACCAAACGTGCGCTTTTTGACAAAGTAGCGGGTATCAGCATCAGCAAGATGGAACTTAACGAGGTTAAGTCTGCCAAGTCTTCTGATAAGAAAGGCGGGTCGAGTCTATCGGATATTTATGAGGACGCTATCAATGAGGTGGCTGATACTTATGAAAAAGCCATGAACGAAGCATTGAACGAAATGGGTCTGTAATCAATATGTCAAATGTTTTTACTTTAATAAATTACTATTATGTCTGAAATTCAAAAGAAGAATGCACCGTACGCTGTAGCAGCGTTGGTGTTGGGAATTTGCTCCTTGTTGTTCGGCTGTTTCTTTGTCGGCTTCGTATGTGGTATTATAGGTGTGGTACTGGCAAAGAAAGGTCTTGCCGAGTATAACTTGCACCCCGAACAATACTCTGGTGCAGGTATGCTCAATGCGGGAAAGATTATGTCTGTCATCGGCATTGTCTTCGGCGCGATCTACATCGTGTATTACATCATTGCAGCCTGTGTTATCGGTTCGGTTGGCTTCAGTATGTTTGATCTGTTCAGCGATTTTCTCTAAAATCGTATGTGTCTTCTCCCTTGTGCGTGGAAACAACTCTTGGGTGTCAGTTGCCCGTTTTGCGGGTTCCAGAGAGCCGTCATTCTGCTGTGCAAGGGAGAAGTGCTGTCTTCGGTGCTGATGTTCCCGCCATTGTTCCCTTTGATGTTCGGCGTATGCCTTACACCGGTTTTATACTGTTGCAGACAAAGGAGGAACCTTGATATCATGTGGAGAATAGTCTTTGTTTGTCTTTTAGTGAACGGTGTTTATCAAAATATAGTTCATTAGCGGAACGGAAAGGGATAAAAAAAGCGGTCTGTTAGTTTTTGCAGACTGCTTTTTATTTATCTGTATATTGGTGTATGAAATGATTGATAAACTTTTGCCTGCTATAATGTATGAAATTGAACTTTTATCACTACCTTTGCCACGGAAGGATTAAAATGGACTACGGGCGTGTGGTCTGCTCCTTTCAGAGAATAAAAATGATAGCGTTTGCTATTTGTTCGTAAGTACACTCTGAAACCTGAGAAATTTCGTGTATGTGATTACGGTAACAAATATCGAACGCCTATGCTGTAGCATAGGTGTTTCTTGTTTGTAATCACAGGTAATCTCAGGACCTCAGAGTGTAAACAGGAAATGCTTATGCTCTTTTTTATACCTGCCGGTTTGAACCAAAAGGACTAAAAAAGGACTTTGTATGCGCGACCAAATAGCGGTACCTTTGTCGTCGAAACGCAGGTCTGCAAAATAGCAAACAAATATGCAACCGAGTGAATAAAGACAAGAGAAGAATCAAATACGTGGAGTATGCCGAAAATCCCATCCAAGAGTAGGCAAATATAATCAACAGCATTATGGCAAAGATTCATGGTATTATCCCGATTGATTGGTTCGGGAACAGAAATGAGTATGAACAATCAGACATCCGCATCGTAACGGTTGGACTCAATCCTTCCGATATGGAGTTTAAGCGGGACAAGAACGCAACGACTTATGATGTCTCGTATCGTTTTCCGAGTGCAATAGTGGGAAATCCCGCTACGTACCCGAAGGCTTGGAATGAGTATTTTACGCACAATCCGTATAATTGGTTCTACAATTTTGAGCGGGTGCTGCAAGGAGCAGGTGCTTCATACGGAGGTAAGTTACCTGAGAAAATCGGTGGACAAGACCATTCTAACCGGCGTGCTATCCACACAGACTTGTGCAGTTCGTACGCTACAGCACCGACGTGGAGCAAACTGTCCCGTGAAGAACAAGAGACTATCAGCCAAGAGGGTGTCTGCTATTGGAAAAAACAAATAGAGCAACTGCAACCGGATATCATCATCACGGCTATTGCTCAAAAGTATTGGCGAAAACTACCCATTACCGACATTTCTGACCTATATGTCATAAAAGAAACAAAAGATGGTAAAGAACGACGTCCGTTTGTTACTATAAGAAAGGGCTATTACAATGGTACCTTAGTCATATTGGGCATAACTCAGAACAAGCCATTTGGTTCTATCTGTTGTGCAGAACAAAAGCACATCGGAGAACTAATTCTCCAGGCATACCAGGAAATGAAGAGAAAATAAATTACATTACATTTTACGATTATGAAGAAATTATATGCCTTATTCGTAGTTCTATTTACTACGCTGCCTTTCCTCTCTGCTGGCAATGTTATCACCTATACGGCAACGGAGAAACTATATGAAACACAAAATCCAAACATAAATGGTAATGGTATATATATATATGGCTTTAATACATATATAAGGAAGCATACTTACTCGAATGGTGTAGGAACAATCGAATTTGTCAAAGATGTAACGCAAATTGGGAAGAATGCTTTCTCCTATTGTACCGGTCTTACCTCTATCACTATTCCCGAAAGTGTAACAAGCATTGAACAGTATGCTTTCTATGGTTGCACGGGTCTTACCTCTATCACTATTGGCAATAGTGTAACAAGTGTTGGAGATTATGCTTTCTATGGTTGCACGGGTCTTACATCTATTACTATTGGCAATAGTGTAACGAGTATTGGAGTCCGGGCTTTCTATAATTGCACAGGACTCAAATCTGTTTCTATTAACTCCGATGCCATTGTAAGTGCAAATAACGACGATAGTAAATCCCTAAGTTCTATCTTTGGTTCACAAGTAACTGAGTATATATTTGGTGATGATGTACATAGTATAAGAGATAACGAGTTTTCTAAGAATCGTAATCTTACCTCTGTAACTATTGGCAATGGTGTAACGAATATTGGAGAGTATGCTTTCGATGGTTGTACTGGTCTTTCTTCCATTACTATCGGTAATAGTGTAACAAGTATTGGAGATTATGCCTTCCACAACTGTGACAGTCTAAAAAAAGTCAATTATATAGGAGATGTGCAAGGTTGGTTCAATATAATACATACGCAGAATAGCCCTATACGCTATTCAAGAAACTTATACCTTAATGATGTTCTCCTGACAGAGTTGGTTATTCCCGATGGCGTTACTGAGATTTCTGCTGCGTTTGCGTATGATACTTGCCTTACCTCCGTCACAATTCCTAATAGTGTAACAAGTATTGGAGAATATGCTTTCTATGGTTGCACGGGTCTTACCTCTGTCACCATTCCCAATAGTGTAACGAGTATTGGAAACTGGGCTTTCTATGGTTGCATCGGTCTTACCTCTGTCACTATCCCTAATAGTGTAACGAGTATCGGATACGGGGCGTTCTCTGGTTGCACAGGTCTTACTTCTGTCACCATCCCTAATAGTGTGACGAGTATCGGAAATTATGCTTTCTCAGGTTGCACAGGTCTTACCTCTGTCGCTATTGGCAATAACGTAACAAGTATCGAAGAAGAGACTTTCGATGGTTGCACCAACATTACCTCTGTGGTATGGAATGTAAGATCGTATAAAGATGATATTCCTACATTAGAGGCATACCATCCATTCTATGATAGTAGAGATCATATTACCTCATTCTCCTTTGGTGATGCTGTGGATACCATCCCTGCTCGCCTATGCTACGGAATGAAAAAACTAACCTCTATCAGTATTGGCAGCAATGTGAGGAATATAGAAAAAGATGTTTTCTCAGGCTGCACCTCTCTTAATTCTGTGATATGGAATGCTAAATCGTGTGCAGATTTTGTGAATGATCCTTTCTATCGCATCAGAGATCAGATTACATCCTTTACATTTGGTGATACCGTTGATAGCATTCCTGCTCGCCTGTGCTACGGAATGAGCAACCTAACCTCTATCACCATCTCCGAAAAAGTGACGCATATCGGAGGGAGTGCTTTCTATCGCTGCACGGATCTTACCTCTGTAATATGGAATGCAAAATCGTATGGATATGTAGGATCTTATAATGATCGTCCTTTCTCTGATATTGAAGGTCAGATTACCTCCTTTTCCTTTGGTGATGCTGTTGATATTATTCCCGAATACCTATGTAATGGAATGAGTAACCTAACCTCTATCACTATTCCCAATAGTGTAACGAGCATTGGAGAGGGGGCTTTCTATGGTTGCACAGGTCTTACCTCTATTGATGTAGAAAGTGGCAATACCATATATGATAGTCGCAATAATTGCAATGCTATAATCGAAACAGCCACAAATACGTTAGTGCAAGGGGTTAAAACAACAATTATCCCCAATAGCGTAACGAGCATTGGAGAGGGTGCTTTCGCTTTTTGCGATGGTCTTACCTCTATTACTATTCCCAATAGTGTAACGAGTATTGAATGGTGTGCTTTTTATGATTGCATGGGTCTTACATCCGTTACTATCCCCAATAGCGTAACGAGTATAGGAGATGGTGCTTTCAAAGGTTGCACCGGTCTTACCTCTATCACTAT
>DLLF01000012.1:6268-22136 GCA_002477945.1 Bacteroidales bacterium UBA7569
AGCATTGGAGAGAGTGCTTTCGATAGTTGCACAGGTCTTACCTCTCTCATTATCTCCAATAGTGTAACGAGTATCGAAGACTGGACTTTCTATAAATGCTCAAGTCTTACCTCTGTCACTATTCCCAATAGTGTAACAAGTATTGGGAAGGGCGCTTTCTGTGATTGCACAGGTCTTACTTCTATCACAGTGTGTGCCATAACGCCACCAGAGTGCAATGGTTATGATGCTTTTGCAGATGTACCTTATACAATCCCCGTCCACATCCCTTGCGGGGCAAAAGAGGCGTATCAATCCGCTTTGGGATGGAGAAACTTCAAAAACTATATCGAGACTCCCAATTACACATTGGATGTTACCTCTCAAAACGAAGACATGGGTTCTGTCGAGGTTACACAAGAGCCTTCTTGCGATGACAACAAAAGTGTGTTCAAGGCGGTTGCCAACGAGGGCTATCGTTTTGTAAGATGGAATGACGGCAACACCGACAATCCCCGAACCGTGGTTGTCACACAAGATACCACCTTCGTGGCAGAGTTTGCAGAGCAATTGCCGCAATATACCATTACCGTTACTTGCGACTCGAAGCAGGGTACAGTGTCAGGCAGCGGCGTGTATGATGAAGGCACACAAGTTACATTGACAGCCACAGCCAATGAGGGGTACGAGTTCGCACAGTGGAGCAATGGGGTTACAGACAACCCGTACATCTTTAGTGCCACCCAAGATATCACTCTTGAGGCGAAGTTTACAGCCACTACTGCCGTAGAGAACGTATCTGCCGACGGTGATACTGCGGCACGCAAGGTTATCCGCAACGGACAAGTCTATATTCTCCGCAATGGCAAAGTATATACCGTTCAGGGACAGGAAATAAAAGAGCAATAAACAATAGGGCTCTATACCTAACTTACAGGGCGTGCCAAGTGGTTTGGCACGCCCTGTTTATACTGATAAAGACAACGAAGGGGCGTTTATCTTTTCCACCAATCATCCTCTTGCCCGCTAATCAGGCGGGCAAGTTCATTCATCACCATACACATCGGGCGGGAAATAGGTTGCGGGTTGCTATTTGCGTATGTGCCACGAAAACAGTACCTTTGTACAGCAATCAAGCAAACCAATGATGAAACAACTGATACGAAAAATCTTTCTCAATGAGCACATCATCCTGTGCGTCATTCTCATCAACGCGGCAATCATCTTTGCCCAAGAGAGCGGTGTGAACAGCCTTGCCCTGTCTATTGCCGACCTTGTCTGCACGCTTATATTCATCATCGAGATGGTGGTGAAGCAAGTAGAATACGGTGTCAAGGGCTATTGGCGGGACGGGTGGAACCGCTTGGACGGCGTATTGGTCCTCCTGTCGCTGCCGTCCGTGGTGGCGTTCTTTATGCCGGCAGGCATATTGGGCAACCTGTCCGTTCTGCTGGTGCTGAGGCTGCTGCGTGTACTGCGTTTCTTTCGTATTATCCATATCTTCCCTAACTTCTCCAATATTGCCAGGAACTTCGGCAAAGCCATGCGCGACAGTTACGGTGTCTTTGCGGGATTCATTGTGCTGATACTTATTGTGGCACTGGTGTCGTGTGCATTGTTTCGGGATTCGGCACCCGAGTACTTTGCCACGCCGATAGACAGCATCTATTCCATCTTCCGCATCTGCACGGGCGAGGGCTGGAATGAGATACCAGACACCATCGCCGAGGGGTCTTCTATTGTTACCGCCCGTTGGGTACGCCTGTATTTCAGTCTGCTGCTGGTGATTTGCAGCATCATCGGTCTGTCGCTTGTCAACTCTATCTTCGTGGACGCTATGGTGAGCGACAACAACGACGACCTCGAGAAGCAGGTCAAGGAACTCAACGCCAAGATAGACCAACTCCTATCCCAATCCAAGAACCCTCACCCCGAAAAGTAGCCGTATTGCATACGAAAACTTGCACCATGCTATAGTAGAAAATCCATATAGTTGTCTCTGGTAATAGTCTGTATCTCCACATCGGGATAGGCTCTGTGGAAAGTCGGGTTTGACTTTGAACTCAAAGGCATACATTCTGCCATCATACTCCTCTATATAGTCTATCTCCTGCATTTGCGTAGTACGCCAAAAGTAGGTATTGGCATATAGTCCGCTATACTGGTTGCGTTTGAGACGCTCACTGATGAGGTAGTTCTCCCACAGCGTACCGACATCTTGACGCATCTCTATGTCTGCAAAGTTGTTAATCAGCGCATTACGAATACCATTGTCATAGAAATACACCTTGCGGGCAAACTTAAGTTCATTGCGTAGGTTCCTACTGAAAGACCCCAAACGGAAGATAACCTGTGCCTGCTCCAAGAGGGTGATATAGTTGCTGATAGTCTCTTTATCCAATCCTACTATTTGTGCCAACTCGTTGTAACTCACTTCGCTACCCATTTGGTAAGCAAGGGCTTGCAGCAGTTTGAGCAGTTTTTCCGGCTTCTTAATCCGTTCCCATTGCAGCACATCTTTATATAGGTAACTGTCGGCTAAAGGAGCGAGGATAGTCTTCTCTTCACCGGGGTGGCAAACCACATCAGGATATGCCCCATACACCAAGCGCAGTGGCATGCGCAACATCGAGTACCTCATCAAACTCAGCGAAGAATGACTCCGAAACGACCACATAATACACCCGCAACAGCCATTCTTGCACATTATGGCACAACTTTTGCAGTAAAAAGGTTACACGTGTGTAACCATTTAGCATAACCGCATCATGCAGCAGGTAACTCTCAAAAAGGCATTCCAAGCGTGGCAGGACATTCAGCCCCTCTCCGACAGGGACAAAGAGCGTCTTAGCCGCCGCTTCACCATCGACTACAACTACAACAGCAACCACATCGAGGGCAACACCCTCACCTATGGTCAGACCGAAATCCTCCTGCTTTTCGGCAAGGTTGTCGGCGAAGCCACCGTGCGCGACGTGCAGGAGATGACGGCAAGCAACGTCGGACTCCGCATGATGACCGAGGAGGCTACCCTCCGCGATATGCCTCTCACCCAAACCTTCATTCGCACCCTCCACCAAACCCTTCTGCGCGAGGACTACACCGTCTATCGCCAATTGCCCACGGGCTTGCAAACCTCCTATATCATACACGCGGGGCAGTACAAGACGCGCCCCAACTCGGTCATCACCCGCTACGGCGACCGTTTCGACTACGCCTCGCCCGAGGAGACGCCCGCCCTCATGACCGACCTCGTCAATTGGTACAACGCCGCCGAAGAGGCAGGCAAACTCACGCCCGTCGAGTTGGCAGCCCTCTTCCACTATCGCTATATCCGCATCCATCCTTTCGAGGACGGCAACGGGCGCATCGCACGCCTGATGGTCAACTACATCCTTGCGCGCCACGGACTGCCTATGATTGTGGTGCGCAGCCGCCTCAAGCAGGACTATTTGGAGGCACTCCACCAGACGGACTTGTTCGTCGGCTCTTCCCCGAGCGACGGCGCACACGCCGGCATCACCGACATTGCCCCCTTCCTGCGCTACTTCCAAGGAGTCGTGGCAACGGAGGTGTACAACGACTACCTCTTCGTCACCCGACGCAACGAGAACACATGGTGGTACGATGGTCAGATGATAGAGTTCCGAACACCCAACTATGCGGCTATACTGCGACTTATGCAGACGCGTCCGACCCTCACGCAGGACGAACTGCAACAGGAGATAGGCATCAGCAAAACCGCCGTACGCAAACTGCTGACCCAACTAATCGACAAGAACTACGTCGAGCGGCAACCCAACGGAGGCTGGCGGGTCATCATCACCCCGTCCATTTGATACAATGCTGTCCAACTCAAAGAAATATGCAAACTATATTAAAATTCAATGCTTTTCCACTCGCGATTAAGCCGTGTCAAACAGCAAGGGATAAGCAACCCTTATGCAAGGGATAGGCAACCGATACGCTTCCCTGCGGCTCTGGTACACGCTACCATAACTTTGCATTGCAGTAAACATTATCTTAATTATATCTATGAAACAGAATCTGTTGTTAACGTTATTTCTTATTCTCTGCGTCTGTCTGCCCGTCCAAGCGGTGCAAGGTGGTGCCGGCAAGTTCTCTGTGGCAAAAGACAAGCAGGTGTATTTCTCCCACGGCAATCTGCAGTATGTTCAGTCCACCAATACGTGGCAGTTTGCTGAGTTGCAATATGAGTTTGTAGGTGCAGCCAATCTGACAATCGGCGAAGATGGAAATCCGGTGTTGGCAGATACCATCGACCTCTTTGGATGGGGAACGGGACATAATCCGACATTGTGGAGTTATGACAGCAACGACTACAATGAGTATGTGGATTGGGGAGTCAACTCAATTGGCAGTGACGAACCCAATGCGTGGCGTACGTTGTCCGTTGCCGAGTGGCGGTATCTGCTCACATCGCGTGCCAACGCTCTGAAATTGCGCGGCTCTGCCAGTATCAACGGACTGTTCGGAATGATTCTCCTGCCCGATGATTGGGCTTCCTTGGAGGGCATCAACTATCGTGATAAGTGGAATATCACCAAGGAATACACGCTTGATGAATGGCAGCAAATGGAAAGTCAGGGTGCCGTATTTCTTCCGAGTACAGGCATACGGACACAAACTGAGGTGGAACCTCCAAAACAGGCTATTTATTGGTCATCAACAGGGACTGCGCAATTCGCATATGGCATCCTTATAAGTACTTGTACACTAGAGATAGGTTCCAATTCTCATCCCTATTTTGGCGGGGCGGTTCGGCTCGTGCAAGATGTAAACAATGTAACAACACACACGGAAACCCACCCGCATGTTGTACAACCTGCAGAAAAAGTTGTCAAAAATGGAATTGTGTATATCTTGCACAATGGCAATCTATATACTGTCCTCGCCACAAAAGTGCAGTAGAAGAAAGAATACATCACAGAAAACTTGCATTAACGGCTCATTGGCGGCAATTGGCGGAGAATGAGACCCGATAGGAACTATAATGTTCCTGCTTTTATGCACTTCAAGCAATAGGTGAAATAAGTAAACTCTGTTCCGCTTATTTGGCTACTTATCTGGTTCATTGGTTCAATTAACTCAATCTTCCCTGTTATCTTCCCCATAATTATCTAATCGTCAATCGTCAAATTGTGAATTTCTACGACCCCTCAACGAGACCTCATCGACACTTGGACGAGGGATGGAAACGAAGTTCCAAAAATAAAATCGTACATTGTAAATCATCAAATCGTAAATGATTTGACCCTTCAACGAGAGGTCGCCAAGGACTCTCTGCATGGCTCAAATGAGTGCCGAAAAGGCATTTTGAGAGGGTATCTTATGGCGCAAGGAAGACTGAGAACACTGCAATTTGAATGAATGATGTTTTGCAGAAGCCTGTTTTCTTGTTTTGGATTGTAGGTCACGTCCGGTCGGATGGTTCTTGGCTGTATCCCGAAATGTTGGCGATTGAAATATATATACCAACGAAAAAACAACGATCGCACAAACAAAAAACAGCGAACTGCGCACTGCAACTCGCTGCTCACAAAGCAAATATACTTTTGTGACCCCGGAGAGGCTCGAACTCTCGACCCACTGATTAAGAGTCAGTTGCTCTACCAACTGAGCTACGGAGTCTTGCTTTCTTTCCCAAAGCGGCTGCAAAGATATAGCAAAGTTTTCATTTGTGCAAATTCTGCAAGAAAAAAAACAAACTTTCTCTATCTGTTTGCCACTCCGAAGATTTTAATGTAACTTTGCGCTGGGGACGTATGCCGAAGAATTTGCATACTTTTCCTGTAATAAAGTGAATATATAACTTCATCGGATAAGAAACTATGGAATTTAACTACGAGCCTATGTTCCAACTCGGTCCGGATACTACCGAGTATTATTTGCTCACCAAGGATTATGTCTCTGTCAGCGAGTTCGAAGGTAAGCCTGTTTTGAAAATAGAGAAAGAGGGACTCACACGGATGGCAAACGCTGCCTTTCGGAATGTATCGTTCTTGCTGCGTCGTTCTCACAATGAGCAGGTGGCTAAGATCTTGCGCGATCCGGAAGCAAGCGCCAATGATAAGTATGTCGCCCTCACGTTCCTCCGTAATGCGGAAGTGGCTGCCAAAGGGCAACTCCCGTTGTGTCAGGACACGGGTACTGCCATCATTCACGGTGAGAAAGGGCAACAGGTTTGGACGGGTTACTCCGATGAAGAAGCATTGTCAAAAGGGGTGTTCCTCACTTATACGCAAGAGAATCTCCGCTATTCCCAAAATGCACCGTTGTCCATGTACGAAGAGGTCAACACCAAGTGCAACCTTCCCGCCCAGATTGATTTGGAAGCGACCGAAGGAATGGAATATCGGTTCTTGTGTGTGACCAAAGGTGGCGGTTCGGCGAATAAAACTTACCTGTATCAGGAAACCAAAGCCCGCATACAAAACGAAGGAACGCTCGTCCCGTTCTTGGTGGAGAAAATGAAAAGTCTTGGAACGGCTGCCTGTCCGCCGTATCATATCGCTATTGTGATCGGAGGTACAAGTGCGGAGAAAAACTTGTTGACCGTGAAACTCGCTTCTACACACTATTACGACTCCCTCCCCACGACAGGAAACGCTGCCGGACGGGCGTTCCGCGATGTGGAGTTGGAAGAGAAACTCCTCAAAGAAGCATATCGGATTGGGCTGGGTGCACAGTTCGGTGGCAAGTATATGGCGCACGATGTTCGTGTCGTCCGACTCCCCCGTCATGGCGCAAGTTGTCCCATTGGCTTGGGCGTAAGTTGTTCTGCCGACCGGAATATCAAGTGCAAAATCAATAAGGATGGTATCTGGATCGAGAAAATGGATGATAACCCGGGAAGTCTCATTCCAAACGAACTGCGTAATGCAGGCGAAGACGGTGCCGTACGCATAGACCTCAATCGGCCTATGGCGGACATCTTGAAAGAACTTACCAAATACCCCGTGGCAACGCGCCTGAGTCTGAACGGTACTATCATCGTCGGACGCGATATTGCCCATGCCAAGATAAAAGCACGCCTCGACGCAGGCGAACCGATGCCCGAATATCTCAAAAACCATCCCATTTATTATGCCGGACCCGCAAAAACCCCTGCCGGTATGGCGTGCGGTTCCATGGGACCCACAACCGCAGGCCGTATGGATCCTTATGTGGACGAGTTTCAGGAACACGGAGGAAGTCTTATCATGTTGGCAAAGGGCAATCGCTCGCAGGCTGTGACCGATGCCTGCAAAAAGCATGGCGGTTTCTATCTCGGTTCCATTGGTGGACCTGCCGCTATTCTGGCGCAAAACAATATCAAGTCCATCAAGTGCCTCGAATATCCCGAATTGGGAATGGAGGCTATCTGGCAGATTGAAGTGGAAGACTTTCCCGCATTTATCCTTGTGGACGACAAGGGGAATGATTTCTTCAAACAATTGAAATCTTGCGAGGGCTGTTCTATCTTGAAATAACCAAACAATAAAAGCGGACTACGGAGCAATGAAGAAAAAAGGATACCTGCAGCGGATGCGTTTCAAATACCGTGTCTCTGTTCTCAATGAGAACACACTCAACGAGGCATGGCACACGCATCTGTCACGGCGTAGCCTTTTCTTTTGGGTCTTACTCCTGTTCTTGCTGTCGTTCGTTCTCTTTGCTGCGCTTATTTGGTTCACACCCGTAAAGAACTATCTTCCAGGATACAATGAAGATATTCGCCATGAACTGATTGTTCAGATGGAACGGGTCGATTCTCTTAATAACCAACTGCGCCTGCAAACCGAATATCTCTCCACAATGCGTGCCGTTGTTGCAGGAGAAGTGGTCTCTGATTCCGTGAAACCTTTGGATTCGCTTGTGCTGCAGAGGCGGGAGTCTCTGTTGGAAGATCAATCACCCGTCATGCTCGATTTCCTGTCCCGATACGAAGATAAAGAACGGGATAACCTTACTGTTTTCCTGTCAACATCTTCCGTCCGAAAAACCGTCTTGTTCCCGCCTGCGCATGGAGTTGTAGAAGTCCCCTTCAATAGACAGAAACAACAGTTTTCTGTCGCTTTGCGGACACCTGAGAATGAAAACGTGATGGCTGTTCTCTCGGGGACGCTGGTCTATATGACCTATACCCTTGAAAATGATTGGGTGGTTATTCTGCAACACG
Organism: Bacteroidales bacterium UBA7569; assembly: GCA_002477945.1. Classification (GTDB taxonomy): domain Bacteria; phylum Bacteroidota; class Bacteroidia; order Bacteroidales; family Paludibacteraceae; genus Colicola. Next base: position 14,430 of record DLLF01000012.1, read on the forward strand.
AAGGCGACTATATCTCGATATATCGGAATATGCAGCGGGTCCTAAAACGGCAGGGCGACTTTGTGCAAGCAGGAGAGACTGTTGCCCTTCTGACGGATGATGAACGTCCGTTGCTTTTCGAACTCTGGCAAAATGGAACGCCCATCGACCCTGCCGAGGTAATTGCTTTCTAATATAACGGTAACGGAATGAAACAACTTGCTATATTGGGTAGTACGGGGTCCATCGGAACACAGACGTTGGACGTTGTGCGGCAGCACCCCGAAGAATTTTCTGTTTATGCCATATCGGCGAACCGTAGTGTGGATCTGCTTGTGAAGCAGGCACTTGAGTTCCGTCCCGAAATGGTTTGCATTGCCGATGAATCTTGTTATCCTGAACTCAGGGAAGCACTCGCTCATCTTCCTGTCAAGGTCTTTGCAGGATCTGATGCTGTTGCACAGATGGTTACAATGCCGTCTGTTGATGTCGTGGTGGCTGCTATGGTGGGGTATGCAGGACTTTATCCGACTATTCAGGCAATAAAAGCAGGAAAAACCATCGCTTTGGCGAACAAGGAAACACTTGTTGTGGCGGGAGAACTGATCTGTCAGTTGGCAAACCGCTATCATGCTGCTATCCTGCCCGTCGATTCCGAGCATTCCGCCATCTTCCAGTCTATAGTGGGAGAAGGAGACAATGAAATAGAAAAGATTCTTCTCACCGCCTCGGGAGGTCCGTTCCGAACCTTCTCTATGCAGCAACTCGCTTCTGCCACAGCCGAACAGGCACTCAAGCATCCCAATTGGAATATGGGTGCCAAGGTGACGATCGACTCCGCTTCTCTTATGAACAAAGGTTTTGAGGTGATCGAAGCAAAGTGGCTGTTTGGTGTCCCTGTGGATAAAATACAGGTTCTTGTCCATCCGCAGAGTATCATCCATTCTGCCGTGCAGTTTGCCGATGGCAGTGTTAAAGCGCAATTGGGTATGCCCGATATGCGTCTGCCTATTCAGTATGCTCTTTCTTATCCGAAACGGCTGCAGAGCGATTTCCCGCGCATAGATTTCTTTAAGGCAAATAGTCTTACTTTCGAACAACCCGACACATCGCGTTTCCGCAATCTTGCTTTGGCATACAGAGCCATTATGCAGGGAGGGAATATGCCGTGTATTCTGAATGCGGCCAACGAAGTGGTGGTGAAGGCGTTCCTTCATGGGCAAGTCGGTTTCCTGCAAATGTCCGACCTTATAGAGCAGACAATGGAAAAAGTCGCATTCATAGCCTGTCCCGTTTACGACGATTATGTGGCAACCGACCGTGAGGCGCGTGCCGTAACAATGTCTTTGCTCAAGTGAACGAATATCCGTCCATATTGTTGGAAAAAGCCGTCCATGAGTTCTCCTCGCTCCCCGGCATCGGAAAGAAAACGGCACTGCGTCTTGTCCTTCATCTTCTCCGCCGCTCTGAGGCGGATGTGGAGACCTTTGCACAATCCATTCTCCAACTGAAAAAAGAGGTGCATTATTGCCGTATCTGCCACAATATCTCCGATTCCGATGTGTGCCCCGTCTGTGCAAGCCACCATCGTGATCGCAGGCTCGTCTGTGTTGTGGAGAATGTACAAGATGTGATGTCCGTTGAAAATACCGGGCAATACAATGGTCTGTACCATGTCTTGGGAGGAATCATATCACCTATGGACGGCATCGGACCACGTGACTTGGAGATCGATTCTTTGGTGGAACGCGTTCCTGCGGAGGGCATCCGTGAAGTTATTTTGGCTCTTCCCACAACAATGGAAGGTGATACTACCAATTTCTACATATACAAACGGCTCCAACCTACTGGAGTCACAGTCTCCCAATTGGCACGCGGTGTCGCTGTCGGCGGAGAAATCGAATATACCGATGAGATTACCCTCGGTAGAAGTATTATCAATAGAACTAACTTTGTAGGTTAACCTGTCTTAAATTGAAGAAATACGTATGGAAGAAAAACTCTCAAAACGCCTGATGTGGTTCTACTATCTGTGCTACACTCTTGCTGTCTTGGCTGCTACGTTGATGTGGTTCCTTGTAACAAAAGAAAAAATAACGGCTTTCTCTCCGCAATCTGCAGTCGGTAATGTAGTACAGTATATAGTGATTGTTTATACACTCGTTTCTGTCCCTGGAGGGCTGTATGGCTTCAAGTTGAAATGCAACCAAATCAAACGCATGGAACAGCCCGCCAAATATGCTGCCTACTACAAATGGGCTGCCGCACGTATCTGTGTGGTGGGTGTCGGCATAACTTTTGGTGTTGTCGCATTCTATCTTCTGTTGGGGTATCAATCCATGCTTTGGTGTGCGGCAATATCGGCGGTAGGTTTGTTTTTCTGCAAGCCTGTGCCTCGCAAAATACAGTTGGAATTGACCGATGACGAACACGATTAATCCGTTCCTCCAATGACGATTGCTGTTGATTTCGATGGTACCATTGTTAGCCATGCTTATCCCAAGATAGGCAAACCTGTTCCTTTTGCTATAGAAACTCTTCGCAAACTGCAGCAGGAAGGTCAGCATCATATTATTCTTTGGACGGTACGTGAGGGCGAATTGCTCAAGGAAGCGGTGGACTGGTGCCGCCTGCGTGGCTTGGAGTTCTATGCCGTCAATGCCAACTACCCCGAAGAAGATACTTCCAGCCCGTCTTCCCGCAAGATAGTTGCCGACCTCTATATCGACGACCGCAATCTGGGAGGACTTCCCGATTGGGGTGTCGTCTATCAAATGATTGCTTCAGGCAATACCGGTACCGCTTTCCCTTCTCGGAAAACCGGTGATAAGTCGTTCTTCTCTCGGCTCTTTGGCAAGTAAACAATGTTGCTGCAAAATGGGAATATCATCCTGCGGAAACTGGAACCTTCCGACCTGCCTTTTCTCTATGCTATGGAGAATGATTCTGAGGCATGGAATTGTTCCGATACGCATAATCCTCTCTCTCAGCAAGACTTGCGCGACTATCTTACTACCACCACGGGAGACATCTATTTGGACAAGCAACTCCGGTTGATTGTTCAGGATCGGCAGGGTGAGACCCTTGGGGCTGTTGATTTGTATGATTTTGATGCCCACAACGCAAAGGCTGCATTGGGTATTTATCTGAAGCCTGTGGCAAGAGGCAATGGGGTAGGGACACAGGCTGTTTCTTTGTTGCTGGAGTACGCATCTTCTTTCCTGCATCTTCGTCAGGTCTATGCCTTGGTTGCTTGTAGCAATTTGCATAGTATCAATCTCTTTGAGCGGATTGGTTTCCGCCGTTCTGCCACTCTCCTCGCGTGGTTCAACCGCGAAGACGCCCTCCTCTTTCAGTATATCTTCTGATCAAAACCCACTAAAACCCATCATCAATTATGTTAGGCGCACTTATTGGCGACACCGTAGGCAGTATCTACGAGTTCTGCAACATCAAAACAACCGATTTCCCTTTGTTCTCCTCGGGCTGTTCTTTCACCGATGACTCTGTGATGACCATTGCCGTAGCGGATTGGCTGCTCCACGACCCTGTTCGCTCACAGCAAGGATTGGAAGAATGTCTTGTCAAGTGGGGGCACAAGTACCCCGACGAAAGTTATGGCGGTGCATTCTATCGTTGGCTCTTTATGCCGGAGTTCCAAAGTGCGTTCCGTGATAGAGATACAGAAACGGTAGATAATATCCCCTCTGGTGTCCGCCACCCGTACAACTCATGGGGTAATGGCTCGGCAATGCGTGCTTCGGCATGTGGTTGGCTGGCGCAGTCCCTTGAAGATGCCCTCGACCTCGGCAGGCGTTCCGCTATGATTACTCACAACCACCCCGAGGGCATCAAAGGAGCGCAGGCGGTGGCTACAGCCATCTATCTAGCACGCACAGGGAGTACAAAAGCGAAAATCCACCAATATATAGAAAGCACTTTCGGCTACGACCTCAGCCGTGATTGCGATGATATTCGCCCAACGTATCATTTCGATGTATCCTGCCAAGGTACATTGCCTGCAGCCTTGGCGGCATTCTTCGATAGTCACGATTTCGAGTCGGCGATTCGTCTGGCAGTCTCCTTGGGCGGGGATAGCGACACCATCGCCTGCATCACAGGTGCTATTGCGGAGGCATTCTACCACGAGATACCGGCAGCCATTGTCGATGAGATGCATCACCGCCTGCCCGAAGAGTTCTGGACGATTATCAACGAAGTGTACGCAACTGTATCTAAGAACTACGAGAACAGTGCAAAGAACGCAACCGCCCCCAAACCTCAGTCCCGCATTACCCCCGATTATATATCGGAGTTGCGCCCCAACGAGGTCTTTGTCTTCGGCAGCAATGTGCGTGGTATGCACTATGGCGGAGCGGCGGCTTTTGCTGTCGGGCGGTTCGGAGCCATTATGGGGCAAGGCGAGGGCTTGCAAGGGCGGAGTTATGCCCTTCCCACTATGGAGGGTATAGAGAATATGCGTGCGTCGGTGGACAGGTTTATTGCCTTTGCCCAAGAGCATCCCGAACTCACATTTTTGGTAACGCCCATCGGCTGCGGCATTGCTGGCTATTCCCCCGAAGACATTGCCCCGCTGTTTGTTGCGGCGAAAACATTGGACAACGTACATCTTCCCGAGTCATTCTGGAAATACATAACAGAGTAATGTGCCGGTATGCAACGAACCGTTAAACTGTTGTTTGTCTTATTGGCAATCATAGCAACCACCATTCTTGTCAGCAACATAATAGTTGTAGTGGTCAGCAAAGGCAGGTGCTACGATGATATCAATGCCATTCCTCATAATACGTATGGTCTGTTGCTCGGCACAGGTCGCAGCAGCAAACCGAGTCCCTATTACGATGCCCGCATACAAGCCGCAATAGATTTGTACCATGCAGGCAAAGTGGATTCTGTCGTAGTCTCTGCCGAGAACCTGTATGCGGACTACAACGAAGTGGATTCCATGGTCGCTGCTTTGAATACTGCCGGTGTGCCTGTCGCTTTTGTTGATTATCACGGCACTGACACCTATGCATCACTCCATACCTTTGGCAAGGTCATTGGCCATTCTTCCCCACCAACGGTTATCTCGCAACACTACCATAACCAGCGTGCCGTGTATTATGCTGCTACGTTGTTCCACGAACCCACCATTGCGTACAATGCCGCGGATACGGACATCTGGTATTGGAATCTTCGTCGCGTATTGCGCGAGTCTCTCGCCCGCACAAAGGCAGTCCTTGCTGCCCCTATCCGTCCAATTAGGATTCGTCCTATTTGTCCCATTCGCTATAGAATACCTCAAACGTATAGAATCATTCAATTTCTGACATCTTATCGGGCAATATCATCGCCCGCCCCTAATTCCTAATCATTTGCATAGTTCACTAAAAAGCAGTACCTTTGTCGTTGGAAGGTTGCGTTTGCTCGGCAGACGGCCTTTCAAATGCATTTATTAACAGCGTTTATTGACGCTCTGTTCTGACATTCTGAAATCTCGCAAATTTCATAAGGGGTCGGGACTCAGCAACAATGAACGCCTACAAGGTATGAGTATCTTGTATGCCTGTGTTCTGCGCTTTTGTGTGCAGATATAGGTGTATGTCGTGTATATACTTATATCCGATGTGGGCTTTCGTGTTGCCGGTTCTATGCCATTACACCCCGTGAGGGCGTGAACGCGGAGCAGTTTCTGCAAACGCATTTCGGGCAACTTCTTGGCAAGGTATTTTCGCCTTATAACAACCTGTCGGAGCAAGTGTTCTACTCCGTGGCGTTGGAGCAGGGTGAGCGGTTTGCAGCAGAGAATGAGCGGGTATTGGCTTTGTTAGCCCCTTCGTTCTACGTGGTGGAATGTCCGATTGGCACCAATCCCGCAGATGTATTGCCCAAAGTGATGCCGCAAGCAACAGCAATAGCATCAGCATCGCTCCTCTCTGTGCATTATATCCGGCGTTATGCGGAACAACGTTTCCTTATCGGTTGTTATAAAAACGAGGCGCACTTGCAATGGATATTGGGCAAGAACGACAAAGGCACTATGCTTTACAATGTGCGTTTGCAAACCAAAGGTCTTTCGCGCAATGGCACTTTTCCGCGGAGTTGGTTGGAGAAAGGCGATGTGCGTTTCGTTATTCTGTACAACGAAGAGACACTGCTGCAAAATGAGTATCGTGTTTTCCATGTCCACCACCACGCGGTACTGAGCGAAGAACGTATGCGCCAAGCCTTGTACCCCAATCCGCAAGGCAACTGTTTCTGTTTTGTCTTCGATGAGGAGGTGCAACTCTCTCCACGTATTGATATAGCCAAAATCATCTCTTTTGCCCGCCTCTCTCGCAACAACAAATACATCGATGGCACACCCATTATCCTCACCGGCTCTGAAATGCTTTCTGATGGCTATTGAATAGATAAGTTTAATACCCGTTGGCGGAATTACATTGAAATACGTGTGTCCGCGTGTCAATTCCTTCCGGCATTGGGTCGGTGCGTCAAAAATGGAGCGAGAATTTCGATAAGCGGAGATACTGTCTGAGCGTAGCGAGTTGTGTCTCCGCCGAAATTCGAGAGACCTCATATTTTTGGCAACGCCCGACACAAATCACTCCGTAGGTTAAGGCTGCTTATAGCCCCCTCTTTGAGGGGGGTGGGGGAGTCCCATTGGTTTCTTTTCTTTTGGTCAGGCAAAAGAAAAGAAAGAACTAATAATAAGATTAACTATAATGTTTATGTATTGTGTGCATCAAACAAGGAGTGGAACAAGTGTATCTAATTTCGCCAACGGTTTTTCAATGTAATTCAAGAAACGAAAGTTGCTATTTCTTGGATATGCAGTATAGTGGTCTCATTACCTGCTTTGTCTGTACTTTTGTTAACTGAGTATTCTGTTTATTATATGTCTTCTACTGAAAACCCAAAAAGGAAAAGTTTTCCACGATCCCTTCACGGCACCTCATCGACTCCTGTTCGAGTCCTGGAGGACTTTTTCCCGATTCCGGTACGAATTATCCACTTTCTGATTTGTATTGTTTTTTGGCGGGCAATACCATTGCCCTCCCTATTCTCTAATCTTTGTTGCATAATCTCTTCTTAATTTATCCATTTGTCAATCAATCATTTGTGCATTTTTATGAAAAATTCTCGCAAAAAAGTTGTTTAGATATTTGGAGTGTAAGGAAAAAGGTTGTACTTTTGCACCCGCTTTTGGGAAATGAAGATGTTCATCCCTTTTCCGCTTCGGTGACGGAGTGCTAAAATTGAATTACGAAATAATCCGTACCACATGACACACGTGACCGGTTATGAGTAGTTCTATTTTTTTCGCCCTTGTTGGAAGCGGTTGAGTTTGAGAGGCGGTCTGTTAAGTAGGAGTAAGACAACGACTTGACGATGTTTTGAGAAAAAAAGTGAAAAAAAAGTTCCGAAAAGTTTTGGTGGTTCAGAAATTAGTTGTAATTTTGCAGCCGATTTCGCCGCTGATAAAGCGAGTCGGAAGAGAGGCGGAGGCCTCGAGTGTTCTTTGAGAGAATGAAGCAACAAAGATAGATGTAGTACAAGAAAAAGGAAGGAACTTAAGTTCCCGTTAAAATTCCGAGTACACAATAAATATCGAATCGTTCTGAACTGGGAAATAAATGAGATTACAACGAAGAGTTTGATCCTGGCTCAGGATGAACGCTAGCGACAGGCCTAACACATGCAAGTCGAGGGGCAGCGTGGTTG
>DLLF01000012.1:22330-23703 GCA_002477945.1 Bacteroidales bacterium UBA7569
GGTAACGGCTCACCAAGTCGACGATCAGTAGGGGTCCTGAGAGGGAGATCCCCCACATTGGAACTGAGACACGGTCCAAACTCCTACGGGAGGCAGCAGTGAGGAATATTGGTCAATGGGCGAGAGCCTGAACCAGCCAAGTCGCGTGAAGGAAGACGGTTCTATGGATTGTAAACTTCTTTTGTCCGAGGGTAAAGTGAGCCACGTGTGGTTTATTGCAAGTATCGGACGAATAAGCATCGGCTAACTCCGTGCCAGCAGCCGCGGTAATACGGAGGATGCGAGCGTTATCCGGATTTATTGGGTTTAAAGGGTGCGTAGGCGGGCTGTTAAGTCAGCGGTGAAAGCGTGTGGCTCAACCATACCACTGCCGTTGAAACTGGCGGTCTTGAGTGTAAACGAGGTAGGCGGAATGTGATGTGTAGCGGTGAAATGCTTAGATATGTCACAGAACTCCGATTGCGAAGGCAGCTTACCAGGATACGACTGACGCTGAGGCACGAAAGCGTGGGTATCAAACAGGATTAGATACCCTGGTAGTCCACGCAGTAAACGATGAATACTAGCTGTTGGCGATATAGTGTCAGCGGTACAGCGAAAGTGTTAAGTATTCCACCTGGGGAGTACGCCGGCAACGGTGAAACTCAAAGGAATTGACGGGGGCCCGCACAAGCGGAGGAACATGTGGTTTAATTCGATGATACGCGAGGAACCTTACCCGGGCTTGAAAGTTAGTGGATGTCCCTGAAAGGGGGCAGGCTCGCAAGAGACACGAAACTAGGTGCTGCATGGTTGTCGTCAGCTCGTGCCGTGAGGTGTCGGCTTAAGTGCCATAACGAGCGCAACCCCTGCCGTTAGTTGCCATCAAGTAAAGTTGGGAACTCTAGCGGGACTGCTACTGTAAGGTAGAGGAGGGTGGGGATGACGTCAAATCAGCACGGCCCTTACGTCCGGGGCGACACACGTGTTACAATGGGTGGTACAGAGGGTTGCTACTGCGCGAGCAGGTGCTAATCTCCTAAAACCATCCTCAGTTCGGATCGGAGTCTGCAACTCGACTCCGTGAAGCTGGATTCGCTAGTAATCGCGCATCAGCCATGGCGCGGTGAATACGTTCCCGGGCCTTGTACACACCGCCCGTCAAGCCATGGAAGCCGGGGGTACCTGAAGTTCGTGACCGCGAGGAGCGACCTAGGGTAAAACTGGTAACTGGGGCTAAGTCGTAACAAGGTAGCCGTACCGGAAGGTGCGGCTGGAACACCTCCTTTCTGGAGCATTGTGAATGACGCGTTAAGCGTATGCGAAGTGTATGCAAAGTATATGTTTGGCGGCAAAGTGGTTCACGAATGCAGACAATTAGTTTGGTACGGTTA
>DLLF01000029.1:0-10769 GCA_002477945.1 Bacteroidales bacterium UBA7569
GTCGCCAACGGCTTCACCCGCTCTGACGCCAAACAGATACAGCAACTCCTCAGCAAGTAGTAGTCAGTATCTATGCATACTTATTCATAACTGCCCACGGACAATGACAGCAGAATGAATGGTTAATGAGGTGGTTATTAGATATTTAGTTTATTCAGTAGCCCCACTATTCTTGCATATATCAAATGTTTATCGTAACTTTGCAGCGATAAAAGTAATTAACTCGGAGGGTAATACTATGGATAATGTGTTGAATGCGGAATTTCTGCGAGACCTCAGTTACATCGCTGAAGACGAGAATCTAATGCGGAAACTTTCGGCGTATGCCCGTCGCTTGTTGGCAACGAAAGCGGATGAGACGCTTATGAGCAGAGAAGAGTTCATAAACCGCGTAAAGACCGCAGAAAAGGGGGCTACTTACACCATGCAACAAGGAGAATCGTTGGATGACTTGCTAAAACGAACGGTGCAATGAGATACACTGTTCAATTCAAGGAGCAAGCCCTCCGCGATGCGTTGAGATTACAGAAATCAGAACCGGCAGCGTATCGTAAACTGCGACAACTCATAGAAGAATTGGCAGAGCATCCATATTCAGGAACAGGCAAACCGGAGCGGTTGAAAGGTGATATGAATGGCTATTGGAGCAGACGTATCACACCCAAACATCGTTTGGTCTATAAGGTCTATGAGTCTGAAATTGTGGTTATGGTGCTAACTGCTTATGGTCACTATGATGATAAATAGGTAGTGGACTTGATAACTGCCTTTGCGCCTAAATAGAAATCTACAAACTCCGCAATAAAAAATCTTCAAATTTCACTTGTCCTGCAATCACCGGGCTGTCTGTTTCCAAAATACGAAATCAACAGAAGAAAGTTACGTTCTACAAAGCCCGCCTCATCGGCTATGCCGCCACGGTTATCCAGCGTAGCAGCATTGGCAGCGTCTCGCTCAAAGCGGGTTTGCTCTTTGCGGACATTATCATCGAGACCAACGGCGGACAAGTAACCGTCGCCAACGGCTTCACCCGCTCCGACGCCAAGCAGATACAGCAACTCCTCACCAAGTAGTCAAATAGGTATTATCTCTACGCACCGGACAATAGTTTGGTGCATAATTGTCTGCTACGGACAACAAATCGGCGGATTTTATTGTATCTTTGCACTCGATAATGCAATTAATGGTCAATTCGCGGATAATTATATGTTTATCAATGTTTTAATGGTGATTTAATAGGGTTAATGGAGTCTTTCACCACTATGCATTAGTGATAAATTAACGGCAATTAACGGAAACCATACGACCCAATTCTATCGGAACAAATCATCCATGGTGACCACTTGCGGGAAGTCCCCCCAATAGCCGGTCTGCTTCAATCCAAACGTGGTAATAAGTGTGCTGATGATAGATTGTTTGCGAGAGAGGTAAGGGCGGAGCATTTCTTGGCGATGCATAAGCGTCAAGTGGTAGGCTTTATCCACTGTAAATTCATCACTATAGAATTTCATTTCGCACATATTGACCACATTGTCCTTGCGTTCAATGAGCATATCAATCTGTGTGCCTTCTTTTTGTTCATCACCAGAAGTTGTCCATGCCGATTGTGTGGTAGATATACCTTGAATACCCAACGCCTGCTTGATGGCTTGAATATGGTTCATACAAACCAACTCAAAAGCGAACCCGCGCCACGACACGATGGAAGCGTCCTCGGAATGTTGCTGCCAAAACTGCTCCGTATAGGCGGTACGGTTTCTAACGAAACGGAGATAGAACCAACAAAACGGATCAATCAGTTTGTAGTGTACATCGCGTTTGCTGCAGCCAAACGGCACATACTCTTCTGCAAAATTGCTACTGACCAAGGCTTGCAGTAGTTTGGAGAAATCGCCACTCGTGGGGATACCAGTCTTTTGAGAAATCTCAGTGCGGGTATAGCCTTTATGCCTCGTGGCCAATACTTCAATGATTCGTTTGGTAGCATCCGGCTTGACAAAAATAGAACGGAACAAGCGTTCATACTCATCAGATAAGGGAGCCTTGTCCCGAAAGAGCAGGTTATCAATGTTTTGTGCGAAACTCTTATTCTGCTCCATATAGCCCATGTAGTATGGGATGCCGCCTAATATCATATAACTTTGCACAATGTCGTAGCGGGAAAATGGTATGTGCTTATCCGTATAGAAAGCCTCACATTCGGCTAAAGTGAACGGACGTAGATATATCTCGCGTGTCACACGCCCATACAGACCGCCATGGTTGTTAATGAGATTATTCAGTATCCACGAACTGGAACTGCCACATACCACCAGCATCAGATTGTGGCGTGCCGATGCCCAGCCGTTCCAGAAGCCTTCCAATGCGGTCACGAAGCCGCTGCGAGGGGTGTCCATCCATGGCAGTTCGTCAAGAAAGACTACTTGCCTGCTGCCGTCATCAATCGCCTGCAAATGTTTTTCCAACATATAGAATGCTTCCAACCATGATTTAGGGCAATGGCTTTTAGGCATACCTTGCATCAGCAGCGAGTAGTAGAATTGCTGCAATTGCTGTTTCATCCCATTCTGTTTTGTACCTTCCACAGGAGATAAGCCTGCGTGATGGAATGTAATCTTGCCCGCCAATGCCTCATTGATGAGGTATGTTTTCCCCACACGCCTGCGACCATACACTGCCACAAACTCAGCATTGCCGCTATTGTACAGACGATTAAATTCAGCCAGTTCCTGTTTTCGTCCTATTGTCATGATTGCGTCTTATATTTCCACGAACTGCAATATCTATATGTTCGTGGAGGATTAAACTACACAAATACGCTGCAAAAGTACATTTTTATTTTGATATGAACAAATAGAAGTCGGCGCATTTGTACTTTATTGCACAATTATCTCCTTGTTATATTTCTTCAATCGTATATTGCAAACTCCTAAACTGTTGATAAAATTATATATAATGAAATGTTTGTCAATGTTTTAATAAATAAGATAGCCATATTCAACATTAACGATTGGATACGGACATTTGGTATTGGAATCTTCATCGCGTATTGCATGAAGCCTTCGCCCGAACAAAAGCGGTCCTGTAATGTGGCTGTACTGGTAATGCCTTGCTATATTCTTCATCTTTGGAAGTCTCTTGTCAAATTATAAACCTTCCGTACATGCATCGATACCTGCGTATAGGATAACCAGAACATACGTAGAACATAACCGATAGATATGAATACTTTCGTAATACTTTGACCATACTCATAAGCCACCCTTACCATATCTCACCACAGAGCAATGCGTGGAAATAGTAAATGTCCATTAGCCCGGTAAAATAGAATACAGAAGTGGCAAAGTGGTATTGTTTCTTAGCAGGGCGCACCATACACACGCACAAGCCCTTTGAAGCAAGGAATAAGCGAGGAGTGTGCAAGGAACAAACTCCATATATGTAATATCTGTGTCAAGTATTTTCTATGGATAGGAGGATTCATCTTAAAATTTGACACTTTTTTGTAGCAGCAATGTGGTAACGAGGTGGTAACGCTTTCCTAACGAGGTGGTAACGAATTTTATCTTACAGATATGATACTGTCTATACGATGTCTATCTTAACAATCGTACATTTTGCAGGTACTGCCATAATCAGACTGCACCCCACAACCATAAATATCAGATGAACGTTTTCATTTGCATAATTCACTAAAAAGCAGTACCTTTGTCGTCGAAAGGTTGCGTTTGCTCGGCAGACGACCTTTCAAATATATTATTAACAGCGTTTATTGACGCTCTGTTCTGACATATCGAAATCTCGCAAATTTCATTAGGATTCAGGACTTAGCAACAATGAACGCCTGCAAGGTATGAGTATCTTGTATGCCTATGTGCTGCGCTTTGGTGTGCAGCGATAGGCGTATGTCGTGTATATACTTATATCCGATGTGGGCTTTCGTGTTGCCAATTCTAATCCTAAAGGCAATGCGAGAGCCTCGATATGCGGAGTTGGCAGACGTCAAGTCCGCATTTTTTGTATATATATGACATCATCTGTATTAACTGATTCATATCATCTCCCCCATAATGCCATTAGGGTTGATGAGTTGAACTTTATGCTGCATGCCATAGATACCTCTAAACCTTTCTATACCTATGAGGAACTGCGCTTGCTATTTCTTAGCACTGAAATTCAAGCAAAAGTATTTAAGGATTTTCATGCAAAAGTTCATACCAATTTATGTGGACATCAAAATGCCAAATTAAGAACCTTATATCAGCAAGCCCAATTAGGGAACAATAGTTCCGTAGATGTAATGCTGGAACATGGATTGATGTACACAAATCAGAAATCTTTCAGACAAGTTTGGAATGAATTTGTGCGAGACTATACTGAATTCTTTGCTTTTTTAGGCTTGCTTCCTACCTATTACAAAGGTCTTGCAGGTGGAGAAAACCGACACTATGTTACATCTTTGCTGAAAGATTATCAGTCTAATAAAGTCTCGTTACAAGATTTATTACTTGCATTCAAGTTTCGGAATAGCAGCAAAGATTATACAAATTTGGAGATGTACCATATAGAGGTGCGCCCATTTGTATTAGCCCTAAAAGCCCTACAATTTTATAAAAAGAGGGGCTTGGATATAGTAAATCCTCACATTATATCTGCTATTGTCGTATATTGCCATAATGAAAATGAGAGTTTGCAAAATAATCTCCGTTTATTTCCTAATCCTGCCAAAAATATAGAGTACTACCAAGATGTATTCTATAATTTCAACGAAAATATCAAGAAAGAAATTGCCAGAGTTACATTGTTCTTGAAACCCTATCTTATAGAATTCGGATTGGTTAATATACGAAAGAAAGGAAATACACACTATTATGAAATAAATAATAAAGTTGATGGTGTATCTGTTCCCTATAATGTGGCATTTTGTAATGGTTATATTGGGAAATACAAATTAACACCATTAATAGGAAAAGTTATATATACATGTTTGCAGAATCCACAAAGATATATTCCTAAAAATAGCCTTTTTGATAGCAATTTTACGGAAACCGACAAGAGGGCAATTTTAAGACATTTCCAAGAGTTGGGTATAATTAAGGATTTTAATGATAATTTTATCTCTGTTGCAGGAATTGAACATCAGTATGCGTTAAATCCTTTTACGGATTTTATGACTTTTGGGGATGCTTGCTATGTGGCTCATAACAACCAACTACAATTGCAAAACGGACAAATTGTAATTGATAACACATTGCTACGAGAAGAGTTGGACAATTTGAAACAATCTGCTCTTTCCTCTGATGGTGTCGCTTACGAAGAATCTTTATATACCTTTTTGAAGAAGAATGTTCATTTCTTCTCCAATCTCAATCATTATGGCACATCTGCAATGGGGAAACGCTTGAGCGACATTGCTGGCATTGCAAAGATTTTCAGCAATGGAACAACAAGAAATATCTTGATTATAATGGAATGTAAGGCTGCTCATGCAATACGTGCATTTGATGAACGAAAAGAAAGAGATGATATAATTAATTTATTGAAATCATACAAGAACAATGGTATCTCTTATGATGGTGTATGGTATTGGGTTACCGATAGTAATTCTTTACCTGATACAGATATTCATGGGGGATATAGGGATAATCAAATGAGTAAAAGTTTAGTGGAAAAATTAAATATTTTACAATTTGATATTAGTGAAGAAAGTCGATTGCCTTCTATCGTAACAGCATTTTCAATAGACGCTTTGGTAACATATCTTGCTTATTTGTACCAACATACACGGACATTCAGTAAAGAAGATAAAATTACAGAAACAACTGTACCACATTTTTGGCGTTGGAGTAAAAAGTTTATGAATGTGCAATACGTTACAATTCACAAACAAATGAACTTATAAAAATATGATGGTCAATAAACTCAATAATTTATCAGGAAAAGATTGGATTCGCTTTACTAAAAGTTGGTTCACAATCAATGCCCACACTCGTACTAAGGGACAAATTCAACACCCCGCAAAATATCCTGAGGAACTGGTTGCTGAATTTGTGTCATTTTTTACCAAAGAGGGAGAGATTGTATTAGATCCGTTTGTTGGTGTGGGTTCTACTATGATCGGATGTCAAAACACGTTTCGTAAATCTATTGGCATCGAACTCAATCCTTTTTTTGCAGAAGAAGCGAATAAATATCTTAATCCAGCATATAGTCGCTTACTGCAAGGGGATTGCAGGGTATTACTTAAACAAATCGAGAACGATAGCATAGATTTTATTATGACCTCGCCCCCTTATTGGGATATGTTGAAAAAAGCACGAGGACATAGTAACTCGCAACACAAAGAACGTGCTGCTAAAGAACTACCATTATATTATTCGGATGATATCCGAGACCTTGGAAATATCACCGATTATACAGAATTCTTAACAGAATTAACTCGCATTTTTCTGCAATGTGCAGATAAACTGAAAAGTAAAAAGTATATGTGTATTGTTGTACAAAATTTCCGTAATACGGATGGTGCATATATAACATTGGCTTGGGATATAGTTCGACAACTATCAGAATGTATGTGTTTTTGTGGTGAAAAGATATGGATACAGGAAAATAAGACGCTGGGAATATGGGGCTATCCTTCCAAATTTATACCGAATATTCACCATCATTACTGTCTCATCTTTCAAAAGATATGAATTATCTGAAATTGCATAACTTGCACCCATATCATGCAAAATTCTATCCGGGAATACCACTATATTTTCTGCAGAAATACGCAACTTCTACAAGCCTGGTATTGGATCCGTTTTGCGGAAGCGGGACTACATTGTTGGAATGTAATGCACAAGGCTTACATTCTATAGGTATAGATATAAATTTTCTATCAGCAAAAATTAGTCGGGCAAAGACGAATATTTACGATAGACACCACATCGAAAAATCTATAACAAACATTCTTAATGCTACCGACAATACTCCTATTAAATTTCTGGATTCCGATGTTTGGTTTACAAAAGACAACTATGTTGATTTGTGTATTTTATTCAATGCTATCCAAAAAATAGAAGATGAGACCTATCGCAACTTATTCGAGGTGGTTTTGTCTTCGCTTCTCAATAAAGTTTGCAATAAGCGTAATACGTGGAATTTGGGGTATTTGTCTGATAATATCCTACCCAATAAAGAAACTAAGATTTCTCTAAAAACAGAATTTGAGAAAAAATGTACTTGGTTATTATCGGCAATTCGTGAAACTGAGAATTTGACCAATAGGGCTGCTGTATATTGTAGCAATGCCGGTACAGTACAACTTGACAAGAAAGCAGATATTGTCATTACCTCACCGCCTTATCCTTTTGCTGTTGATTTTGCTCGGAATAACAGACTATCCTATTATTTGTTTAATGAAGATATTGAAGAAGCAACAGCAGCAGAAACAGGTGCGCGAAACAAAAGGAATAAACGAGATTGTGAACATTTATTCTTTGAAGAAATGCAAGTTATATACCTCAACATAATGTCTCAAGTAAAACAATACGGATATTTTTGTATGACGGTATCGGATACAAAACGGAAAAACCAGCAAATTAGTTTTGTGCAATGGTTGTTGGATTTATATACTCTTAATAATTGGATTGTCGTCGAAGACACCATACGCCAATTGGAACACCAATCAATGGGACAGAAGAGGATTACGGAGGAACATTTATTGGTACTCCAAAAACAATAGTCACATTATCTTCATTATCAATCATTGATATATTTACCGCAAAAATACCGGTTGAAACACCGCAAAAATGCCGATTGATTTGTGTAATCCGCTTGTTATTAGAATCTTTGTGGTACATTAAATAATTGAGATTATGAAGTACTTTGAGCGAGTAGCAGATAGTATGTTGCAAGAGCGATTGGAGGCATTCAGTGCGGTATTGATTGAGGAATCCAAGTGGACGGGAAAGACCAACACCGGCGAACCGATGTACGCGCCCCGATGGTGTGCATATCATTCCGCTGGCGGCTTTGAAACTATAATCGGAAACTATACGTGAATTAACAAACTAATTCATAAGAAATTATCTATTATCGGTATTTTAATGGCTCTTTAATGGCAATTAATGGAGAAAAAAATTAACGTCTAATTAACGGCAATTAACGGAGAACTCTGCCTCGGATATACGTTATTGCATAAAATCCACTTTGTGTGTCAGGAAATCCCACAGATTCAGATACAGTATTCCGTTGTCGTTGCGGTAAGTAGGTGTCAGTCCCGCTACGACGATCACTTTCTGAAAACCATCTTTGATATGCAGCAGCGACTGCTGTTCCTGTTGGTCTTTTGCCGCATCGGGAATGGCGTACGCCGACTGAATATAATAACGCTCATAGCCCTTGTTGCACACAAAATCAACCTCCAACACCTGTCGCACTGACTTTCCCGCTTCGTTCTTGGTGTTCAACACCACCTGCCCGACATCCACAGAATAACCTCTTGCGCGCAATTCATTGTATATCAAGTTCTCCATGAGGTGCGTCTGCTCATTTTGGCGGAAATTGATACGCGCATTCCTCAGCCCCAAATCTTCAAAATAGTATTTGGCAGGTGTGTCAATATATTTGCGCCCCTTGATGTCATAGCGGACGGATTTCTCCAACAAAAAGGAGTCTTGCAACAAATCGATATAGCGTTTGATGGTCTCTGCCGTCAATGTGCTGTGTTTCACCGAGCGGAACGTATCTTCCAATTTCTTCGGACTCACCAGACCGCCCACCGAGGAGGACAGAATATCCACCAACTCCACAAGGTCGTCGTCATTCATCACCTTGTACCGTTCTTTGATGTCGCGCAAATACGTTTCACGCATCAGATTTTTGAGGTACAGTTCTTTCTGCTCGGTGGTGGGAAGTGCCGCAATATGGGGCAGCCCGCCATACAGCATATATTCGCGCAATGCTTCGGGCTCTGTCTTGCCCGCAAAATATGGCAACATCTCGGCAAAACTGAGCGGGTGCACCCGTATCTCGTCACCGCGACCGCGAAACTCCGTAATCACATCGGTGGACAGCAGACGGGAATTGGAACCTGTTACATACAAGTCTGCATTGGGGACTTTAAGGTAACTGTTCAGCACATCCTCAAACTCGTCCACCATCTGAATCTCGTCAATCAGCACATAGTGCATTTGGTCGTCCGACAAACGATTGTCAATATACTCAAGCAAAGCATCCGGATTGCGCAGTTTGCTATTGCGGCGGTTTTCAAGGTCTATCATTATCAGGTGTGCATCATCCACACCTTGTTGCCTAAGGTAGTCTGCGAAGATGTGAAAAAGCAAGTATGATTTGCCGGCACGGCGAATGCCGGTAACCACCTTAATCATGCCGTTATGCATACGGTTCTTCAGTTGCTGAAGATAAGTATCTCTTGAAAACTCCATTTGCGTCGATATTTTTGCGTATTTCTATATTATTTACGGCGCAAAGATACTATTCTTTCGGTAAATATGCAAATACTTGTTGTTTATTAATCTTTGCCTAAGTGAATTCATGGGTAATTTATGAGAAATTATATGTTATCGGCATTTATGGGCATTAATGGAGAAAGAACGCATCAATGAACGAAGAAACTTAACGACTTATTGACGGCAATTAACGGAGCCCCATAGTATCCGATAATGCTTTTTTTGTATAGTCATTTAATGGGCATTAATGGAGAAAGAACACATCACTGGAAACTGAATTAACGGCTTATTGACGGCAATTAACGGAGCCCTGTACCCGAGAATGCAATTCATACTCCATTCGCGGCTGATTATATGTTTATCAGTGTTTTAATGGAGGGTATTGTCCACTTTCATTGAGTATATCTTACCATTACAAATGAAAACATCTATCCATAACAAATGGAAACTATTGCATATGTCAAATAAAATAAAATCAGTAGTTTATGTTATGCTGTTTGGCGCACCTTTCTCTTGTATAAATGCAAAAGAAAGTGTACTTTTGCAGCGCAAATAATAAGGTATAGATAAACAATAAATTATAACCGAATTATATGTTTATGAAAAAGCGAATCCTATTCTTCTTTTCCCTCCTTCTCCTCTTCTCCCCCTGCCAATCCTTTGCGGGCACCGGCGACCAACAGGAGCAGGACATCTACATAACGGGGCACATCGACACCCTCATGTTGGAGTCCGACTATTTCGATTTCCCGCGCAAGGTTTTTGTCTATCTGCCCCCTCTCTATCCTTACTTCGATGCCACCGACTTTGATGTGGTTTATACCACGGACGCCCAGACCATGGAGCAGTTCTTCATGGCTTCTGCAATGCCCTCGTTCATGAATCAATCCAAATGGCTCATTGTCGTGGGTATATGCAGCCCGCAGATTATGTCGTACAGCCGTCAGGATGATTTCCTACCCAATGACAGCACTACCATCCGGAGTTACTACGGGCACGGCGGGCATTCCGAGGATTTGATGAACTTTGTCAAGCACGAACTGATGCCCTATATCCGCAGCCATTACCGGACTACTGAGCGCAGTCTGGGCATCGGACATTCGTTGGGGGCTTCTTTCATGATGCAATGTCTCATGAACGGCGACCTCTTTACGGACTATTTCTTCCTCTCGCCCAATCTGACCTTCGGCGAGGACAAGTTGCTGCTTGCCAAGCAGTTCTGCCATTACCGGTTTGATGAGAACAAGCGGTGCTATCTCTTTTTCAGCGATGCGGGCGAAGAGCGGCAGTCCCCGAGGTGGGAGGCATGGA
>DLLF01000029.1:10857-64311 GCA_002477945.1 Bacteroidales bacterium UBA7569
GCAACGTCGTATGGCAGAGGAAATCCTATCCGGATTACGACCATCTCACCTCCTACCCGTCGGCGCTTAATGATGCCTACCATGGCTGGTTCGACTATCTGGACGCTGTCAAAGCCTTGGCTGCGGGCGATACCACCGCGCTTTCCGGGCAAACCTACCGCAAGCATATCGAGATTGTGGTGAAGGATGCCAAGCAGGAGGTGTACATCACAGGCAACCAACCCTCTTTGGGTATGTGGAACCCGGGTTTAATCAAGTTGGAACACGTCAATGATTCTGTCCGTGCCATTGATGTTGATTTGCACTTGCCGGCGTTGTTCAAATTCACGCTGGGTAGTTGGAAATACGATGCCGTCTTTGCCAATTCCCTCTATGGCGGTAATCTCGAAATCAACAACACCGCCCGCCCAACCTACCGTTATATCCTCACTGACTGGACTGACACGGAAAACTGACAAGGGTGTTGGAATACACTGACTAACAGGACAATGGCACTGGGCGGCACGTGGATACCTATCCGCTGTATGCACTCTCGCAAATAAAATGTTGGTGATTGCCAAATGGAGTAATTGGTGGTCATTAATGGAGTGGAATTTATGGTTAATTCGCTGATAATTGTATGTTTATCAATGATTTAATAGGCTGTATAGGTTTCTGTATTCAACATTGACGATATACCGGCGGTGATTAGCGGATAATAATGCCTGTTGTGCGCAGCATGTTCACAACAGGTTTTGTTTTTTTGAAAAAGAAATGGAGAAAACGGCGAAAAATGGCATTTTTCGTACCATTGAGTACCAATAATTTACAAAGAAAATGCAAAAATAATGCGTAAAAATTTGGATTTTTGGCGATTTTGTATTATCTTTGTATGGAAATAAGGAATGTGGCCGGGCTGAAATGATGTGCCTGATAAGGCTTATAAATCCATAACCGCCCCACGACCGACTCCCTATAGACCCGCGATAGACCCGCGACAAATTTCCGAATCAGTATAATAACTTCAGCAAACCGTATAATAACTTCATCAATATGAAACATCTCAACCTCTTTATCCTCTGTGCACTCCTTGCAGGGTGCGGTATGAACGAACTGGGCAAGTCCTCCAAGACAGTTACGGAACTTGCGCCTGACTTCTACAGTATGACCGTCACGGGCGATGCCGGCTTCGACCTCTTTCTGTCGCAGGGTGGTGCTTCGTCTGCCGACGAACTCGGTGTGTTCCTTGGCGACTATCTCTCGGCAGGTCCTTACGGCGAACTCAAGTGCAAGCCCCGCATGGGCGACATCGCGTGCAGTGCACTGCGTGCCAAGACTGCGGACAGTACCACCATTGTGGGGCGCAACTTCGATTGGGAGAACTGCCAAGCCATGGTCATCCGTTGCCTGCCCGACAACGGCTATGCGTCCGTCTCCACGGCAAACCTCGACTTCCTCGGTTTCGGTGACGACTACAAGCCCGAGGGTATGATTAACCGCTTCAAGGCTGTGGCTGGCGTGTATGTGCCGATGGACGGTATCAATGAGAAGGGGCTTGTGGTGGCAGACTTGATGGCTGGCGATGACGAGGTTACCAATCAGACCAACGACACATTGCCCGATATCACCACCACAACGGCTATCCGTCTGTTGCTCAACCGCGCCGCTGATGTGCAGGAAGCCATTGCGCTGCTCCGTCAGTACAATATGCACTCCGACATCGGTACGGCGCACCACCTCTTTATTGCCGATGCCGCAGGCAACTCGGTATGTGTGGAATGGGCGGACAATCAAATGTACGTCACGGAGACC
Organism: Bacteroidales bacterium UBA7569; assembly: GCA_002477945.1. Lineage (GTDB taxonomy): Bacteria > Bacteroidota > Bacteroidia > Bacteroidales > Paludibacteraceae > Colicola. The sequence continues at coordinate 12,649 of DLLF01000029.1, forward strand.
AACGTGCTCAACAACCACTACCTCTGTGCCGCCAAACAGGGTGTCACGAGCGGCGAAGAGTCCAACCGCCACGAGGCAATCCTCCTGCGATGGTACAATGAAAACAACGGTATTCTCACCACCGCACAGATGGCAGACGCCCTTAATGAAGCGCAATCTCTGCCCAACGGCACCTACGGCGGTACACAATGGTCTGTGGTCTATGACCTCCACACCTGCTCCGCCACCTACTACTGGCAACGCACCTTCACCAAGTCCTACCCGTTCCAAATCAAAGTAGCAAAGTAAGAGCACCTGAAAGAGATATATCAAAGTGCTGAAATACAGCAAAATCGAACTATTCGAAAAATTCGAGTAGTTCAAACTAAAGTCAAACGACTACTGGGGAACTAAATGTAATAATTCGTTCTATGCGACTTCATTATATTGATAACATTCGTTGGGTCACCATCTTGCTGGTGATGCTGTTTCATGTGTTCTATTACTACTGCGCCTGTTGTGCGGGGTCAGGGATAGGCGGATTCAGCGACTGTCAGCCGCAGGACGCGGTGGTGTATCTGCTCTATCCGTGGTTGATGCCGCTGCTGTTTGTGGTGGCAGGTATGAGTGCGCGGTATGCACTCGGCAAATACGACTACCGCACGTTCTTCCGCAATCGCACACGCAAACTGCTGGTGCCAGCCACTATCGGGCTGTTTGTCTTTCAGTGGCTGTCAGGGTATGCTGGTATGCTGACTATGAACTACCACTACCACGCCGACATGGGCGCAGGGCAACCTTGGTGGGTGATGTACATCATGTTTGCGCTTACGGGCGGTGGCGGATTGTGGTTCATTCAGTTGCTGTGGCTGTTCTCGTTGCTCACCATTCCTTTGCATTGGGTGGAGCGGAAACTGCACATCACCTATCCGCAAGAGCCGTCCGAGCATACGTCGCACCCTGTGTGCCGTGATGTGCTGATAGGGCTGCTGATAGTGTTCTTTGGCGTGATGCTCTATTTGGGCGACCAAACGGTGATGGACGGCAACGGCACTATGCAAGACCCTGCATCGTTGGCGAATGTGTACCGCCCGTTGTATTATATCGTGGCATATCTGTTCGGGTATTATGTCTTTGTGCGCAAGGATGTGCAAGAGTGGCTCAGCCGGTATGGTCTGCTGACTATTCCCGCTGCCTTGGCGTGCGGGATATGGCTCACTGTCACCACTTTCGGTCAGGACGCCTATTCGGCTGCTTACCTGCGCAGTGTGGGCAACAATCTCTATGCGTGGCTTGCCATACTGGCAATGTTCGGCGGTTTCAAACGTTGGTTAGACCGTCCTGTTGCGTGGTCTATTCCATGCATAGGAAAGAGGGAAACGTGGGCTGTTGTGCCTGCTAAAATATCGTATGGGTTGTATATCTTGCAGTTTGTAGTGTGTATGAGTGTGGGCTATGTGCTGCGTGTCCATACCATGCTCCCGCCATGGGCGATGTATGTGCTGCTTTTTATGGCAATGTTCACCCTCACTCCCGCTTTGTATGCCGTTATTCACCGCATACCTGTGCTGCGCTGGTGCGTATTGGGAGAGAGATGAACGGACTTAAACAGATAATCCCATAGATATGGAAAATTCAGCATTTACGCGGAGAGCGGCGGTCTTCACTATCCTTATCAGTGTCTTTGTGATGTGCGGCATCTTGTACGCCCGCAGGCATCGGCATATCGACGAGACCACCTCTATCCACGTTAACAATGTCAGTTTGGTTTATCAGCGTATAGGACACGCCAGCGCAAAGCCCATTATCCTGCTTCACGGCAACGGCGGCAGCCACAGCGACCTGAGCCTTATGGCGCAGCAGTTGGACTCGGCAGGATACTTGGTCTATGCCCTTGACTCACGCGGACAGGGAGCCAATGCTCCGCTGACGGAGTACCACTACACCGATATGGCAGAGGACGTCTATGCGTTCTGCATGGCGTTGCATACTGAGAAACCCGCCGTGTTCGGTTGGAGCGATGGCGGTATCGTGGCGTTGCTTGCGGAGATACGGCATCCGGGCTTGTTCTCGGCTATCGCTATCAGCGGGGCGAACATCACGCCAGATGGCATTATGGGCTTTGAGGAGATGCGCCGTACTATGACCACCGACTCACTCGGAAACCCTGTAACGCCTGCACCGCTGATGCAGATGATGCTCACCGAACCGCACATATCGCCTACAGAGTTGGGCACTATCCCCTGCCCTACCCTTGTAGTAGCAGGGGAACACGACCTGATTTCCGAAGAACATACCCGCCTGATTGCAGGCAGTATCCCGCACGGGACTCTGCTCCTTCTCGCAGGCGAAGACCACGGCTCCCACATCCGGCAGAACACAAAGATGGGCAAGGTACTAATTGACTATCTTCGGCAGAACCTAACCAATCCATAGCCATATCAGAACGATAAACTTCAGAGGTACAATTTATCTTATTGACCTCTCGTTGAGGGGTCGTTGAGGGGTCGTTGAGGTCGGCTAAACGAAAAGAACTTCCAACGGAACACTACCAAACCTATTCGGAAACAAAACTATACATAAAAAGAGAGACTGTCTGAGAAGTTCAGGCAGTCTCTCTTTTGTATAGAGCAACGATCTCTTATTTCACAGGGGCGGACAAGGAACGGGAAACGGTCATCTTGGCACGAATCTGCTTTTCCAATGCGTCTTCCCGACTGCTGTCAATACGTTCGGGATAGGGCATACCCACACCCAAATTCTCAGGCCACAGGCGTGCTTTCGCCACGGCACCAAGTGCGGCATCGTATTTTCCACGATTCATCAACTGCGTTGCATAGCCGAGACAGGCATCACGATAGATGTCGTGTCCCTCGGTACTTCCCTCGTAGGGCAATATACGGGCTTTCTCCAACAATTGGAGACAAGTTTTGTATTGCCCCGCCTTACAGAGTGCATTGGCATACGCTATTTGGAGATAGTAATTATCAGGATAACGCTTCGTGTACTTTTTGCCTATTTCCATTGCCTTGTCATATTGTTCATGGTTGTTATACCAGGTCAGCAATGCTTTTCCACAACGCCAAGACTGCTCCAAGCGTTGTGCAATGAGCAGACTATTCAACTGCTCTTCATCTTGCTGCAAGGAAGCACGGGTCAGGAACAACGGGGCATAGGTGGCATCATCGCAAGACAGCAACAACTGCAAGGCTTTATCCTGCTGTTGCGTTCCATAGTAAACCAACGCCAGATAGTAGCGATTTTGCCATGCGGGCAGTGTTTGTTCCGCCCATTGCAGCGCCTTAATGGTGGAAGGACGGAAGGGGAAGATACCATACGGCGACAACTGTTGCGCCTGCCTAAGTGTCTGCATAGCAGCAGACGGGTTGCCCGACAGATGTTGCACATACGCTTTGCGATAGACAGCGACAGGGTGCGAAGGAGCAAAGGAGAGCAATTCCATTGCCTCGTCGCATCGTCCTATGCGTTCATACGTATCCGCCAACTCAATGAACACCTCCGACGGCATCTCGCAACGAATGGCGTGCAGGAAATCCGTTTGGGTTATCCTACCTAACCGATAGTATTCATATTGCGCCCAGGGATAAAGCGGAACATCCGAAAGGAGTCGGTTGAGGATTTGTTCTGCACGAAAAGTGTCGCCTTTGAGCCGAGCCAATACAGCCAACAATGTGACGGCATCAAGATTAAGCGTATTGGTACGCAGAGCAGCGTTGCAATGCATTTCCGCCTTGACGGGATTGCCATCGGACAATTCCACTTGTGCCAAGCGCAAATAAGCCGCAGAAGCCAATGCCTTATCCCGTGCCGCCATGGAGAAACCGTCTTTGGCATGGGTGATATGCCCCAACGCTTGCGAAGCCAACCCGTATTCGTAGTTGCAAGAAGGATCGTAAGCAGAAACGGAGAGGCCTCTCCGGCACAATTCGAGAGCCTCCTCGTAACGCCCCATTTGGTTATACACACGTGCAAGACAGGTGATGGACGGCAAGAACCAAGGTTCCATGTCCAAGGACAGCCGCAGGAGGGAGTCCGCTTTTGCCAAGTGTTTTTGATTGGCACTATTCTCTCCTTGCAAGAACAGACCATACGCCGTATTCCAATTGAAGTCCTTCGGCGATTCGAGCGGGCGGTTTGTCTCAACCTCTTCCGACACCTCGGAATAGACCAACGCATTGTCACCAACGACGATGCGCAGGCGTCCTTCGGACTGCAGTGTTTCCGTCATAGGAACAGACTGTTCCCACTTTTCCAGGACTTGCGTTTGCAAATGGAATGAGGCTATCAGACTATCGACATCATAGACCTGCATGGTTGTATTCAGTTCAGCAAGTGGCGAAAACAACAGTTTTATCCGGCTGCTATCCCGAACGACATTGAGAGAACCTATAGCAGATGCTTCCTTGACTCCACCGATATTCATCATAGGGAACCAATACTCCGTCCAAGTGTCCGTAGCACAAGGTTGCAGGGCAGTATGCTTGAACGGGGTGAATGCACACGCCTCGTTAGGTTGGCAGAACATACGTCCCGACTGCTGTTCGATATATTGCCCGTCAGAGTCCGTGAGCAGTTTTTCCCAGATTGCCCCGCTGCGTGCCTTGCTCCATATAAAATACTTCATACCGAGTTTGTCGGCATAGTCTGCCACGTGCGCCGAGCCGAAATTCCAGTCGTGCCAATAGATGCCATAGAAATGGTTATACTTGCCCAATACGTGGACAGACATATCGCTTCCGGAATTAACATCTTCGTACCACGATATGTCTTTACCCTCTTTCGTTACGGGATAGGTGTCCCAATCGCCGTCGTGCGTAATGCTTGCATTGCCCGGATAGACAAACTCTGCATTGCCGCGTATCGTGTAGGCAGCATTCATCCATTGGTAACAAGGCTGATACATGGCACTTGCATTGTACCATGTGACGGAGGTAGTGAAAAAGGCTTTATCCTTCGGGAGATTGACTTCTACCATCCACCAAGTGCCGGTTATCCATTCGTAAGAGGCTACGTAGCAACTGACCGAACCATCATCTTTCTGTACCGTAGTGTAATCAACAGGGGTCGCCGTGGTGGGAACATGCCCGATGATACCGAAATTGAATTCCACCCCACCCGATGTCCATGCTCCGCGCAACGCAATATCGCGGAACTTGATGACATGATTTTGGTAAATAAACTCACGCCCGCTCTGTTTCTCCACAGCCCCCCCATATCTTGCCGCCCAACTGAGGCAGCATAGAAACACGGATGTAGGGATTTTCCAGCGTAACGACTGTCCAATCGTGTTCTTGTGCCTGCTCAGAATACCCATCGAAATGATTGTAGGGATAGGCAGGGCGTCCTGCCTGCGGTGCCAATACTGCAACTGGTGTAGGATCGCCAAACATATAGGTAGGCAATGATTCCGTTGTTTCGGTGACAGTTGCAACTATAGCAGGAGTCCGAAGCAAAACGAGTTGCTGTGTCATACCCAAACGATTGACCGTAGAGAGGTATATTTGTGTCTGTTTGCCATCGGTAGAAACACGGATATTATCATCGGGCTTGGAATGCAATAACCGGTAAGTTCCTTGTAGAGTGAGCGTTTGTGAGGTACGGTCCCAAGTGGGGTCGCTGACATTAAGGAAGAGCGTATCTGCATTGTAACGATATATAACAGCGGCAACACCATCGCTATAGATGTCCTCTATGGAGCCTGCCTGCCAGAAATTAGCCGCCACCATGCCGAGTGTTATTTCGGATACTGCCTGCAGAGCAGGAGTGTTGCTCAAGACTTTGATTTGCGGTTTCCTGCTATATTGAAGAACCTCCGACCGACTCATTTGCGGCAATAATACATATTGATAAGATGCGTCTTTTGGAGCCGTTCCGTGTGAGAGCCATAGTTCGTTGAAACCATTGCCGGAGATATTAGCATGAAGCGTGACAGGTTGCGGAAAATAGTAACCTCCCGTGCTGTCGATATACGCCGTTGTGGCATTTTGAAAGGTCTGGTCGTGTGGTGCACTGACAAGTCGGTCGTTGATGTACATCGGGCGCGCATATTGCCGGTTATCAACGGTTGTGATGACCTCACGCGGTGCGTCCAAATGGATATCCGCCCCCAAACAGACAACCTCGTTGTCAAAACAGAACCATGATTTTTTCGCCATCAAGTCGGATCGTGATGCCAAGAGTTGCATCATGGCGGAAGAATATGTATTATCCATAGTGACACCACCTGCCCGTCCGACATCCACTATTTTAGGTTGGTGATCGAAAAGAATCATGTTGCTGGCACAGAAGTCACGTGGTAACAAATCAACAGTGGTACCCGGCACACGATAGTGATTCATGCGAGGTATATACTGCCAATACTGCATAGGATCGTTGGGAGTATAGATATAGGTCATGCCATCGCCTGTGTACCATGCATAGTTGTTCTCACTCTTGTCGGTACGAATAAACGCCTCATACTTACCTATACGATTGGAGGACATAGCAAGTCCGAAACGAAAGAGAGGAGTCTGGTGTATTACCCTGTCACCTGCCGCGAGGACGATACTGAACTCATCGGGTCCGGCATTGTTGTCTGCCATAGCAAGTGCGGAATCCAACATAGGCTTATACACGGGAAGAGGCGACATATTCTCGTAGATGGAAGCATAGTGGCGATCCGAGGCTATCATATCGGCACAGGTGTGCTGTACGCGTCGCCGGACAGCGGTATCTGCAATCAATACAGAAGATTCGAGGATATCAAGCGCCATAGAACGTGCAGACTTATAGGGATTACGTGCGTTGCCGCGTCCCATAAACATCAACATCACTTCGCCCTTGTAGAGCGCAGGGAGGTAGGTCTTTGTGATCCACGTGGGCAATACCCTGCAGATCGCATCGGGGACACTGAACTCTGTGCCTTCCAATACGGAAACCAAAGTCGCCGTCAGGTGAATCATAGATTGCCCGTAAGTCCCGATATAAGGGATGGCTATATGCTGGATAAAAGTGCCATCTTGGTAGAGTCCTTCTTTCTTCCACACCAGTGTGTTGTGCTGATATTGGGATTGCGTACGCAGTATTTCATCATGCGCGGCATTGGCTGCTACCCGTTGCTCCGGTGTTGTGCGATCCACAAAGGCAGGTACGGCACAGCGCAATGCAGCATTGATATCCTCTTCGTTTCCGGTAAGAACACCTATAAGGAACAGATTGCGGCAGATGTCCGCGAGATTGGCATAGGTCATGTTTCCATGCTGTGCGAAGTGGCGCACATGTCGCGCCCCACCAAGGTTGAATTGGTTGATTTCTTCGTGTGTGAGTTCATCATAGAGAATGCTGACAATGTTGGCATAGGTCTCTGTATTTCCGATACGCCATTCCCACCAATTGCCACATATAGGCGTGTTCTCGTTGTAGGCATAGCGATAGAGAACGGATAATCCGAAGCGGATATCACGCAACAATCCGGCATTGGCATACAAGGAACTGCCCGGATATGCCCATGCACGCGCCATCGTCTCCAAACGCAAATAGGAATAGTGGACATGAAAAGGAGTATAGGCCGGAACGCCTGTAAGCAGGTTAAGCGAGTCCCAAAGAAAACAAGTGTCTTTGCGCATTGTGTGCCAATAGTCTTGTGCCTGAGCAGAAAGACCATCCAAATAGGCACGCATATCGGGTTGCTCAGGGTCATAGTCAAGCGAGCCTAAGGCGCAATGGTCGCGAAAATTGTTCCGCATACGGGTGAATGTATCAGGACTGACCGCTTCAACCGAAAAGACAGATACTACTATACAAGATATGATAAGGACAAGAGTTCGTTTCATAGGTTCTGATTCAATGTTGGTTTCGTATAAGAAACAGATTAAATAAAGCGGTGATGCATACAGGCATACAGATATAGACTATGAGATTAGCACAATATTCATTTGATTAATACACCTTGTATGGTATATGTATGTCCGTTCCGATGGATATACACTACCCCATCGTTAACGGTCTTGAAGACATTTGTATCGTCCACAGCGGTATTACTGAGTGAAGAAGGCACATCGGGCGCAGGTAAGGGTTTGATGATATCAAGTTGCAAACATTCTCCCTGCCCCATACGATCGGTGCAATTGATGGTGATAGTAGTGGTAGAAGCAGAGCGCGTAAGAGAAACTCCCTCGGCTGGTTCTGCGGAAGAAAGAGCGAAAAGTCCGTCTAAGACAAAGGTCTGCGATGTGCGTTTCCATGTAGGATCAGACGCTGCAAAATAGAGAGTTGTCGGCGTCTGATGATACATCACAGACGCTTCTCCGTCGGAAGTTACGGACGCAGATGTACCCGCTTGCCAGAAGTTGATACCAACAATGCCCAAAGTGCGGTGGTAAACTGATTGACAAAGTGCGGTATTGGATAGTGTAACCGTTTTCGGACTACGGGTATAAGCAAGCGTTTCATCCGCTGTCATCTGCGGAAGAAGAACATAGTTGTAGGTGGCATCCTGCGGTGCTTTGCCATGATCAATATAGAGAGAATAGTACTTGTTTTGTTCGATATAAGTAGTGAGTTGAACAGGATCCGGAAAGTAGTATCCGCCTACCTCATTGATATATGCATACGCGGGATTGGTATAAAATACTTCATAGCACTTCTTGGTTGTTGCCGCTTCTCCATCAACCGACCACCCCTTGTTAATACGCCGAGACTCAATAGTGGTGAGCACCTGACGATTTTCACTCATAGATATGCCTGCACCGAGGCAATGTACCTCATCATCGAACATGAACCATGATTTCTTTGCCACCAAGTCGCTTTTTGCCCCTACATGGCTCATGCCTGCAGCAGTATATCTATTGAGCAAAGTGACACCTCCGACCCATGCTTGTGCATTGACAGGGCTGTCGAAAAGCATACCCACCGAACCATCTGCTGCTCGGGAGAGCATATCCTCCGTTGTACCAGGTATATGATAGAAATTGCATGAGTTGAAGTAATTGAGCCAGTGGTCACGATTGTTTTGCGTATAGATATAAGTCATTCCATCGCCTGTGTACCATCCGGACATATTGTTATTGCGAAAACCTTCAAACTTACCAATACGGTTGGAAGACATCGCCAGCCCGAAGCGGAAACGCTCGGTTTCGTGAACCACACGGTCTCCCGCTGCGAAGATATGGCTATATGGTTCGGAAACATGGTCTGATGCCTCGGATTGCATCTGCTCAATATGCGGACGGTCAATGACAGGATCTATGCCATCGTATAAGGACGTATAGTAAGCATCATCCTTGAACCATGAATAACAAGTATTGACAATACGTTGCCGCTGTTCAGAATCTTGAATTAGATAGCGACTGCGATATATATTCAATCCGATAGCACGTCCCATTGTGTGCGAATTGTGAGCAGAATTAGTGTTTCGCCCCATAAACATACGCATCATCTCGCCTTTGTAGATGGCCGGAATATAGGCTTTTTCTATCCAGAGAGACAGGGCTTCGTAGAAATAATCAGGTGCACTGTATGCCTTTGTACCTGAGAAACACAATTGCATCTCTGCTGCGAACTGAATCATACTGCTACCATATCCGCCAATGTAAGGCATGGCTGTATGCTGAATGAACGTACCATCGGAATAGAGGCCTTCTTTTTTCGTTATGCCGTTATAGTTATGATAGTCTCCCTGCTCGGCAAGCATCTGTTCAAACAATGATTGTGCTCTCTTGCGTTCATCAAGAGTTGTTTCGTCCACAAAAGCACGTTTAACCATGGTAAGAGCATTGGAAATGTCGGCTTGTTTGCCACAAAGAATACCCATATACAGAAGATTGCGGCAGATATCCGCCTGATTGGCAAAAGTCAAGTTGCCTGTTTGTGCAAAGGAACGGACAAAATTGGTAAAGGAAAGGTCATAGTGGGAAAGTTGCACTTCGGAGAGTTGCTCATAGAGAATGCTGACAATGGCAGCATATTCCTGCGGCATACCAATACGCCATTCCCAGAAGTTTCCGAGCAACGTGGTCTTTTCGTTCAGTGCATAAGTATATAGGAAGTCCAGACTGCGTTTGATGTCCTGGAGCAATGTAGCATCATGATAAAGAGAGGAAGTGGGATACGCCCACGCAAGCGCCATCGTATGAAGACGTATGAGAGAATAATACAAATGAGAACAAGTGTATGACCTGTCTCCTTTAAGTTTGTCATATTCAGTCCACAGACATGTGGTAGGATTCTTGGCTAAGGTATTTTGATAGGTTGCAGCATTCCTGGCAATGGTGCTTATGTGTGCTTGGATTGCAGAATCGCTCACATCATAATCCAAAGAACCAAGGAAAACTTCGCGACGCAGATTGTCGCGCATAATATCGAAATCAGTGGCAAGGGCTGACACAATAGCCAACCCTGCCACGATACATAAACTAATCAGTTTCTTCATTTATCAACGATTACCTTTTGATTGTTGACTACATACATACCCTTGGGCATTGGTACCATAGTATGCACACCTGCACGCACCTGAATGGTATGCAAGGTAACGCCCAATACATTATAGATTGTAGCGGAAAGGTCTTCTTTGGCATTGAACAGAATACCGCCCGTAACGGCACGTACTTCTAATCGGTTGTCCAATACAGGTTCTACTGCTGTACCTCCAAAAGGAATAACTTCAATAGAGCCGATAAACCAATAGTCGGTGGAGTTGCGCGATATGCGAAGATCCGTAACGGTCTCATTCTGATTGTCTATGACATATTCGTCCCATTCTTTGCCAAATTCAAGCGATGGAAGTCCTGCCATGATAGTACTGTCTCCACCTTGTGAATTTGGCATGAACGCCTTGTAACTGACAGAAAGAGGGCGTATATTATTATGACTGACACCCGTGATTCTCACCTGTTTGATACCATTCTTGAAAGTCGGGAAATAGATGGCAGGACGTTTGCACAAAGGTACTACACCTGCACCAAAGCGCTCGCCGTCTAAATAAGTATAACCGCCATTGAATAATACGTTTTGTGAACCGCTAAAACCATCCGAAGTTAAGTCTCGGTTCTCATAGATAACCCATTGATAGAAGCCGAGGAGATCCTTCTCCACAATTTGATCGGAATGTCCCTGTGCCTGCGTGGTAGCAAAATCAGGCCAATTGGGATCACCTAAGTCTGCATAGTTCCACTTGGTGAAATCAATAGTGAAGCCCTTTGTTTGCGCTTCTCCATACCATTCATAATATGTGCAACCGTCATAGTATTCCACCAATTGATAGTTGCAGTCTTCGGGCATTTCCCAATATACCTCAACATCGCAGGTTGCCTGCTTGTCACCGGCTTTGGCGATGATCTTGGTTTTTCCCTCTACAAGTCCGTGTACCAAACCTCCATCTACGGTAGCAATGCTTTCATCCAACGAAGTCCATGTCACAGTCGGATTGCTGGCATTGGTGGGCAATACAACGGCATTAAGACGAGCATATTTCCCCTCAGCAATAGAGATGGATGTTGCATCTAATTCAATGCTTGACACAGGGGTCTCGCCTATGATAGATACTTTGCAGACATCTTTCTTGCCTCCGCACTCGGCATAGATTTCCACTTCACCTGCAGCCACTGCCGTAACCATGCCTTCGGAAGACACTTGGGCAATTGCCGTATTCTGACTGCTCCATTGCACCTCGGCATTTGCGTTAAAGGGAGTCTTTTTTGCCGTCAGTCGAAGCGTTTGGCTCACTTCCATATTGGCGGTATTCGGTGTAATGGACAATGCCGTAACTGGGACAATGTCCGATTCGTGTCCCATGGGAATTATCTGTACATTCACCAGGAAGAAATAGCCTCCGCTGTTGCGGTTGATGGATATTTCTTTGACATCTGCACTATTGATAAGCACGGTGTCATTGACGCAAGCCGTCTTGCTTAGAGGTAGATTAGCCATATTGGCATCAGGAGCCACGTCTTTCAGTCCCACCCATGCACCGGCTGCATTTTTGGCTTGAATGAACATAGAACCTCCAAAACCGCTGACGATAAGTTTATGGATACCGTTCTTGAATTTCGGGAAATACACGGTCGGACGGTATGCCACTGCAACTGTATTGTTGGTACCGTCGTCTGCCGTGTTGTTATTCCACAGCAGAGGAGAGAAGGTCTCGCCTGCAATGGAACGTGTATCCTTGTAACAGAACTTGTAGAGACCCAATTGCTGAAACTCCAATATCTTCTGGGAATCATGCTTGGTAGTTCCCTCCACATAGCACACATCCGTAGGCTGCAAATCGCTGAAATCCACAGCAAATACTTCATCTATTGCCTCGCCTGTGTAGTTATAGAACCCTGTCTGTGCATCGCGCTCATAGAGTGCGGCCTGCAGACTTAAGACGGACATACAAAGCCCGAGAGTGAAAAGAAAATACTTCTTCATTGTCGTATATATATACCGGTTATTTACGTTGCCCTAATACATTGTATGTGACACCATTATGACGGATATACATAGTGCCGTCTATGATAACCTTATCTGCGCAGTCTGTCGTCTCTGCCATAGGTTGGTCTGTGCTTGTTGCACCGCCTGCCTCCATAGGTTCGATGGTTATCTTTGTGATGAATTGATAGTCGGTCGAATTACGTCAGAACATGATGCGCTTCACATCTGTGCTGTTCACTTCCAGAGTGGCGGTCGTATAGGTGGATTTGAGCGTGATGTAATCATTGCCGGTCATAGAGGTTGCCACTTCTTTGATAGGTTTCCATTCTCCTGCAGCATTCTCTGCCATAAAAATAAGGTTACGGTCTTTGTTGGTCCATCCTTCGACAATGACTTTCTTTACGCCGTTCGTGATTGCTGGAAAATATATCATAGGTCGTTTGTTTTCCGCAACGGCACCATTCTTCCCGTTTTCGCTGATACCGCCGTTCCACAGCAGATTGTCATAAGTCGTATCACCGCATTTGCGGCTTCCATACCAGCACCATTTGTATAGTCCCAAATCCTGAAACTCCAGCAACAGATCTGCATGTTCCTTGTTTGAAGGGTTGGAGTAACGGACTTCCGAGGAAGAAAGATCTTGTGTAAAATCAACGGAGAAGTCATCATAAGGCGTGCCTGTATAGTGGAAATAGCCGTCTTCACCCAATGTATATTGCTCATAAGCCTCCACAATAACAGTGCAACTCTCTTTCACGTCGCCCACAGCAGCATAAATGAGTGCCGTTCCTTTGGATTTTGCCGTAACGGTACCGTTATCCACCGTAGCAATAGTCTCATCCGAGGAAGACCATACCACTTCGGAACCTGCAGGAAGAACCGATGCACTGATAGTGGAAACCTTGCCTGGATACATAGTCAGCGACTTTGTGTCCAACACCACTTCTGTTTGGATTTCTTCAGACATCACACCCAACGTAATCTTTGTAATGTATTGCCATGCATTGTTTGCCTTAATACGGTGAAACATCACCTCTTTCACCTCCGTATCACGAATCCACAAGGTATCAACGGTATAGGCGTTTTTGTTTAACACCATCGTCTGGATGTCTTCCCATGTTCCGCTCGCACCGCGTTTCATAAACGTGATATTGGCAGGGTTACCGTTCCCCCACCCTTCGTATGCGATGTATTTGATGCCGTTCTTGGCAACAGGAAAATACACGGCGGGAAAATCAGCCACTGTAGTAATGGCATTGTTGTTGGTTTTCGTCCCGTTGATGTAACTCACGCCGCTGTTCCACATCACGGGACCATAAGTCTTGTCTCCCAATGAACGGCTGGCATAATAACCATACTTGTACATACCCAGATTCTCGAACTCTATCAGTGCGTCAGCAAATACATTCGGCTCTGCATAGTTCACGTCTGATGCGGTGAGACGGGTAAAATCCCATACTACATCTGCCGTAACAGGTTCTCCTCTGTACGAATAGAAACCGGTTGAAGCATCTTTGACATACATTTCATCCGCAAAGATACTCATTGTTGCCATAAGGCAACCTGCGATAAGAGCATTTTTTTTCATACTACTAATTCTTTTAAGGTTGAACATTTGAGTTCATAAAGGTACGCCATATCTGGCAGACCGAAACTCTATATTTTTGTATTCTTTTTGCTCATTTTGGCAACAAAGTCGGAAGGGGTGTCTCCAAACTCCGCTTTGAAGGATTTCACAAAATAACTTTGGCTGCTTATCCCCACACGTTCCATGACATCCAAAATCGTGAGGTTCTGTTCCAACAACAGTTTTGCCGCCGTGGACATTCTGTAGGAACGTATATATTCAATAATCGACTTGCCCGTATTGTCTTTGATAAAACTGAACAGTTTGCGGCGCGACATACCCATCTCGCGTGCCAAAGCATCTATATCGGTATGATCCGACAGATGTTCCGATACCAATTGGGTAAACCTGTCCAGTTGGGATTCTATCTGTTGTTCCTTTCTGTTGCTGCCTATATCTATACAATACTTGTCGGTATATCTGTCCATCACACTCAGCATCTGCTGTATTTCCGGAACTTGTGCAATATCCACTTCCGATTGGAGTCGTAATAACGGTGCTTTCAGTTCTTTGCTTACATCAGTGAAGAACCGCACCTTTGCCCGACTCGCTTTTTTCTCCTCTTCCTGACGGACTTGCGCTATATGAAGTTCGTTTTTCAATCGGTTGTGGCGGATATACGCATAGACCAGGAAAACAATAATAAGACCGCTCAAAAGTATATACAGCAGCCAGGCCCATACACTTGCCCAGAAAACAGGTTTGACACGCATGCTCAGTTCTATGATATCGCCCCATACACCGTCGTTGTTGCATGCCTGCATCTCTATTTTGTAACGACCGGCTGGAACTTGTACCAACGAAAATGTTCTGCGCCATGAATCTGCCTCGTTCCACGATGTTGACTGTTTCGCAGAACCGAATAACGAAACCGGTACCATGCGGAAACGGTATCGGTTCTTCCCGCTCAGCAGGTAATTGGTCGATGAAAGCGTAATGGCTATGTTGTTTTCATTATTGCGCAGCACCAGTTTGCCCTTGCGCAATTGCGCTATCTTGTCTGCATAGATATCGCTCTCAAAAACAGACTGGTTGTTGATGCTGAGGTCTGCCACCAGCGTATGGGGAGGACAGGTGTTGTAATTGATTTCTCCTGCCTCCATATAGTTCAGCGTCCCTAAACCGCTCCAATATACTCGATTACCGTCTTCGGAAACACACGAAGACAAGATGTGTTCGAATACGCCGTCATATATGTTATAGACATGAAGAGAGCCTGAACCGATGGAATAAGAAGCGACACCGTTGTCTGTTCCCATCCATACAGTGCTGTCCGTCAAAGCAATCGTATTGATTTTCGACAATTCATTGGACGGTTCGTCCAATGCCGTGCGGAAAGATTCTTGTATCCTGTCAAAAAATAACAAACCTCCGTTTCGCGTACCCATCCATAAACCATCACGTAGAGTATCCGCACACACAGAACATATCGAGTAAGGCTTGTTCGGAGAGTATGATGTCAAATAACTGCCGTCTGTACGGGAGAAACGAAGCAGCGAAGTAGTGGTGGAGAGAAAAATGTCATTGCCTGTCTTCAGCACATTGAACGGGCGGGACGACACATATTCGCCAACAGGTTCAGGAATGGCTATCGAACGGGACATTCCCTCTTCGGGCTGGAAATAGGTCATCATATCGCTTCTGGATTGGTATAGTATCCATAAGGCTTCATCGTCCGGACACATGGCATAGATCTGGTTGCTCAGCACTGCATGTTCTTTCCGTTCTGCCGTGTATGTGGTGAATCGGCCTGTTGTGGTGTTCAGGCAACTCAGTCCGCCCAGATAAGTCCCTATCCACAATTTGTTGCCTGTCTTGACTATCGATTTGATGTTGTTCGCGCCTATGCCGCCTGCGGATTGCTGGTAATGTGCCACTATGCCTTTGTCTTCGTGCCAACAGTACAAACCGTCTCCCTCTGTGCCTATCCATAGATAGCCGTTGTCTTCCAGTAGGGCGCTGATAGGCAGATTGAGGCAACCGTAGTCCTGCAAACGGACCGAATGAAAATCGTTGTGAATATGTGCCGATGCCAGGCATAGTCCGCCTGCATAAGTACCTACCCAGAGGTTGTCATTGTTGTCTAAGTATAATGCCTGTATGGAGTTGCTCACCAAACTGCCTTCATGATTGGTCTGTTCATAGTGTTTCAATGTTCCCGATTCCGTATTGTATGCGAACAGACCATGCATGGTTCCTATCCACAACCGATGGTCAGAAGCCGCTAATAGTTTGCGGGCACTCTGGCTGCCTTCCAAGGGTAATATACACTGCAGGTCGTCACGGAACTGCCATAATCCCTTTTTCTCACACAACAGATATAGTGTACTGTCCTGCCACTCCATCGCGGTTACTCGTTGCAATTTTCCTTCTAACGAATGGAATTTCTGCTCTCCCGTATTCAGATTTATAGTCAGTAATGCCTCATTGGCTATAACATACAGCGATACCACCGAGGGCGAAGTATAGAAACGTCCCGTTACTCCGTAATTACCTATCAATAAGGGTGCCTGTTCACCTGTTTTCGGATCATAACAGACAATGCCGGAGCCGTCTAACCACAAACGTCCGTACTGGTCTTCGCATATCGAACGAGAAACACAATCGCTCACTTTGACGAAATTGTCCGTGTCTCGGCAATACCTTAGCACACCGCACGAAGTGGTGACATACAGGTCTTCACTTTGTGTATACAGCACCGACCAATAGGCTATCAGCCATTCTTCAGGACGCGCAATCTTGTTATGGTATGCACGGAATGTATAGCCGTCATAGCGATATATATTGTCACCCGTTACTATCCACATGAACCCGTCCGAATCCTGGGCAAATCCTGTCACGCTGCCGTATCCTAATCCCCCAACTCTGCTGATAGTATGGAAATATACATCGTTCGCATAGCCGGACATGAAAATGCAGGCGAACAATGCCGGTAATATATATCGCTTGAAATGTAACATCTGTTTCTCGTTTGTTTCTGTTTTTCTTGTCTTTGTATCCATTTGCGGAATTGTTTGTCACAAACTGTCTTTATGTTGCCTTCCGTGGAGTTGCCGCTCGTCTCTCAAAATCAGCATGGAGAGCCTCCGCCTGTTCTGTTTCTGCCGGACAATTAATCTCTTTCCACGAGACCTCATCGAGACCTCAACGACCCCTCAACGGAAGGTGAAAAAGAAAAAATCGTTATTCTGCACCCTCAAAAAAATATCCTGCTTGTTCGACCTATAATCCCCCCTAATCTCTAATCTCTAATCTCTAATCCCTAACTATTGTTCTTCAGATACTTCAATATCTCCTGAGCCGCATACGACATGGCTGCCGGACCATACACCTCTGTCATATCCGCTGTGATAGCCTCAGGCTTCTCTCCCACCATCTGCACGCTTCCCAGCATTCCGTCCCCGCGCATGGCGTGCACTAAAGCCTGCCATGCCTTTGTAGCAGGAGTGAGATAAGTGGCTTCGTCTAATAGACCGTTGTTGATGCCCCACCACATCGCATAGCAGAAGAAGCCTGTGCTGCTCATCTCAGGATTAGGATAACTGTCCGGATCCAGCATGGTCACATACCAGTGTCCTTCCTCCGATTGCAAACTGGCAATGGTCTGCATCATGGTCTGATAATGCGTTATGAAACGCTGGCGGGGTTCCCAATCCGACGGCAGATAGGGTATCATCTTTGCTAATCCTGCTATCACCCAGCCGTTGCCGCGTCCCCAGAATACAGGCTTGCCGTTGTTTTCCTGCTTGTCAAAATAATTGCTGTCGCGCCAATAGAGATGGTATTCGGGACTGTACAGATAGTCGGTAACAGTCCAGTACTCGTCGTTCATAAACTCCAGTAGCGAACTATCGTTCCATAGTTGGGCATAGCGGGCAAAGACTTGGGGAGCCATATACAGTGCATCGCACCACGACCAGCGCTGTTTGAAGTTGTAGGCCTTGTCATTGGGATCACACTCCAAACCGTAAGAGGACGGATTGTTCTTGATGAACTGCAAACGCTCCACGGTCGGATAGAGAACACGCACATCACCGTCTTGCTCATACAGATCGGCGTAGAACATACCGACTATCAGATTGTCGGCATGATATACATGGCTCACACCGTTGCCGTTCCCTAAACGGTAATCATTGCGCAAAGCCACCTCGCGCAACCAGTGTTGGGTTGCCGTATCACCGCGCAGCCACGACCATTCGGCAGCGGCGGTCAGAAATATACCGTTTTCCCAACTGATGTCATGGTCGGCTTTCCATTTACGGCGGGCATTCATGTTTTCATATTCTCTGATCTGCCACGCCATCGCATCATCGGTGGCTTTGACAACGGCTTCCTCTGTCAGTGCGTCAGAATAGGTATTTCCCTCCTTGGGCTGGCAGGCAGACAAACAAAGGGCAACGATAAAAGCGAATATAACTGTTCTGTTCATAACCATTATTTCGTTAAAAAGGTAAAGCGTGCGCTTTGAACATGCAAAGCACCGTTGGTAGGTTCAAGATTGGAGGTGACCATGCCCACTTGGTTGATCAACCCGTTGTCATTCGTCCAGCCGGCACGGAGAGCGTTCAGATTCTGACTGCTCGTTGGAGCAACAATGGTCTTGTAAATACGCATGGTCACCGTGCTGTCCAGTGTCTGCACAAAAACGGGTACGGATATGTCCTGGGTCAGAAACTTGCCCGGAACGATGCTGCGCTTCAAGTACGTACGCAATGTACTTGCGGGAACCTCCTGAATACAGGAATAGCGGTAAGAGGTCAACCAGTCGTCCCATACGTTGTTCTTCATCACGAAGAACGTGTATCCGTCGGCATGATAGGCTTCCTCCATTCCCGCACGTTCTATCGCTTGGAACTGCAGTGTCATGTCATTGTCCTTTCTGCCTTCTATCCATTCGAAAGCGTCACAACTCAGTGTACCGTAGTTCGCACCGTGCTTCTGATCATAATCAAATGCGTAACTCAAACCGAACAACTCGCAAGAGTTCAGCCCCAATACGCACAGGGCGCATACTGACCAATATAGAATGTGTTTCTTCATAATCCTGTCTTTAGTAGTTACCTATCTGGTGTAAGTTTGTATTCTCGTTCAATATGTCTTGATAGATCGGCCAATAGTGCTGCCATTCCTCCTCAAACAAATGATATCCTTTGCCTCCGTAAGTGGTGATATAACCCTCAAAGTAGGAATTCATCACCTTTTCCACACGTCCTGTACGCATCAGGTCGAACCAACGCCGCCCCTCTGCATAGAGTTCAAACTGACGTTCCTGAAATATATCTTCGTCCAGTTTGTCCGCATCACCGCCGTAATAGGAGGCGTCTTTGGAGGGCAGATGAGCGCGGATACGCACTTTGTTCATTTCCGCAATGGCTTCGTCCATGCGACCCAACTTGTTCAGTGCCTCTGCACGTAGCAGAATGATGTCTGCCAAGCGGTACAAAGGTATGTAGCAACTCTGGTATTCTGCCTGTGCCTTATGCTCTCCTGGAGACCATTTCCAGCATTGGGCACCGCTTGGCAACGAATTGACGTGCTTTTTGGTGAACGTCTTGTACTTGGCGGAATCTATTGTTGCCACACGGCGGGCGTCTATTGCACCGAACTCTCTTTCCCATGCAAACCATTTCCTGTACATATCAAAGGTCGGTATCATCGGATTCGCACTGTTTGCCAGTGTCGTGGTGATACTGTTGGCACCGTCGGTTGTATAGTTCCATTGCAATGTCCATATATTGTCCGTGGTCGTCGCCTTGCTGCAAACATCCGCAAAGTCCACACCCTCTATGGTGTATTTGCCCAAACTGTACAACTTGTCCGAATACTCCACAGCCTTCTTGTAGTCTTTCTGCCACATTGCCACATCGGTTATCAAGGCATACAACGCCCCCGGTGAATAGATGAACTTCTCGTCCACGGTCACATCAACCAGCGAATCCGCCATAGCCAAATCTGAAACCACTTGGTTAAAGATAGTGTCTTTGCCTGTAACACGGGGTTTCGTCACATCGCTTTTCTTCAGAGTCGGTTGCGTCATCAACGGCACATCACCCCATATTCTGTACAGCCAGAAGTATGCGTATGCACGCAGGAAGTATGCCTCGCTCCTCAGATGATTATACGATGCCTCCGACACATTGTCTTGCATCTGAGGCAAAAAGTATAACGCATAGTTCGCTACGCTGATCAGATTGTACCAGTCGTTCCAGTCGCACTGCTTCAAGTCCGAACTCAGTCGGTTGAAACTGACATTCTGCACGGGAGCTCCACCCGTCACGTTGCCTAAGAAATTGTCACTGCGAGCCTCCGTCCAGTATAGAAATCCTGTCACGTAAGCCTTGCGGATGTGTGCATAGCCGGCATTCAACTCGGCACGCGCATCCGACTCCGACTTCCAGAAGTTCTCGTTTGTAATATCCGCCAAGGGCTCCACGGTCAGAAAATCATTCAGACAGGACGGCATACACAACGCACATACAACTGATAATACTATGCCTGCAAATATATTCTTTTTCATATTGCTTGTTCTTTTAGAATGTGATATTCATACTGCACAACACCGATTTGGCACGGGGATATGAGTTGTTGTCATACCCTATCGCAAAGCCTGATGAGGGGATCTCAGGGTCAAATCCGTCATAATTGGTCCACGTGAAGAAGTCCTGCATCATCACTGAGAACGTCCAGTCCTGCACATGCATTTTCTTCAACCACTTTGTCGGAAGAGAATAACTTACCTTCAAGTTCTTCAAACGGATATAACTGCCGTCTTCTATCCATAAACTGCTGTTCAAACGGGTATTCTGCACAACGGCGCGGTTCGTACTCGGTATCGGATATTTGGCAATGTCACCGGGTGCCAACCACGACTGCGCCAAATACACGGGGCTTGCCTGGGTCAGTGTCCCGTACACGTGCGCATTCCGGTTCGCCTCATATACATTTATCACGTCACCTCCGACCGAGAACGTGAAGAAGGCACTCACGCGCAACCCTTTCCAGCGAAACTCCGTATTGAAACCGCCTGTAAAATCAGGCAAGCCGCAACCTATCACCTGTCTGTCGTCTGCGTTGATCACACCGTCATGATTCACATCGTCCCACATCACGTCGCCACCCTTGAATATCTCGCCTTTCTCCGTCCCGTAACGCAACTGATGTATCTCACCTTCGTAATGCTCACCGTTCAACTGATATTCCACAAACCGGTCTTTGTCATCAAATATCGGAGTCAGTTGCTCCCAATTCTCCGTAAATGCATTCGATTGGTCGTAGGGAAATATCTCTACTGCTTTGTAGCCGTACATCGTGCCAAGCGTATAACCGTTGTCTATGATGTAGAGGTCGTTGTGAATACTTACATTCTCTTTCGGAATGTTCAGCAACTTGTTGCGGTTGAAGGCAAAGTTGATATTGGCGGTCCAGTCAAAATCACGTGTCTTCACGATATGACCCGATACGATAAATTCCAAACCTTTGTTCGAGATGTTCCCCACATTGGTGTAACTGCTGCTGAAACCGCTTGTACCGGGAAGTTTCATGGAGAACAGCACATCTTTTGTCTCTTTCTGATACAAGTCAAACACCAAGCCAAAACGGCCGTTCAACATACTCAGATCCAGTCCTATGTTGTGTTGTGATGTTGTTTCCCAACCCAAAACATCGTTCTCCAACTGAGTCGGATAAATGCCTACATAATCTCCGTAAGCAATGTTCGAGTAGCGCGACATGGCGGCATAGTCGCCTGCGGTCTGATTACCCGTCATACCGAAACTGTATCGTATCTTCAGGTCTGTCAAGGCAGGCTTTGCCCATTCCATCCAGCGTTCTTCCGACAGACGCCAGCCTGCACTCACGCTTGGGAAATACCCCCACCGCTTGTTTTTGCCGAATCTCGACGAACCGTCGGCACGCACATTGGCGTTCACCATGTATCGCCCCTTGTACGAATACCCTGCACGGGCGAAAAACGATGCCATTCTGTTTTCAGTCTGGTAGTGGTACGTACTGTTGATATTCACCTCGTTGTATGCGTACGAAGTCTCTATCGTCTCCGATATGTTGTCCGATACAGCCAGATTCACATATTCGCTCTTGTACCCCTGCAAACTGAAACCTGCCATCAACGACAAGTTATGGTCGCCCGCAAAAGTATGATTATAATTCAGCACATCCTCATGCGTCCAACGTAGCGATGTGGTATTCTTGTTGCTCGAAGAGGCTATCGACTGCGCACTCAGTATCGCCGGTTGGAAATAGCGGTAGTTGTTCTGGTTGAACGTACCCGAAATCGACGTCCTGAACGTCAGATCGTCTATAATCTTGTAGTCTATAAACTCGTTGAAGTTTAACTCGTAGTACTTGTTGTTGTTCACGCATATCTCCGACCATGCCAGCGGATTGTTCCGGCTTGCTATCACGGGAGCGTATGTTCCGTCGTCAAACCGCATGGCCATGTTGGCTGGGCGTTCCAGTATCCGCTGACGGGCACCGCCGGGAGTTCTTCTGTTCGCACCGATCGTAAACGAAAGCCTGCTGCCTATCGTCACCTTCTCATGGGGTTTGTAGTCTGCATTCAAACGGAACGTACCGCGCTTGTTCCAGGTGTTCAAGGCTATACCGTCATCGTTCATGTAACTCAACGAGGAAAAGTAAACCACCTTGTCAGTCTTGCTGCTGATGCTCAGATCCACTTGATGAGTCAAACCGGTGCGGAACAACTCTTCCTGATAGTAATAGTCATATCGGAACGATGGGTTCAGAGAGTCATTCACATACACCGAATTGGAAGACGAACCGGCCATATAACTGCGCAAAATATCAAAGTCTATGCACTCGCGTCTGTTCATTTGGGGCAGCGTACGTCCCAACTCCGAGACCCTCAGTGAGTAACCCACATTGATGGTCGGCTTTGCGGTTGCACCCTGTTTGGTCGTAACGATAATCACACCGTTGGCTGACTTCGAACCGTATATGGCAGCGCTCGCAGCATCTTTCAGCACTTCTATGGAGGCTATATCCGCAGGAGCGATATTGTCTATATTGCTCATTTCCATGCCGTCCACAATGAACAATGGAGTCGCCCCCTCGCTGCTCAGCGTACTTGCACCGCGGATACGGAAATCGCTCACGGCACCTGGCTCGCTGCTGGTCACGATCTCCAGACCCGACACTTTGCCTTGCAACGCACTGGCGATATTCACAGGCTTCGCCTCCATCAGTTGGTTCTCGTTCAGTGAAGATATGGCACCCGTCACATCGCGTTTCTTCATCGTACCATAACCTACCACCACAACCTCGTCCAATAGTTTTGTGTCTTCTTCCAAGGCTATTTTCAGCGAAGACTTGCCACTCACTTTCACCGACTTCTTGTTATAACCCATATAGGATATTTCCAAAACTGCGTCCTGCTTCACCTGCAATGAGAAGTTTCCGTCAAAATCGGTAATGGTACCGTTGCTTGTACCTTTCTCCAGCACCGTTGCTCCGATAATCGGACCTGCGCCCGACATATCCTCCACCACGCCGCTGACGTTTATCGTCTGTGCCATGCTCAGAATATGCATACCGAGCAACATCACCGCTACCGTCCATATCTTTTTCATACTGTCTCTTTCTCTTTAACCGTTACTGTATAGCGTACCACATTCCCGCTTTGCGAAGTGATACGGAAAACAACAGGATACGTATAATCTATTGCGTCCATATCTGTAAAAGCACGATAATTCACACCGCCCTCACCGCTGTCATCCACTTCTATCGTGCAACCGTGCGACGATGCACTCATATCCAAGTGCGTTCGCTGTGAACTCATATCATATTGGCAGCTCCAGCCTTGCGGAAGCGGTATGTCCAACACGGCACCGTCCGAATACTTGTCCGGCGTACCCGACAAACCGGAGGTCGGATCCAACGGGTCTGGCTGTATGTCGGAAGAAATGGGAATATCCGACAGTACCAAACGCACCAGCGAAGCATCTTGATAAATATAATCGGAAGTCACCGTCACCGTGTAGTAGGCTTTCTTGCCGCTCTGAGCCGTCACTTCATATTCCACCGGACCATCTGAAAAGTCAACGGCTTCAAGATTCTGCGGAGAACAGGTCGTCCACGGCGACAATATGATTGTCGGACGCAAACGGGTCAGATCGGCATCTGTAGGAACACTCACTGTGATAACTCGGTTCACTTCATCTACCACACCTTCCATCTGGATATACACACCGCAATCCGAGTTATGGTAATAGTCAAAATTAAACGATACTACCGCGCGCAAGTTTGCTAACGGATAATCGTCTATTGTTTTCTTACAACTGCACAGCAGCGCAATGGTAAGAAACAAACATAAGCCCAACCGCTTTTGTTTTTTCATAGTAACATTGATTTTTGTTGTATGCTAAAATTTGGTTTTGCAAGATTACGGCATTTTACCCTCATTCTCAACATATCACTCGGAATATATTTTGCTCATATTGGCAAAATAGATGGTAAAATGAGCAAATCATACATAATAAAGCAACTCTATTTCTCAATTTTGCAACATTCATCATGTCATCATTAGATAGTCCCATTCATCCCATAACCCATAACCCATAACCTCTAACCTCTAACCTCTAACCTCTAACCCATAACCTTTAGCCCTCATCCGTCCAATTCTCCTATAGCACGAGGTCTGCCAATCTAGAATTTCTCGAACAACTCGAATGTCTATAATAATCCCGCAACAGGATTACCTATCTGTCTTATCTGTCCTATGCTTCCCACCAATTCTCTAATCTCTAATCCCTAATCCCTAATCCCTAATCCCTAATCCCTAACCTATAGCCCCCTTCTTTCCGTTGATCAATAGCGATCAACCACCTAACCGGCACATAGCAGCCACCCGGCAACTACCAAACAGCCACGAAATAACTACCCAATAACTACCTACAAACTATATGTGATTCTTATGTGATTCTTATGTGATTCTTATGTGATTCTTATGTGATTCTTATGTGATACATATACTATTCAGCAACCTTGACAAAACAGGAACAGACGGATCACTTATCCATCGGCTGTTTACCAATATATGTCAATATGCCGCCGTCCACATATAGTATATGTCCGTTCACGGCATCGCTCGCACAAGATGATAAAAACATGGTGGGATCACCCCTTCCCGAAAGATCCAACCAACGACAGACTGACAATCTTTCTTCCTCCACACACCAAGGCATCATTAGCCAATACACATTGCAACACATTGTGCTGAACCATTGCCATAAATGGCATATCACAACGTTATTGTACCGAAAAACTGCGGACAATGAAAATCCGGCTTGGGGAGCATAATCGGTTGCCAACTCAGGAAATGAGGATAACGGGTCTTGTCTCCGCACTTGTAGAAATTGGCACGCAATGCAAACGGCTCACCTCGCCTGGGAACACGGGTATCTGCAAATATCAATCCTAAGGGAATGATTAGTTGTACACTCCAGTCAAATACACCATCCCTCTCTTCTACGCGTTCATGTGGCAGACTGCATTTACGAACCATCATATTCATTTGCTCAGGCAACAGTCTTCGCACGTCTTCTTTACGCGACAGGCGTCTCGCTGCCACCATGCTGCCTATACAATTCGCCTCAAAATTCATGTAATGTTCATCTCCTGGCACTTGGCAGAAAAACTCGACACAAGAGTCTTCCCACACTGGTTCCATATCATTCGTGGCTAATGCACGCAACTGTCGGCCGTGTACACTATACGAAATTTCAATGCCTTCTTCCTTGCCGTTAGGCATAACCACACGCTTCACCTCTGCCGTTGTTGTAGGGGCTTCTGGATACTGGTTCGGCCAATTGACCTGATTGATAGATAATACCATAGTTGTTCAAATGTTAGCAATTACTTTGGACATGGCATCTGCCGCTTTCTCTTGTTCCTCAAGCAAACGCAGTTGTGCACGGGTGCGCACCATATTATGTTCGGGATATAGTGTCTTGTAGTAAGTATCTCCGTTCAGATAATCGGTCAAAAAACGAACCGCCTGCATATAACTCAGCAGTCTGCAACCGTAAGGCAGCAGTTCTTTTTCCAATGGGGTAAGGAATGTTGCCTTGCTCAGATACCCGCGTGAGTATGCCTCAAACACTTCCATATTCACATGGATATTGTCCAATTGCCTGTCGTCTTCGTCACCTGTATTGGCTGCCGTGCGCATAAAATCACCGAAATCCGACAACACAAAGCCGGGCATCACCGTATCCAGATCCACAATGCAAAGCGGACGGTCTTCTGCATCAAACATGACGTTGTTCACCTTTGTATCACAATGGTTGATTCGCTTCGTCAGTCGTCCTCCTCGGTATAGGCGTTCTGCCAGACACATATCGTCACGGCGGCTGTCTATTGCCGCCATCATGGTCCCGCACTCGCTCAGACGCCCTGCTATATCTTCTGAAGCGGCAGTGTCCAATTGTTGCAAACGGAACTCTATGTTATGGAAGTTCGGAATCGTTTCATGCAGATCTTCCGCTTTCATGTCCGACAATTGGCACTGGAACTCGCCAAAAGCCTGCCCTGTCAGGAAAGCCGACTCCGACGTTACTTTCTCTTTCGATACGGCATTCTCTATCAGCACATACATGCGCCAGTAATCTCCCCATGCCGTACGGTAGTATAGTTTGCCGTCCGTCGTGGGAACCAAGCGTAACACACGGCGTTCTGTATCCTTCACACCCTGCGCCGTCAATTTGGCACGGATATGGTTTGTCACCTTGCTGATATTGGCCTGCAAACCGTCCACATCCTGGAAGATGTGGTGATTAATCCGTTGCAGAAAGTACGAAGTATCCCCTTTCTCTATGCCTCGCAGTACAAAAGAGTCATTGATGAAACCCACTTTCACGGGTTGCGGTGCCTGAACACCGTTCTTCATGGCGAATTGCCTGATAATGTTATTCATGATACAATCTGTTTTATCGTGTTAGAATGGATACAAAAATACAACTCTCTGCAATAACAGACAAGAAAACATCACCATTTAGCCGTTGCGTGCAAACCTTTTTCCAGATAGAGCAAAGCAGTCCGCCATTGATAGCAGGATAGTATTCTCTTGTTGCCAAATAAAGCACTGGTGGAATTGCTGATATCGAATAATTATTATACCTTTGCTCTCGGATCGGCAATGTCGCCGTTCCGTGAAACAAAATCTACGCATGAATAAAAACATTCTATCATTCTGCTGTCTTCTTTTTATGGCAATGGTTACATTGTTTGTAAGTTGTGACAAAATGGAACCTGCGCCCACCATTGTAGGTACTTGGATTGAGGCTAACGACAAAATTTACTCGGAAGAGAGTGAATCAATCCTCATGGCAATCCTTGACTACGAGGCACAAAAACAAATCTACTATGATGCAGAAGGCAATATCACAACCACGGAAGATTTTCTCTACGAAGTTACCTACACCTTCGAAGAAAACGGAAACTATGTATTCGTGACAAAGGTTGAAGGAAAAGAAGCCTCCGTTGACGAAGGAAAATATGAATTGACAGAGAAAGAGGGGCAGAAGTATCTGAAATTCATCTATGATGATGGCTCGGAAAGAGAGATAAAGGTTACAACGCTGACCAAGAAAACGTTGGTAATAGAATATCCGGCGAAATTAACCACACCGGAAGGCAAGGTCTATCTCTATAGATATGTACTGACTTTCAAGCGATAGACATTTTCTTAAAAACGATACTATACTATGACACGTATTGCATTTTTCGGTACCAAGAAGTACGACCAGCAAACTTTTGACAGCGTGAACGCGCTACCGGACGGGCATGGTGCGCCGCCCTACGGTTTTGAAATCAAGTACTATAAGGCTCATCCGACGATGGACAATGTGATGCTGGTGCAGGGAGCGACAGCGGTATGCTGTTTTGTGAATGACCCTTTGACCGCGGATGTGATTGCAGAGATGGGGCGTCTCGGCGTGCGGTTGATAGCCCTCCGGTGTGCGGGTTTTAACAATGTGGACCTTGCTGCCGCTGCAAAGGCGGGGATACGTGTAGTGCGTGTGCCGGCGTATTCGCCGCATGCAATTGCCGAGTTTACGTTGGGGCTTATTCTGGCGTTGAACAGACACCTGCCCCGTGCGGCGGCACGTACGCGCGACGGCAATTTCTCGTTGCAGGGACTGATGGGTTTTGACTTGTATGGCAAGACGATAGGTATTGTCGGTACGGGCAAGATAGCCAAGGTACTGATAGAGATATTGCAAGGTTTCGGTATGCGTATTCTGGGCAATGACCTGTATCCGGACGAGGCTTTCGCAGAGAAAAACGGTATGGAATATGTGGCGTTGGATACATTGTTGCGCGAGTCGGATATCATATCGCTGCATTGCCCGCTGACGAAGGATAATTATCACTTGATTGATGCCGCTGCTATCGGGAAAATGAAAGAGGGTGTGATGATTATCAATACGGGTCGTGGCGGACTGATAGACACGGAGGCACTGATAGCAGGTTTGAAGAGCCGGCATATAGGTTCGGCGGGGTTGGATGTGTATGAGGAGGAAGGCGGCTATTTCTATGAGGATGTGTCGGATGCGATTATTGAGGATGATGTGCTGGCGCGCCTGCTGAGTTTCAACAATGTGCTGCTGACCTCGCATCAGGCGTTCTTCACCCGCGAGGCACTGACGAATATCGCCACTACGACTTTGCAAAACGTGAAGGACTTTATGGAGGGGAAGGCGCTTGTCAACGAGGTAAAGCCGTAAAGAGAATCATCCGTGTACCAACTGCCAAAGGGCTGCCATGTTGCACGGATAGTTTTTTTTTTCTACCTTTGCGATTCGGCAGAAGACTGCTTTAGTTCATAAGCAATAGCCTGATTGGTCTGTCGCCGGGTGATTATCCTTGTGATAGTAAACTCGGAGGAAAGTCCGGGCAACACAGAGTACCATACCGGTTAACAGCCGGCAGGCAGCAATGTTTGGCAAACGGCACAGAAAACAACCGCCTCTCCTGGGGAGAAGTAAGGGTGAAAAGGTAGGGCAAGAGCCTACCGGTCTTGTCGAAATACAAGGCGTCAAGTCGTTCTATGGGTTGAAAGTTCAAGTAAACCGGTGTTTGGTGAAATGCCATGAAGAGTTACTCGCTCAAGCCGGAGGGTAGAACGATAGAGTTTGAAGTAATGAGCAAACCGTAGATTAATGACAGACTTTTCTTTATGAAAAAACAGAACTCGGCTTATAGGTCAGACTGTTGCTTATGAACTTTTTTTACACGCTGATGCGCAGAATGTTTAAGAAGATATACCGGTTTATCCGATACGACGTTTGGCAGAGAACCGATGCAGAACTCTCTAAAGGGAAGAAAATCCTGTATATGGTGCTCAAGACGATCGTACTCTCGGTAAGAGGTTATGCTGAAGACGAACTGAACACCAGGGCAAAAGCACTCACCTACTCCATGGTTTTTTCGGTTGTACCCGTTCTCGCCATGGTCCTTGCTATTGCCAAAGGTTTCGGCTTTGAGCAGATTATCGAAGACAAACTCAACAGCATCGCTTTCCTGGAACAGACAAACGCCATTCCTGCCATAATGGGCTTTGTCGAACGCTATCTGGCTACCACACAGGGCGGATTGTTTCTGGGTATCGGTATCCTTGTGCTGCTGTGGGCGGTGTATGCGTTCTTCCGCAATATAGAGTTGTCGTTCAATAGGATATGGAACGTAAAGAAGTCAAGAAACTATGTACGCCAGTTCACGGCGTACATCACCATTCTGCTCATGATTCCTCTCTTGGTTGTGGTCACAAGCGGTTTCTCCATTTTCCTGCACTCCACCCTTGCGCAGTACTCCTGGTTCAAGTCTATGCCCTGCTTCAAAGAGTTCTGTATCAAGTTCATACCTTTCTTGCTTTGTTGGGTTATCTTCTCTTTGATGTATAACATTATTCCCAATACGAAGGTGAATTTTGCGGCTTCAGTCATTCCGGGAATTGTTATTGGTACCTTGTTCCAACTCCTGCAGATGCTCAGCGTCAACATTGTCATATTCCTCTCTCGGACGAACATTGTCTATGGTACTTTTGCTGCCATACCCCTTGTCTTGATGTGGCTGTACTGGTCTTGTCTGCTTACGTTGATTGGGGCGGAAATGTCGTATGCCATTCAGAACAATGAATACTTTGAATACGATGCGGAGATGCAGCAGATGTCAAGACGCTACAAAGATTTCATCACGCTCTATCTCACCTACTCGGTCGTAAAGCAATTCGAAGAAGGACTTCTCCCGCAGAGTGCCTACCAACTTGCCAAACGCACGGCCCTGCCTATTCGTTTGGTGAACGACCTGACTGCCCAATTGGTCGAAGTGGGTATCTTGCGGGAATCGTATATTGAAGAAAATACAGACAAGACCTATATGCCTGCCATGGATATTCATAAACTGACGGTGGCTCTGCTTATGGAGCGGATCGACAGGCAGGGAACCGAAGGTTTCATCAGGAATATCCCTGCGGAAATGGAAAATGTCTGGCAGAATTGGAAACACTTCAAGGAAAACAACGCCGATTTGAACATCACGAATCTTCTTGTAAAAGATTTGCCCGTCATGAAGAATAACAAGGATTAACTTATATTTAATACCTGTATAGTATGAAGAAAACACTGCTTTTAGTCTGTAGCGCAATGCTCTGTGCCGCATTATCTGCACAATCAGTTTCCAAAGTCGAGCCACTCTCCTGGTGGACGGATATGAACTGTCCTCTCACCTTGATGTTCTATGGGAACAACTTGCAAGATGCGAAAATCACCATTCAGAAATATGAAAGCAACAAACGGGTACCGACACAAGGCTTGGTACTCAAAGGACAACACAATGCAGAAAGTCCCAACTACCTCTTTGCCGACATCGAAGTGAATGAGGCAGGCGACTATCTCTTCACCTTGCAGAAAGGGAAAAAGAAAACTTCTGTCAGATATACGATTAACACACGGCGGGAAGGCAGCAGAGAGAGGACAAGTTTCACTACAAAGGACGTGATATATCTCCTCATGCCCGATCGTTTTGTTGACGGCGACTCGGTGAACAACAATCTGACCTCTGTCCGGGAAAAAACTGACAAAGAGAACATACACGGCAGATATGGCGGTGATATACAAGGTATTATCAACTCTCTTGACTATATCAAAAGTTTGGGAGCAACTATGATATGGCCGACTCCTCTTCTGCTTGATAACGAAGAATCATGGAGTTATCATGGCTATGCTTGTGCCGACTACTACCACATCGACCCGCGGTTCGGATCCAATGAACTCTATAAGCAATTGGTCGCTGAAGCGCACCAAAAAGGATTGGGCATGATTATGGACATCGTCACAAACCATTGCGGGTTGGCACATTGGTGGATGAACGATCTTCCTTACAACAACTGGATTCACCAATATCCAGAATATACGCAGACAAACAATGTATTCACTGCCCACTACGACATCAACGCTTCGCAGTATGATCTCAATCTCCATCAGACAGGGTGGTTCGATACACACATGCCCGATATGAACTTGGACAATCCCGACCTGCTGCAGTATTTCAAGCAATGGGCTATTTGGTGGGTCGAGTACGCCGATTTGGATGGCTTGCGTGTTGATACCTACCCTTATAACGAGAAACACCCCATGAGCGAATGGTGCAAAGCCGTCCGAGAGGAGTATCCCAATATCAACATTGTGGGGGAATGTTGGACTCGTCCTGCTTCCAATATAGCCTACTGGCAAGCCGATGCACACAATGCAGACGGATTCAACTCGCATCTGCCCTCCGTAATGGATTTTCCCACGGAAGAGGCTGTCCGGCAAGCCCTCGAAAATAAGGGCGAAGGTTGGGGCAATGGACTGACACGCGTCTATGATGCAATTTCCCAAGACTATCTCTATGCCGATGTGAATAACCTGCTCGTATTCTTAGGTAATCATGATATGGATCACATCGCAGATGTTGTTCTTGATAATGATTTGCGCAGAGTCAAACTGGCAATCACCATGGCTGCCACCATGCGTGGAATTCTCCAACTCTATACGGGCGATGAGTTCGGACAACGATCCAAAGATCTTTCCATGGGACATAGCGGACTCCGACAACCGCTTGTACCCGAAAGCAAACTGACACCCGAACAAGCCGACCTTTTGAACTATCACCGCCAATTGCTGCAATTCCGGCACAATGAACCCGTCTTGCACAATGGCAAAACTATGCACTTCATAGGCAGGGACAATACGTATGCCTACTTCCGCTACACCGAAGAGGGGGCTGTCTTCGTTTTCCTTAATGCTTCGGAGCAGGAAAGAAGTATTCCATGGGAGCATTATGCGGAGATGTTGGTGCGCTATAATCCTGTGGGGAAAGAGATTTTCACACAGTCTGCCATAAGCGTGCAAGACGAATATATAGTACAACCTATCTCGTCTGTGGTAATCAAACTGACCAAGTAGCAAAGTCCGTCCTTGATAATGTTGATATCTGACGCAAAACCGCTGGTCATTGCAGGTCCCTGCAGTGCAGAGTCTGAGCAACAAGTCTTTCAGACAGCGGTTGCTATGAAGAATTTGGGAGTATCTGCCTTTCGTGCTGGGTTGTGGAAACCGCGTACGCATCCCGACTCTTTCTCGGGCGTAGGAGAAAAAGGACTCCCTTGGCTGCAACGCATCCAGACTGAACTGAATCTCCCTGTTGCTACCGAGGTGGCTACGCCCGAACACCTTCAGCGTTGTATGGAATTCGGTATCAACATGCTGTGGATCGGGGCACGGACAACCACCAATCCGTTTATGGTACAGCAGTTGGCTGACGAATTGGCGCACTGCGCACAGAAACCTGTCATCTTGGTCAAGAACCCTATCAGCCCCGACATCAACTTGTGGCTGGGTGCTATTGAGAGATTCCGTAAAGCCGGCGTGGAACAGATTGTTGCCGTGCATCGGGGCTTTTATAGTCCCTACTCTGCCCCGCTGAGAAATATGCCCGATTGGTCTGTTCCGATAGAGTTGAAGCGTAAACTTCCTGATGTCCCTGTCGTATGTGATCCCTCTCATTTGACGGGCAATGCCTCTTTGGTTGCTGACATGGCAATGCAGGCAATGCAGATAGGGTTCGACGGTCTGATGATTGAGTGCCACGTCTGTCCCTGCAAGGCTCTTTCGGATGCCGGGCAGCAGATTTCGCCACAGCAGATGAAGGTACTTCTCCATTCTCTTTATGCAAGAAATGGATCTCCTGTCTCTGGAGACACATCTGCACCGGAATTGTTGGCATTGAGAAAACAGATTGACGAGATTGACAATGAACTGTGGCAACTCATTGCCAAACGCCTTGATATAGCCTCGCAGATAGGGCAATACAAACGCGGACATAATCTCCCTATTCTGCAATCGGCACGCTATAACGACATCTTGCAGAAACGTCTTGACTGGGCAGCCGAACATGGCATATCGCAATCTGCAGTACAGAAAATCATAGAAATACTCCACGAAGAATCCATCCGCCGCCAATTGTAAAGCAGACATGGTTGGTTGTTTCCATTTCTTCAAAAGAACGCCAGGAAGTCGCCCCGCTTTAGCCAACCTCTACGACCCCTGAACGACCCCTCAAGCACCCCTCAACGAAATATCAGGAATAGATTGGCTCAACCCATAGAATGTCTCAAACAAATAGGAAAAGGCAGCCTATTCAGGCTGCCTTTTCCATGGTTATTAGTAGAAGAAAACGTGCTACATAGATACATCAAACTGAACGGCATTGCCATACACATACTCTTTGCCTACACGGACAAAAGCACGGACATAATAGCGGTAAGAACTATGCTGCACAGTGGCTGTGGTAGAAAATGAACCGGTACCCGTACCGGAAACCGTAACTTTCGTGCCGTTGCCAACCGTAGGTTCGGAATAAGTACTATACACAAAACCTCTTTGACTGTACGACGGAGTACCTGCGTTTTGGACACTCCCGTTGAACTGCACCGTATATTCAAGATATGTGCCTAATCCGATATCAACACCCTTAATGTTGGTCACACTGCTTGTGTACACCACCGGTGGCTCTGTGGTTTGAAACGAAACAACTTCCCCGTAAATAGTTTCATACTCCTGACGCACAAAAGCACGGGCATAATAGGTCTGACCGCTCTGAAGGCCACTGACCGCTATGGAATACTTCCCTGCAGAACTGCTTGTCTCCCTGACGACACTGCCCGTCATAAGTGTAGGATCATTGTGCGTGGCATAGCAGAAACCGCGCTCATAGTATCTCGGATCGCCTGCGGAAAGCACATTGCCCTGCAACGTAACCGTCTCGGAACCTACGTTAGTGGCTTGCAATGTCTGCACGGAAGCCGTATTCAGTGTAGTCTGAAAAGAAACTACATTGATAGCATACACAGGCTCACCATTCTGAATAACATAAGCCAGAGCATAGTATGTGGTTTGAGGCTTCAATCCTTGAAGAGTATAAGAGAACTCACCCACCCCGTCACCGCTTACGGGACATTTGTTGTCCGCCACGGTAGGGGATGAATGTAATGCATAGCAGAAGCCGCGCTCCGTATAGGCAGGATCGCCCTCTACATACACATGGGCAATGAGAGTCGCCTGCGTGGCTGTAACACCTGTGGAAGAAGACATCACAACGTGAGGATTTACCCAAGTGGTGGTAAAGGTTATTTGGTTGCCGTATATCGGTTCTCCGTTTTGGACGACATAAGCACATACATAATACTTCGTTTGATGCTCCAAACCACCGATAGTCAGCGAATAGTCTCCTGTTCCGCTGCCATCAACAATACGCTTCGTATCGGTTATGGTGGGATTCGGGTGTGTGGCGTAGCAGAAACCCCGCTCTGTGTAGGACGGAGTCCCTTCCGTCGATACAAATGCATTCAGAGTGGCACCTGTATAGGTAATATCAGAAGCCGCTGTTGTGGTTACCGCTGCCACCGATGTATTGGTACTGAACATCACCAAATCACCATACACGTATGAGTCGTTCTGCTTGGCATAAGCACGTACATAATAGGTACAAGATGCCCGTAAATTACCAACTAATGCACTATACTCGTTCTCTCGTATATCATCACTTTTTACCACATCACCAAAACCATACTCCGCATACGAATTTATCGGATCCGAACTGTATGTATAACAGAAGCCGCGTTCCGTAAAACGGGGCTTTCCTGCATTGGGCATCGTAGCATTCAGAACAGCCTTTATATTGCCATCTGCGACATCAATGTCAGATACAGGTTCTGTGACAACCTCCGTCACCTCCTCGACAGTCGTGAAAGATATCTCGTTGGAACTGTATGCTGTTCCTACTTCATTGATAGCATAGGCACGTACGTAATAGGTGGTATTCTTGAGAAACCTGTCACTGTGGTAGCGAAACATAGAATCAACGGATACCAGACAGGCAACTTTGTTGGCTTCAATGGTCGGTTGGGGAACCGTCCCGTAAACAAAACCCGCTTCTGTATAGGCGGGACTGCCTTCAAACTCCATCTTTCCCTCAAAATAATACACCAAGTCTGCACTGCCGACAGACCTGAGTATCACCCTCGGGGTTGATTCTCCAAGGGCGGTAACGATCAGTTGCTTGCTTCCGTTATCTGAGGTAATGTGAAGCGTTGTCAGGTTTTCGGAAGGTCGTAGTTTGCTTCTGTCAATAGTTAGCACCAATGCTTGCGTGGCTCCTTCTTTCAATGAACCGGATGACTTGCTGATACTCTTAATCCATTCTGCAGTATAGGTGATTTCCCACTCCAATGCGTTTTCTCCGTCATTGAAGATATTGAAAGAACGGGCAATATCCGCTTTCGTGCCGCCGAAGTTGAGCGAATCAATGTCTTCTTTCTTGTCATTCACCACACGTAACGACGGCGGCAATCTCTCCAACTGCACATCCGCCTTGACTGTCAGGTCTGCAACTACGGTTATCGTATTGCTTGTATAATCGGAATACCCTGCCTTCGTAACTAGCAACGTGTAATTCTTTGGCTCCAACTGCGTGAACTCGAATTGCCCGTCGCTGCCCGTGATGATGGTTACACCGGCTGGTAATAGTTCTACGCTGGCCTTTGCAATAGGCTCGTCAGTAGCCTTGTCTGCAACAATACCGCATAAACCGCCGTATGCTACCACATCGGGGTGCTTGCATGATTGCGGCAAGCATAGCAAGCCTATATAACAAAGGAAATAGAATAACTTTTTCATAATATGATTGCTTATTGTTTTCGTGATAGAGTAATATCCGCTCTCTGTGTTTCGCCTGCTACAAGCACCACCGTTTTGCGATTGGTTTTATACCCTGTAGCCTGCACTACAAGAGTGTACTGTCCTGCTTCCATATCAAGGAACTCAAAGAAACCGTCAATCCCCGTGTATGTATTCTTGCCACTCGGACTGAGCGTAATCAGTGCATTGCTCACTACATCACCGGTTTCCATTTCCACAACGGTTCCGCTGAGATTGGCGAATACGTCGTATGTAGTAGGCTTACACGAAGAAAATAACACTGCCATCCCGACAAAGAGTGAACTTAATAATATCTTTTTCATATCTTCATAATTTAGAACGTGAAATTTACAGCCAACCCTCCGCCGTCGTATGTGGCAAAGGGAGCCAAACTGAGCATTTTACCATCAAAAGAAACATAAGGCTTTCCTCGTGCCACTATCCCGTCTATAATATTCCATACATACACTGCGGCAATACCGCCAATACACACATTGCGCGTAATGTTGCAGACATTGGCGTTATAAGCGTATTGACTCTTCAGTCGGGCATTATGCGTCATACCGATCTGAGCGGTATAATTCTGACGCAAACACTCTGCCACTACCACTCCTCCTATACAGACAACCTCTCCTGCAATAAAGCCGATGCCCTTGCCAAGACTCCCTTTGTGTATTTGTGCCATGCCGGGAACAAACACACGTGTCGAGAATGGATATTTCTGAGTGGATAACACCGGTTCGGGAGTCAAATCCGGACGTTTCCTTGTTTGGTAAAGGAAATACCCGACCATACCCTTCTCGGTACATTCATAGTATGGCGAGCCTATGCGGGTGGATTTCACCCAAGCCGTTTTGTCTCCGACAGCCTGACGGCGGTTCTCTTCCACCTCCTGCCGAGCCTGTTGGCTGAGTTCTTCAGCATCTGTCCCTACTATTTTAATCACCTCCAGATAGGAGTTCGAGAGTTCCACATGATAACCATCCACGGCCCATGTCGGTCGTTTCCCTCCACATTGGGCATATATGTCAATGGGAAACAACAATGCGCCTATAAGGCACATTGTTGTTAAAAGCACACCTCTGCTCATGTTATTGCACAGATTCTGGTTGTACGCCGAGTTGATTGCCCAAACTGTTGCGGAACGCTTGCTCTCTTTCCCGTATTTGGGATTTCACTTCCGCAGGAATATCTTGGCTTTTTTGGAGACCCTCAACAATGCTGTTGATAAGATCCGACTTTTTCACCAAAATACCCATATACAAGTTAGCATACCCTCCTTCGTCCATATCGCCATACTGACGACAATCCTCTTCGGTGTCATTCAAGAATGTATCAATGATTTGCTCGCCTGCACTCTCTATATGTGAAGCCGCTGAAAACTTGTCATCCACATCATACTGGTCGAAGTAGTCGCGCACCGCACCTTGATATTTCCCTCCTATTTTCTGCTTCACCTGCTGCCGTAGGCTGGCTAACAACTTAGTGGCTACCACAGAGTAGTCGCGCTCTCCTTCGCCCCCCATCTTGACACGGATAAAACCACTGGCGGCATAGTATTCACCATCGTCATAACGCTGACAAGGTTGCCGGTACGTTTTCTCAATAACTTTCGCATTGTCTTCCTCATCCCGCATACGGTCATTACGTCCCTGACGGTTGTTTTGTGCCATAGCCGGAGGAACTATGGTCAGGAATGTGACAAAAACTGCCACACAACTATTGATATGTATCATAACTAATTGTTAAAAAATTATCGTTTGCTTTTTATCTTGTCACCAAAGTGGTAACCCAATGTAATCGAAGGCTCCGCAATAAAGCAATCTGACAAAGGTATGCCAAAATTCATATTGCCTGTGATGTAGAAGTGCTTTGGTAGCACTCGCCCGAAACGTAATTCAAATGGCAAATAAACTTCCTCGAATGCAACCGTCCCAAAACCGATACAAGGCGATAATCCGATGATGAAAGGTCTCTCATTCACATTGCCTGCCAACATGAGCAAGCCAAACTTGAAATCAAAAGAGCCACCTACCTCATCTCCTACTACGCCAAAACCACTACCCAATTTAGTGTAAAAACCTATCGCAAATCTATCCGTTACAGGGTATGCAAAGTCAAGACCTAAATCAAGATTCAAACCCATTGCAAAATAAGACACATAGGAACCATAATAATTATATTCACTATGATACCCGTAACTATCATAGTATTCTTTCGTTGTAGGCTTCCAATATCCACCTGATCCCATAGGAAGCCCGATACTTCCGTTCAATCCCAAGAATATATTCCGTCCTCCCTGTGGTTTCGGAACGGGTACAGGCTTAGGCGCCTTGTATTTTTTCTTGCCAAAGGTCCAGCAAACTTGTCCTTGACGTGCAGGAGCCACATAACATTGGAGAACTTGCCATCTATCCACCAAATCACTGGCAATCTGACCAAATATCGCACTCAGTTGATTCATCTCGGAAACAGGTAGATAATGGCTGTCGTCTGACGGCATGGTCAATCCTTTTAGTATCCTCTCGAATTTATCTTTTTGAGAATCTGTTTGTATATCAGAACCCTTAAAAGGAACAACAAAGTGTTCCACATCGGCATTTCGTATCTTCTCATTCACATACAGATTATAGGCGTCTGCGGTCTTAAGGTTCTTACTGCGGTCTAACGAAGTTTGATCCAGCCCGTCAGTAAACGTAACAATAATAGGAGTGGCATATTCGTCTGTACTCTTCAAAGTGTTGGTGTATGCTGTTGCCATATCAATGGCTTTGTCAAGACTATAATACAATGCCGTACCTGTTGATACATCAAAACTGTTGATAAAGTTTACCATACGACCGTATGTCATATCCGTCAATGGTTCTATCTCACGGACAAGAGTCTTCTTCAGCGAATTGAAAGCAATGATTCCGATTCGGATATTGCCACCTGTCTGTGAAGCAGTATACATCGTACGGAGAAAGGTTATTGCACCCTCTTTAACATACTTGAAATCGTGTACAAACTCGTTCTCCAATGAACTGCTGCAGTCCAAAACCAACATCACCGTCATTATCTTTCGGTGCTCCATGCCTTGGTTGGCACTACGGATTTCAACATCGGGTTGCCACTCTCCTGTTTCATTGTCGAACACCCAATAAGAAATATACTTGTATTCCTCTTTGGGACAATTCGTCACAATGTGATCAAAAGTAAAAAGAACATCACCATTGTCCTCCTGGTAACGACCACGGTAAACACTTTTTCCGTCTTTGATAGAAATCCCTTTGGAGGTTACATCGGTCAAAATGTAATCATTCGTAGGATCGAAATAACCCTTGATATAGTATTGTGCGTCATTAGGGTGAATACGCCAATCTTCCACTTTTTGGGCAAAAAGGGCAACACTGCCAACCATTGCAGACAGTGCAAGCAAGAATATCTTTTTCATATCCGTTATTTTGTATTATGTTTTTCAGTGTATGTTCTTTCTATTCTTGCTGTGCATTGGCAAAGCCGTCCTTGGTCTTCTCCCTGAAGGTCTCTTCGTTGAAACGAACCTCCTCTTTCACTTTCTTGGGAATGTTCGTCACAATAGCCTCCGCTATTTCTTCTTTGCTCACCTCAATGCCTATATATAATGTCACCTTGCCTTGGCTGTCGGGGCGGGTCATCTCACGGCAAGACTCCTCCGTATCATTGATATATTGGTCTATTATCATCTCACCGGCACTCTCTATGTGGGAAGCGGCGGTGAATTTGTCATCTACATCCATCTGATCCATATAGTCTCTAACCACTTGCTTGTATGCACCCTTTATTTTCTGCCGCATTTGCTGTTGAGCCAGACGCAAAAGGGCGGTGGATTGTGTAGTGACATAACTTGCCGGCATGGTGCGCTGTACTTGTGCCGTAAAGTACTCTTTTGTGTCCGGTTTCCAACAGGGTAATTCGTAGGTCTGAGTGCTTTTCTGATAGGCTTCTTCTGCTTCCCGTTCTTGCTCTTTGCGGCGTTCTTTGGCTTTTGCCTCTTCTTGGGCGGCTTGCACGGCTCGAAGGCTGTCCATCCTCATTTGATGGCGCAAAGCCGCTTCCTCTTGCTGTTGCTGTTGTTGCATCTCCCAAGCAACTTTCTTGGCTGCTTTCTTGTCTTTTCGGCTTTGTGCCATTGCAGGAGTGAGCATCGAACACATTAGTATCCATGCCACGACAACATTTAACTTTTTCATTGTTTCTATTGTTTTTTGTACTGCCTACTCTTTGTCGGATTTTCGGCTTGCTCCGTTTCTTTCTGCATCATTTTCTTCGACCGACGGAGCAATGCCTACAACATATAGACAAAAAAAACGTGGAGTCCGACCGTCGTCGTTCCACGAAATGAGGCCTTCGCATTGCCCGAAACAATAGAACCGACAACGCGAAGCCCACGCTAATATAAGAATACACTCTCTCCTCTGTGAAAATGATACACCTATAGAACGACAAGTGTACAATTCTCCCATATACGGCAACACACGAATGTGGTGTCTCCGAAGAGTGAAATATACTCATATTCCGAGGACATCTATCGTTGCTAAGTCCTGATTGTTTCAGAAAGTTGCGAAGTTTCATTTCGTCAGAACAGAGCGTCAATAAACGCCTTTTATTATGTAATGTGAAACCCGAAACATTGGCGTTCGGTGGTCTCATTGCTCTCCATTTAAGTTCCTTTCTGCATGGCATGAAACAGAAAACAATAAATGCAGATTCATAATACCCACCCGCTCACCTCAGCATGGACTTCACGACTGCAAAGATATAGATTCTTTTATACATTAGCAAATGTATCCCATACAAATCCTGCTATCACCGAACAATCAAAGCAACAATAAAACACTGCGTAGCCTTTAATTCGGTACAGAATAAGATTGATTCAGTATCGGCCCAATCAATGTGATGGATATCCGATGAAATGGACCTTATAGACACATCGGAAATGATTTTAACAACCATCGCTAACATCTCTCATAGAGTACAATAAAAAGTCGCTTTGCTTTAGCCGACCTCAACGACCCCTCAAGCACCCCTCAACGAGACATCAGAAATAGAACGGCTAAAAAACATAGAACGTCTCGATAAACTAAAACGTCTACAATAAACTACCTTTATCAGATTATAGCAAAAGTCTGTGTGTCCGCAAATCTGCTCCAATGGCATTTTGCATGAATTCCTCCTCGATAATCAGGTTAGCAGTCAATTACACGGTCATTAACGGAAACTTGTACCTGATAACGGATTTAATGGAACTTTTATGGTCTTTAATGGAGAACTGTTTAAGAACCCGATTAGCGAACAATTACACGGTCATTAACGGAAACTTGTACCCGATAACGGCTTTAATGGTCCTTTTATGGTCTTTAATGGAGAACTGTTTAAGAACCCGATTAACGAACAATTACACGGTCATTAACGGAAACTTATACCTGATAACGGATTTAATGGAACTTTTATGGTTGTTAATGGAGTAAAACCGATGAAATTAACGGCTCATTGGCGGCTATTAGCGGAGAACCCGTCGTACCGATAATGTTTTTTTTAAGGAGTTTTACAAGGACTTTAATCGGTCCCCGTCATAGCCCAATACAACAAACAAGCCCCTCTTGTAGAGGGGC
The DNA here is from genome assembly GCA_002477945.1 of Bacteroidales bacterium UBA7569. Taxonomy (GTDB): domain Bacteria; phylum Bacteroidota; class Bacteroidia; order Bacteroidales; family Paludibacteraceae; genus Colicola. The sequence continues at coordinate 54,576 of DLLF01000029.1, forward strand.
TTGGCATAACATATATCGAATGTCAAAATATCTTGCACACAAACATACCTGCAAACAAGTATGCTATTCTATCCTTACCGGCTGCCAATCAAGGCTCAGCAACTCATGCCGCCGCAACAGTGAATAACCTGTCCCGTCACATACGACGACAGATCGGAGGCTAAAAACAAGGCAACCTTGGCAACTTCCTCGGTTGTTCCGCCGCGTCGCAAGGGGATACTTTTCTCCCATGCCGCTCTCACGTCCTCAGGAAGTGCGGCTGTCATATCGCTGATGATGAATCCGGGAGCAATGGCATTCGCACGAATGCCGCGGCTTCCCAACTCTTTGGCAACGGACTTCGTCAGACCTATGATACCGGCCTTGCTGGCGGAATAATTGGCCTGCCCTGCATTGCCCGATATACCCACAACAGAAGAAAGCGATACGATGCTGCCGCTTCGTTTCTTCATCATAACGGGTGCGCAAGCATGAGTGAAATTGAATACCGACTTCAAGTTCACGGTCAGCACGGCGTCCCATTGTTCTTCCGTCATACGCAGAAGAAGTCCGTCTCTTGTGATACCCGCATTGTTTACCAATATGTCAATCTTGCCAAAATCTGCTGTCACCTCTTTCACCACCTCATGGGCTGCATCATAGTCCGCGGCATTGCTCGCATAAGCCTTTGCTTTCACACCCAACGCACGGATTTCATCCTCTGTCTGTGTCACTGCCTCGTTCAATGCCAAGTCCGTAAATGCAATGTCGCACCCCTCGGCGGCAAAACACAGCGCAATAGACTTGCCTATCCCGCGTCCTGCACCCGTAATAAGTGCCACCTTTCCTTCTAATAATCTCATAATCATTTCCGTTTATAACACATTTTGCTATATTCTTATCATACGATCCATACACTATTGGTCATCCTTGATAGGAAACACGCCCTGAGGATGCAAGATAGTGTACTGAGTCATTTCCTGGTTCGATTCAAAACCTACGCCGACAATAACGGAGTTTTCTCTTGTTACGGTAATAGTAGAATCGGAATATACCCTGCCGGTCTGCTGATTCCAAAACAACTGCGGGGTATCAAACTGCTCACCTTTCAAGTTCTTCGCCTTGACGTTCCCGTCCAATTCCCATATCTGCGCCACATCGTCATACCGCGCATAGTCGGAACTCAGAGAGGCTTCCGTCTCAAAGTCTTCATTGAACTTCTCAAGGTAGATACCACCCGGAAACTCCCAATAGGAAGGAACGGCTTTATCGTATATATCCCACTGCGTGGCGGTTATCCGATAGCGCGTTATCCCCGAGTCGGAAATCAGTGTACTTACGGAATCCGTGTTCAGAATAGGGATCTGACTTCGGTCTGCAATGGCATCAATCCGCACTTTGTCGCTGCTCTTGCAACCGACCAGAAAAGAGAATAACAGCAACAAACAGAAATGCCATCCCCTGTTGCTTGTAACCTTCAGAACAGAGGATGACATTCTTCTTATCATAGTTTCCCTTATTTTATCTTTACACTTCAGCGGTACACAAAGTACTTATCGGTAACTTACCGGCACACGGTCGTCTCGCCAATCCAACCGCCAACGGTAAACGCTTTGCCTTTTACCAGTCCGTTTCCTGCATTGAAGAAGATTTCTTCGGTAGTAGGGAAGTACTGCGAGTACGTATTGATCAGGCGTTGTGCCTCTTCCGCACACGAAGGATCCACTTGTTTTGCTTTCGCAAATTTGTCGCAAGCAGCCCAAAATACGGTCTTGTTCATTACGGCATCGTCATAAGGCTTGCTCGAAGCATAGAGCGAACCGATGAGCATATAGCAACGACCCTGGTCGGGCTTGTACTCCAGCGACTTGCGGGCATACTGCCTTGATAACGGATAGTTCTTTATGTTAGAGCCGTAGATGTAAGCAATCAGATATTGGTAGTTCGCCTTGGCGTCATCGGTTTCTGCATAGTTGGTTGCCTCCTCGTAGTATTCAATAGCACCACGGTAGTCTTCTTTCTTGAGACACATCTTGGCGCATCCCGCGGCGGACTCCTCCGTCGGTTTCAACTTGTGTGAAGCCTCGGCAGCAGTGAAATATACCGATGACTCGGCGCAATCCACACGGTGATACAACTTCATGATTTTGATAAGCATATCCAAATCCTGCAAACTGTTGTTCACAACGGAAGCATACAGTTCGTCCAACTTGCCGCAATCGGCAGCACCTGATATGGCGAAGATATTGTCAATATAATCTTTGCGTTGCTTCGCATAAGCGGCATACTTGTTTGCAGGATCAGCACTCATGGTATTGAGAAGATCCGATACCTTTCCGTAGTCGGCAATGTACTGCTCTCCATATTGTTCAGGGTTTGCCTTGTAGAGTACATTGGACAACTCTGCAAACTTGCCGATCACTTCCAGAGAACTCCTCGTACCCATGCCCTCGACAGACTCTTTCAACCATTGGTAAGCAGGAAGTTTCAGACTGTCATCCGTGAAGTAATCGCAGTAATCCAACGCCTTCTGACCGAGTATGTACGGAGTCGGATATTTGGCGTTGTCACCAAAGTATTTGATACGTTTGTCGTACACCTCCATCAAAAGGTTGCGCAATTTCGCCTTTTCTTCTTCACTGTTTGCCTGCGACAACTGCCAAGCAATGATTTTAGGTCCGTACGCATAAATGGCGACACTGGTATTAGGACAGGTATTGTACACGGAATACCATGGTTCAACAGCATCGGCATACTGCTTGTTCTTTGCCGATTCCGAGAACAGGCTCACGTTGGTGATACATTCTTCTGTAATAACAGGTGTCTCATCCACAACTTGTGCAGTGGTTGTTTCTGCAACGACCTCCTCCTGCTTTTGACCCTTTTTCTTATTATCTTTGGCAAAAACAGTAGCAGGAAGCAGAGCGCAAACAGCAAGCAACATAAAGCACTTGCCTACGTTTGTCAGTTGAAATACACGCTTATTCATATCCAAGACTTTAATAACTATATATAGTGTAACAAATAATTCCCTTTATCATTGACCCATAGCCGGGTTATCATTCGTATAACATTCACTCATAATCTCCTTACAATCGGCGTTTGAAGAACCAATTCTCGGAAACGGAAGCGTTGATTGTGAACTTGAGATAGTTTTCCTCCAACATTCCCGTTGCCCCTCTGTGCCCATATTCCACTATCGTGTTTATGACGGTAGCCACATTACGCAACGGAAAACCTACGCCCAAACTGACAGAAAATTCCTTCGCTCCCATATTCTTCACATAAGGGTCGGATATAGAACATCCCACGCGGAAAGGCATACGCTCTATGTACTTACGCCCATTGGGGTCATGACGATACTCAAATCCCACCGCCAACTTGGAACGATCGAGGAATGTCCCCCTGTTACCGAAATAGAGGGTGTTCGCCCAATTAACCACGGAATAGTCTGCAGCAAATGTCATACGCCCCGCATAGTTGTAAGAAGCCCCCACGCTCCACGACATAGGTAACTCAAAACCGCTCTGCGAAATCTGCACCGTATCCGCTGTGGTCGTTTCAATCTTGCTGAATTTTCCGTTCAACTTGCTCTTATTCTCAAATGTGGCTCCCAATACGAGCGTGTGTTTCTCGGCAAAAGTATGGAAGAACTGCGCACCATACCTCAAGCGAACATCACTTACATGCATGGTGGAAATTTGGGAAATCGTATTAAAGCCCGACTCCGTAAAGGAAAGAGTTCTATTATTTTCCAAGTCACCGAACATATAGTACACATTCATTCCCAAGGCGACCCAATCCATGATATTAAAAGAGATGCCCGCATAGACGTTGGATATTCCCCCCGAACCGGTATAGTTTGTTTTATACGGATGAACACCTGTGGAAACGGAATCCGTAATGTCATACCCCACTGCCGAGTAAGGCATGATACCAAGTGAGAAACCGATGTACTTCCACAGGGGGAACTGCAGAGTCAGGTACTCCAAGTTGCCATTTCCTTTGTTGCGTTGTCCCATACCGTCCTTATAATTCGACCACATAGCACTCGCTGCCAAATCGAACATAAACGTGGTGTTGTCCACGGCACTGTATGAAGCGGGTTGCGACGGGTTGATGACCGTTTTGGAGCGCATACCCGTTGTGACACCGCCCATTCCCCGATATGCTCCCGGCACATTGTCGTTCAATTCGCCATACCCGAACATAGAATACGGAGAAGACGTAGCATTCTGTGCCATCACTCCGGAATGAAACACTCCGAATACCACAACAGCGACCAATATGTAACGTAAAGAATCACGCATAAAGTAATATGGACTACACTCTTGCAAAGGTACAAAATGTTTGCCAAATCATAAAATAACCATCATGGTTTTGTGCAATTATTTGCTTTTTCACGGCAGTACTCCAAAATCCGGTTGAGTCCGATCAGTACCAAATGCTTTTCCACCTTTGCTTCCCCCGAAAGATTGGGTGAGATGAAAGATGCATTACCTCCCGTGAGAATGGTCCGGCAATGCTTGACACGCTCCCGAATTGTCCGCATATATCCCTTCACTTCGAACGTGATTCCGCGCAGGACTCCTGCTGCAACAGCATCGCGTGTATTTCGACCAAAGAGAGGAAGGAGTTGTGCTTCTTCGACCTCTACTTGAGGCAAGCGTTTTGTCATCTGGTGCAAAACAGTGAGACGCATTTTTATGCCCGGTGCGATATTCCCTCCAAGGTATTCGTTCCTGTCGTTGAGGAAATCGTACGTTATGGCGGAACCTATGTCAATAATAAGCAGATTCTCGCCAGGGTAAAGCACACTTGCCCCCACGGCAGCCGCCAAACGATCCTGCCCCAATGTTTGTGGTGTATCATAACAATTGACCACAGGTACAGGAGTGGTGTGATCGAAAAGGATAAAATATCCGCTCTTGCGATTCAATACATTCAGGACTGCCGGATCGGTATGTGCCACCGACGATATGATACAATTATGAACAGGATACAAGGCAAACAAGCGTTCGGCATCAGCGGACGAAAATGACTTGTAGACAAAGGTCTTTATCAGTTGTTTGTCTTCTTCCCGAAACAATGCCACCTTGGTGCGAGAATTGCCTTGATCGATGCAAAGGTTCATAATTAACCTGCTATATCAGTCTTTTGTTTTGTTTGCGTTATCACTCGCCCATAGAGGCGGTATAGAGGAACCGTTTGATACTCTTTTTCGGAGTCTTCTCGAATTCATGTCCGAAGAGACGAATACGTGACACGCTCTCGTAGGCAGGAACCAACTTATTCAGTTCTTTGCGGTTTTCCTCCATTGCTGCGACCAACGCATCGTGATCCAAATGGTTGGCATCCGCCATCTCGAAATCGGGACAAACCAAAGCGACCAACTTGTCTCCATCCTGCAAAACGATACTCTCCATGACATAAGGCATATTATTCAACTTGGCCTCCAATTCTTCAGGATAGATATTTTGTCCGCTTGATCCCAAAAGCATGGTTTTGCTACGTCCTTTTATGTAGAGATTTCCCTCTTCATCCAACATACCACGATCGCCCGTACGCAACCAACCGTCTTCTGTGAAGACCTCTTTAGTCGCCGCCTCGTTCTTATAGTATCCGCTCATAAGCCCTTCGCCACGAGTAAGGATCTCCCCCACCCCATTCTCATCGGGATCCTCTATCTTTATTTCCATTCCTGTTATGGCTTTGCCGCATGAACCCATTTTGAACTTATCGGGATATTCATAGGCAATCAGCGGTGCGCACTCCGTCATACCATAGCCCACCACCAAAGGAAACTTGAGCCGATGGAAAAACTCTTCCACTTCGGCATTAAGCGGAGCACCTCCCAGAATAATATGCCAAAACTCCCCGCCAAAAGCATTTACCAGTTTCTGACGAATCTGTCCGAGAACCACATCGTCCAAATAAGGGACTTTAAGCACCCAACTGATAGGCTTCTTATCGAGCATCGGCTGTATCTGTTTCTTGTAGATTTTCTCAATAATAAGCGGCACCGAGAAGATAGCAGTTGGCTTTACTTCCGCGAATGCTCCCAACAAAATTTTAGGAGACGGAGTTCTACCAACGAACCAAGTGTGTCCACCAACGCATACAGAGGTCAGGAAATCGAATGCACAACCATAGGAGTGCGCCAACGGGAGGAAACATACCTGCTTACTTCCCCGATAGATGATCTTGGTTTCTATTCCAAACCTCACATTGTTTGCCAAGGCGTTTCCACTCGTCATAACGCCCTTTGAAAAACCTGTAGTTCCACTGGTATAGTTGAGAGAAACTATCTCACTGTTGGATTTATCCACATATCGGATACAATACTGATGGAAACCATCGACATATTTCTTATTAAAAAGTCTGTCAATATGTTTCCGAGACACGTTCTCCGCTTTCAGAACGGGAACCGTCAATGTTTTTCCATCCTCAGTCTCCATAACAGTTTCTTTCAAAGCCAAAGCGGAATAGTCTTTCAACGAGAAAACGGCACGGACATTAGGAATCTGATCCAAGTCCAGATTGTCCCATATATTCTCATCGGAAAACAGCAACACCGACTCTGAATGATTCACGATGTGAATGATATCATTCGGTTTGAAGTCCTGCAAGATGGGAACAATCACAGCACCATAGGTGACGGTTGCAATATATGTCACAGCCCAATTCGTACTGTTTTTCCCGATCAAAGCCACCTTATCCCCATCTTTCACCCCACATGCCTCAAACAACAAATGCAATTTCTCCACCTCGGCGGCAGCCTCACCATACGTAAGCGTCTTGTTGGTTCCATAATCGGAAAAAGCAGGCAACTCCCAGTTTTGACGGAAAGAGTCTTCAAACAAGCGAATAAAATTTTCTTTTACCATAGATATAATTATTATGTTGTATAGTCAGCCCACAGATGTCGTTCCAAATGCGGTTTGTTGTCTATCGCTACACCAAGCCACCAGCCAAGTTCATAAATACGAGGAAACAATCACCACAGCATATTGGGTGAGGGTGCAGCAGACACGGAAATGATACTATCCACCACAAACTCACTTACACCCCGCCACGGCAACGCACCCAGGTACTCTTTGTAGTGCAGTTCCACCGTTTTTCCCGTGCAACGCATCAGGCTGTCTGCCACTTGTTTGTTTTCTACAGAGAAACGAAATTCATTGGATTGAATCGTTGCCGTTGAATTTTTAGAGTTATATCCCGACTGAATAAGCCTTCCCTCGTAAGTTTTGAACACATAGCCTTTGTGCGTGAGATAATTCAATTCCCCTGCTTTGACGCCTTCTCCAAACACAAAATAGAACTTGAAGAAGAACCATACACCCACTCCGAGAACCAGCAACAGAGCGATAGCAGAAATAACTTTTCCTTTTGTCTTCATACAAACAATATTATACCAATAAACCCTACAAAGGTACGACAATTCCATTGAATGACAAAATCCGTACCAAAGGGACATCCTATGTTATTTACGATTTGGCTTTATTGACTTCATTTTCATCTCTCGATGAGGGGTGCTTGAGGTCTCGATGAGGGGTCGTGTAATTTCTCATAAACACTTATGCTATTAGGCAAGGGAAGGCATAAGTGGCAGCCTGTCCTCTATAAGGTTTTATCTTCGTAGCAAATACGTCAGAATAACACAGAACAAAGTTTCCCTGAAAGTTCAGCATGGTACACAGCAATAGACTTCTATACCCCGATAAATACATTTTCAATGTTTATCCGTTGGCATAACGAGTCAGAAAAAGTATCTTTGCAAGCAAATATACAGAAAACGTATTATGAAAGAGACATTCACTCAATCCACTATCGTCACCGAAGAGAACACGGCATTCAGAATGGGTTCCGGTACACTTCCCGTATATGCGACCCCTGCATTGGTCGCATTTATGGAAAACACTGCATGCAAACTGCTTGATGACACAGAAGCAGGCTATACGACCGTGGGGACAAAAATGGATATAAAACATTTACGTGCTTCCGCCATAGGAGAGGCAATAGAATGCACAGCCAAACTGACAGAACAAGACGGACGAAAATATACGTTCCGTATTGAAGCATACAACAAACAGAAAGTTTGTATCGCAGCGGCTATACACGAACGTTTCTGCGTTAATATAGAACACTTTATGCAGAAACTGCGATAATAAGTACGAACAAGATCTTTCAGTGCAAAGCATATGAACATTGCTGTTTGGCAGAAAATGTATGCCAGACAAGACAGCATATCTCACAACAAACGGCTGACTCTCAAAAAAGTCAGCCGTTTGTTTATCACTTGAAACAGGTGTTTATGTATCTTTGTTGTCAACATTTGGAATGAGATTGCGGATGGATTTGCCGACGTTGATGAGGTGGTCGGCGATACGCTCGGAATCGGATGCCAATTCCTGGTACTGGGCACCGACATTGGCTGAATATACCCCGTCCGTCAAACGGCGAAGGTGCTGCTTCTCCATGTTCTCCGTCAGGTTGTCCACCTCGTCCTCGTGCGCATTGGCTGCGTCCAACGCCTTGAAATCCTTCTCCATATACGCCTTCATCACAAACTGATATACCGAGAAGATTGCCTCACGCATCTGCTCAATCTCGTCCAGGGTCTCGCCCGTGAAGGCTTCACCCGACTTATGCAAGTCCTCGGCGTACTCGGTGATATTGACCGCATAATCGCCGACGCGCTCCAAGTCTCCGACAGAACGTATGGCAGTCGCCAAGTAACGATGGTCTTCCTCGCTGATAGGCAAGTTGTTAAGCCGCACAATGTATGGGATAAGGGAGCGATTGAGGTAGTTGAGTTGAGCCTCGTTGGCGCGGAACTCGTCCATCTGGCGAAAGTCGAGGTGCGAGATAGTGTAGATGGCGATGTCGTAGTTGTGCATAGCGACTGCCGCCATGTGTTCAATCTCCAACTGCACCTGATGCACCGCGATAATAGGTGTGCGTAGCATCTTGTCGTCCACGAAATAGAAGTGCGGTTGTGCGGCTTGCCCATTGGCAGCGTCGCGCGAGTCGGGGATAATATGGCAGACAAGGCGTACCAAGTAGTCGGTGAGCGGAAGGATAATGAGTACCGTCGTTACATTGAAGAAGGTGTGGAACAATGCCAACTGGAACTGCGGCGCACCCGGGAAGAGTTCCTCGAAGATAGTTCCGAAGCCGAAAGCACCGGACGAGGCAAGGTACATGACACCCGCTGCGCAGAGGAAGACGATAACACCGAAACAGTTGAAAAACAAGTGCATAAGGGCTGTACGCTTGGCGTTGGTTCCGCTGGTCATACCCGCGATAATGGCTACGACGCATGAGCCGATGTTGAAACCCATGGTAAGGAAGATGCCCTGGTTGAGCGTGATAAGCCCCGTGACCGCCATGGTGATGGCAATGGAGGTTACCACCGATGAGGACTGTATGATGGCGGTAAGGACTGCGCCGAGCAAGACGAGCAGGAGCGCATTGTCCACGCCGGCAAGGAAAAGACGTACCTCTTCCATCTCCGCGAATGACTTCATGGACCCCTCCATGATACTCAAGCCGACGAAGAGCATACCGAATCCGGTGATGATGCCGCCCCACGTCTTGACGTTGTCGTTCTTGGAGAAAAGCCCGATGAATGCACCGATACCCGCGAGGGCTGCGAAGATAGTGGTGGTGGATATGCCGCCCCCTCCGCTGAGACCCATGGCAACGATAAGTGCGGTGACGGTAGTACCGATGTTGGCACCGTAGATGACCG
>DLLF01000003.1 GCA_002477945.1 Bacteroidales bacterium UBA7569
AGTCCGCCGTTCACATACGGGAACCGGCGCAGGTCGTCGTCCAAGTACGGGTCACGGTCTTCGGGCTTGGTGTCTAATACTCGGAACAGGTCTATCAGCGCACGGCGCAGGTGCGGGGCGGGGAACTGGTTGAGATAGTCGTGAAACTCGTTCTTGTCGCCAAACAGCCCCGCATCTTCCGCAAAGAGGCAGAAGACAAGACGCACACACAGTTGGTTGAGCGAGGCGAGTGTCTCGGGGTCGTCGGGGTGGGCGTACTGCGGACGGATGGCATCGTATATCTTCCCCACCAGGTCGCCCGCCTGTATGGAGAGTTCCATCTCTTTGCGCAGGGTGTCGCTGCCCGTGTCCACCAAGAAACGCAGGCGGTAATGCTCTTTCTCAAGATTCTCCAATAGCACCACCTGCGGTTCGCTGTTGGGCTGCTCCATATCGTATATCCAGAACTCACGGAAATTGCACGTTACTATCCACCGAGGACGACTGCTGTACGGCAGTTCGGCGGCATAGCGTTTGGCTTGCTGGAACGGGTTGAGCAGCGAACCGTCCGACTGTTTGATAGGTGCACCCAGGTCTTTCTGTATCGATTTCTGCTCAATCAGCACCTTGGTGGCGGGTATGAAACCATCGATGAAAGCCGTGTGGTCGATATGCACTTGCTGCTCAAAGGTGATAAACGTGGTGGGTTCTTCTATGCCGAGAGCATGGAGCAGCGCAATCCAGAACGGTTGCGACTCGCCTTTCTCGTACCCTTTGCCCGTCCAATAGGCAACAAAATCGTGTAACAGTTTGGGATTGGTCATGTTTATATCAGTTCTTTGAGGTGTTCGATGGCTTGCAGGGCTTGAACTCCCGAAACATCATGGCAAAGTCATTTATTGAGTCTCAATGTCTATTGGTTCGTTTATTCTGTAAAATTATAATAAATCTCGCATACTTACAAACTCCGACCCGTTCATTTGTAACTTTTTCCTCTATAAGGTGCAACTTTCAATATTCTATAGGGTAACTCCTGCTTCCAAAATGCACTCTTTCCCATCCCCTACTCTCTACGACCCCTCATCGAGACCTCAAGCACACCTCATCGGAAGATGAAAAACAGATCAATTCAAATTCTATAACGTCTCGAACAACTGGGATGTCTATAATAATCCTCTCCTCGTCTTTCCTATTTGACCAATTAGTCCAATCTGCCCTATTTTCTTATGGTATAAAGTCTCACCCCCTTAGAACTTCTCGAACACCCATGATGTCTAATAATAATTCCACATCTCATCAGTCCAATAAGTCCGACCTGTCCAATCATCTTCCCTGCAAAGGTCATTCGTGGAACAACTATGAACTGCCATTAACGGTCCATTATACGGCAATTAACGGAGCCCCCTATACCCCTATAGTGGTTTTAATGGTGCTTTAATGGCATTTCAGGGAGTAAGAATTAACGGTCAATTTACGGAAATTAACGGAGTCATAACCACGATAATGGCTTTAATGGTGTTTTAATGGCTGTTAATGGCGAAAAAGTCTTATCAGTCTACCAACAATTGACAGTTCATTAACGGTGATTAGCGGAGAATAAAGTAATAGTTGGCGGAGTCTCGCAGGGGACGCGGACGCCCCGTCCGCGGTTTTTCATGGATCTTCAATGACTTTTTATGGAGAAAAAGGAGAACATTGCCGGTATTTTTGGTATTCTGGCAGTGAGAATTAACGGTCAATTATACGGCAATTAACGGAGAATCATCGTGTTATACGGAAAAAACACTGCCTACAATTCTTCGCAACTACAAATACGCCCCATACTGCATTTGCAGCATGGGGCGATTTCCCAATGAGGACACAAACAGCCCTACACTTCTTGTCAAACAATTAGCACGCTTTCTTTGGAGTCTTGGGGAAGATGATCCAAAAGGCGATGGATATGACGAGGGCGAAGGCGGCGAAGATATACCATGCGGCTTGCCAACCCTGCCAAACAGCCATAGCACCTGCTGCTTGCACGCTCTCGGCATAGACAAAATGGTTCACAATGGCTTGTGCGGAAAGCGTACCGATCGTTGCCCCGAGTCCGTTGGTCATCATCATAAACAGCCCTTGTGCGCTACTGCGCTCTGCTATATTGACCTCCTGATCGACATACATACCACCCGAGATATTGAAGAAATCGAATGCAAAACCATAGACCACACAACTCAGCACAAACAGGATGACACCGGGCATACCGGGGTTGCCTGCGCCGAACAGACCGAAACGCAGCACCCATGCAAACATAGCCATAAGCATCACATTCTTAATGCCATAGCGTTTCAAGAAGAACGGAATGGCAAGGATACAGAGTGCTTCGCAGATTTGCGAAATGGAGATAAGCATATTCGCATGCTGCACACCGAATGTATCGGCAAAAGCGTCAATCGCGCCGAAACTGGTAATGAACGGGTTGGCGTAACTATTGGTAATCTGCAGGCACATACCGAGCAGCATGGAGAATATGAAGAAAATAGCCATCTTTTTCTGGCGGAACAGCGCAAACGCCTGCAAGCCCATTGCCTCGACAAAGGATTGCGATACCACCTTGCCTTTGGTAGGGCACTCGGGCATAGAGAGCGCATAGAGTGCCAACAGGATACTCAGTCCGCCGCTGACTACAAACTGCAGGCTGGTCTGCTGAAAACCGCACAAGTCCACAATCCACATCGTAGCGATAAAACCTACCGTACCAAACACGCGGATAGGCGGAAAATCCTTGACGGTATCCAGCCCCGCTTTGCCCAATGCCGTGAAAGCCACCGAGTTATTGAGTGCCAAAGTCGGCATATAGAATGCCACCGAGACGGTATAGAGGGCGAAGAGTACGCCGAACTGAATATCGTTGCCAAGCAGGACGCCATAGACACCCGCACCAATCATAAACACACCCGCCAAAGCGTGGCACAGACTGAGCAGTTTCTGCGCAGGCACCCAGCGGTCTGCCACAATACCCATCAGCGCCGGCATAAACAGGCTGACAATACCCTGAATGGAATAGAACCAACCGATGTGGGTGGCCAAGCCGTGGGTGGCGAGATAGGTGCCCATTGAAGTGAGATACGCTCCCCAAACCGCAAATTCAAGAAAATTGAGGAGAATCAATCGCAATTTCATGTTTTTCATATTATAGTCATTTTTAGTTTAGTATTCTGTTCTATCATGAGCGGTTAAAATAGGTATTGTATGGGCAATACCAAGGCTATTATTCCTTCTTCTTCAATTCAAAGTCCGCCTCCGCAATCCCAACACCTTCATACCAATCGTCCGCCTTTGTGCGGTCATATTGATAGGCAACTTTTGCACTGTCCGATGAGTACAGCCCTGTGGTATCATTCACTGTCACTGTGGCACTATCCGTCGGAAATATACCTTTGGCAGTCCAATGATACTCTCCGTTTTCATCGGTATAGAGTGTATCTTTCCAATATCCTGAAATAGGATTGACCACCACTTCCATATCTTTTAGTGCTTCCTGCTTAGTATTGGTAACCTTGCCTTTCACCTCCAAATCGGCAGATGGGGTTCCATATAGACACACCATACCTCCTCTTTCTCCACACGCTTGAAAGCCGAGCAATGCCAACGTTTCCGCCAGGCAGCGGTTAATAAAAGATAGTGTTTTGCGTTTCATAGTATTTTGCTCTTTATGATAGTGTATCACACCTTTTGTATCACACTCTTAAAACTCGCTCGTGAAATGGAACTGTATATGTTTGTAGTCGTTCTGCGCCATTTGCAGCACGTACGCCGAGTCTGCCATAAACACATCGCGCCCGTCTTTGTCGGTAGCCATATACTGGGCTTTGCGTTTCTTGAATGTCTCCAATTCGGCGGCATCATCGCTCTCTATCCAGCATGCCTTGTACATCTGGAGCGGCTCCCAGCGGCACTTTGCCTGGTACTCGTGTTCGAGGCGGTATTGTATCACCTCAAACTGCAACTGCCCCACGGTACCGATGATCTTGCGCCCGTTCATCTGGCTGACAAACAGTTGCGCCACGCCCTCGTCCATCAACTGGCTGATACCCTTGTCCAACTGCTTCTGTTTCATCGGGTCGGCATTCTCTATATACTTGAACATCTCCGGCGAGAACGACGGCAGTCCCTTGAAATGCAGGCTTTCGCCCGAAGTGAGCGTATCGCCGATTTTGAAGTTCCCCGTATCGGGCAAACCGACTATGTCGCCCGCATACGCCTCGTCCACAGTCTCTTTGCGCTGCGCCATAAAGCAGGTGGGCGACGAGAAACGCATCTGTTGGTTCTTGCGCACGTGCTTGTAATAGGTGTTGCGCTCAAACTTACCCGAACAGATCTTGAAAAATGCAATACACGAGCGGTGGTTCGGATCCATATTGGCGTGTATCTTGAAACAAAAGCCCGTGAACTTGTCCTCCATCGGATCCACCACCCGCTCTTCCGCCTGTACGGGGCGGGGCGACGGTGCAATACGCACAAAACACTCTAATAGTTCCTTGACGCCGAAGGTGTTCAGTGCCGAGCCGAAGAACACGGGAGCCAGTTCGCCTGCCAGATAGTCCTCGCGCGAGAACGGATTGTACACTCCGGAAATCATCTCGATGTCTTCGCGCAGTTTGTCTGCGTCCTGTCCGCCGATAAGTGAGGTTATCTGCGGGTCGTTCACGTTGTCGAAACGGAGCGATTCCGTCACGTGCGTCTTGTCGGGCTGATACAAGTCCAACGTGGATTGGAACAGGTTGTACACGCCCTTGAAGCGCTGTCCGCAGTTGATAGGCCACGACAGCGGGCGCACGTGGATACCCAACTCACGCTCTATCTCGTCGAGCAGGTCAAAGGGGTCTTTGCACTCGCGATCCATCTTGTTGATAAACACCATCACGGGGGTCTTGCGCATACGGCATACCTGCATCAGGCGGCGCGTCTGCGTCTCCACACCCTTGGCGGCATCAATCACGATAATCACCGAATCCACCGCCGTCAGCGTACGGAACGTATCCTCCGCAAAATCCTGGTGACCGGGGGTGTCGAGGATGTTGATATGGTACAACTCCCCCGTCCCCCTCAAAGAGGGGGTACCAACACCATTTCCGTCGAGCCCCTCCTCTGGAGGGGTTGGGGAGGTCGTATAATCGAAGCCCATCACCGAAGTGGCAACGGATATACCGCGCTGCTTCTCAATCTCCATCCAGTCGGAGGTGGCAGTCTTGCGTATCTTGTTCGATTTGACGGCACCTGCCACGTGAATTGCCCCTCCGTAGAGAAGGAGTTTCTCGGTCAGTGTGGTCTTACCCGCATCGGGGTGACTGATGATGGCGAACGTGCGCCGGCGTAATATTTCTCGTTGTTCTGCGTTGGAGAGCATTTGGTAGTACTTGTTTCTGTTCTTATCACAGTGCCGGAAAGACAACTTCTACATATAGCCAATACGATACTTGTATGTTGTCCGTAGGTGTTGTGTGCTTCCTCTTTTTCGGCACGAAAGTACTGCTTTTTTACGATATATGCAAGTATGCCGCTGATTATATGGAATTATACAACAAGCCCCCGCAGTATGAACTGCAGGGGCTTGTTTTGTCTTAAAGCCACAATGTTGATTATTGATTAAGCAAGGCTTCCATTGCATCGTACTTGTCGTTCATCTTAAGGCGATAGTACAATTGCTTGAGAACAATGATATAGTCACGTTTCTCTGCATCCATTTCGTGCGCCTTCTCAAAGTATGGCAACGACTTTGCAAACATGGCATCCACTTCTTTCAGTTTCTCCTTGTAGGCGTTGTTATCTTGAATCAAGAAGGCTTCCTCATTGAGTTTGACGGCTTGATTATAGAACACACGCCCTATACCTGCTTCGGCGTCTGCCAAGTCGGGCTGTATGGCTAATGCCTGCCGGAAGTCCGTGATTGCTTCTTCATACTTGCCCATACTCTCTTCCAAATTACCCTTGATGTGGTAGTATTGCGCTACATTGGGTTCTCTCGCTATTGCCGTTGTCAAGTAGGCGAGAGCATTCTCTTCTTGGTTGGAGTAAATGTAGTAGTTAATCAAGTTCTGCAAGAACCATGGCTCTGACGGGAAACGCTCTGTCGCCTCCTGAAGTACACGGACAAAGTTCGCTGTATCATTCAATGCAACATACTCCTGATACAGAAACTGATTGACAGAGATTGCCTCATAGTTCCCGTCTTTCATCTTCTCAAAGACTTCTATCGCCTCATTGTGCATTCCCGCTTGCGTAGCAAACAGTCCTTTATAGAACATATATTGGTTATAGATAGAGTCTTTGGGCATCTTCTCTTGCAACTTCGGATCCTGCATCATTGGGAGGTCAGGAATATCCAAGTGCATCTTGAACACCTCATAAGCACGCCTGTAGTCTTTCTTGTCGTTCAAGTAAATACCATATTTCACTAGTTCCTGCTGTGTATAGTATTCCAGCATCTTGGTGGTAATTCCTTTATGCACCTTTGTGTTGATCTTGCCTTTCTCATTGGGAATCATTGCCAACTCGTCGGCGTGCAGCCAATAGTTGTAGGATTCCGCCACTGCTTCACCTTTCGCCTGCTCATCAATGGCACCGAAAGCAGACTTGGCGAACAAGTATTCATTCTCCTTGTAGCCGATCATACCGGCTTGGTACCATGTGTCAGCCAAATCCTTGGTCGTTGGATCCTCAAGAGCCAACTTGATAGCGGCACGAGCGGCAGCAAAATCAGGTGACTCTGTGTTAGCAGCAAGATTCTTAGCCTTATTAACGTTGCTCTTCTGAGCGAAGCCCATTGTTCCGATGAGAACAACTGCCATTAGCAAAATAATTCTTTTCATAATGATATTATTTAATCATTGTTTTCTTCTGTTGTAGAGACAAAATTTGTGCCATCTTCTCCTGTGACTGTTTCCTCCTCACCATTTGTCTTCTCCGAACTGTTTTCTTCTTCTTTTGGAACAACACAACCGAACATCAACTGATCGTTTCGCTTTTGCAATTCAATCAGTTTCACGCCCTGCGTTGCACGTCCCATGACACGAATGTCAGACATTGCCATACGGATAGCCGTTCCCGACTTATTGATGAGCATCAGATCGAATTCGTCGATTACTGCATCGATTGCAATCAGACGACCTGTCTTTTCAGTGAGATTCATTGTACGTACACCTTTTCCGCCGCGATTGGTAATACGGTAGATAGGTTCACCGTTTTCATCGTCCAATGCCGTGCGTTTCCCATAGCCATTCTCTGAGATAACCAAAACGGTTTCAGGTGAGTGCTTCTCCACACAAATCATCCCCACTACATAATCATCAGCATTTTCCTCCAACTGAATAGCACGCACACCGGTGGCCGGTCGTCCCATGGGACGGACAGTTTCTTCGTTGAAACGAACCACCTTTCCTTGCCGGCTTGCTACGAGTATCTCACTCTTTCCATCCGTGAGCGCAACCTTGATGAGTTGGTCATCTTCCCGCATAGAGATAGCAATAATGCCATTGGTACGAGGACGGGAATACGCCTCCAGAGGTGTTTTCTTTATCAAGCCGTTGCGCGTGGCAAACACCAAGAAGTGCGAATTGACAAACTCCTCATCATTCAATCCTTTGATATTGATAAAGGCTCGAATCTTGTCTCCTTTCTGTATGTTGATGATATTCTGGATAGCCCTGCCCTTAGACTGCTTATTTCCTTCCGGTATTTCATAGACTTTGAGCCAATAGCATATTCCTTTCTCCGTGAAGAACATCATCGTGGAGTGCATAGAAGCGGTATGGACATACTCAATAAAGTCTTCATCGCGACTTGCTCCGGCCTTTGCGCCGATGCCTCCCCTACTCTGCTGACGGAACTCTGTCAACGGAGTACGTTTGATATAACCAAGATGCGATATGGTGATGACCATATCATCATCAGCGTACATGTCTTCAGGGTTGAACTCCGTTGCCGCCATGACAATCTTTGTACGGCGTTCGTCTGAATACTTCTCCTTAATCTCAAGCAGTTCCGTTTTGATGAGTTCATAGCGGAGATGCTCTGACGACAGGAGTTCTTCCAAATGAGAAATGAGCCGCTGCAGGTCCTCATACTCTCCTTTCAATTCGTCAATACGCAGACCTGTGAGTTGCGACAAGCGCATATCCACAATAGCCTTAGACTGCACTTCGTCCAATTGGAAACGCTGTTCCAATGCACGTTGTGCGTCTTGCGGTGTACGACTTTGGCGAATAAGATGCACCACCTCGTCTATATTATCCACTGCAATAATCAATCCCTCCAAGATGTGGGCTCTTTCTTGCGCTTTCTTCAATTCAAAGCGAGTACGGCGTGTAACTACATCCATTCGGTGGTCAACAAAATTGCGAACCAAATCTTTCAAAGTCAACAAACAAGGACGCCCGCCGACCAAGGCAATGTTATTTACAGAGAAAGAAGATTGGAGTGCCGTGTACTTGTATAGTTTATTGAGTACCACCGTTGCACTGGCATCACGACGGATTTCCACAATGATACGTATATCACGTTTAGACTGATCACTGATTCCCGAGACACCTTCGATCTTCTTATCGTTTACCAATTCCGCGATATTCTTGACCAAATCGGACTTGACTACATTGTAAGGGAGTTCGGTAATAATAATCCTTTCCCTCCCGTGTTCATCTGTTTCGATGTCAGCATTGGAGCGGATGACAATACGTCCACGCCCCGTTTCATAAGCCTCTTTTACTCCGCCATAGCCGAAAATAGTGCCGCCTGTCGGAAAATCGGGCGCCTTGATATACTGCATCAATCCTTCAACTGATATTTCGGGGTCATCTATATATGCGACGCAACCATCAATCACCTCACCCAAGTTGTGCGTAGGCATATTGGTTGCCATACCGACAGCAATACCACTTGCACCATTCACAAGCAGATTAGGAAAGCGTGTAGGAAGAACAGTCGGTTCACGTAAAGTGTCATCGAAGTTCAGTTGCATATCCACTGTATCCTTCTCTATATCGCGCAGCATCTCTTCCGCCAACTTGGAAAGACGCGCCTCCGTATAACGCATAGCGGCAGGACCATCACCATCCACGGAACCGAAGTTTCCCTGCCCATCCACCAGCGTATAGCGCATAGCCCAAGGTTGTGCCATACGCACCAGTGTACCATAGATAGAAGAGTCACCGTGCGGATGGAACTTACCCATAACCTCACCCACAATACGTGCAGACTTTTTCGTCGGTTTATCGCTTGTGTTTCCCAACTCATTCATTCCAAAGAGCACACGGCGATGTACGGGCTTAAAACCATCGCGAACATCAGGCAAAGCACGCGAGACGATAACACTCATAGAATAGTCGATGTAAGAGGTTTTCATCTCCTCGTCTATATTCACCTTAATAATTCTGTCGTTGTCAATCATATTTATCGTTTGTTAGTTTTCTTATTGCCATAAAATCACGCAAAGATACAACAAAAATCTTGTAACAGCAAATTTTTCACCACAGAAAAAGCACAATATGAGCAGAGCAAAAGAGGCTGATAGTTGGAGAAACTGAAATACATTTTTTAATGCTATCCATGGCTCAGCATATCATCTCCCTAAAGATTCTGTGAGCAGTGCCAAAGATGCAGTCCATACATAGGTTGGCTGCCATACAGGTCTCACTTATAGTTATTCCTTGCCAGACAAGTGATGTTGCGATATTTCCCATACAAGAAGTTGCCTTGCAGACCATCATCTGCAAGGCAACTTCCTTCAACCAAATTCAAAAAACAAGAGTATATTTACTCGGCAGC
This sequence comes from Bacteroidales bacterium UBA7569, assembly GCA_002477945.1. GTDB lineage: Bacteria > Bacteroidota > Bacteroidia > Bacteroidales > Paludibacteraceae > Colicola. The sequence goes on from DLLF01000003.1 coordinate 9,781, forward strand.
AGGTGCCTCTGCTTCCGGTTCTTCTTTTGCTTTTTTAGTTGCGGCTTTCTTAGCAGGCTTTTTAGCCGCCTCTTTCTTAGCCAACTTTTCAAGTGCAGCAGCGTCCATTTCCGCTTTCAAGTCAGCGAGAACAGACAGATCGCCCAAAGTTGTTTTCTCAACAGCAGGTTGAGCCGCTGCTTCTTTCTTGGCTTTCTTTGCCTTAGCCTCTTCACTCAACTCTTTGGGTGCTTCCCAAGTACGCAAATGACTCAAGAGAATACGTTTGGCATCCTTGTTGAACTCAATCACCTTAAAGTTGAGTTTCTCATCAACCTTAGCAGGCGTTTTGTCCTCTTTCTGCAGGTGGCGAGTAGTGCAGAAGCCTTCTACACCATAAGGAAGAGCAACGACAGCCCCCTTGTCTGTGAGTTCTACAATAGTACCCTCATGGATAGTATCTACACCGAATGTAGATTCCAATGCGTCCCAAGGGTTATCTTCCAATTGTTTGTGACCAAGGGAGAGACGGCGATTTTCTTTGTCCACATCAAGAACAACGACTTCGATTTCCGCACCGATCTGAGTAAACTCATTAGGATGTTTAATCTTCTTCGTCCAACTGAGGTCAGAGATATGTATAAGTCCTTCTACACCTTCCTCGATTTCTACAAATACACCAAAGTTGGTGAAATTACGAACACGAGCAGTATGTTTGGATCCGACAGGATACTTCTCTTCGATGTTCTCCCAAGGATCGGGTTTTAGTTGTTTCAATCCAAGAGACATCTTGCGTTCATCGCGGTCAAGTGTAAGAATAACAGCCTCTACTTCATCGCCAACTTTCAAGAAGTCGTGGGCAGAGCGCAGGTGCTGACTCCAAGACATCTCAGATACGTGGATCAATCCTTCTACGCCAGGAGCGACTTCAACGAACGCACCATAGTCGGCAATAACAACCACTTTACCTTTTATGTGGTCACCGACCTTGAGGTTAGAATCAAGTGATTCCCAAGGATGAGGAGTGAGTTGTTTCAAGCCGAGAGCAATACGTTTCTTCTCTTCATCGAAATCAAGGATAACGACATTGATCTTCTGGTCAAGAGACACAATCTCATGAGGATCGGACACGCGTCCCCAACTAAGGTCAGTGATGTGAATCAAGCCGTCAACTCCACCCAGGTCAATGAACACACCATAATTGGTGATGTTTTTGACTGTACCTTCAAGCACTTGGCCTTTCTCCAAATGGCTGACGATTTCACGTTTCTGTGCCTCCAACTCAGCCTCAATAAGAGCCTTGTGCGACACAACCACGTTGCGATACTCCTGATTGATCTTGATAACGCGGAATTCCATGGTCTTACCCACAAATACATCATAGTCCCGAATAGGCTTAACATCAATCTGGCTACCCGGCAAGAATGCCTCCGTGCCGAAGATGTCAACAATCATACCGCCTTTCGTCTTGCACTTGATGTATCCCTTAACGATCTCTTCGTTGTTGAGAGCCTCGTTGACGCGTTCCCAACTACGTGCAGCACGCGCTTGTTTGTGCGAGAGAACAAGTTGGCCTTTCTTATCCTCCTGGCTTTCGATGTACACCTCAACTTTGTCCCCTACCTTCAAATCGGGGTTGTAGCGGAATTCGGCAGCAGGCACGACACCATCGGATTTATAACCGACATTTACAACAACCTCACGTTTATTGATTGCAATAACCGTACCCTCAACGACATCATTATCCTTGATGGCATTAAGGGTTTCATCATAACGTTTGGTCAATTCTTCTTTTGATTGCCCCTGAGCAACCGATTTGTTCTCGTAGGCATCCCAGTCGAAGTTCTGGAGAGATTTGTTTTCTTCCATACGGAATTAATTGCCCAATCCATCTGATGCATAAGAAACATCATTCTTCGGACGTTAAAAAGTTAAACATTCTGTTATTTTGTATGCATCTAAAAATGCAGGCGCAAAGATAATACTTTCCTGCCGATCCCACAAGTCCGAATTTACTTATGAAGAAATTTTCAATCAAAGTATGCAGAAAAAAGACTATATTCCAATCATCTGCAACAAAAAAAAACAAGCAATACAGGGTCTATCCTCGAATAACATTTTTTACACCTCTGACCTGACTTATTTTCTTTCTTATCTGCTCCAACTGATTAATATCGTTTACCAGCAGAGTGAGGTGCCCTTCAAACAAACCGTCGTGCGAATCTATAGAGATTGCCCGCAGTGCCATACCATCTTCTTTGTTGATCAAGGACGTGATATTGGTAACAATTCCTATGTCATCGTTTCCGACGACACGCAATGTGATAGGATACTGTTGTCCGACCGCCTTTCCGCTCCAACGGGCAGGAACAATACGATAGGGAAAACGTTCTTTCATCTGTTCTGCATTGGGACAGTTTTTCCGATGGATTTTAATCCCGTTCGTTACGCTGACAAAACCGAATATTTCGTCTCCGAAAATAGGATTGCAACACTTTGCCAATTTGTAATCTATGTTCTTGAGGTCACGATCAATGACCAATTCATCGCGAACTGTACTCTCAACAGGAACCGGAGGGGCAACATAATTCTCAGCAGATACGACAGCGGCAGGTTCCTGGATTGAATCGGCATGTTCCAATTCCAAATACTGTTCCTTGATGCCGAGCATATCGACTGTCCCTTGCGACAGTGCCTGATAAAACAACGTGACTGCCTTATAGCCCAATTTCTTTGCCAGACGGCTTACCAACCCTTCATCGTAATCCAATTTCCAATTACGAAAACGCCTCTCTAACAGTTCTTTACCATCGGCAGCATCCTTATTTTCAATCTCTTTAAGCATCTGCCGTATTTTGTTACGCGCCTTGGAAGTGCATACAATTTGCAGCCATGCCTGGGAAGGTTTCTGCTGAGGAGAGGTAAGAATCTCTATTTGATCACCATTGCGCAAGACATACTTTATGGGGACATTGCGTCCGCCGATCTTTCCGCCGACGCAATGACACCCCAAAGAAGTATGTATGGAAAAAGCGAAATCCAAGATAGTCGCTCCTTTCGGCAGTTTGTAAAGGTCGCCATTCGGTGTGAAGACAAAGACTTCCTGTTCATAGAAATTAAGGCGGAAATCGTTGATAGCATCTTTGGTTTCCACGTTCGGATTTTCCAAGATTTCACGAACTCCTTTCAGGAATTCGTCCATGCCTGTTTCCGCCTTTATTCCCTTGTACTTCCAGTGTGCAGCCACACCTTTTTCCGCGATCTCATCCATCCGACGTGTCCGGATCTGCACTTCAACCCATTTGTTTTCCGGTCCCAATACGGTTGTATGAAGACTTTCATATCCATTTGATTTGGGTATGGTAAGCCAATCGCGCAAGCGTTTCGGGTTGGGTTGGTACATGTCGGCAATCACGGAATATACCTGCCAACATTCCGCTTTTTCTTTTTCGGGTGCAGAATCAAGTATGATACGGATTGCGAAGAGATCGTAAATATGGTCCACGGTCGTATTCTGCTTCTGCATTTTTTTGTAGATAGAATGTATGGACTTTGTCCGTCCTTTGATGGTGAACTTATACCCCAACTTCTCCAATTTTTCCTTCAGAGGGGCTATGAAAGCTGCAATATAAGCATCCCGATGACGTTTGGTTTCGTTGAGAGTGCGAGCAATATCCTTGTAGGTAACATAATCGGTATATTTAAGGGACAAGTCCTCCAATTCCGTTTTTACAGCGTACAAGCCCAAACGGTGAGCAAGCGGCGCATACAAAAATGCTGTTTCCCGAGCCACATTTCTGCGATAATCGGAGTCAGGCGAAGTATTAAGTTGCCGCATCAGTGCCAAACGATCGGCTATGATGATGAGTACGACGCGTACGTCTTGCGCCAACGAAAGAAGCAATTTCCGAAAGTTCTCCGTTTCGAGCGATGTATTATTCTTTTTGTAGAGTTCATCCACCCTATGCAATCCTTCTACGACGGCTACAACTTGTTCGTTGTAGATTCCGTGCAAATTTTTGGGGTTGATACCCCGCAAGAGTACGCCCAAGACTGACACTTTGCTCAATCCCATTTCAGAGACTACAATGTCAATCACTTGCGTTACGTTTTTTATTTCCTGTTCTGTCAGTTGCAGAGACAGCAAGTGCGCTTCTTCTTGAGGAAGAAAAGAGAGACCGTAATGCTCTTTGAGGTTGTGCAATAAGTTTTCCATAGGATACAATGTATTACAAGACAAAAGTACAATAAAATGCCTAAAACGCAAAAAAAACATATTTTTCCATCAATGATACCATACAATTAAGATATTCTTCGTATATTTGCAGAGTGTTTGCGGATTACAGCCATCCGTACCAATTGCAAAAACGAAGTATAACAAAACTGCAAAAACCAATATGAAGACAACCATCCGTATTTTGCTCGGAGTAGCCATCGTTTTCATGTCGTATATATGCGTCATGAGTATTGTTACTCCTATTCGATTTGAAGAGCATAAGACTCAGCGAGAGAATGCTATTATCAAGAACTTAGTGTACATCCGTACGGCAGAAACAGAGTTCCGTTCCCAGAAAGGCTACTACACAGCCGATTTGGATTCCTTGGTAATGTTCCTGAAGACAGCCAAGAAGAAGGAGGTAGTGAAAGAAGGAGCACTGACAGAAGCACAATTGGAAGCAGGAATGACAGAAGCGAAAGCCGCCAAGATTGTGGCTCGCGGGAACGCAAAAGAAATCAAGGCAAACGGTTTGGAGGGATTCAAGCGTGATACCATTTATTCAAATATGATAGAGACCTTGTACAAAGGAGAGTTAACAGAGGATAACATAGACGACATCATCTATATTCCTTATACCGACAAGGTACGTTTTGAGGTGGAGACGAACAACTCCTACAAGACAGACAGAGGCATCAAGGTGCCATTGGTAGAGGTTCGTGCACACTACGACACTTATCTGGCAGATTTGGACGACCAAGAACGAGTGAACCTCATAGACAAGGAGACGAAGTTGGATCACTACCCAGGCTTGAAGTTCGGTTCCATTGTGTCTCCCAACAACAATGCGGGAAACTGGGAATAAACTTACATTGCAATGATTGCGAATCATTGTCGATCTGAAATACAATCCATCAACCTTCCGGGTGGTGGATTGTTTTCTTATACACCACATTTCTGTCTGATTCCCGAAACATTGTATCGAGAGGAAGATCAGGATCTGTGGCTAAACTTTTTGGAAGAACACATATCCCGCAACCAAGTTATAGGAGTTTGTCACATAGAGGAGGATCATTGTTTTTTGCTTCATGAAAAGGAAAGCGACAAACACGAAGAACATTGCTTGAGTGTGCTGATGAAGAAAAGCCATACTCTTGAACAAGCAAACAAAATTGTGGCACTGGTTGCAGAGAAAACGATGTGTGCGGTACTCTATAAGAACCATATCCTGCAATTGGCCAATATGTTTGCCGTGGACAGCACCGAGGATATCTTATACTACTTGATGAATCTGTGCGAACAATTATTCACAGAATGTCAAGTGCCAATTTACATTGCCAATCAGGATTTGGCGTCCGATAGGAAACTGACGACCTATCTGAATATACATTATCTGTCATTAGGTTAAGACACAAATCTTTTATGCGTATCATTTCCGGAAAATACAAGGGAAGACGAATTGCCCCCCCTACAAATATCAGCGCCCGTCCCACCACGGACTTTGCCAAGGAAAGTTTGTTTAATCTGATAGAGAACAGAGTTGGCTTGGATGGCATAGATGTGTTGGATTTGTTTGCAGGAACTGGAGGAATCGGTTTGGAGTTTGTTTCGAGAGGTGCGAACCAAGTCATTTCCGTGGAAAAAGCACATATGCAACAAAACTTCATTATCCGTACGTGCAGAAGTTTAGGCATTGATAATTTGACATTAGTACGAGGTGATGTTTTCCAGTATATCAAATCGTGCCAGCAACAATTTGATTTCATCTTTGCCGATCCTCCCTATCAATTGACAGAATTGCCCACTTTACCAGATCTTATATTGCAAAATGATATGTTAGCAGATGGCGGTTGGTTTGTATTGGAACATTCGGAAAAGAATGATTTCTCACACCATCCTCATTTTGTAGAGCATCGTCAATATGGCAGTGTCAATTTCAGTTTCTTCCGATAAAGGAGGAATAACTGACACACACATCAACAAAAAGACGGCAGCCTATTCCGCTATAGAATAGTTGTTTTTCACTAATGTTCATGACATATAGAGACAATAGCGAAGGCAGGATGTTTGCAGACACTTGTCTTTTACTCTAATAGACGTTACAGTTAATCGAGACGTCCTTATGCGGGAGACTCTGTGTTGCAGGAGAATTGGACAGATTGGACGAGATTGGACCAATTAGACCGATATTGGGAGGATCGGGCGAATTAAGCGGACGATCGTATCGCCTGCTGATAAGAAACAATACATGGATTTACGATTTGACAATTTAGACCTCCCTATCCCTCCAAAGGATGGAATAGTCCATCTCTCGATGAGGGGTGCTTGAGGTCTCGCTGAGGGGTCGTTGAAATCAGGTACTTCAAAAAAGACGATATGCCGACACAGAATTATTACATGAAAAGAGGATTGCATAGATATGGCTAATATGAAGCGGATTGCTTGCGGAGAAAGTTCACCAAGACATACTTGACAGCATTGACAATATGCTGACATAGCCATTCATACAGCCAATACCCCACTCTGTTATGCCAACGTTGAGGATGCGTTGTCAGCAAGACATGTGCGGGAAATGTGCCATTGCGCAGGGCATTGACAAGATCATCCGTGGTATGGTAAACCCAACTATTTTTGACCCACATTGCCTGTTGTTGCGGGACCTTGTCACGAACCGACACCTTGTAACCATCCCAACATCTGCCCGTATCAGTCAGATAAAAAACATCGTTGAAATCAGTGTTCAAATAAGGCTCGCCTATAATACCAAAGCGGTGATAGTCGGTATGTTGCCACAATGTTTTATTGTCGATATGACTTGCCGGAACACCATGCATACAAACCGTACAGACAGGATAAAACCCGCGAAAATAGTCAAGACTTTCAGCAAAATGCTTTTCGGCTTTTTGCCAGTCGCCATGACACAAAGACAAATCCTCATAGTGGTAGCCTATTTCCATTCCTTTATCGGCAATAGAACGGATAATGTCGGGATTGTTGCTTTGCTTTACGATGCGAAAATAGTAGGTAGAATGCACAGATAACTTATGCTCTAACTCTGCTACACGCAACGCCTGTGATGGCAGACGATCTATGTCATGGCGAAGAATGACAAACTTATCAGGCAAAGAAGACCGTTTGCAATACTGTTCATAGGTAAGAATCGCATACCCCGCCCCTATAAATGATTGCAAAAGAGACTTATATTTTGAAAGTGTAAAATCCATTGAAGAGGACATTACATCAGTTTCTTGTAGCGGACACGGTGGGGAGTGAGGGCGTCTTCGCCGAGGCGCATCTTTTTGTTGGCTTCGTAGTCGGAGTAACTGCCCTCGAACCAGAACACCTTGGAGTCTCCCTCAAAAGCAAGGATGTGCGTGCAGATACGGTCAAGGAACCAGCGGTCGTGGCTGATAACCACTGCACAGCCGGCAAAGTTCTCCAAGCCTTCCTCCAAGGCACGCAGGGTGTTCACGTCTATATCGTTGGTAGGCTCGTCCAGCAACAGCACATTGGCTTCACTCTTGAGGGTCAGGGCAAGGTGCAGACGGTTACGCTCACCGCCTGACAGCACGCCGCACTTCTTCTCTTGGTCGCTTCCCGTGAAGTTGAAACGGCTCAAGTATGCCCTTGCATTGATTTCACGTCCGCCTACACGGATATACTCCGTACCATTGGCGATGGTCTCATACACAGTCTTCCCAGGGTCGATATTGGAGTGCACCTGGTCCACGTAGCCAATCTTCACCGTCTCACCTATGGAGAACGTGCCCTTGTCGGGCTGCTCCATACCCATAATCATACGGAACAGCGTGGTCTTACCCGCTCCGTTGGGACCAATAATACCCACTATGCCATTGGGCGGGAGCATGAAGTTGAGGTCTTCAAACAGCAGTTTGTCCCCAAAGGCTTTAGCCACTCCTTCGGCGTTGATGACCTTGTTGCCCAGACGCGGGCCATTGGGGATAAATATCTCGAGTTTCTCCTCACGCTCTTTCTGCTCCTCGTTGAGCATACGGTCGTAGGCAGCCAGACGCGCCTTACCCTTTGCCTGACGTGCTTTGGGAGCCATGCGCACCCATTCCAACTCGCGCTCCAAGGTCTTGCGACGCTTGCTTGCCTGCTTCTCCTCCATTGCCATACGGACTGTCTTCTGCTCAAGCCAAGAGGAGTAGTTGCCTTTCCATGGGATACCCTCACCACGGTCAAGTTCCAGTATCCAGCCTGCTACGTCGTCGAGGAAATAACGGTCGTGGGTGATGCAGATGACCGTACCCGCATATTGTTGCAGGTGCTGCTCCAGCCAATCGATAGACTCTGCGTCCAAGTGGTTGGTAGGCTCATCCAACAACAGGATGTCCGGCTGCTGCAGCAGCAATCGGCATAGTGCCACGCGGCGACGCTCACCGCCCGACAGGTTCTTCACCATAGCATCATCGGCAGGGCAACGGAGGGCGTCCATAGCACGGTCGAGTTTGGTATCGATGTTCCATGCATCGCTGCTGTCCAATTTGTCCTGCAACTCGGCTTGGCGCGCCAGCAGTTTGTCGAAGTCGGCATCGGGTTCTGCAAAGGCAGCGTTGATGGCATCGTACTCCGCGAGCATGTCCATGATGGGCTGCACCCCCTCTTGCACGCACTCGCGCACCGTCTTTTCGGGGTCTAACTTCGGGTCTTGCTCCAAGTAGCCGACACTGTAGCCCGGGGAGAAAACCACTTCGCCGTCGTAGTTCTTGTCGATACCTGCAATGATTTTGAGCAGTGTGGACTTGCCCGCACCGTTCAAGCCGATGATACCAATCTTCGCTCCGTAGAAGAAACTCAGATAGATGTTGTTCAATACTCGTTTTTGGGGTGAGAAACTCTTGCTCACGCCCACCATAGAGAAAATAATTTTCTTGTCGTCTGCCATATATGTTTATACTTCGTGTAAACTATTTGCTGTGCGAATGTCGGCAGGTTGGTGCCGTTATTATTCTGCCATTATTTGAGATTGCAGATTGAAATCATACAGAACGAAAACTACAAATACATCAAGCGTTTTTTCATTTATTCTCCCCTAATACCTAATACGTGTCGGGGTCAACCTTTTTGCCATAGATAATAAGAATGTCAGGAGTCTATAGACCACAAAAGTACGAAATGGTAACTTTACCGGCACAAAGGTAGTATATTTTTGACAAATATACGAATGGAAATGACAATAGATACAAAATGACAGCGGCTACTTGATTAGAGTAGCCGCTTAAAATTGAGAACCAATCGGATATTGTGTTATTTGACCTCAATGCCCATTAGAGTATAGAAACTATCGCCACGGAGAATCAAGACTTGTCCATCACGAAGGACTTTCTTCGGAGCCTCTCCTGCATCAGATATAGTTTCCACAGCCGTAATGGGTACAAACAATGCTTCTATAGTCATATCTTCCGTTACAGCAAATATATAAGGATTATCAGTCACGCCATTACTCCAAGAGACAAATTCATAGCCAAGAAGAGGTTGTGCCAGTAACGTTGCTGTTTCTCCATACGAAAACGATCCACCACCTATTGCGAACCCCTTTTCCGAATCATACGTCACTGTAATGGTATACGTGGTTACAGAAGTTGATAGTTCCTTGAGTTTGTCAGCATATCTCCGCCAAAAACTATCATTTTTGTAGGCTTTCATAGTGCCGAGAGGAATATAGATTGTCTCTACATTGTCCAACACATCTAACATGAGACCAACCCAACTTGGCGGATTAGCAGAAAGGACCGTTATAGTTTTCAAAGAGGTACATCCAGAGAAAGCACCATTCGTAATCATCACACCACTAGGAATAGTGACTGAAAGCAAAGAGGTACAATTCATAAATGGCCAAGTTCCAATGGACGTTACGCCATTTGGTATGATAACCGATGTTATACCGCTACACTCGCAAAAAACATAGTCTCCAAGACTTGTAACGTTATCAGGGATGATTACTTCGCCCGTTTGCGCAGCACTACAAGCCATCAGAGTTGTTTTAGATGCATCGCTATATACAAGATTTCCATCAACATAACCATTGACACACTTAGCACCCCATGGCGCACCTGTTGCGTTGCCATGATACACAACATGAGGAACTCCTTCAAAGGCATCGGACCCAATATGTGTTACACTATTTGGAACCGTCACTGACATTAAAGAAGTGCAACCATAGAAAGCATCGTTCCCAATATCTGTTACCCCGTCAGGAATGACAACAGAAGTTAAAGAGAGACATCCGTAAAAGGTATATTCTTCGATGCTTGTTACGCCCTTCGGAATAATAATCGAAACCAAAGATGTACAACCATAAAAAGCATTATTCCATATACTTCTTACACTGCTTGGAATCAGTACAAAAGACAATGATACACAATTCTCAAAAGCACTGTAACCTATTTCTGTTACACTATTCGGAATGATAATGGAGGAAAGGGAGGTACAATCAGCAAAAGTTTTGTAACCCAGAGTAGTCACCCCCATAGGGATCGTCATAGATTTTAGAGCAGTGCAACCCGAAAAGGCACCACCCCCAATTTCAGTTACACTGCTTGGGATGGAGATGCTTGTCAGAGTGGTGCAGCCTGAAAAGGCATCAGAACCTATTTTAGTTACACCACTTGGGAGGGTAACAGAAGAAAGAGCAGTGCATCCTGAAAAGGCATCCGTACCAATTTCTGTTACACTGCTTGGAATGCTAACAGAAGATAGAGAGGAACACCCCATAAACATCTCATGCGGAATATCTGTTATTTGGCTTCCTTCAAAAGTAACGGAACACAAAGACATACAATTCTTGAATATACTACTGCACATAACAGACACCGAGTTGGGAATAGTAATGGAAAGTAAGGAGGTGTTTCCTTGAAAGGCCGCCGTCCAAATGTCTTCCACGTCAAATTGAAATTCGATTATTCCATGCCCATTCGAGAATGTGTGGCTAACAATACTATTGCCTGGGAAATCAGCATCTGTAAGATCTGACAACTTCTCGGTGGCTTCATAGGTAATAACATTACCAGCCAGCATGTGTGCAGCAAAGAACATCGCCGCTAATACAGATAAAATCTTTTTCATAATGTTGTAATAAAATAGAGGTTAACCGTTGCCGGAACCAAGTTAATATAATGTTTGATTTAGTTTGAACTGAGTTTATGCAATGTCGGAATCCATTGGATTACTTTCTGAATGTTGCTTACAGCAAAGTCCCACAAGACGACTCCTGCACAACCAGTGCCGCCCGTTAGGCCTTTCCCTACTCCACCTGCAAAGGCTTTCACTATTTCCAGCAAAGCAGTATGCAAGTTTGTATCCTTCATGGTCCGTTTGAAGGCTGACAAAACAGCCTCCTTCTCTTGTTCAGAAAGGATTGTTGTTTCCAGCAAATACACAAGATTATCCATGCTTATCACCATCATTTCCGAATTAAAAGAGCGGTCGCCAAAACGTCCGTCTTTCTTCAGAAGATTGTCGATATAAAGGTATAATCCTTTATTCTCCATAATGAACTCCACATATTTGTTGTCTTTCATTTGGGGCTTTGCCTCTTTCAGAAGTTGCAGAAACTGTGCATTGTAGGCAGAAAATTCCGGTTGGGAATACTGAAGACCGGCTTCGTATCTCAGTCTCTTGATTTTAGTTTGCGGTACTTTCAGTTTCAGGCTTAACTCATAGTCGTTGAGGCAACGGTACTCATCAGTTTGAAGTATACAATAGAAGATGTATACTTCAAAGTCATTCTTGTTCATGCTCCCCCAACCTCGTTGAAGATACATGCTTAGGAATCGGTTTGTCATAACATATTCGAATTATTGCCTACTCTTGGTCAGGATTTTCGGCTTCCTCCCTTGACTTGCATATTCAAGTATATGTTTGCTTACAGACATAAAAAAACGCGGATTTCCGTTAGTCAATCCGTGTTTCGAGGTCCTGAGAAAACCGTATCTTATCGAGAAAAACTTGCAGAAACCCACGCGTGTATATTCAAGCACACCCCTTGGCAACACCAAGGCACAATGTGTGTAAAGAATACACCCATAGGCATCTACTAATGTCTTGCTATCGAAAGATACTTCAAAAGTTCTCAGGTTTCGAAACATCGAGTTGCAAGCGTTAGTAAACGCTATTGCATTTGGGAAATGATATGTGAATGAAGTCATCATTACCAAACGCTAATATGTCCACAAAGCCCACCCAACCGCTTTCTCGGGATACCACTGTATCCGTCACAGAAAACCACCGTGTGGGTTTTGCTGTATGCTGACACGTTTTATCGTCCGCCAGCATGAGACGACAAACCCGACTGCAAAAGCAGTCAGGTTTTATTATCCAAGCCGCCCAATGTATTATTCGGGAGCGTTGATACTGAGTTCCAATTCGTCCAACTGGCTCTGGTCAATGACTCCGGGGGCTCCCAACATTACATCACGTCCCTGATTGTTTTTCGGGAAAGCAATGCAATCGCGGATAGAATCCAATCCTGCAAAGAGGGAGACAAACCGGTCTAATCCATACGCCAGACCGCCATGAGGAGGTGCACCATACTTGAAGGCATTCATCAAGAAGCCAAACTTCTGCTGTGCTTTCTCGGGTGTAAACCCAAGTACTTCGAATACTTTTTCCTGAAGGGCTGCATCGTGAATACGAATACTACCTCCACCCACTTCAACACCATTGATAACCATATCGTAAGCGTTGGCACGAACCCTTGCAGGGTCGGTATCCAACAAGGGGATATCCTCGGGTTTTGGTGCCGTGAAAGGATGGTGCATAGCCATCAGACGATTTTCTTCATCGGACCACTCATACATGGGGAAGTCAATTACCCAAAGGCAACTGTATTTGTTTTTGTCGCGAAGGCCCAATTGATTTCCCATTTCAAGACGCAGTTCGCAGAGTTGCTTGCGCGTCTTCATGGCATCATCACCACTCAAAATGAGAATCAGATCGCCAGGTTCAGCCGAAAAGGCTTTCTTCATTTCCTGAAGAATATCCTGACTATAGAACTTGTCCACACTTGATTTAACTGTTCCATCGGCCTCCACACGTGCATAAACAAGTCCTTTTGCCCCCACTTGCGGACGGCGAACAAACTCTGTCAGCGAGTCGATTTGCTTTCGAGTATATTGAGCGGCACCCTTTGCACAGATACCTCCTATGTAGGCAGCATTGTCGAATACAGAGAAACCATATCCCTTCAACATATCCAGTTCCACAAAACGCATATCGAAACGCGTATCAGGCTTGTCGGAACCATAGTACTTCATAGCGTCCGCCCAAGTCATCCGCGGCAACTTGGGAAGGTCAATGCCTTTGATAACCTTGAAGAGATGGCGTGACATTCCCTCGAACATATTCAGAACATCTTCCTGCTCCACAAAGGACATCTCACAGTCAATCTGCGTAAATTCCGGTTGCCGGTCGGCACGAAGGTCTTCGTCGCGGAAACATTTCACAATCTGGAAATAGCGGTCGAAGCCGCTGACCATAAGCAACTGCTTCAGAATTTGCGGACTCTGCGGCAATGCATAGAACTGTCCTGGATTCATACGCGAAGGTACAACGAAATCTCTTGCGCCCTCGGGTGTGGAATTGACCAAGACAGGAGTCTCCACTTCCAAGAACCCCTGCTCATCCAAATAGCGGCGTACCTCAAACGCCATTTTGTGGCGAAGTTCCAAGTTTTTACGCACACATTGGCGGCGGAGATCCAAGTAGCGATACTTCATGCGCAGGTCGTCTCCGCCATCGGTCTCATCCTCAATCGTAAAAGGAGGAGTCACGGCAGGATTGAGGACATTCAATTCAGTGACTTCAATCTCAATTTCTCCCGTCGGGAGTTGCACATTCTTTGAGAAACGCTCTTTCACAAGCCCCGTTACTTGCAGCACATATTCGCGTCCCAAATGATTTACCTGCTCGAAAACTCCGGCATTTGTCTCCTGATTAAATGCCAACTGGGTTATACCATATCTGTCGCGCAAATCGATGAAAGTCATTCCACCCATTTTGCGGATACGTTGCACCCATCCTGCGAGGGTAACTACACGCCCTGCATCCTGCAGGCGCAGTTCACCACATGTATTGGTTCTATACATAAAATATACTATTAACTTACTACTACACTTGAATCTATTTTGCGAATCAGTCCTTTCAAAACATCACCGGGACCGAACTCACGGAACTCCGTCGCCCCATCCAAAATCATATTCCGTACGGTCTGCGTCCAATGGACAGGAGACATAAGTTGAGCCACCAGATTCTGCTTAATCAAATCGGGATTAGTCTGAGGATAGGCATTTACGTTTTGATAGATAGGACAGAAAGGTGCATGGAAGTCAGTTGCAATGATAGCCTCTTTGAGTTCTTCTGCCGCAGGCTGCATCAAAGGTGAATGGAAAGCCCCTCCGACATTCAACTTGATAGCACGCTTCGCTCCAAGTTCTTTCAGTTTCTCACATGCGGCATCGACACCATCCACAGTACCCGATATAACAATCTGTCCCTGACAATTATAGTTGGCTGCCACGACCATGTGTTCTTTGATCCGTTCGCATGTTTCGTCCACCACATTGTCGGGAAGTCCAATGATCGCCGCCATAGTGGATGGCTGCAATTCACATGCTTTTTGCATCGCCATGGCACGCTTTGAAACCAAGCGCAGGGCATCTTCAAATGCCAATGCGCCGCAAGCGACCAGTGCACTATATTCACCCAAGGAGTGTCCTGCCACCATGTTCGGTTTGTCCTTTGCCAAGACTTTAGCCGCAATCACAGAGTGCAGAAAAACAGCGGGTTGTGTTACTTTTGTTTCACGCAGGTCCTCTTCCGTACCATTAAACATGATGTCCGTTATGCGGAAACCCAACACGTTGTCAGCCTTTTCGAACATTTCTTTTGCAACGGGATAGGAATCGTAGAGATCTTTACCCATTCCCACAAACTGCGCCCCTTGACCCGGGAATACAAACACTTTCATATTATTCAGATTATAAGTATCTTATGTTAATATCTTTATATTTTGCAGTATTCATAGAGTATGCAAAAGTACGACTTATTTTTCAAGTATGCAAGAGCCATACATTAGACGACATTCCGTTCGATTGCCAAGGTATTTACGATTGGACAATTCAGACCTCCCCTCCCCCTCCAAAGGATAGGCTAATCAATCTCTCGTTGAGGGGTCGTTCAGGTCTCGATGAAGGGTCGTAAGGAGTTTCTATATGAAAGCGATTTCCAAGATTACAGAAAAGAAAACTGCCCGAAAGGATGTACTTCCGAACAGTTGATCCGACAGACGACAGATTGTATTGATTATTTATGTATCGGTTCAAATCCCTGACCATAGACACCAATCACTTCCGATTGGGACACAAAAGCATCCGGATCAATTTCTTTTACCAGCGCAAAGATCCGCATAGATTCACTTTTCTTTGCCAGCACTGTTACGACATGCATATCCTGCTTTGAATACCAGCCCATTCCATCAAGAATAGTCACCCCGCGCAGCACTTTGGTATTGATGGCGTCTGCAATCTGTTCATACTTCTTGGAGAAGATGAAGAATTGAACAGACTGACGTACTTTGTTCATGATCATATCCAGCACATTGGTACACATAAATGTGAAGCACAAACCTAACAATACTTTTTCCACATCACGAACGTTGGGAAGGAAATAAGCACTGGAAATGATGATCAGGTCGCAATAAAAGAGGACACGTCCGATAGGAATATGACGATATTTGTTCACAATCATGGCAACGATATCAGTTCCTCCGGAACTGCCATTGTTCAAAAACACGATGCCCAATCCACAGCCACAAAGCATACCACCGACAACACTCGCCATAAAAGGCTCGTGAATGAGCGGGTCTGTGGCAATAGGAATAAACTTTAACCAGAAAGTAAGGCACAACACTCCATAGACCGAGCGGGCAACAAATCTGCCATCAATCAACTTCAAAGCGATTGCCAACAGGATAACATTGATTGCGAATGTGGAAAGCCATATCGGGACGAAACCGTTCGTAGCAAAATAGATGATTTCACACAAACCTGTGAGTCCTCCGCCAACGATGTTGTTAGGAACAAGCATTTGGTTGACAGCCGCCGCATAGGGACACAAGCCTGCAAAAATCAGGAACATTTCACGAAGTCTTACAACAGGCTTTTTGTTGTGGAACCTATTGAACTGCGTTTTTAAGGTTTGAGTATTATTCATTCGTCGGATAGTTTTGCAATCAGATTACGATCACCATAGCCATTATCCACCCGAGCCACAGCAGGCCACAATTTATTCTCCGCGATCCAAGAAAGCGGGAACGCCGCTTTCTTACGCGAGTAGGAATGATCCCATTCATCTGCCGTCACTTCATATTCCGGATGAGGTGCAGAAATCAATACATTGTCCTTTGCATCCGCAGTTCCGTTTATCACCTCTTCAATCTCAGCACGTATTGCAAGCATTGCCTCTACGAAGCGATCCAATTCGGCTTTGCTCTCGCTTTCAGTAGGTTCGACCATGAGCGTTCCATGTACAGGGAAAGATAGCGTGGGCGCATGGTAACCAAAGTCCATAAGACGCTTGGCAATATCCGTTTCCGTGATGCCATACTGTTTGAACTGACGGCAATCGAGAATCAACTCGTGTCCTACCCTGCCCTGCGCATTGGTGTACACTATGCCATAGGCATGTGCAAGACGTGCAGCAAGATAGTTGGCACTAAGAATAGCAATTTCCGTAGCACGCCGCAAGCCTTTCTCACCCATCATGGCAATATATCCATAGGGAACGAGAGCCATGTTGGCATTACCATATAATGATGTGGAAACTCTGTTGTGTTTGGCAGAAGGCAGACTTTGCTTCAGTTCTTTCCTAACACAAACGGCTCCGACACCGGGTCCGCCACCACCATGCGGTGAGGCAAAAGATTTGTGCAGATTAAGGTGGCAAACATCGGCTCCGATTGCGGCAGGATGGGTATAGGCGATCTGCGCATTCATATTGGCACCATCCATATAGACCAACCCGCCCCTCTCATGGACAATCCGGCACATATCTGCCACATCTTCCTCGAAAATACCATGCGTGGAGGGATAAGTGATCATGCAACCTGCCAATGTATCCCTGTAGGTATCCGCTTTCTCACGCCAATCGTTGATATCGGTATTACCATGCTCATCGCAACGCACCACAACAGGAGTGAAACCAGCCTGAACACATGAGGCAGGATTGGTTCCGTGCGCAGAAGCAGGGATCAACAGTACAGAACGGTTGGTTTGCTTTTGACGCTTCAGATAATCACGAATAACAACCAACCCCGTATATTCACCGGCAGCACCAGACGTGGGCTGCAACGTGCAAGCATCGAAACCCGTAATGATACACAACTGCTCTTTGAGTTCCTCCAACACTTGCTCATAGCCTTTTGCCTGTCCCTTGGGTGCTAACGGATGGATACCCATAAAGCCAAAAAAGGTAACAGGGAGCATGGCGGAAGCGGGATTGAGTTTCATTGTGCAAGAGCCGAGCGGTATCATGCTATGCGTCAGCGACAAATCTTTGCGTTCAAGACGTTTCAGGAAGCGCATCATTTCGGTTTCCGTATGATATTTCCGGAAGACGGGATATTGAAGATAATCAATCTCCCGCACAAGATTCTCGTCTAATGTCCAAAGGTTTGTGAACACATCATCGGAATCTTCGAAGCAAGGTATGTTGCCACTCTCGGAAGCAAACAGTTCGATAAGGTCGTTCATGTCGGCTAAAGAGGTTGTCTCATTGACACTCAGCCCTATGGTGCCGTCTTCTGCATAG
Source organism: Bacteroidales bacterium UBA7569 (assembly GCA_002477945.1). Taxonomy (GTDB): domain Bacteria; phylum Bacteroidota; class Bacteroidia; order Bacteroidales; family Paludibacteraceae; genus Colicola. Next base: position 27,806 of record DLLF01000003.1, read on the forward strand.
AAGAAGTTGATATTCATTTTTTCGGCAGCAGCACGGAATGTATGCAAATCCATGGATTGCGGAAGACGAATCTTGAGCGTATCGAAAAACTGTGTATTTTCCTGCGAATAGCCGTAAGCCTGAAGCATTTCGGAGAGATAAGTTGCCTTGGCGTGTATTTCTTCCGCAATGCGGCGAATGCCTTCGGGACCATGGTACACCGCATAGAAAGCCACCATCATTGCCGTGAGTGCCTCTGCCGTACAGATATTGGACGTTGCTTTCTCACGTTTGATGTGTTGTTCGCGCGTTTGCAAGGCGAGACGATAGGCAGGACGACCATAAGCATCCTTGGAAAGCCCGACTATACGTCCGGGCATTTCGCGCTTATACTCACTGCGCGTTGCCATATATCCCGCAACGGGACCACCATATCCCATCGGTATGCCAAACCGTTGTGTCGTACCACAACAAACATCCGCCCCGAAAGAAGCAGGTGAAGGAAGGAGGGCAAGGGAGAGAAGGTCCGCCACTACCGTCACTTTGATATTCAAGCCATGTGCCTGCTTGGTAAACCACGTATAATCCTCAACGGATCCATCACTATTCGGATATTGCAGGACAGCACCAAAATAGTGTTCGTCCAACGTCACGGCAGCATAGTCACCTACGACAATTTCTATTCCCTGCCCTGCCGCTCTTGTATGCAAGACGGCAAGGGTTTCAGGAAAAATTCTCTCATCAACAAACAATCTGTCCGCTCCAATATTCACTTGTTCCCTTGAACGGAGATTATGCATTATGGTGGCACTCTCGGCAGCCGCCGTAGCCTCATCCAACAAAGAACTATTTGCCAAAGGCAGCCCCGTGAGATCGGAGACCAAAGTCTGAAACAAGAAGAGGGCTTCCAACCGCCCTTGTGATATTTCCGCCTGATAGGGAGTATAAGATGTGTACCATACGGGGTTCTCCAACACATTGCGAACTATAACGGAAGGCGAGGCCGTATCATAATATCCACGTCCGATGTAATTACGCACACATTTATTACGATTTGCCAACTGCACCATACGCTGCAGATACTCGTGTTCGGATAGCGGTTCGGGCAAATCAAGATGTTCCGCAAGACGGATTTTGGCAGGAATAACCTGTTCCATAAGTTCTTCTACGGAATGGATATTGAGTACATGCAACATTTGCTGCTCGTCATCGTCGCTGATACCGACATGGCGCTTGGTTAAATAATCTTGCATACAGGTGTATATTATGGTATATTTATAGTATCGGCTTCAGTGTGCGTGCAAAGGTACAAAATAGATTGAATATCCAAAAGGGATTGTACGTACAGATGTTTTTTATCAGCCGTTGTTCTTCATAGAATCCCAAGGCTATCCGTTGGCAGGGAATCAGGAAGGAGATACAGGCGGTTCGGCAGGAAGAAGATGAACATAGAACGTTGTCCCCTGTTCGGATGTAACAAACGATATGTCGCCTCCGGAACCTTCTATGATATTCTTGGAAATGGCGAGTCCGAGTCCCATACCATTATTTTTGGTGGTAAAATTGGGATGGAACACCTTGTCGCGGACATCTGCAGCGATGCCGCACCCATTATCAGACACAGAGATAACCACTTCCTGTTTTGTTTCCTTGAGAATAATAATAATATCTCCTTCTGCAATCCCTTCGATCGCCTGCAGTGCATTCTTAATCAAGTTGTTAAATACCTGAGAGATTTGTTGTTCGTCCGTCATCGCCCATACTCCCGTTTCTGCACCGATGTAGCGAATCGGGACAGAAGCATTATTGTTCTGGAAGAGCGTAATGACGGAAAAGAGTTTCCGTGCGATATTAACCGGTACGACCTGTACCTCGGGCATTTTGGCAAACGAGGAGAAAGATGATGCAATGCGAGACAATGTATCAATCTGTTCTATCAATACGGCAGTTGATTTTTTGAAATAACTATTGTACTTTTCCAATGCCCCCTTTTTTTCCTCCATTCCAAAGGATGAGGATTGCGCATCGGAAAAAGTTTTGGAGTGCAAACGCTGCAACTGCTGGATTGTCAATTTCATCGGCGTAAGAGGGTTGTTGATTTCATGTGCGATTTGCCGTGCCATTGTCCGCCAAGCCGTTTCCCTCTCCGATTTAGCCAGTTTCTCAGTAGATTTCTCCAATTCCGTGACCATCTGATTATAGCGCACTACCAACTGTCCCACCTCGTCGGGTTTATCATAGTCCAACAAATTGCCACGCTCACCAATTTTGAAGTGCTTCATTTTATCAGCCAAAGAGGACAAGGGGTGGGTGATTCCTTTAGTCATTACGATACTGAGCAGGAAAGACAAAAGGATTACACTGAGAACAGGAGGAAGAAGTTTTGCGATAAACGAATCGACTTCAGCATCGACCGTTTCGGAACTAATGAACTGAGGGACTACAATATAGCCAATCTGCACATAACTGCCATTATAAAGTTCGGTGTATGCCGCCAAATAATTCAGATCGCCTATATGCTCCTGCTTGATGATATTGGCGTTTTCCGTAAAGAAGGGCAAAGGATCAATATGACGAGACAAAAGTCCATTATAAAACAAGTTGATGGCAGAAGATCCTACCAGATTGCCTTCCATATCGTAAACATGCATATCGGTCTCGTATGTAAAGGACAGATCTCTCAGATTGACGTTCATTCCCGGCTCGTTGGCAGGTCCGAGCGAAACCGACCAGTAGTAGATTTCCTGCAGTGCTTTCTGAATATAGAGCGTTTTCTCTCCCAACAGATGTCTTTGCTGCTCTTCGTAATGCTTTCGTACATGGCGGGTGGAAATAAAGAAGATATACAGAGAATCCGCCAAGAGCAAGAGGATGACAAAATACTGCATTTTGGTACGCAATGTCATTTTCCGGAATCCTTTATTGCGTATCAAACCGACAACGGCCGCAAGTCCTACCACCGAGAAGAGCAAAATACTCAGCAGGAAATAGACCCTGACACTGCGATGAGTCCCTGACGAGATCCTGTCTTTCTCGGAATTATCCAGCAAAGATCGGTAGGAAAATGTATCGGAAAGCCTCAGTTCGGACGAAGAGGACTTATCGGGAGAAGATTCATTCCCATCGGCAGGTATAACGGAAAACAGGTAATAGCCGGATGCAGAGTAAACGGGATAACCATCCGTTTTCTTCACCTGTGTAACAGCATATTTGTCAGGGAGGCGGAACGGAGGGATGTAATCGTTGTGTAACTGCTTATTCTCTATAGGATAGGCATATTTTACGGGGATAACCGTCAGCACATTCAAATCGTTATGTTTTGTCCATCGGCAAATACAATGCGCATTATCAAATTTCTGATAGTACCAACGATCGTAGAAAAGGATGCGGACCTCCGATCCGGCAAGCCACTTATCAGACCAATAGACCATCTGGCGATTATTGAACACATAAAACAGGATGGAAGGATTGTGCTGAGTGAGTTCCCATATAGAGTCAAACGAATTACATTGCAGCCGTTGCACGAAACTATCGGTCAGTTGTTCCGCTACTTTCTGCTGCTTAACCAGTTCTTTTTGAAAATGCTTGACGTCGGATGCGAAGCGGTGGCATCCCGTTGTCCCACACACAACAACAACTGCTGACATGAACAGCAGCAATATGGCAGCAAACGACTTCCTCTTCATAGCAGTTTGCAAAGTTATAACAAAATTCATACCTTTGCAAGCGGTTGTTTTCTGCAAATATGATATGTTTATTCAGGATTATATAGCCAGTGCCTCATCCACCACAATGCCTATTGTGACGGCATTGCTGTTAGGTTTAATGACCATCATCAGTCCGTGTCCGTTTTGTTCGAACATAGCCGCCATCGGCTATATCGGGAAAGATGTGGACAACAAGCACAAAGTTATTCTGAACGGCTTAATGTATATATTGGGAAAGGTTGTTGCTTATACCGTTTTGTGTTTAGTCTTCATTTTCGGTGCGCAGATAGATGGTATCCAACATTTTTTTGAGACATACGGCGAACCCTTGTTAGGTCCTTTTATGATTGTGTGCGGTCTGTTCATCCTTATCGGCGGTCATCATGAGGGTCACCATCATCACGATGAGGGACACCCACACGGCTTAAGTTCCCGCTTTACACGCTTCACAGGCAAAAAACGGAATATACCCGATTGGCTTTGGTCATTTGTTCTGGGAATCGTTTTTTCCATGGCTTTCTGCCCTTACAGCGGCGTATTATTCTTCGGGATGCTGGTTCCCTTGACCATGGCACAACCCATTGCATGGAGTTGGACGATGCCTGTCGTTTTCGGATTGGGTACCGGAATACCTGTTATCATCGTTGCCTGGTTGCTTTCATACTCCATAGCAAGCATCGGAAAAATCAATCACAACATACAGCACTTCGAGGTATGGTTCAGACGCATTTGCGCCTTACTTTTCATAGGTATCGGAATATATATGTGTATCAGTATATTCGGTATGCATCACCATCATTACACAGACCCATTGGCTTATCTTTATGGCGTTCCGTTTTAAGCAATTTGCAGTGGAAGACGATGCGTGTGCCATGAAAGTCGGTACAGACGGTGTGCTGTTGGGAGCATGGGCGGAGTTGAGCAACAAGTGCGAAAGCCGTGTATTAGATACAGGAAGCGGAAGCGGTCTTATTGCTCTGATGCTGGCACAACGTTTTCCGAATGCCTGCATAACCGGCATAGACATAGACGAAAAAGCCGTACGGCAAAGCATGGATAATTTCTCAAGTTCTCCATGGAGTTCCCGTTTGAAGGCATATTGCACGTCTTTCCAGCAATACTCCACCACAGCGCAAGAGCGTTATGATCTCATTGTCAGCAATCCGCCTTTCTTTCAACAAGGATTGCACTGCCCTGACCCGCAACGCACACAAGCAAGGCACACCCAAACACTTCCTTATGAGGATTTGCTGCGTTACTCACTATGGTTATTGAAACCGACTGGCAGCCTGCAACTTATCTTACCCGCACAAGAGGAAGAAAACATTCTTGCCATGGCCCGACAATCAGGATTTTTCTTGCAACGCATCTGCCGTATCCGCGGAAGAGCGCACAAACCCTGCAAACGGGTATTACTACATTTTGTATTGGAGTCTGCCGATACCGCAGAAGAAACGGACCTGACATTGGAAACGGAGACCGGCAGGCGAAGTCAAGCCTATCAGGAGTTGTGCAAGGATTTTTATCTGTAAGCACAGAAAGTACAGGTGTTCCACATAGCGAATGCAGAAGCAGTGCTGCCGGTTTGTCCTCCTGCTTCCCGTTGATGGATTATTTTAATAGACGTTTTAGTTGATCGAGACGTTCTATGGAGGGGAGAATACCGCCCCAACCCCTCCAAGGAAGGGTTCATTATTTCTCATTCAGGTCTCAATGAGGGGTGCTTCAGGTCTCAATGAGGGGTCGTAGAAATGCCGTTTTGGACATAAGAAGGTCCATACGAATGACAGTTGCTGAATGATAACAGAAAAGAAACAGCCAAGTTGCTTCATTCCTGCAATCTGCCGGATGTCTTGAAACGAAAAACCACTTCCGAATCAGCAGTCAGGAATTTGATTATTGTTTCCACAGAAGAGAAATACAGCGTCTTTGCAAGAAAACAGCCCTGCAGCAGGCAGTACCGGCATAGTTTGACGCTTTGCGGGAATTTCATCACTAAAATAAATACAACAACATATTTGTATTGTATAGTAAAAATTCATATTTTTGCAAGTTAGAACGTATAGAAAACATTTCCCGCAGGAGATTAGCCTGCCGGCAGATAGCGTGATGATCATAAACGGTTTTGGCAACAGAGATAGAGAACATAGGCAAGCGTGATGTGGCATGGGGGTTGATTGCCACGGTATTCATGATTGGTGCAGGGGTAATCCTCATGCCTTTCATATTGTATAAGATGCCTGCAGAGACTGTAGGTATCTGGAATGTATTTCTGACCATTACCTCTTTGGTTGCCCTGCTTGATTTTGGTTTCCAGCCCTCGTTTGCCCGCAATATAAGTTACATATTCTCAGGCGCAAGACATTTGCAGAAAGAGGGTGTTGAAGTGTTAGAAAACGAGCAGGCGGTGGACTATGGATTGCTAAAAACGACCATAAAAGCCATGCGCATATTTTATCGGCGTATGGCTTTGGTTGTACTGATTCCTCTCGGAACTGCCGGAACGGCTTATATGTATTTGCTGATGAACAAATACACAGGAGACAAGACCGACGTGTTGGTAGCATGGCTGCTGCTCATAGGTATCAGTTGTTACAATCTATATACGATGTACTACGAGGCTCTTCTGACCGGCAAGGGGTACATCAAGCGAATGCAACAAATAAACATCCTGGGGCAGTCAAGTTATATCGTGCTGGGCGTGATACTAATCTATTCCGGGCTCGGTTTGACCGCCATTGTCGGTTCACAGTTGGTATCCGTGATAGTAAGGAGAAGTTTGTACAAGCGTGTGTTTTTCACCAAACCAATGCGGGAGGAACTTGACGCAGCAGAGGAGCAAGATATACGCCCCATATTGCATGCGATAGTGCCTAATGCGACCAAAATGGGGCTTACAAACTTGGGAGGGTTTGTTATAACCCGCTCCTCCATTCTGATAGGTTCCGCCTTGCTGCCATTGACAGAGATGGCTATGTATGGTTTGACATTTCAAGTGATTGCTATAATTGGACGTTGTGCATCGGTAATGTATGTTTCATATATTCCGAAGTTGGCACAATACAGGGTCCAAGGTGACAAGAACACCTTGAAAAGGCTGTTTTTACGTAGTGAGTTATTTATGGTTGTGGCATTCATAGCCGGAGGAGTGTCGTTGTTATTCTTAGGTGATTGGGCATTGGATTTAATCAAAAGTGACACAAAGTTCTTGCCGTTCAGTATGACATTGGTAATGATTATTGCCCAAATGTTAGAGCATTGCCATATTATCGCATCGGGATTTATATTATCAAACAACAAGATACCTTTCTTCATTCCTTCACTTGTATCGGCAGGAGCCACATTGATACTATTGACAGTATTTTTGCATTGGACCTCTTTGGGATTATGGGGACTGATATTAGCCCCTGCAATAGCCCAACTGGCCTATCAGAATTGGAAATGGCCAAGCATGGTTGTCAAGGAATTATATAGCCAACCGGTATGGGAGAAATGATACTCTAAATTTGATAGAATCGAGAAGATCTTGCTCTTGGCGAAACATCAAGGAACAGCAATGGATCCGATATGTTTCACCGAGAAAAGTTTTTCCGACAGAATAGTCAAACAAGATTATAACGCCATAGAACAATGAATATCACACTCGTTGCAGGAGCACGTCCTAACTTCATGAAGATTGCTCCCATCATTCATGCGATTGAAAAGGCTCAGACCCAAAGGAAACCAATCCAATACAGGTTAGTGCATACAGGTCAGCATTATGACAAAAACATGTCGGAGACCTTTTTCGAAGAACTCCATATCCCGACTCCGGATGTTAACTTGGAATGCGGAGGAGGGACGCAGGCTGAACAGACGGCGCATATTATGGTAGCATTTGAAAAAGAACTGGTGCTACATCCGTGTGACTTAGTTCTTGTCGTTGGAGATGTTACCTCTACGATGGCATGCTCTATTGTAGCCAAGAAGTTATGCATCAAAGTATGCCACGTTGAAGCAGGTATCCGAAGTTGGGACTTGACGATGCCAGAAGAAATCAACCGTATGGTAACCGATGCCTTAGCTGACATTTATTTCACTACATCCGAAATAGCAAACAATAATCTGCGAAACGCCGGTGTAAGCGAAGATAAGATACATTTTGTCGGGAATGTAATGATAGACACTTTGCTCAAGAATCGTCCCTTCTTCCGAAAAACATCTTTATATGATGAACTATGCCTGCAAGACAAGCACTACATAGTACTCACTCTGCACCGTCCTGCCAATGTGGACGAAGTCGAAAAACTGCGACATACCATGCAGGTTATCACTGAGAATGTACAAGGGGAGCCCATCATATTCCCTATTCATCCGCGTACCGCCAAGATATTCTCCGACTTGGATATTCATGCCAACAACTTATATATCGTTGAGCCAATGGGTTACTTAGAATTCAACTACCTTGTAGAACATGCACGTGCTGTGGTGACTGACAGTGGCGGGATCACAGAGGAAACGACCGTCATGGGTATACCTTGTATTACTCTTCGAGATAGTACTGAGCGTCCGGAAACCTGCACCATCGGTACCAATGAGTTAGTAGGTACCTCTCCCGAACATATCAAGCCCGCCCTTGAACGCCTGTATGCGAACGATTGGAAAAAGGGAAGTATACCCTCATTGTGGGACGGCCATACGGCAGAACGCATCATAGATATTCTCGTTAAATTATGACGTGATTTCATAAAAGAAATGACATATATCGAATAAATGTTGTACCTTTGTGTTTCCTAATTGCTTAATTATCCAAACCATGAAATATACCGCTTTGTACATCACATTATTGTTCTCAAGTATGGTCTTTGCACACCGTTCTGAAACTTTGCTTACGGATTGGGAGTTTGCCAAAGAAACCACAGAACACGTAATGCCGCAAAAAGGCTGGCAGTCTGTACAAATTCCTCATGATTGGGCAATCAGTGGACCGTTTGAACGCTGCAACGACCTACAAACTGTGGCTGTTACACAAAACTTTGAGACTACTGCAACCGAAAAGACAGGACGCACAGGCGGACTTCCTTATGTAGGAGTTGCTTGGTATAAAACGACCATTCTCATGCCTGAACAAGGTACGCACACAGAACTTTTGTTCGATGGAGCGATGAGCGAAGCAGAGGTATATGTCAACGGAATACATGTCATCTTTTGGCCTTACGGTTACAATGCTTTCCATGTGGATATTACTCCCTATTTGTCTCGTGAGTCCAACGAAATATCTGTTCGTCTCCAAAATCTCCCTGAGTCATCGCGTTGGTATCCGGGAGCAGGCTTGTTCCGCAATGTACGCCTCATCGAAACAAACCCTGTCTTCGTACCTGTTTGGGGAACAAGAATCACTACGCCCTATGTCACCGACCGATTAGCGAATGTACGATTACAAACGACCATACAAAATGCCGTGGGAAAAAAAATACGTATCAAAACGGTAATTACCTTCAACGGCATCGGTATTGATTCACTGGATAATACCTACGATCTGAAACATTCACTGCCGGTTGAACAAAACTTCACCTTACAGAACCCTAAACTTTGGTCTCCCGAAACTCCGGATCTCTACTATGCCCATTCAGAGATATATGCTGATGGAGAATTGGCTGACACTTACTCTACCCGTTTCGGAATTCGAAGTATCGAAATCGTACCGAATATAGGCTTTCTTCTGAATGGCAAGGTACGCAAGTTCAAAGGGGTTTGTAATCACCACGATCTTGGTCCATTAGGAGCAGCCGTCAATCGGAGTGCTCTGCGGCATCAGTTGCAGATGCTGCGCGATATGGGCTGTGATGCCATTCGCACTTCTCACAATATGCCGGCTCAGGAACTCGTCGAACTATGCGACGAGATAGGATTCATGATGATGGTAGAACCTTTCGATGAATGGGACGTTGCGAAATGCAAAAACGGGTACCATCGTTTCTTCTACGAATGGGCAGAGGCGGATATGGTGAATATGTTGCATCATTTCCGGAACAATCCCTCCATCGTCATGTGGAGTATCGGCAACGAAGTGCCTACCCAATGCAGCGAAAATGGCTACAAGGTGGCTTTGTTCTTGCAATCCATTTGCCAAAGAGAAGACGGAACACGCCCTGTCACCTGCGGTATGGATCAAGTCAGTTGTGTCTTGGAAAACGGATTTGCAGGTGTCATGGAAGTTGTCGGTCTCAACTATCGTACTTTCCGTTATATGGAGGCATACAACCGTACTCCTCAACGCATTGTCTTGGGTTCCGAAACAGCCTCTACGGTCTCCTCTCGAGGTTTCTATCCGCTTCCTTTGCACAAACAGGCTGATGCCAAATACCCTAACAACCAGTCCTCTTCCTATGATGTAGAGTATTGTGCCTGGAGCAATGTGCCTGACGAAGACTTCGCCTTGCAGGACGACTATCCTTGGACTATCGGACAATTCGTATGGACAGGATTCGACTATCTCGGAGAACCCTCACCCTATGATACTGACGCATGGCCGAGTCACTCGTCCTATTTTGGAATCATCGACCTTGCGTCCATTCCAAAAGACCGTTACTGGCTCTATCGTTCCCAATGGAACACCTCCGAACACACCTTGCATATCCTGCCACATTGGAATTGGCAAAAAGGTGATACCATACCTGTTATGGTTTATACCGATGCCGATCAAGCCGAACTGTTTGTTAATGGGAAGAGCATGGGCGTGCAGCGTAAACTCACCAAACAGGAAGCCTTGCAAGACTCGCTTTGGGGCTTGCAGCGGCGTTATCGTCTGATATGGCAAACCGTACCTTTTGAAGAGGGAGAACTGAAAGTTGTTACGAAGCATGGCGAAACCTCCGTACATACGGCAGGTGATCCCCATCACATTGAACTGCTCGCAGATTTCCTCTCCGATGACCTGTCCTATATCCGAGTGCGCATCGTAGATAAAGATGGCAATCTTTGTCCCAACGCTGATAATACCGTTTCGTTCAAAACCAAATCCGGATTGGTGTTCGTGGCGGCGGCCAATGGCAATGCCACGTGTCTTGTGCCGTTTCAGTCCACATCGCAACCGGCTTTCAATGGGCAACTCACGGCCATTGTCAAAGGAAAGGGAATCCTGTCTGCTCAGTCCAAAGGACTGAAAACCGCATCTCTCAGTATAATGAATCAATAATAACAATAAAATGTATCTCAACATGAAAAAAACACTATGTCTTGCTGCCGCTCTATTGAGTATGATTGGTTGCAGCAACAAAACAAAGAATGCTGAGGAAACTCTCAAGCACCCCGATTGGGCGTACAACACAACTATTTACGAGTTGAATACACGCCAGTTCACTCCCGAAGGCACATTCGCTGCTGCTGAAGCCGAATTGCCTGCCCTCAAAGCATTAGGAATCGACATCATCTGGGTTATGCCTATTCAACCCATTGGAGAAGTCGGACGCAAAGGAACCCTTGGCAGTTACTATGCTATCAAAGACTATTGTGCTTTCAATCCCGAGTTTGGTACAAGAGAAGACTTTGTGTCTTTCCTCAATACTGCACACGATCTGGGTATGTTCGTCATTCTTGATTGGGTGGCGAACCACACCGCTCCAGACCATGCTTGGACGAACAATTACGACTGGCATTATCGCGATTCTTTGGGAAATCTGATGGTGCAGTACGATTGGACGGACATTGCCAAACTCAACTACGAAAATCTGGATATGCGCAACGAAATGCTCAAGTCTATGCGTTGGTGGCTTGATAGTATCGGAATTGACGGTTTCCGCTGCGATGTGGCTATGGAAGTGCCTACCGACTTCTGGGAATGGACATTCGACAGCCTCCGTATTGACTACCCGGGGCTTTTCACGCTCGCAGAAGCAGAGAAACCCGAACTGAACCAAAAGGCATTCGATATGTACTATGGTTGGGAGTTGCACCATCTCATGAACGATGTGGCTCAAAGCAAAAAGACGGTGGAAGATTTGTGGAATTATTTCGCGAAGACGGATACTGTATTCCCAGACTATGCAATTCGTATGAACTTTACCAGCAATCATGATGAAAACAGTTGGAACGGTACCGAGTTTGAACGGATGGGAAAAGCAGCAGGAACTATGGCTGCATTCACATACATCGTACCGGGCATGCCTCTCATCTATACGGGACAGGAATATGCCAACAATCATCGTCTTGCATTCTTCGAAAAAGATGTTATTGAGCGTAACCACACGCCCGAATTTGCTATGTACCAGGATCTCAACCAGGTGCGCAAAGATAATCCTGTTCTTTGGAGCAACGAACTTGGTGCACCGATGCAGAGACTGACTTGCGACAATCCCGATATCTTCGCTTGCGTACGGACAAACGGTGACAATACTGTTATCGGTATATTCAACTTCTCTGCGCAGAAACAGTCTTTCACATTGCAAACCGAAGCATTTGAAGGAGACTACACCTGCATCTGCGGTATGCCTGTTCATCTCGGCACTGCTGACCACATCACACTCAAACCTTGGGAATGGCTCATTTACCATAAATAAGCATCCCTGTTTGCATCTATCCGCCATAAACCTCCTATATCTTTCGGTATAGGAGGTTTTTCGTTTGGCACCGTGACAGGTTCCCGCTCTTTTGCAATTACATTCTGCCTAACCTTTCGGTAGCATTAAGCGTGCCATCGCGCTTTGCAGGAGAATGAACGCCTGGCAACAGACCTACGACCCCTCGACGAGACCTGGAGCCGACCTCAACGGGACACTGGGGATAAGGTCTCAAAAAATTGATTTGTATGCAACTTTCTTGCTTGTATATTTGCAGGAATCTTCCTACCTTTGCCTGCGGAAGTTTGCCGATTAGTCTGGCAAACGTTTTTTTTCTACTCTTGATTTACTATGGCTGTCAGTTCCAATACAGGGCGCACAACGCGCGGAAAACAAAGTAAGCAAACCACTGTGGTTGTCGGACCTAACGAAGCAGGCAAATTGCCGCCACAGGCGGTCGAATTGGAGGAATCGGTACTCGGTGCATTGATGCTCGAAAAAGAAGCGTATGCCGTAGTTGCAGATTTGCTCTCGCCCGAAAGTTTCTATAAGCCCGCACATGGAAAGATTTATCTTGCCATGAGAAACCTTGCCGCCAAAGAAAACCCTATTGATATGCTCTCGGTGGTCGAACAACTCAAACGGGACGGAAACTTGGAAGATGCAGGCGGAGTGGTTTACATTTCCAAACTGACTAACCAAGTAGCAAGTACTGCCCACCTCAAGTATCATGCGCAAATTGTGGCACAGAAGGCTCTCGCACGGGACTTGATTGCCATGGCCTCACAAATCATTGAGAAGTCATACGACGAGAGCGAAGATGTCGAGGAACTCATGCAACAGGCGGAAGGAGGTATCTTCGAAATTAGCCAACGATCTATGAAGCGCGATGTCGTACAGATCGACCCTGTCATTAAGGAGGCTTTCGACCGTATGAAAAAAGCAAGCAAAAACGACAATAATATGTCCGGCATCCCAAGTGGATTTGCCAAATTGGATAAAATCACATCCGGATGGCAAAAATCCGACCTTATCATCATTGCTGCCCGACCGGCTATGGGTAAAACGGCTTTTGTACTCAGTATGGCAAAGAATATGGCTGTGCAGTTCCATGCACCTGTCGCTCTCTTCTCACTGGAAATGTCCAATGTCCAATTGGTCAACCGTCTCATCATGAACGTCTGCGAGATTGAAGGTGAGAAAATCAAAAACGGAAAACTGACTCCGGGCGAATGGAACCAACTGGAAACACGGGTCACCGAACTGATGGGGGCACCTATCTATGTGGACGATACACCGTCACTTTCGGTCTTTGAACTGAGAAGCAAAGCACGTAAGTTGGTGCATGAACACAAAGTACAATGTATCATTATCGACTACTTGCAGTTGATGAATGCCTCCGGCATGAGTTTCGGAAGCCGTGAACAAGAGGTAAGTACTATCTCACGTAACCTGAAAGGACTTGCCAAAGAGTTGGACATACCTGTCATTGCCCTCTCACAGTTGAACCGTGGGGTGGAAGGACGTGTCGGTATCGACGGCAAGCGACCGCAACTGAGCGACTTGCGTGAGTCCGGTGCCATTGAGCAGGATGCCGATATGGTATGCTTCATCCACCGTCCTGACTACTATTTCAAGCAGGGAAACGAAAACTACGATCCACGGATGGAAGGTATGGCGGAAATCATTGTGGCGAAACATCGTAATGGTGCCACCGACACGGTTACTCTCCGCTTTGATAAGTCACACGCCCGTTTCCTCAACCCCAACGAAAGCATGGCTTTTGCCGGAAACCCGAATGATAGTGCTTCCCTTGATAATGAACCCTTGCCTACCTATCAAACAATTGCAAGCAGCATCAACAGCATGGACGACGACCAAGGTCCCGAATTCTGAACAGACTCTGTTTCACACCATGACAAATGGACTTTCCGACGGTATTCTTAGGATGATTCGGCGAAAATGAAAGTACTCCGGCGGGGAGATTTGTTATACTCAAGAAAAAAAGATACCTTTGCAGACTATTTGTAATGGTTTGACTGACGCACGATGGCAAAGAGACAAACAAAAGAGGAGGAAAAACTCTGGGAACTGAATCCTGTATGGCATGCCCTGACCGATGAGGAAAAAGCATTTGTGGATGAGCATAGCCATATCTACACATTCCGAAAAAACGAAATTATCCACCACGAAGGAGATGTACCTACACACATGATGATGTTGGTGAGTGGCAAGGTTCGTGTCTTCAAAGAGGGGGTAAGCAACCGAAACCAAATCATCAGAATGCTCAAACCCTATGATTTTTTTGGCTACAGGGCTATGATTGCCGGAGAATGTTATAATACGAGCGTCAGCGCATGTGAAGTGTCGGATGTCTATTTGGTCGAAAAAGAAGCATTCATGAAAGTCATCCAGGAGAATAGCCGCTTCTGCTATCTCTTCATGATAGAGATGGCGAAAGACCTCGGTACAAGCGACACGCGCTCTGTGAATCTGACCCAGAAGCACATTCGGGGACGTCTTGCGGAAGCCTTGCTCTATCTGAAAAAAAACTACGGGCTTGACGAAGACGGGGCGACTATCAGTATGTATATGTCCCGCGATGATTTGGCAAACCTTTCCAATATGACAACAAGCAATGCCATACGCACATTGACAGCCTTTGCCAACGAAGGCGTCATAAGCATGGACGGACGTAAAATAAAGGTGCTGAACTTTGATGAACTGGTTCATATTAGCCGTCTCGGGTGATTATGGATGATACGTATCGGAAAATAGAGAATCTGCTTAACATAAAACTGCTCAATCACGCATTGCAACTGTTGCGCCCGCTTGTCGCAAAGCAACCGGACAGCAACCTTTCCGATCGGTTGCAAAGTATTGAAACGAACTACCGTTATCTGACCGATTATTTCCTGTCGGGCGGTGATGATCCCGATCGCACGGCTATCATCAACCAATTGATAGCGGAAGCCTACAGATTGCTGGATAACATTGTGCTTGCTGACAACATGAAATCGTCTCTTCGCCGCCCGTTGTTGTCCCATTGGCAAGAGCAACACACCGGCTATTGCGGCAGAGCAAAAGATGTCTTCTATCATTTCCTTCTCACACACGATGCACCATCGCTCGCTGAGGAATGGGAACTGTTGCAGTCCGAGGACGACCTTGTCTCTATGCAGATGGCACTTCCGGCACTCACCATCAATATCCTGAACGATTTCTCAGAGCCTCTCTTTCTCCTATTGGTGGATAGTGCTTCGCATGATAAGCAATATATCACGGAAATTGCACTTACAGGTTGTGTCCTCTGTTTGCACAAATACAGGGAACGCCTGTGTTTCTTCCCGCAGATAGAAGACCGGTGGCAATTGCTTGTGTCAGATCCTCGAAAAAAAGAATCAGTTCACCGTATTTGTCTTCGACTTCTCAGTACAACCCTCACAAGACAAGTTGATCAGGCAATGAACAACTTGCAAAAAGACATTCTATCACAACAAAAGAATATCTCGACGGGTACAAAGCAAATCGTCATTACTCTCAATGATATGGAGGAAGGCAATCCCGAATGGGGCGAAACCCTCAACAAAGTGGTTAGCAAGCACTCCGAAACAATTATGCGCTTGCACCAGACGGGAGCCGATATCAATTATAGCACCACGCGGATGTTGCTCAAAGAACCTTTCTTCCGTACGGAAATCACCAATTGGTTTCTGCCGTTCAGCACTGAGAACACAGACCTTGGAGTCGATTTCCGGTCTCCGGCAGGCAAAATGCTCCTCAAAATCATCTCGGCAAACGCAGAAGCCTGTTCCATTGACCGGTATGCAACCTGTCTTGCTATCGGAAAAACCACGGGGCAAATAACAGAACAGATGTTTCCGAAGGAACTGACAGAGATGTCCGATGAGGATCTTGAGGAAATAAAGAAAGATGCTTCTTCTGCCGCGAACAGCCTTACATTGTATATTCATAACCTGTTTCGCTTCTTCAACAACAATTCTTGGGGCTACGATAACGATATGTGTACCATTTCTGATGTATGCCGCACCCCGTCCTTAGCATCTTGTTTGGAAGACTATTGGAATGAGTTAGGAGACTATTGTCTCGATGCCGAGTTATTTATGGAAGCGGGTTACTGCTTTTCACGCCCCACTCTGCCCGTGTCTTTGCACCTTTGGCAGAAAATCGGATACTCGCTTCAAAAGCAGGAACAGTACGAAGCAGCAACTGACTGGTTTGAGAAAGTATTGGCACTCCAGGACGATGATGCCTGGACTTTGCAGCATCTTGCCACTTGCAAAGTAAGGTTGGCAAGATATACAGAAGCCGTTCATCTCTATGACAGGCTGATTGCTCTCAACCCCGATACGACCAAATACATTCTTCTGAAGGCGCAATGCCTGTTGGCTATGAATGAATATGAAGAGGCATTGCAACTCTTCTTCAAGTTGGATATACTTACTCCGGAGGAGATCAATCACCGGCGGGGACTCGCTTGGTGTGCCTTCTTGCTCGGCAAGTCGGATATTGCAAAACGGTATTTAGAGCAACTGGCGCAAAGCAATGAAGCCAATGGCAACGACTATCTCAACTATGCCCACTATCTTCTGGTGAACAAACAACGGGCTGACGCCGTCCGATACTATCGCCAAAGCCTATCCGCTTATGACAGCAAACGCTCTTTCCTGTCGGCTTTCCAAAAAGATTACCTCTTTCTTGAACAAAAAGGAATAACCTCGGAAGAACTTCGACTTGTCAGAGAATGTATTCTTGTTGCTCAATAAAGAAGAAATTTGCCCATTGTCAGCATACTATTTCTTTTTTCAGAAGGCAACGCCGATACCGGCATCAATAAACTCCACTTTGGTCAGATGGGCTTTCATACCGACCTGCACCAACAGATGCTTTGTACACCGGTATTTCAGCATAATACGCGTATATAACCATCCGTCCTGTTTCACGCCGGCTTCTTTTATATCATACGAATAGAAAATACCACGTTTCAAGGGTTGTCCTTTATGGCTTGCCACATCGGCATAGGGTTCCAAGTTCTTGATGTTGTCATATAAATACACGCCGCAATGGAAGCCGACAGACAAATTGCCTATTACAAACTCGGGTTGCACACTGACTCCCACCCGCCAGCAGTTGACAATGTTGCTTTCTTTTAGATAAGTCTTTTCATAGTATGTCACAGGCGCTGTCGTAGTTGTGCCGGCAAACTCATCGCATACACTTCTGTAATATCCGTCATAAAATACATCCACACCGCCTCCCAAGCGGAAGATGCTGTATGCACGCCAATAAGCGGCAAGGGAAACACTCCCTACCCCAAAGTATCTTTTGTCGGCAAAATACGCCTGCCGGACACCTCCCCCTATTGAGAGTTCCACCTCCCAACGTTTTCCGCTATACAAACCACGTGGAACTGCAGGGGCGGGTGCGGTATATTTGTCCTCTTTTGGTTGACAAACCACGCCCAACATACCGTTAAACATATTATACCCCGAGTTTGGCTGACGGATACTTCCATTGGAAAGATGATACCAACCATACGAAGCATACACCGACCATCCCTTGCGTATAGGAAACTCCATATACAGTGCCTCCGCAAAGTAAGCATTTGTGTAAGAACCTATTGCCCCGTTGGCATAGGGGTACCGGATCGAACCGGATACACCGCTTTCATCAGGCGACACCGTGTTGTAATAGGTCTTGGTAACAAACCCTGCCCCTATCCCAGGTCGTATCCCAAGAACAAAATGAGGGGTGCGTACGAGAGGAACTTTCATGAAAAAATAGGGTGCTACGGCATGCCCTAAACCTGCGTCATTGCTTAAATTGATATAATCAAGCGCCACTCCCGCGGAAGCATTGTTCCAATCCTGCAAACAAGACCACTTCCCCGTTGGCATGAATTCCACTGCCATTTCTCCCCCCATCAGCGGACGTTCACCTAACCAATCGTCCGTCAAACTGCCACGCATCATACTGCCTATTATGTACGTTCCGCTCACACGCACCGGAATTTCTTCTGCTTTGGCAACCTCCGCCATATACCATTGCAATAGCACCAAAAAGAGTATGACACACCGCGTAACTTTCATGCTCACAAAATTACAACAAAACCACGATACCGCCAACCATGCCGAATAAGAAAACAGGGCAATTGCCCCCGAATTGCTTCGCCGAACCCAAAGAAAAGAAAAACGAGGGAACAATATCTCCGTTTACCGGAATTTCCGTTTCATTTTTGACATCCGATGCAATGCAGGAAGAAGATCTATCACCCCCTTCCAAAGGAGGGGCTAATAACTCCGACAAGTCTGCTTGATGTCTCGTTCAGGGGTGCTTCAGGTGTCGATGAGGCCGGCTGACTGAATGCAAGTCTTTATATATTTCATATAACCTCTTTATATACTCCTGTGAACAGAATACAAAGATAGATAACCGATATTTCCGATGATTGTATTTGCTATTTATGATTTTTTTTCTACTTTTGGGGCATAATTCATGAGACAGACACAAACAAGGATATGCTTTCCCTTACCTGCATAAGGTTTTCCATCATCTGTGCGTTATTCGCACTTATTGCTGCGCCGGTTGCGGGTGAAACTACTCCCGAGGTCTGGTACAGACCGGACTCACTTGTCTCTTTCCCACAGAAAGACAGCATTGCATGGACGGACGAATACACGATGATAACGGTTGTACGAAGCATGCAGCCCGACAGTATGCAATGTCTATGGGGATTCACTGAAAACGACACGCTTGCGGCGGCTGTACTCACCCACGGCATTTACAGCAAACAGGCAGGTATATTGCAAACAAGTACGCCCCGTGATTTTTCCGAATGGTGTATTTATACGTATCACGGAGGTATCCGCCTGGACAGTTGCAAACGACAAGCCCTCTGCATAGGGGAACAGGCTGTGTATCCGGCAGACAGCACCACAAGAGACAGTTTGTCTGCAAGCATAGACGCGGAAGAACTTGCCTACTTCCGAGGTAATGTTCCGGCAGAGGAAACGGGCAAATTCCAGACTTATCTGGCACTGAAATACGGAATCACACTGGACTATGCGACCTACCTTTCCTGCACGGGTGATACCTTGTGGAGTTCAGAGGGAGACAAGATGTACTATCACAGAGTGACAGGTATAGGACACGACACCCTGCATCATTGGGAAGGCTATACCTCGCAATCGAAAGAGGAGTCCGCTCTGACCATTGCAGCCGACACATTGGGAGCCAATGAGTATATTATAGCGGGCGACAACGGTGAGGACTTGGTATGGAGACAGGAGACCGGCGGGAAGTATGTGACGGCACGCAAATGGCAACTGCGACGGCATACACGAGTCCCACAGACTGTGCGATTGGCTTTTCGGCTGCCAGACGGGAGTGACAGAATGGATTCTCTCCAGTTGGAGATCACGGGCGGGAACGATGTCACCCTGCAGAAAATGGTGGCAGACAGCATAAAGGGAGACAGCATCGGTTACTTTACGCTGCACAACAGCCATCTCACTTCGCAAATACAAATATGCAGCATTGTCCAAGACCATACAGACGCAAAGACGAAGAACAGGAAACAACAGAAGAATTACACCGGTTCATTCTGCGAAGCCGCTGTATTCTATGATGCGTACAACAGAACCATTACCGTAGAGGGATTCAAGGAAGAACAGGTATTTGAGTTGCGCTTATATGACAGCAGCGGCAAATTATGTTCGACATTACACAGCCGGAATCCGATAGAAATACAAAGTCTGCCACAAACCATATATCACATAGAGATACTTGCGGACGGGAAGATTGCGGGCAGCATATCTGTTCCGATTACTCCATAAAGGTCCTATCAAAACCAATTATGAACAAGGTTGTTCGCATATTAGCCGTATTGTTCTGCTGTCTGCCTCTTTTTTTTGTACAGGCAGACAGCACGAATGATGCCATACGTGAACAAAACAGCAGCAAGGTGCGTGGACAGAGGGAGACAAAAAGCGAGGGAGAGAGAGGGCGGATTATCTCCGCACATCATGCCGCTTATTCTTTCAAACAGCATTTGCCTATCCTGATAGAGACAGAGTGTTTCGCTTTAGCAGCAGACAGCGGAAGTCTGCAACACGATCTGACTATACACACAGCAGCCTTACCCTACACAAAGACGACCTCCATGCCGTCGAATATGGAGAATGTGACAGGCGGAGGCAACGGCATACGTTTTCTACCCAACGGAGAACATTTTGCGGCGGCGATTCCTGCACGAATCACGCTGGCATACGACCCGATGCGCCTGCCGAAAGGTTACAAAGCGGAAGACATTTACACCTATTACAGCGACGATGCAGGCGGTTGGCACCGGTTGGAACGCATTGCCACAGACACCACAGCGCATACGATAACATCGGTTACCACGCATTTTACCGACTTTGCGAATGCCGTTATACGCGTACCGGAAATGCCGGAAAGCAAAGCCTTTGTCCCGACAGCGATGACGGACATTCCCGATGCAGACCCGATGCACGGAATACCGATGGTGGAGACACCCCGAATCAATAATCGCGGGACGGCAGAACTGACCTACCCCATTGCGTTACCCAAAGGAAGAGGAGGAATGCAACCCAATGTGGATTTGCACTACTCCAGCACCGGAGGGAACGGCATTTTGGGTGTCGGTTGGAGTCTGAACACTCCCCATATAACCATTGACACACGACGGGGTGTACCGCGGTTTGATCCGCTATACGAATCGGAAGAATATACAGTGAACGGAGCATCCGTTGTACTTCGTCAGGAGACCGGTGGAGCCTTTGCACTGCCACATCATGACAAGACCTATACTCCCCGCGCAGGAGGAAAGGTTCGTTTCCATGCACGTGATACAAAAAATCAAGACAGGGTGTTACGTATCGGAAACAATCCCACCAACTACCGGTGGGTTGTCACAGACAGGAACGGCATAACGACCTACTACGGATGTCAGTACAATCCTTTCGATGGCAGGTTAACCGGCATTGACGAAGAAAGCGTTGAGCGTAACGAAAACGGCTGCATTACCTATTGGGCAGCCACAGCCAGTGTGGACGTACACGGGAATTATATCCTCTACAGGAACAAGCGGACTCATGGTGCAGTACATACAATAATGATATGCTACACCGGCAATCTACGCCAAGATATTCCTCCCGCCTATCAGGTCTGCTTTGGCTACACAGGACGGGACGATATTGCGTCAAACGGGCGATCAGGAGGGCTACAGACTGAGGAACTGCTGCTGTGTCACCTATTGGTTCAGTATTCAGGGGACAACCATGACGCAAAGACGGATGCCTATACGGACAACCTTGCAGCCTACTATATGCAATATACCCCACCGCAGGAGACAACGCTCTACAAGAGCCGCCTGAAAGAAGTGGTGATGCTGGACTCGGTGCATGACCTGATACTTGACGATGTCTGTTCGCTACAACAAATCTACGACGGCGACGCAAAACGGAACAGACTGTCGGAGAAACTATTGGAAAATGCCAAAGCCGACGGAAGAACAGACGTATATGAAAAAATACTTGCCACATTGAAACGCCCATACGGAGAGGGGAGCATTCCCGCCCACGTAACAAAATTCACCTACAGGGACGCACCTCTTGCCGAGAATCTGTTTGAAGCGGCTCAAACGCTCCCGAACGCTGCCGGTACAGAACTATCGGAGAGCCACAGCAGGGGCTGGAGCATAGGCGGCACCGCCACCGTGGGCGTAGGGAGCGACATTGTTACGACAAGTTTTTCGGGAGGAGGTAACTATGAGTACGGGAAAAGCGAAGGAAGATGCAGGACAATGCTCACAGACCTGAACGGAGACGGGCTGAAAGACATTGTCTATGAAGAAGGCGGCACCGTATATTACAAGCGTCAGTATGCCAGCGGAAGACAGTATCGGTTCGCCGCGGCAGAAAAAATACAGGGGTTAAGCCGTCTTTCACGGGAAGTGAGCAAGACGCATACGTGGGGTGTACAGATGTCGTTGGGAGCGAATCTGAGTTACAGCCAGCCTATTTCCACAACCTATACAGACACCTATTTCTCGGACGTGAATGCAGACGGTCTGCCTGATATGATAGACGGCGACAGGATTCTTATCAACCGCTTGACGGACGGAGTCCCTACTTTCGGCGTTTTCACGGGCATTGACACACAAAGCATCGCAGTGGGCAACAGCCGTTGCGGAACCATCATGCTTGACGGGGAAGCGGACGAGCATATCGAATGCGATGTGAAAGAGGTCTTGGTGCGCAGTTATTCTCTGTATGAATTCTTCGGAGACGATTCCTTCTATAACATGGAAGAAGAGGGACAAATTAAAGACACCCAGGAAGCATATCCGGAGAAACTCTATTTTGATACAGAAAAGGCTGAAAAGAAAGGGAAGGAATACAAACAAGCAGAGGAGAAAGCGGTACAAACCATCCAAGAGGGAACACCCGCCATACAGAGTTTCTATTCACCACAAGCAGCAGTCGCCATCAGGACGGAAGATTCTTTGATTTACCGGATTGAAAACGGCAGAGTGAACGCTTACAAACAGGAATATATCTGCCGTTCCGTCAGAACGGATCCAAATATAGAGACCGTGCGCGTATGGGTGGCACCGAAAGACGGGAATATCACACTGTGCGACAGCATCGCATTAACAGCGGACACATCCGCTTCCCGTTTGCGTTCAAGAATCGCTGACGGCGTTGCATACACTATACAACATTGTTCAAAAGTAGCGGAACCGGATGACGGAATGCGACTGCATGCGGAAGATTATACCTTGTTGCACCAAGGAAAGATTGACGGGGACGATTACTTGCCCAAGACATGGACGGAGACACTGAACGTCAGGAAAGGCGACATCATTATGTTCCGCTTGCGTTCGGGAGAGAACAATCTTTTTGACAAGACACAATGGAGACACATCATACACTATGCAGGGGACAGCGAGACATACGATTCGGAGCAGGATTTCCTCTGCACAGGAGAAGGACTGTTCCAGGCATTGTATGCGGGACAAGTTGTTGTAACGCTATCCGGAACGAACGAAGGCGACGTTCCCATTGCCGTGAAAGTGAGGAAACATCATAATGACAAGGAAACAGAGGTGTTTGCCGCCACACTACCGCACGGGAATACCCATGCAGAGCCACAGACTATCCCTGTAGCCGCATACGACAAGATTACAATCAGTGCAGCACCGGCGGAAGGAAATACGGAAACCCTCCAATGGGGGAATATACACATAGTCCCAAAATTGCAATATATTGCAGAATTTCCGATCGGGGATTCTTCCTCAGAGACCACCCGCGACACCATTGTTTACTATCCTGATATACATACAGACTGCAAGACCGATTATCCGGCATCGTCCGCCTACAGCCAACTGTTCGGGACATTGTACAAGGGTTGGGGCGTGTTTGCTTATCAGGACTTGCAGAACAGCGATACCATTGTTCTTGATTCTTTGGTCAACACACAACAAGCAGCAGCGGAGCATGCCAAACAGAACAGTTCGTTCGCCACAAACCAACACGCCCAATCGTTCTCCAAAGACGAAGACTGGCAGAGGCAAGTGAACAATGCTTTTGCAGAAGGGCAGGTATTCAACCCCGTTGCAGAAAACAACTACTGGATTCCGATGCGCGCCGACAGCCGTCTGAACAGATGGGTCGCATACGGCAATTTGGGGAGTATAGGAAAAAAGACACACAACAATGCCCGCGAGACGGCTCTGCAAACGGAGGAAGAAGGTGATGATATTACAGAGTTTGACAGTTCGCTCCCCTTTGCACAGGGCGAGACAAGGAAGAACAATTTTGTACGAAAACAAAGCCGTTCGATCCAGCACAGCATTTCCTGGGGTGCCCCCGTATTAGTCAATGCCTCTGCCAGCCGGGGTACGTACGAGAGCGTAGTGGACTATACAGACATGAACGGCGACGGATATCCTGATTTCGTAGGGAAAGGAGGTATTCAATACAGTACTCCATGGGGAGGAATAGGACGACTGCAGGCAGTGGAGCATTACACTCCATTCTCGAGCAGCAACACTGCTGAGGGCGTTTCGTTCTCGGCTTGCCCTGCCGAACTGAAAAAGGCGGCAGGCAACAATATGCGCGACGGGAGATTCTTTATGAATGCCACGCTGGGAGGTTCGGGCGGCGCAGGACACTCTTCGACACAAATCAGTTATGCGGATATCAACGGCGACGGTTTGCCGGACAAGGTGGACCTGGAAAGCCAAACCGTACGCTATAATCTGGGGTACCACTTCTCCAAGCCATACTCATTCACAGGATATATCAACGAAGGGCTGAATGTGAGTCGCAGCCTGAGCGGCACAACTCCTCCGTTCTCCATAGCACAAGTAAGCATAAGCGGAGGATACGGTAAATCTGTTTCCGAGAACGAGACCGAGACGATTCTCGCCGACATGAACGGAGACGGACTGCCCGACAAAGTAAGGGTATCGAATAATCAGGTTAGCGTTGCTTACAATAAAGGGACAGGACCTTCGGATATGACATTTGATACGTGGAAAGTTATAGACGGTCTCACCGCTCTTGAGAGAACCGGCACGGAAAACTTTTCGACGACCTTGGGTGCGACAGGCGGATTCACCTTGTTCGGTGTCAAAATCAACATCGGTATCCAATCGTCGCCACGCAATGAATCCACAACGAGAACGGAAACGATGCTGGTTGACATGAACGGAGACGGATTGCCCGACTATGTATGGAAAGAAAACAACCAGATCCGTGTACGTTACAATACGGCAGGAAAAGCCAATCTGCTTACCGCTGTCACCAATCCAACAGGACAAAAGATACATCTGTACTACACTCTTTCCGAACCATCGACAGCGCACAGAAACCGCCAATGGGACTTGCGGGAGATAAGAGATGAGGCACCCAACCATCCCATGAAAGGGGCAAACCTATCCCTTATCCAAATAGACTACGGCAATCCGTACTACGACAACTTTGAGAAAACGGATTACGGCTACGAATACGTGAAGACTACCATCAACGGGGAGAAAATCAAAGAGGAACGCTACCATAACCAGTCGTTTTTACAAAACGGCGAACTAAGGGAAGACCTGACAAAAGACAGCGACGGCAAAAAGTATGTAAGGCACATATACGACAGCAAATACAGGAACATCGTATCCAAAGAGGAGGAAGGCAACGGAGATGACATCTGCGACGATGCAAATGTATATGTATCGGAGGGAGGCTACCGGACAGAGTATTTCGAAGGACAGACAGAGCCGCAGATAGTAACCCGATATGACATCCATTATGACAGGCACCACAATATAGTGAGATACACAGACTATGGTGATACCGCCATATCCAACGATGATTGGCAGCAGGATATATCCTATCTGAGGAACACCGTTTACAATATGGTTTCCCTGCCAAAGGACGAGTGCATAACAGACAAAGACGGGCAATTGCTCCGCTACTCTTATGTGAACTATTCGCCATACGGGCAGCCTGCACATATACACAGAGTGGACAAGTACCTGGATTTGCAAGCCACTACACACATTGAATACGACCCGTTGGGCAACATTGCAGCCGTTATCTTACCCGAAAACAGCAAGGGCGAACACAGTTGGACCACATTCCAATATGACTCCGTCACATACTCATACGTTGCCGGCACGGACAATCCTTTCCATGCAGGGACGGTCACCCGATATGACTGCCGTTGGGGACTGCCTGTTTCCGTCACCGACCCAGCAGGCAATGAGATACGCTACACCTACGACTACACAGGGAGACTCTGCACAGTACTTGCCCCCGAAGAACTGAGACAGGGAAAAGACTATACAATCCGATTCACCTACAACCTCATCAACCACAATCTCAAACGCAAGTCTTCTTATCCTTTCACGCACGTGTACAAGGATATGTATGATTCGGCGTTTGTGCAACAGGAGGCGGCACTCTATGATGCACGGGGAAGGATGATGCAGAAGAAACATTATGCGGAAGTGGCAGGGAAAGACCGATGGATAGCGGACAAAGCGGAGGAATGGGACGCCTTCGGACGAACCGTTGCGCAAGCCTACCCGTTCGCCACGAACCGTAAGGCGGAGGACTACTGTTCTATCGGAGACGGAAACGGATTACCCGAACGGACAGAGTACGATGCCTTGGACAGACCGGTCTTGCAAGTCCATGCAGACGGGACAAAAAAAGGCTTCAAATACAGTATTGAGACCTACAAAAGAAACTTGAAACGCTTCCTGACAATACAGATTGACGAGAATGGTATTTATACAGGCACATTGACATCTCCCCAAGGTTGGTTGACAGGACAAATAGCGGGAGACGGGAGCATGACCTCGTTTGCCTATTCGCCCATAGGGGAACTGCTGCAGACCACAGATGCTGACGGGTACAAGACAACTTACCAATATGACAGGCTGGGACGGCTGACCGGAAGAACACATCCCGATGCAGGGACAACCACATACACATACGACCCTGCGGGCAATATGACAAAAAAAGAGACTGCCAACTTGGCCGGACAGGGGACTGCCATACAATATGACTACACGTTCAACCGGCTCTCGGACATCCGTTATCCGCTGCGACCCGAAAACGATGTACATTACACATACGACAAAGCCGGCAGAATCACTCTGCGGCAAGACGGGACGGGAGCGGAAGAGTTTGTCTATGACCCTCTGGGCAATGTGGCACAATCCCTGCGGAGGGTTGTCATTCCCACTGAAACGGCGGTGTATGTATTCAGGACGACATTCAAACACGACAGTTTCGGGAGAATGAGAGACATCGTTTATCCCGACGGGGAAACGGTGCATTACGGCTACAAGACAGGAGGCTTGCTACAATCCGTTACAGGAACAAAAGACGGACAACTGAACATCTATCTGGAGGACCGGCAATATGACGAACAAAGCAGGAAGATACGACAACTGTTCGGGAACGGAGTGCAGACAGACTACAAATATGATGAGAAACGGCAACGGCTGACATATACGCACACGGAACTACCCGACGGGGCTACGTTACAAGACCTGTCCTATACATACGATGACGCAGGGAACATTCTCAACATACAGCACAATGATCTTGCTATAAGCACCGCACAAAGCGGGAAGTATTCCGACGAGTATATATACGATGCACAATACAGGCTCACAGAAGCATACGGAGACCGGTACAAGTTCAGGGCGGACTATTCGCCGGCAGGAAGACAGGGGAGCAGGGGCTTTGAGACTACAGGGGTATATGCCGAGATGGTGTTCGGATATGATGCAGGGAACAAAAGTCACCAGCCGAGAAACATCTATGATGTCGTAAACGGGGCGGCGGACCTTTTCTGGGACGCCAACGGCAATCTGGCACAAGTGATCCTGCGAAAACAGAATGCCGCAAGATTCCATGAATGGGACGAGGAGAACAGGTTGCGGTTTGTTTTAGGAGAGAAGTTTGCAGGCTATTACGGATATGACGCCAACGGGGAACGGGTCTATAAACTGACGGGGACAAGCAGTATTGACCAGGTAAATTCGGGATATACCAAGGCACAGGTCGTTTTGGACGATGCAGTACTCTACCCCAACCCCTACATTGTCCTTACGCCCAAAGGATATACCAAGCACTATTATGCCGGAACGGAGCGGTTGGCAACCAGTATCGGGGGTGGCGGATTGGGAGTGCAGGACACTGCATGGAGTTTCATTGACAAACCCACACAGGATGAGGAGGAGAAAGCGAAGATGTTCTATCGGGCATACGGGAACAGGGATCCGTTTATGCAACAGGGGCTGTTGAGCGATACCACACAGACCGTGGATATCGGGGGAGACAAACGGGAGGAACTGGTCTATCGGGGTGAGGCGGTTATGCTGGACGACATATCCCTGCTGAACAAACGGGATATGCTGTATCATGCCATCCTGGACAACGCAAAGACAAACAGACCCGAGGAACGGGTGTTTTACTGCCACTCCGACCATCTCGGCTCGGCAAACTGGATCACAGAAACGAACGGAATACCCATACAATACATCCGGTATGCGCCTTTCGGGGAACTGCTCCTCAATGAAATACCAGGCGGATATGACGAACGGTACAAGTTCACAGGGAAAGAGCGAGACACGGAGACAGGATATGATTACTTCGGAGCAAGGTATTATTCATACGCACTCGGAGGACACTGGTTGGCCGTCGATCCGATGAGCGACAAATATCC
>DLLF01000035.1 GCA_002477945.1 Bacteroidales bacterium UBA7569
ATAACTCTTACCATTTTACCACCCACCAAGTGCGCGGGAGGAGGTGAATAAATACTACTCTGTGCGGTGCTACTATGTGGCGAATAATACACTTCACGTCCTGTATTCTCTCAAATCTGAGAGCGGGATAATCAAGGCGTATGCCGTTGAGATACGCAACATACTTGCCATTGAAATGCACGGTGTACGTGCCGTTGGGTTGTTTCTTGATTTTTCATTGCTGTTTATTAGTTTTCAAATTGGATTACTTGTTGTCTTTTCTCGAACCGCTCCTGTGGGGAGCAGTAGCAGTGTGTGTAGTGGTCGGGCTCGGTGTAGCAGTTGCCGTGGTCGCACCACGCTGCCGTGTCTCCACCCTGCCAATAGGCGCAATGCTTGCAAGTACGTATTGCCATACTACAAGACGCTTTTCAGTTGTTCGATTACCTGCTCTTTGGTCGCGGTGCGCGGCATGCCAAGCAGGTCTTGCATTACATTCAGCGCAGCGGTGGAACTGTTCTCAAAATCTCGGCGGACTATATCGACGTAATCCTCGTCATAATAGACAGTGTACCCACGTCTTTCGAGTTCGTCTTTGAGGTCGTAATCGTCTGCGTCCTCTATGATGTCGAAGATATCGTCTTGACTTACGGTGTAGCCCTCTTTTTCGAGAGCAACGCATAACTCGTACACATCGAACTTGCAGTCCTCTACATTGATTAACTCCCCTATTTGGTCGCACTCTTCACGCGCTACTATCTCTTCTATCAACTCTTCGGTTGTGTAGTCTTGAATTTCCATAATCTTTGCTGTTTATTGTTTATTGTTGGTTGTTATTGTCTCTCGGTATCACCCACCAGAGCGGGTGCTTGGTGTGGTTGAACGGGTAGGCGAGGAAATAGACCTCGCCTGTCTGCGTGCGGACTATTACCTTTTGTCCGTCAGCGGGCTGTACCTCCGCCGTCCTGTACCAGCGTACCTCCACGAGGTCTTGGTGTATGGCGGGGTGTTCGTTTTCGAGTGCGTTGCGCACATCGTCTATGAGGTACATCGCCTGCTGCAACTGCTCTGTCATTTCTTGTTGTGTGAGTACCATAGTCGTAGTTGTTTATTACAAGTTGTTATTCTGTCCTCTGTGCAAGCGGCTGTGCGTTCGTATTCGCAGCCGATACAGATATTTATCCCCTGTCTATACAGGCGGCTGACATCAGCCAAAGATTGAATAGTCATATCTATGCATTTTTGTAGTTATTGTCAGAACGGGCAATCTTCGTCATCGTCCACGTGGTCAGAGGCAAAGGGGTCGTCGTTCTCGTTGTTGGTATCGAAATTGAACACGGCTGCCGCTTCTGCGTCCATCTGCTTTTGTTGGAGGTCGTTGATAAGGTGGTTGGAGTTGTCCCATTGCGGTTCTTGTCCCTCTGTATATGGCGTGTAGCGTCCGTTGTTCAGGTTGTACTTGAAATAGGCTGTGCCTACCTGTCCGAGATGTCGGAATTTGACTTTCGACACTCGCACCTCCACACGCTCTTGGAGTCGGTCGCGATGGACGATAATGCCGAAGTCGCATTTGTTGTAGAAGTGCGCCGAACCGCTGATGTCGTAGAGCGTTGGCACTTCGATAGTGCCGTCTTTGGTCTTGGGTTGTTTGGTAGGGTGCGCCATAAGAATGACCAGTACATCGTTCTGTTGTGCGAAGTTGGTCAGTCGGTCAAGCACGCTACTGATATACTGCGTTTCGTTTTGATTGCCCTGCTCGTTCTCCAAGCGGTTGTAAGGGTCAATCACTAAAGCCTTGATACCTCGCTTGCGAACCAGGTATTTGGCACGGTCGAGAATAGTCTGCAGGTGAAAATCGTTCTGGGGTGCTATGAAATAGAAGTCCGTCTCAAGGTGTAACTTGACTTGCTGATACTCGTTATATGGGAGTGTTCCCTTACCGAACTTATGCCCCGTGAATTTCTCAATAAGTTTGGAAGCGTGGTAGGCGAGCGGTGCGTTCTCCGGACTGAAATAGGCAAACCTCCAACCATAGCGTATGTTGAGCCGTTCTGCTATCTCGTCGATGAACTCCGACTTGCCGCTTCCGGGTATGCCTGTTACGATACAGAGCCGTTTGGTCTCGAAGGACAGCAGGTTGTCAAAATTGGGATGCCCGATGGTTACTCCTTTCTGCCAGCCGCTCTCGAAGAGTGCGTCAAGAGACTGCTCAAAGTCGGACACACTGAATATGCCCTCCACTTTGATTTCTTTGGCGTTGACAATGCACTCTCGCAGGCTCTGTTTGCCGTATTTTATCAGGTGTTCGTTAGCGTCCTTACAGCCGTCCCCATACTCCACTATTCGGCAGCGTTCTACACCAAAACGCCTGATGAGTTCGTCACGCAAGATTGTGCCTTTGGCGTCAGTGTCGGAAGCGATGTAGATGGTCTCCTTGTTGTCGAAATAGTCTTCAATATAGTCGTCAAGGTAGGTGAGATTGGCGTTTGCTCCGTTGGGTACTGATATGGTATTCGGAAAGCCACATTCGATGAATGATAGCGCGTCCATTTCTCCCTCTGTGATAATACATTCGGGTGTGTCCTTGATAGCGTCAATGTTGTAGGGCAGGAGTTCTGCGCCTTGGCAGAGTTTGAAGCATTTATCGCCTGTGCGGAACTTGGTATTGACGAGTTCTCCGTTTTTGTAGTAGTTGAACTGCACAGTGTTCCACTCTTTGCCTTTCTGCGGCATAAACTCCAGCCCCTCCGTGATACGCATTGTTTCCACGGTGGAACGACTGATAGCACGCCCCTCAAACCAAGCAATAGCCTTGTCCGACATTGCGGTTGTCTGTCGTGGTTTCGGCTTGCGATACACTTTCGGTTCTCTGCGTATGGGGTGAGGGTTGTACCACGGCTGTTGTTGCGCCCATTGTTTCTTCTCGCTGTCGGAGTATTCCTTGGCTATACCTTTGTAACCGCAATAGTGGCAGCAGAACTCTCCTGTTGCGAGGTTGCACGATAGCGATTTATCTCGCTTGTCGTGGCGTTCGTTGTGGCACATCGGGCAGAATACCTTGATATTACCATTTGTCCTGCCGTTAGGCACTTCTATACCGTATTTTTGCCAATTGATTGTCATAGTCCTGCGGGTATCCAAGTGTTAGTTTCCATAGAGAACACATAATCCTTGCTTGGACGTGGCGGTGCAGCCATCGGAACGGACGGAAGAATGTCAGAGTAGCGGCGGTTGCCCTCTTTGTCTATGTACTCGCCTACTCCGAGTTTGACTTCGGGTGCAGGTTTTTTCTTCGGGTCGAAGCCGTTGCGTTGTTCCCAAGTGCGAACGGCGGCTCGCCAATCTTTCATTGGACTACTGCCCACTTTCCACCCCTTGCTCTCGTAGAAGTCCACGAACGATTGGGCATTGATGCCGTTTCCTCTGTCTAAACAATAGGCGTGTACATCTTCAACGGTGGGCGGTATAAAACGCCCACTATTCTTTTTCTCCTTTTTCTTTCCATCTCCTATTTCCATTTCCTTATCCTTTATCCTATATCCTATTTCCTTATCCTCTATTGTTTTGTTATTGATTTGATTTGCATTTGTCTCTTTGACAGCATGGGTATTGCCTTGATTACGGCTCACACCTATACCGTTTTGTCCGCCTTTGCGTCCTGCTTGTGAGCGTTTGACAGACTTTTCGAGTGTTGGGCGGACGAGAACCCAGTATCCTTTGAGTGTAGGGTTGGAAAATGCAGGCTCAATATCGTTTATGGCGAATTCGCAAATTGCCTTTATCATCTGCCCGCTTTCTTCATCAGAAAGATATTGTAATGCCTCATAATACGAAGCAAAGAATGTAAAACTATTTGCTGCCATACTACATTGTTGCTATTAGAGATTTGCGTAATTTCTCGTTGCGTTCGGTCCACTCAAAGGAACTCAACATCCACCTGCGATAGTCCTGTGGTATATCTTTGAGTTTTGTACCTTTGAACTTGCCAAATGGCATAATCTCAACGGGTGCTGCTGCTTTTGCGTCCACGAGTCGTGTATCCTCACGTGTGTACTTGCCTATATCGTGGATAGGTATGCCAGACAGGAGACGACCTCCTGTGCCGAACATCCGCCACATCTTTCCCTGCTCAAAGGTGATGTCCTCAACGCGCCCGAAGCGGTCTATGTTACCACCGATGTCGCACACAAGGCAGTCTCGTTTGTCGGGGTCTATACGTGTGCCTCGTCCGATTATTTGGTAATACAGGGCAATAGAAGCGGTTGATATACCCAGTACAATGCAGTCTATACCAGTAAAGTCGAATCCCGTGGAAAGCACACGCACATTGAATAGCACGCGTAACTCGCCACTCTTAAAACGGTTGATTGTCTCCTCGCGCTCCTGCTTGTTCTGCTCTCCATAGACCACTCCTGCCCGCGGGTATCGCTGCGCGAGGTCTTTTGCGTCTTGTACGGACGGCACATAAGCCAATATATGTTGGCGTTCCGGGTGAGCCTGAATAGCACTTATCACATTGTCCGTACCTCCGTTGGCATAATAGGCGGCTTGTACGCTTTCTTCGGTGTACTCGGACTTGCTACTGTTGAATACCAACATAGAGCCGTCAAACGACTGTTTCTGATAAACAAGTTTTGACCAATAGCCAAGCCTGACCATCTCCTGCACCTGACCTACATAGAGTATGTCCTTGAAGAAATTACCTTTCTTTGACTTCGATGTGAGCATAACAAGTTTGGAGAATGTGTTGCCATTCAAGTCACGGTTCTGCTGCAACTTGACCGGTGTTGCCGTTATGCCGAGCGTGTGCGTTATGCCGCTCTCTTTTAAGAACCGTCCGAGCATAGAGGTACTCTCACGAGGGTAGAGGTGCGCTTCGTCAATCAACATCTTCGTGAAGCCTAATTGCTTGAATTTTGCTCCGAGAGCCTTGATTGACCCTATGGTTGCATAAGTTATTGGCGCAATCTCTTTTCGTCCCATAGAAGCAGAAAAAATGCCTGCATTTGAGCCGAAGCCACCGCACAAGGCTACATATTTACGATAGTTCTGTTCGAGCAGTTCCTTTGACGGCTGTAAGACAATTAGATGTTCGCCACAGTATTTGGCGACATAGGCGGTCAGTATTGACTTACCCCATGCGGTAGGCAGTACGATGAGCGATGGACTCGGGTTTGGCTCGCGGAAGAAACGAATAGCCCTGTCAATAGGTTCTGTCTGATTTTCGCGTAATGTTATCATTGTTGAAAAACAGGCTCTGCGTGTAGGCTTTGACCACGCCACAGCATTAGCGTTGCAGTCCGTTTCCGCAACTGCTGCCGTGCGCAGAGCCATTATAGGTTGATAAAGCCGTATGTGTGCTGTTGTTGGGGTCATAATGTTACGGCTGATAAATTACTTCAAGAGGAAGCGTCTCGCACCTTGAACAGGTAGAGTGTACTCCTCCACGATGTTCGGGTACTTCTCTGCAAGCAGTTTGGTGTCGAGTTTCATAGACGGCTTGGGTGCTTTCCAAGTTGCGAGTGTGTCACCTCCGTAGGTAATGGCTTCCGCATCTCCAAACGCCATCTTCAACTTGCCCTCCAATGTGTCCTTTCGTTCTTCAAGAGCAGAAATCTGTTTCTTAAGGTCTTTGAGGTCTTTGTAGGCTTCGAAGATGTCATCGCCCACCTCTATCTGCTTACCGTCGGTGTGGCGGTTGTACTTGGTCAGAATATCTTGCGCGCTGATAGCGTCAGGTTCTTTCTTGCCCAAGATATTATCTACCCAAAAACGTTCCACCTCCTCCACGAGCCAACCATAAAAATCTGGCGCGAAGGTGATGTCCTTATAGCCAAATTCTCGACCGCTGCATAACCACGCAAGCGAGCCTTGTTCGTAACCCGCTACTCCGAGGTTCATTTGCACTTGGCAAAACCAATGTTTAGGCAGGTCGTCAGGGTCAATGGTCTTCTGTGTCGTCTTACATTCGAGAATACCCTTGTTGTCATCATTGTGTGCCATATCTTGAAGCCAAAATGTGCGGTCGGGACTGACACGGAGGAACGGCTTGTCAGGGTTGATGAACATAAAGTCATCGGCACTGCTGCTGATAATCTCACGTCCGCTTGCGTCTGAATAGAAATGAGCCACCGCGTCTTCAAGATAATGCCCTGCTTTCATATAGAAGTTCTCTTCTTGCGGTGCGTCCATGCCAAGTTTACGCCGCCATAGTTGATAGGGTGTTTCCCAAGGGTTCAGACCTACTACACTTGCCACCTCGCTTGCACCGATACCGTCTTTGCGGGCATTGAGCCACTCCTGACGGTTGCTGAATTTTAGTCTTGTACGGTTCATAACATATCCTCCTTATTTGATGTTCTCTGCCATAGCCTGCGCTGCACGGTCTTGTGCCGTCTCCGCTTTCTTCGCTGCTACTTTCGCTTTCTTGGCTTCAATCATAGGTGTGATGAATATCCCCTCCACGGTCGAATCGCCCTCGTTGATAGCGTTGAGCGCACCACGGAGATTGAATAACATTTGGTTGTCAATATTCTCTGTTGTTGATACTCCGCAGAAGAATAGCACCTGTTCCTCCGTGATGTTGAACTTTTTGACATAATCGAGCATTGCTTTCCGGCGACTTGCTATGTCCTTGGTCGAACCGATAGCGACCTGCTTGATTTCGTCCATCACTTTTTTCGTAATGGCTTTCGGCACTACTTTCAGGACTGCATTACGAAATGCAATTGCACTCGCAGCATTGCCTGTTACGACCTGCATATCTTCCGAATAGGTCTTGCCATACTTGTCCGTGATACGACGTTTGACCTCGACGCTGACAGCGAGATTGGTTTCAAGGTCGTGCGCTACACCTTGGGCGGTAATGGTCTTGCCGTCGTTGCCGATGATACGAGTGGCGACACGTAAGTTGCCCCACGCTCCTGCCACTATCTCTGCAAAACGCACACTGACACCCTCCACCGAACTGTTGTTGCCACGAGGAAGCGAATAGAAGCACTCCCCTGCCGTTTCTACATCCATCTGTCCGTAGGTACGAATTTTGTTTAACACTTGCGCTACATCGCGCGGATACTGTTTTGCGGTGGAGATTTGCACATCTACCTCCGCACGGTCGATTGCCTGAATGACATCAACCGACTTTACTTCGATGATTTCGTTTGCCATAATTGTTATTTAGGATTGTTATTTGTTTTCTAATATCACCTGTGCGTAGCACAATAGGTTTCTGCCTCGCTCTCAATTTCCTCTTGTGACTTAATTGACACTCCTCGTAGCCACTCATCAAGCCGTTTTCTATCGAAAAATACCTTGTGCCCGCGTTTGAAATGCGGTATCTTCTTACTGCTTGTCAGTCGGTACAAATACGATTTGCTATACTTGGTATATGCTACCGCTTCGTCAAAATCCAAAGTGTCCTTATTAAATATCATTTGACGCTGCTCCTGCAACATCTGTTCAATACTCGCAAGGCGATTGGCAATGGTTTCAAGGGTGATTTCCTGCTCGTCCATTATCATTCCTCCGTCAAAAGTTTCTCAAGGTCAGGCAGCCAACCTCGCTTGTTACACCTCTTGGCTATTATACCAACCGCACTTATATTAACAAGTGCACCTGCTTTCAATAGTATGAACTGTGTTAGCGACATAGGCATTTCGGGGTTATCCTCGCCCGCAAGAACTATAAACGCAAGCATTCCCCATATTATCAGTATAGTTAGTAATGACCATTGCCCCACTTGCTTCAATGTGATAGTCCGTTTCATAACTGACCTGCTCTTTTCAGACGACCCTCCACACGTTTGCGAATGCTGTAGATGGTACTGATAGTCGCCAAATGATACTTCTCGCAAAGATACTCTGCGATGACAACTTTACTCTTGTCGGGGTCGG
>DLLF01000008.1 GCA_002477945.1 Bacteroidales bacterium UBA7569
CGTCGAATATATTGCGTGTTTACGAATTTTATAGTATCTTTGTCGCCGAAATCAATCTATAAAACTGATGAAACAGAAAATTATTGAAGCACTGAAAGCCAAATTTGAGGGGGTCAGTGAGCAAATTCTTGGTAGGATAGCCGATAAGTTGGCAAAGACTGCCACCACCGCTGAACAGGTAGCAACCGCTGTCGAGGGGGTTACAATTCAGCAAGTCATCGATAGTTACGGAGACAGCCGTGCTACCGAAGCCCAACAGACCGCTGTTCGCAATTACGAGCAGAAATATGGTCTGAAAGACGGCAAGGCTATAGAGGGAGGCGAGCCTGCAGACGCAAAAAAGCAACCCAAAAGCACAGAGAGCGCACCCGATTGGGCGCAGTCTATCATTGACGCTAACAAGGCGTTGACAGAACGACTGAACAGACTTGAGTCGGAACGCACCTCTACAAGCCGCAGACAGAAACTCAATGCAGAAATTGAAAACCTGCCTGCTACACTTCGCAAAGCCTACGAGCGTACAAGTATTGATACGCTCACCGAGGAAGAGTTCGATACTCTGCTCTCGGAGGTTAAGACGGAGGTTGAGCAGATAGGTAACGACATCAATGCCAAAGGGGCTGTCTTCGGCAAACCCAACGCAGTAGGCGGCAAGCAGCAAAACGCAAACCCAAGAGAAGCGTCCGAGAACGAAACCGACGCTGTTGTTGGAAAACTCATCAATGTTTAATCAATTAACGAAAAACGAAATGGCAACTACAAACCTCAATCGTGATGTTCACGAAATTCAGAGTGGGCTTGACAGTATCGTAATCGTGAAAGCCCTTGGCGATATTCCGGGTGGTCGCACCTTGAATGTCGAAGATGTGGCAAGTGATGTCAAAGTCATCAAAGCAGGTCATATCATCATCGCAAAGGACAACGACTACAAGCCTATGCCCGTGGCTTCAAGTGGTGAAGCATACGGCTCACTGCCAAGCGGTTATTCGTATGTGGGAGTGCTGAAAGCAAGTGTATCAGTAAAGGACGCACGCGCTGCCATTCTGACTATCGGTCAGGTGAACGCTGCTGCAAGTCCGTACCCTGTTACGAGCGCAATAAAGACTGCATTATCGCAAATTCAGTTCCTGTATGCGTAAGTGTGTAACCAATCGAAATTAGTACGACTATGGCAAAACAAGTATCATTGTTTCCCGAATTTGTAGAGAAATACTTCGGGAGAGTGATTGGTAAAATCACAGAAAAGTACAACGGAGAGAAAACCAAGCCAACCTTGCTCTACAAGTCTATGTTAACAGAAGAGTATAGCGCAGACCTCAGTTGGGGTGCTACCGAACTCAACAATGTCATCGTGGCTGCCGATGTAGTGGCAATGGATGCTTCTATTCCGTTGAAGAAACGCGGTTCGCTTGCAACCGCAAGTGGTAAACTGTCGAAGATTGCTCTCAAGTTCCGTAAGGGCGAGAAAGACATCTCCGACCTGAATGTGGCTATCGCACGCGGCACGGACGAGGCGACTATTGCAGCAAAGGTGCTTAACGATGTCCCACGTGTTATTGACGGCGCAGACGCTCGTATCGAGATGATGTTTGAGCAGGCTCTCTCTTCAGGTACTATGCTTGTAGAAGACAGCGAGAATGACGGTACAGGTGTTCGCGTGGACTTCTACAAGTCTGAAAACCAATTCAAAAACCGTGTGGCAGGCTGGAACAGCAGTCTCTCTACACCGCAAGACGATGTGCAGCAGTTGTTTGACAAAGCACAAGCCGACGGCAATAGCATAGGTCTCGTGATGATGAGCAAAAAGTACTTCACCCTGTTCCGCAAGTCGAAACAAGGAAAGGAACTCGCTGCTTCCTATCAGGGGCGTATCTTCACCGATGACACCATACTGCCCGTACCGGGAACTACCCTGTTCCACGAAGCGTTGCGTGATGAGTATGGTGTTGAATTCCGCGTGGTGGACAGCACATTCAAGGTGCAGAAACACGACGGCTCGGAGGAAAGCGTTCGTCCGTGGGTTGAAGCCAATATAGTGGCTATACCTACCGAAAAAGTAGGTCGCCTTGTATATGGCACACTCGCAGAGGAAACCAACCCCGTAGAGGGCGTGAACTACCAGAAATCAGGCTCGTTCTTGCTCATCAGCAAGTATTCGAACAACGACCCGCTGGAGGAATTCACATCAGGGCAAGCCCTGTGTATCCCCGTTATCGATGGTGCGAATAGTATCTATTTGCTCGCAGCCGACGAAGTGGCAGAGGGGGCTATCTCAATCAATGCCAACGACAAGGTAATGAATTTCACTGCGGCAAAAGCGACAAAACAGGCAATAGTGTCCTATCGTGGCGACATCGCCAACTTGTCAGCAAGCGCAAGCGAGGAGTTCGTAACCGTGTCTATCAGTGGCAACACAGTGTCTGTTACCTGTGCAGCAAACAATGCAAGCGGAGCAGTAGCACGAACCGCTACGGTAACAATCACCGATGGCGTGAACAAAGTAGAAATCGCTGTCAAGCAGGCAGCCTAATCACTAACGCCCTATGACGACTCTCGAAGCCCTCAAAAGCGTCAATTCCTATCCCATACCGCTGCGCACCTTACAAGAGGTGGCGCAACGGAGGGAGATTTCTCTGGAAGACGATTGCACTATCGCAGTTATGCAGAGCAATGGCTACAACCTTGCGTATGCCGACCTGCTGATGTGGCTATCGTATGCTCCGCAGATAACGCAAGGTGGTCAGTCGTACTCGTTTACGGACGAACAACGATTGCAGTTTCGCAACCGTGCAAGCGAATTGTATGCGGGATATACAGACGAGGAAACAGACGCTCCGAAAGCACGCTATGGCTATAAAGGTTCAAGGTTGTGATTATACAAAACGGCTATATTGCTACAAAGATTAAGCAGGCAGGAGGCATAGACCCTGTAACAGGCTTTCCGATAAAGTCCACAGGTGAAGCCTATGCACCTACTATGCCTTGTCAGTATTATGCCAATAATCATAACAACCTCGGACGTAGCCAAAGCGGTGAGAGTTTCACGGTCGCCACATACACTATTCTCATCGAGCAGCAACCGACGCCATTCACGGCAGAGCAGATACGGCTCTATGATATGGAGCGGCAGGTGATTGGAGATTATTCCGTCATCAGTGCAGAACCTGTCGAAGCCGTCTGTGAGGTCAAAATTTTAGTGTAACCAATGCCTGTCAAACTCACATCGCCGTTATCCGATATTCAGAAGTATATGCAGCAGCAACTGAAACGACAAGAGCGTGCGCTGGTTAATACGCTGATGTACATCGGAACGCAGTGCGTGAACAGGGCGAGAGAAAGCAACGGCTACAAAGACCAAACGGGTAATCTGCGAAGCAGTATCGGCTATATTGTTGCTGTGAACGGCAGAGTGCGCTCGGCTTCTGATTTTCAGCCCGTAGGCGGCAGTATAGGCAATGGAGAACAAGGCTCGAAAACAGGCAGGGACTACGCCAAAGAACTTGTGGCGCAATACCCGCAAGGGGCGGTGCTGATAGTTGTGGCAGGAATGCACTACGCAAAATATGTGGCAGCCACGGGGCGAGATGTGATAACGAGTGCAGAACTTGAAGCAAAACAACTCATACCGAGACTACTCAAACAACTTGAAATAGAGATTAACAATGCTAACAGCCAAACAGGTACAAAATGATATTTACCAAATGCTTCGTACAAGCACTCTTTCGTCGATGATTTCGGGTGCTGTGTACAAAGCAGGGTATAGACCGCGCGACAGCCGTCTTGAAGACGCTATCGTCATCTTCACCGCAGGACTGACAGCCGAAGTGGAGACAGGCGTGGTTACTATCAATCTCTATGTGCCTGATATTGACGCTTTCGACAATGGTGTACTGGTCGAGGACGGAGCAAGAACTACCGAACTCGAGAACGCAGCAGCGGAGTGGGTGGAAACGCTGACAGCAGAGAAATCGAATTACAAGTTTAGTTTGAACAAAACAATATACACCGAAGCAGATACCGATATAAAGCAGCATTTTGTTGTCATAGTGCTTGAATACAAACACTTGTTATAAGGGCTGCCAGCGGTGTAAAAAACAAAGTTTTACTAATCAAATTAAAATTATACAAATATGGCACAAATTGGATGGGGTAAAAACCGTCACGGAGTACGTGACATTACCGACACGGGCAAAGGTTGGCGAGAATTGCCGACTGCAGCAGAAGATACTTGGGAGTTGGCGACTGAAAAAGGCGACAAACTCGAAGCCAAGATTGAGGGTGGCGAATATGAAGATGTGAAGTACAAAGAGAATACTTTCACTATCACTTTCGACATTCGCGTAAAGAAAGGACGCAAGAAACCGTTCGATGACCACAATGGTATAATCGACCACGAGTACGCGTATTTCTCTCAACCGGAAGATGCTGATGTTCCTGCGGGGCTGCTTGCAGAGCGTTGTCGCATCTCTTGCGAGTTGAAAGGTACAGACGCAGATGGTACGACCTACACTTATACCATTGAACCGTTACAGCCTACAGACAGTACCAAGAAAGCACTCGTGCTTGGTAAAGTTGCTATCACTGAAAGCGGTGGAACTATCTCAGAAGTGACTTGCACACCTCTTGAAGCGGAAACAGAGCCTACTGCCTAACAAACTTTCTTCATAGCCATTGTTATTTAGTCCGAGTAGTCGGCGCGGGTGGAGTTGAAAGCCCACCCAACCGACGAAAGGGAGAAAAGTTTGTAGTATGGAATATATATACAGAGGAACGACATTTGCTGCGTCTATATCAAGTAGCGTTTTGCTGACAAGTGCAGTCTTGTTTAATCACGCCACAAAGACATCTATCACCGCTACATTGGAGATTGTGGAGAGCAGCAATGATGGGCGTGTGTACAATATGAAACTGTCAGCAACAGATACCAAGACTGCTACTGTCGGCGTGTACGACCTCGAAATATACAGCGGTTCAGAAGCCTACAATTCTTTCAAAATGGAGAAACATATCACTAACTATGCCACTGTGGTTGATACATCTTTGGCAAACTAACACGTATAATCATGGCGGATATAGTAGTCTCTCCGACAGCGTCGAATAGTGTATTGGTGCAATCAAGCAGCGGCAGTCCTATTGGTATAAAAGGTACGCCAGTTGTCCCGCTACGTTTCCCTGTTCTTAAAATCATTGGTCGGAAACTGTATATCGTTTGCAGCAAGGGATATTTGCAGGCTTCCGACATCCCGTATTTCGCTCGTTATGTGAGGAGCAAAGATAGATGGAATAGCGCAAAAGGTTACGTTTACAGAAGACGTACAGGCTGGATAAGACCCAAAGACCCCGCAGGTGTAAGGGCAGGAGAGTGGCCTAAACCTCTCCACGTGCCTATGGCTATGGTGTTAGAGAATAACCAATTCAGTCAGTGGTCTAAAACAGGATATGACCACTGGAAACTGACAATCAATGGTGGAGACGATATTGCCGAAGAACTGCACACGATTGAGGAAGATAGTGTCGTAACAAGTCGTAGAGAAGGAGAAACAGATACGTATATAGCGCGTGTGTTAAACCTTATAGGAATGAAACTCGGTGTGTGCGTAGAGCGCGGAGGAACTATGATAACAGACTATCTGCCATTCGCTGTGCAATACTCAGAAGCGGGCAAAGAGCATCAGTATTTCCTTTCGAGGTGGTCTTAACTGCCGATACAATTCAGCAGTGTTTAGGTGATACATTTCGCCACAAGAGTTGCTGATACATTTCGGCAACGGGACAAAGGTAGTATAAATTATTGAATTGAGCAAATAGTGAGCGATTATTTGGTGAAAATAGTGCGTATAGCGGTAGGAGTGGCGATATTCCTGCTGCTGTCGTGGGTGCTGCGTGGCTGCAAGACCTGCGACTGCCTGCCCTCCGTGGAGTACCGCGACAGCATAGTAACCCGCTACCACCACGACACGATACAGACCTACGCAAAGGACAGTATCTTTATCCACCAAAAGGGCGACACGGTGTGGCGGGAGCGTTGGTCTATCCGCTGGCGGGACAAGATTGTAGAGCGGCACGACACCATCTACCGCGACCAAGAGAAGGAGACGGTGCGGGTGGAACGTGTCGTCCCTACCTACTACAAAGGCGTGTCGCTGGCGTTCTGGATACTGGTCGCCCTGCTTGCCCTCGCCACGGCAATCCGCATACTGATACGTATCTATCTGAAAAAATAAACCTTATGCAAAAGAGACAACCCTGCTGCGGAGAGTGCAGCCGTTATGGAGCAGACGCTCACCTGTGCTGGTATCGCAATATCCGCCGTACCCCGCACAACCCCGCCTGCCAAGACTACACCGAGGATTAGGCTGGCAGCCCGTGCGGAGGTGAAAGCCCGCACGCAGCACAATTAAACAACCAACCCCGAAACATTTTAACACACAACCATTATGACACCTTATTTCATCCTTATCCTCTCGGCGGTCCTGCTGTTTGCCGTCTATAACTATGCCGCCATCCGTCTCTTCGGCATACCCGTCTCCCTATCCGAGACGTTCTACCTCTACCAAAAAGAGCAGAAAAACATCGGCTATGTCTTCACCGCCATGATGTTCTGTATGGTGCTGCTGCTTCTGCCTGCGTGGCTCACTATAAGCGACGCTGCGGGAGGTTGGGAAAAGAATTTCACTTTTCTCGCATTTCTCGCTGCAGGCAGCATAGCCTTTGTGGGTGCAGCCCCTGCTTTCCGCGGCTGTGTGCTGGAAAGCAAGGTACACAGCATATCCGCCAAGTGTGCCGCCGCTTTCAGTCTGCTATGGTGCTGCGTGGTATGCTGGCGGATAGCCTATATCGTACCTGTTGCGGCAGCAGTGGTGTGGGCAACCGCTTTCGCTACCAAGACCGCCAAGAGGTGCAGCGTCTATTGGTGGGAGATGTGCGCCTTTGTAGCCACGTTTGCCACTATCATAACAGGCTGCATACGACTGATGTAGCCCATATACAGACAACCCGAAATAAACAACCTATTATATGGAATGGATTAACATCATAGTCTCGGCGGTGTGTGCGCTGATAGGCGCACTGGGCGGGGGCAGCCTGCTCTACATCAAGACGAACCGCCAACTCAAAAAGGTGGAGGTGG
Source organism: Bacteroidales bacterium UBA7569 (assembly GCA_002477945.1). Lineage (GTDB taxonomy): Bacteria > Bacteroidota > Bacteroidia > Bacteroidales > Paludibacteraceae > Colicola. The sequence continues at coordinate 7,130 of DLLF01000008.1, forward strand.
TACACAGCCAGGCGGACGAGTGGAAACGGCTCTATGAGGAGAGCGAGGACGAGCGCAAAGCCCTGTCGGAAAAGGTGGACAAACTCTACAAGGAGCAGCACACCGACCGCAACACCATCAACCGCCTCGAACTGGAGGTGCAGAAACTGAACTGGTATCGCTGTACTATCAACGGCTGCAAGAACCGCCGACCGCCACACGTGTACAACAGCGACGGAGTGGAACTCGAAGCCGTCAAAATCCCGCAACAATGAGAACCGACATTCGCCGCATATCGTACACCCTGCGTTGTATCATAGCCTTGCCGTTCTTTGCACTGGGTATGGTGTTTATGGGTCTGTGGGCAATCATCACGGGTAGAGACTGATAAAACACGGGTGGATGTCCTGTGGATGTCCTGTGGATAGCCCATTCCTAATTCGTAATTCGTCATTCATAATTAGCAATGAACCTGACCGAGCATTTTACATTGACCGAGTTTGTGCGCAGCGAGACGGCGGAGCGCAAGCATATCGACAACACGCCCACGGTGGAAGTGGTGGCAAACCTGCGTGCCTTGTGCCGCAATGTCCTCGAACCCGCCCGAGTGTCTTTCGGTGCGCCCATATACATCACCAGCGGCTACCGCTGCCCCGCACTCAATGCAGCCGTGGGCGGCAAACCGACCAGCCGACACCTCCGCGGCGAAGCAGCCGACTTGCAGGTACAGGGCGTGAAGAACCTGCGCAAACTCTACAACGCCATCAAGTCCCACGGTGTCTTCGACCAACTCCTCTACGAGACCAACAAGTCGGGAGCAAAATGGATACACGTGTCCTACACCTCCTACAGCAACCGCCACCAAGCAATAGACAACTACAAAGCATAGACCTCCGCCGGTCTATTGGCGAAAGTAGGCAAAAGTTTAATTATTAAACAACGACCATGGATAATGATAAACGCAATATCGAAAGCGAAGTGGTAGATGCGATTTTAGAGAAACCCATTCCGTTCACCATTGATAATGGTCGTTTATTCTATCTTTACCAGCCATCGCTCGGTATCAGCCTGTTGGTGGGGCAACTGCTGCAAGACCTGCAACTCAATCAGCAACTGCTTGCTATCAACCGACAAGCGGAGATATTACGTGCGTGCATTGACCAACGCGACCTCGTATTGCGTATCGTCAGTCTCCACACATTTGCCCGCCGGAGCGATGTGCTTCAAGAAAACAAGTTACAGGCTCGCATTAGCGAGTTATCCGTACTTTCGGCAAGCGACCTCGCAACACTCGCGGTGGCTATCCTATCATGGGACAACCGGCAAGAAGCGTTCATTAAACGTTTCAAACTTGACAAAGAGCGCAAGACGCGCGAGAAGATATATGCCTACAAGAAAAAGAAAGGCGGCTCGATGACCTTTGGCGGAAAGTCTGCCTATGGTTTGGTGCTTGATACTGCGTGCGAACGCTATGGCTGGGAACTCGGCTACGTCCTATGGGGTGTGTCGGTTCTCAATCTTAATATGCTATTAACTGACAGCGTACAGTCTGTATATCTGTCAAAAGACGAAGCAAAAGAAGCACACGTTTCAACAGACGGTGTTTATCTTGACGCTCGCGACCCGAAACAACTCCGAGAAATCAGCCGACTAATCAACGGCAAATAACCTCATAAAACGCAAACGAATATGGCAGATGGTGCATTACATTTTGTAGCCACACAAGACAACAGACAGGTGATTGCCTCATTGGAACAGATGAGGCAAGGGTTCTCTCAAATGGCAAGCGCAGCCCAACAATCGGGAACGGAACTTGATGGCACTTTCGAGCAACTTAAATCAACTATTGCTAAGACCGCAGGCAGCATAGCCACTATCGGAACAGCAATGGAGTTGAGCAAGAAAATAGCGACTGTACGGGGCGAGTTCCAACAATTGGAAATTGCTTTCAGCACAATGCTCGGAAGCGGAGAAAAAGCCAACAAGTTGATGACACAACTCACGCAAACCGCTGCCAAAACACCTTTCGACCTGAAAGGCGTAGCCAATGGGGCTAAACAGTTGCTTGCCTATGGTATAGCCGCTGATGATGTCAACGACACACTCATTCATCTCGGAGATATAGCAGCGGGCTTGTCTATTCCGCTCAACGATATGGTTATGCTCTACGGAACAACTATGGTGCAAGGGCGTATGTTTACGCAAGACTTGCGGCAATTCCAAGGGCGAGGTGTACCGCTAATGGAAGCACTGGCAAACACGATGGGCGTTACCAAAGACGCTGTTACCGAACTCGTCTCGCAGGGCAAGGTAGGGGCTGCCGAATTCCAAACCGCCCTTACGTCCCTCACGGCAGAGGGCGGAAAGTTCGGTGGGCTGATGAACGAACAGTCCAAGTCTATTACTGGACAGATAAGCAATATCCAAGACGGCATCGATATGATGTTCAATGAGATAGGGCAGAAGTCGGAGGGTGCTATCAATACCGCGCTGTCAGGTGTCTCTAAACTCGTAGAGAATTATGAAACGGTCGGAACGGCAGTCCTTGCCCTTGCAGGCACATACGGGACATACCGTGCTGCGCTTATGCTTGTTGCTGCTGTGGAAAAAGCACACACCAATATGCTTAAAGCCGCTGTACTCGAAAAGCACCTTGCCACTGCTGCCAACATCACTTTATCCAATTCGGACGCTATGGCAGCGGCACGCAAATCTCTCTTTACCAAGACTATCAAACTCAATACAAAAGCCGTTCTGAAGAATACCGCTGCTATGCTTACCAACCCCGCTGTACTCATTACCGCAGGGCTTGTCGCTCTTTGCGCTACAGTCTATGCCGTCACCAAGGCTCTTAATACGCAAGCACTGGCGCAGGAACGTGTCAACAAACTCAACGAACAGCAAAAAGAGCAGCGCGAACAAACAAAGAACGAGGCTGACCAAGCCATTGCCACCATACAATCCGAAACGGCTACCGTATATGAGAAAGCAAAGGCTTACCAGACGCTCCAAAAAATTATGCCCCAACTCACAGAGCAATACACCCAAGCGCAAATCGCCAATCTCCAACTCTCCGATGCGCAAAAAGAGGTTGCAGCCAATATAGAAAACTTGGAGTTTGAGCAGAAAGCGCAAGAAATAGCCAAAACGACTAAGACTATAGAGGACTATGAGAAGCAGTTGGATATTATGATGAGTATGCCTAACGGAGCAGCAGGCGCAGGAGTGGTTGCCAATAAACTCGCCACTGAGAAAAAGGTCTTGGAGCAACTCCGCAAGGAATACAACGCTATGCTCAAACTTCGCGAGCAGGCTCTGTTCGATGCGCAACCCGCTGAAGTGAAAATAGCCAAGTTTACTGCCGACAAAAACGCTGCACAAGAGCAGTTGGACGCGCTGCAACTGCAAGCCGAGAAAGCCGCTGCCAAAGCAAAGGCGGCTTGGGAAAGCAACCCGCTCAACCAATGGAAAATCTCTGTAGGTATCACTTTCGAGCAAGAAGCAGCAAACAACCAGTCGCTATTGGGTGGCGAGTATAATATGCTACAACCACTCATCAAGGGGCTGCAACGGCAAATACAAGAAACCGACAACCAACTGCAAAGCCTCTCCGCAAATACCTCCAAGCAAACTCTACCGCAACTCATATCGGATATTCTTGCAGCCGAAAAAAACGTAGAACAGGCTCGGAAGACCTATGCCAACGACATGAACGACACCAATAAATCCAATGTCGAAAATGCCGAAGCAAGTCTCAAAACGCTGACCGATGACTACAAGACTGCTACCAACACTGCGTGGGTCGATACCAAAAGTATGTACGAAAACATTGCCAAAGCACGGCAACAGGCTCTCAATGAGAGGCAACAGGTGATGAACTCCACTATCCAGGCGGAGCGTGCGCAACGAGAAGCCAACTATTGGCAGACCATTAAGGAAATCAACCAAGAGGAAGCAGCCTATAAAAAAGCACATAACGGGCGCACGAGTTCGGAGTTTGATTTGAAACGTGAGAACGCCACAATGCAGTTCGACATCGATATGAGCAATTTCGACAAGGACTTCGAGGAGTGGAAACGCACATTTGAGCAAGAAACAATGCAAATCAAAGTTGATATGCAAAATGACGAAGCACAGAATGCTCTCAACAATGCACAGTCTGTCGCCGAACAAATACAGCGGCAAAACGAACTCTATCAAAAGCAAATCGAACTGAAGAAACAAGCCAATCAGCAAGAAGCCGATGACGAGGTGCGCAATAAATACGGAGATGCAACGCTCACTGATTTCCGTGCGTTCTCTGCCGATAAAAACAATCAGGCTATCCTTTTTTCTTTCCGCAATGCAACGGGTGCAGAGGACAAAAAGAAAGCGGCTGAAGACTCCGGACTGTCAGAGGCTTTGCTTGCTACATATTCCGAAATGGAGCAGATATACGAAGCCTATGCCAAACGGCTCGACCTTACTATACAGCAGACCACGCAGCAGCACAATGCCGATATGCTCCAACAAGACCTCGACCGCTACACCTCCTACCTCGACCAAACGCTCACGTTGGAGGAGCAGTATCAGAAGCGTCTTGCGGACATACGTGCGCAGTACGGTCTTGCCGAAGATGCCGACCTGTCGCAATACGGCACAGACACCGCCATCGGCAGAGATGTAGCCGCTGCCACTACCGAGCGCAACCGAGCACAGGAAATAGTCAATCGCGACACGAACATCGGCGGCAAAGACACCAAGTGGGTACAAGACCTCGCCAACCTCGGTGCTGATGTGGCAGGCAAGGCTATGGAGGAGGTGCGGGCTATCTACGACCAATTCATCAAAGAGGTAGAACAGCAAATAGAGACTACCACCCAAGAACGCGACACAGCCCAAGCCAATATCACTGCCGAGAAAGACTTCCAAGCCACCGCCGAGCAGCAACTGACAGATGTAAACGCACAACTCTCCACCGAGAACCTGCCGCCCGAAGAACAGCAAGCCCTACTTGAACAGCGTGCCGTACTCGAACAGCAGATAGCGGAGAGTAAAGAACGACAGGCAGCAGCGGAAGCCGCTATGACAGGCAGTCAGCAGACCCTCAACCAACTGACGCAGGTACGTGGCAAGGCGGAGAGCGCAGCGGCTAATGCCACAAGCAACGCCTCTACCAAGACGCAAAAGCAGATGCAGAAAACCAAGCGCACAACCGCTTCCCTCGTTGATGCTTTCGCTGCCGTCAAAGACTCGGCAAA
>DLLF01000033.1 GCA_002477945.1 Bacteroidales bacterium UBA7569
ACGACCCCTCAAGCACCCCTCGTCGAGACCTGAATAGGAGAGCCATAAAATTGAATGATGAGAATCTTAGCCCTCCTCTGGAGGAGTTTGGGAAGTCTAAATCGTCCAATCGTAAATATCTTAACCCTTTCAACCACGCATCAACCGATAAACCGATCAACTCATAAACTTACAACTCTCCACTTCTTTCAACTGTCAACTCTTGACTTTCAACTCTACTCCCCTCCTTTGGAGGGGAGGGAAAGGGAATGTCTGAATCGTCCTGTCTGTCTCAATCGGATAAATTTTCCATATATCCTATTCCGCTGATGGATGGGTCATGTTGGTTTCAATCACTCCGTTCATCCATTAAATGCTGCAACTCGTATAATTCCATTTGGCATTAGTATAAGAAAACACTACCTTTGCCAATACTTGGTGAAACCTTAAATTTACTACAATTATATGACTGTAACGTTTTGTATCAATTATCGGGCAGAGTGGGGACAATCCTTGTGTGTGCTGGCTGATGACCCTGTATTGGGGTGGACAAATGAAAAACCTTTGCCTCTCAAATGTTTGGGTACCGATTTCTGGACAGCAACCGTCCCTGTATCCGATTTCCTCAAGCAAATCAACTATCGTTATGCCGTTCTCTTGGCGGACGGTAACCTGATCTGCGAAGCAGGTAAGAGTAGAATGGTCGATTTACTACCATCTGATAAACATATCGTGTTGCACGATTTCTGGCAGGTGGATGACTACGAAAAGGCGTTCCGTTCCACTGCCTTTATGAAAGCCCTCTTCCTACGGGACAAAAAGATAAAAGGAGTGCAGCAGCCCGGTAATGTACGTTTCTCTATAGATGTACCGCAGATTCTTCCCACGCAAGGTGTGGCAGTTGTGGGAAATTCCGAAGAATTGGGCAAATGGGATGTGACTCGGAAACTGATTCTGTCCGATAAGTACTTCCCCGTTTGGACAGGTTCCATTCAGGCGAACGCAAACGAAATAATAGAATATAAATATGTAATCTATGACCTCAGATCTGGCCAATTGGTAGATATGGAAGCCGGAGAGAACCGACAGGTCTGGGGACTGCAAAGCAAACTGACCGTTATTCAAAACGACAGGTGCTTCCGGCGTACACAACCTCGTTGGAAAGGAGCAGGTGTCGCAGTACCGGTATTCTCTCTCCGTTCCGAAGATGACTTCGGTATAGGCGAGTTCCTCGACTTGAAAAAGTTGGCGGATTGGGCGGCTCTTACAGGGCAGAAAATGATTCAAACCCTTCCCATCAACGATACAACGCTGCTTCATACCAATCGGGATTCCTATCCATACAATGCTGTGAGCGTCTTCGCCCTGCACCCCGTCTATCTCAACATTGAAAAGATGGGAAGACTCACACCGGCACAAAAGAAAAAGTATCTGGCAACAAAAGAAGAATTTAATAAGAAAAAAATAGCCGACTATCAGGTTGTTTACGATGAAAAGATGAAGTACTACAAAGCCATTTACAAGGCTGAGAAAGAGGCTGTCTTTTCGTCACCCGAGTTCAAAGAGTTCTTCCGGAAAAACAGAGAATGGCTCGTACCGTATGCCGTATTCTGCTATCTGCGCGACAAGAATGGTACGCCCCGTTTCTATGATTGGAAACGCTATTCTGCCTACCGGCATAAAGATGTAGAACGTCTCTCGCAACCTGCTGCAAAAGAATACGACAAGGTGGCTTTCCACTATTTCCTCCAGTTTCATCTCGATAAACAACTCTCCGAAGCAGTCAACTATGCCCATAGTAAGGGAGTGGCTCTCAAGGGAGATATCCCTATTGGTATCTCACCCGATTCTGTCGATGCGTGGACAAATCCGGAACTGTTTAATCTCAATTCCTCTGCAGGAGCCCCACCCGATGATTTCAGTATAAGCGGACAGAACTGGGGTTTCCCCACCTACAACTGGGAGGTCATGGAGAAAGATGGTTTCCGCTGGTGGAAACGGCGTTTCTGCAAAATGGCGGATTACTTCGATGCATACCGTATCGACCATATTCTCGGTTTCTTCCGTATATGGCAGATGCCAAAATCTGCCGTGTGGGGACTCACGGGGCATTTCTGTCCGGCTCTGCCCTATTCCATGCAGGATCTTTGGAATATGGGTGTCAAGTTGGACGAAGATCGTTTGGTGAAGCCATATATACGTTCCAACTTCCTGGGAGAAGTGTTTGGAGAAGATACCGGTTATGCAAAAGACAAGTTCCTGAATACAAACGATGGTTATATTTATTGGTTCAAAGAAGAATTCGATACACAACTCAAAGTGCAAGAGTACTTTGAGAATAATCATCTGACCGACGAACGCAGCATCCGATTGCGTGATGCACTCTACTATTTGCATTGCGAAGTGTTGTTTGTGCGCGACCAAGCCGATCCCGCCCTTCTTCATCCGCGTATTTCTCTCTTCAACTCACATAGTTACAACGAATTGTGGGACGATCAGAAAAAGTTGCTTGCCGATATCCACAACGATTACTTCTATCATCGGCACAACGATTTCTGGTACCGATCCGCAATGAAGAAACTGCCTACGCTCATCAGTGCCACCGATATGCTTGTTTGTGGCGAAGATTTGGGTATGGTGCCTGCGTGTGTTCCGCAGGTTATGCACCGGCTCAACATCCTTTCCTTGGAAATACAGCGCATGCCTAAAGATCCAAACGTAACGTTTGCTCACCCTGCCGATGCACCCTATCTCAGCGTTTGCACCACGGGGACACACGATATGAACCCGCTGCGGGCTTGGTGGGAAGAAGATCGGGCGAAAACGCAGCGTTTCTACAACGAACAAATGGGCTGGTTCGGCGAAGCACCAAAAGAGATGTCGGGCGAAATAGCCGCATTCATCATCAACCAGCACATGTATAGTCCTGCTATATGGGTGATTCTTCCCTTGCAGGATTGGCTGGCAATCAACGAAAAGGTACGCCTCGGGGATGCGCATGCAGAGCGAATCAACCTGCCGGAAAATCCTCGTCATTTCTGGTGCTACCGTATGCACCTTACGATAGAGAATTTGCTCACGAAAGACGAATTGAACCGGCAGATAACGGAATTGGTCAATAGACGTTTCTCATAAATGGCGCAGCATAACGAACTCGGCAAGGAAGGGGAACTGTTGGCGCAGAAATATCTTATTAAGAAACGCTATAAGATATTGCAAACCAATTGGAAATTGGGCAATATAGAGGTTGACATCATTGCACGGACAAAGAAGACAATTGTATTCGTAGAGGTCAAAACACGCTCTTCTGAAGTATTTCGACTGCCTGAACAGGCGGTTGATTTGCATCGGCAACGCCGGCTTACTATGGCGGCTGATTCCTTTATGAAGCAATTCCCTGATAAGTACGAAGCAAGATTCGATATTATCGCCGTTGTGATGGAAAACGGAAGCACGGAAATCCGACATACCATAGACGCTTTCTGCCCGGTACCAAAATACTATTGAGCCGCATTATCGGATATGTTGCTGTCCCTCTGTGCCATAGTAAAATGAGACGCAAGGGGACAATGGTATTTATTTCAGATTCTCTAACTGTTGCCGGATCTTGTTGCCAAGAGCCGTCTTGCGCTTGATATGGTCTGATACTGCCTTGACAAACGAGTTATTCTCAAAACTGCCTCGGACATATTCGAAATCCGACACTTGCTGCGAGCGGTCGCCGTCCACGCCGAAGCCCGTCTGACTGTTGAGGTTAAACTCTTTCTTTGCATCTTCGTACACCATCTTGTCCAGTTTTATCACCGCATCCTGCCAACGGTTGATGCTTTGCAAGACCAGATCGAGCGATACCTTGTCCACGCTGCAACCCCATATCTGCTGCAGTTTGTCTACCGCCCATGTCCATTCGTAGATGTAGTAGTTTTCGTGCATTTGTCGGAAGCGGTCTTGTATCTGGATGTAACTCATTCCGCCCTTTTCGATGTCGTCCATCAGGCGTGTAACCTCGCTGCGCGGGGCAATCAGTCCCGCCAGATCCACCCAGTCGCCCAAGCCGACCTCAGTATCGGGTTTCAACGCCTTGTGCAGGTCGTTCAAAGAATGAATATCTGCCTTTTCTGTTCTGGAAATCAGTGAGTTGCCAAGAAACTTGGTGATGCCTATCGTGTAGAGCATATCGCCGTGTACGAGCGACGAATTGCGGATTTTGCAGTTGTTGTAGCCATAGACCTCGGTATTCATACCGCTCAGCGTCTGCAACTCTTTCAGTATCTCTCGCCCGCGCCACATCTTCTGTACCGTATAGGGCGACAGCAGGTTGAAATTGATAAAATCCAACTTGTCGGGGTCTTTGCGATTGTCGCGCTTGGGCCATTTCTGCGCATCGCGTATTGTACCCACCGTACGCAGGTTGGCACCCGGCACGAGGTATGATTCCGACTGGTTCTCAATCAGATACGAAAATGGCAGTTCGCTGGTGTCGGCGTGGTTGGTGTGCCGCCCCATCACGAGCGAGAACGCCCCGATCTTCGACGGCCACAGCAGGTAACTGTCCGAAGTGGTCTTTGCCCCGCGTTCCGCCACACCCTGGTGGATAGGCCCCAGTTTGTACATATGGTTCGACTGGTTGCTGCCCGAACCTGCATTCAGGAACGAGAACATACCCGCAATAAGCAGGGTCGATTTGTGGTGCGTTACCGTGTAGGGACCGGCGAAGATCGCACACGCCTCGCCGTGCATACCCTGGCAGTTGCTGAAAAACAGCGATTCCCCCGCCGAGTAGTGTTTGTCGAAGATACAGCCTTGCCCTACAAAACATTTGTCCACAAGGGTTGAGTCGCCTATTTCCACACCCGAAGCAATGATAAAATCGGTACATTTGACGCCCGAACCGAGTTTGGTAGGCGCAAACTTATTCGAGTTGACCGTACCGTTTTTCAGGCGTGATACGCCTGTCAGTTCGGCATAATCGCCGATACGTGTGTTCTTGATACTGCCGCAGTTGAGGATACATACGTGTTCACCGATTTCGCCGATTTCGCTAGCCTGCGACTCGGCATAATCGTCTATCATCTTGTCGAGAACCGCGATCATCTTCGGGCGATGGCGGTACAGCGTCATCACGTATGCCAGGCTGGCACTCAGATGGTTAAAAATCGGTATCTCACGCCCGCCGCCTTCGTTCATCACGGGTACGCGCACCCCGTTGCCGAATGTAGTGCGCCCATCCACCAGAATGGCGTTCACGTTCTCGATACATGTGTCCGCCCCGATGCGGTAGTTGGCGATATAGTTGTGTATATTATATAGGTGTACGTTGTCGCCAATCTCGCAGTTGTGAATGGTAGCGTGGTAGATACCCGAGTGGACGCTCAGCCCTCCGGGCAGTTCGAACTCACGCACAAACTTACCCATTTTCACCACACCCGAGAAATGGGCATCGCGCACGTATTGCGGGTCGAAACCGTCTTTGACATATACATCCGCCCAATTCTTTGCGTCGCACCCCTGCGCGACTAATTGCTGTTGTTCTGTTGTCGTTAAATTTCTATACATATCACTCGCTGCTTTCACCTGTGTTCAAAGTACGTAACTTTGCTTTCTTCGTACTGCTTATCCCTAATTCTTTCAACTTCTCTATTCTGCGCAAGATGTTTCCTTGTCCGTCAATCAGTTGCCCTTTACCTTTCTGATACGTGGACATGGCGGTATCCAATTGTCTTCCCAGCGTATCGTAGGTCTCGGACACCACCACCACCTTGTCATATAGTGCCGAAGCCGCCTCCAATATCTTCTTGCAGTTATCCTCTTGCCGGGTATTCTGCCACGTTTGAAGCACTAAATGCAGTGTCATCATCAAGTTTGTGGGATTTACTATAATAACTCCCTGCCGGAAAGCCTCCTGCCCTAAGGAAGGATCATAGTTCATAGCCATAATGTAAGAACCTTCATTGGGAACGAACATCAGAACATAATTCATGGAAGAGGGTACATACTTCGGATAATCTTTTTGTGCCAATTCTTTAACGTGCCTCCTTACCGATTCAAAATTCTTCCTTACGGCATTCTGTCTCTCCTCCTCATTGGCTGCGCCTAATGCATCTGTATAGTCTTTCAACGATACTTTGGAATCCACTATGATATGCTTCCCATCAGAGCAATTGATGACCACGTCAGGACGGAGTTCATTGCCTTTCTCGCTGCGGAAACTCTCCTGTTTGGAGTATTCAATGCCCTCACGTAACCCGCTCCCTTGTAGAATATCATCCAACACCTGCTCCCCCCAATCACCGTGAACCTTGCCGCGATTTTTCAATGCATCCGCCAAGTTGTTGGCGTCTTTGCCCAATTGCTGGGTTTGGTTCACCATATTCTGTATGGCACCTTGCAAGGTGGCATTGCTCTGTTCATTCGATGAACGCGTCTCTGTCATCAGCTTCCGCACATTCTCCATTTCCTTTTGGATAGGATCCAATAATTGCCCCACGCTCTGCTTATTGGCACTGCTCAAATCTTCAGCCCGTTCTTTCAAAAGACGCCGAGAGGTTGTGTCAAATTTCTCAACGAGGAGTTCCAATTGTTTCTGCTCATATCTTTCCCGCGCTTGTTTCTCTGTTTCTTTTTCCTTCTCATGTTGCTGTTTGCTCTCTGCAAACATGGCATTTGCTTTGTCGGCCTCTGCTGTCCATCGATATACTTCACGTTCTGCTGTCTTCACCTGTTCTTGCAACTCATTGTTCTCTTGCTCCAAACTGGTCCGCTTTTTCTCCAACTGATCAATTTTCTCTTGTTGGTGCAGAATCTCACTGTGAATCTTCTCTATTTCAAGCTGCTTGTTGTTTACGGCAATCTCTATGGCTTGCCGTTTGTTGTTGCGCTCCAGGTAGTAAGTGATAATGGCTGCTATTGTGGCACCTGCTATTCCGCCGCCCAATAAACATAATATGAGTTCCATCTTGTCTGTTGGTTGATTTATTATTGCATATATTTCTTCAGTGCTTCATATAAAATATGAGTCGGAAGTCCCATTACGTTATAGAACGATCCGACTGTCTTTTCTACGCCGACATAGCCTATCCATTCTTGTACACCATAGGCACCCGCCTTGTCTAAAGGGAGATATTTCTCCACATAGTATTCTATTTCGTCTTCCGTGAGGTGCTTGAATATTACGTCTGTTCTGTCTGACAATGTTTCCTGAGAATGGCTCGTGGTCAGGCTTATAGCGGTGTACACTTGGTGCGTTCTGCCCGATAGCAAACGTAACATTCGTTTCGCATCGGCTTTGTCCTTTGGCTTGCCTAACATTGTTCCGTCAAGCCAAACAATCGTATCTGCCGTAATCAACACTTCATCTTCCTGCAATAGTGCTTTGTAGGCATCCGCTTTTTCTTGGCAGATGTAGCGTGGTATGTCTTCGCCCTGCAAATCCGCTGGGAAATGTTCGTCACATTCCGTGTGTACGATGGTGTAAGGGATATTTAGCCCCGATAACAACTCGCGCCTTCTTGGAGAATTGCTTCCTAATAATATCTTCATGTCTTGTATAATCAATGAAGTTGTGTGTAAATGACGATGCTGAAAAGCAGTCCCAAGAACATGATGAATTTCATCAATTGCTGTGCCGTCCGATAGTCCGATGGTATCTTTGCCGCAATCACAAGGGCGATGTCACACAAGCAGGGAACTATCATACCGAAGATCAAGTATCTGTAAGGAAGACTCAGCCAGCCTGTGATACCCAATCTGTTGGCAAACAAGTAAACAAAATATCCCATACCTCCGCAGGCTGCTATAATGAGAACTACCACAATCGCCTTTGTCCATGCCGTTCCCAACATAACAGGCAGGGTGTGGCACTCCAATTCTCTGTCGCCTGCCTCGTCCTGCATATCTTTGATTATTTCTCGGATTAGGGTAAGCAGGAAAGCAAACAAGGAGAACACACCGATCCATAGATATAAATCATGCACCAGATGGGTGTAAGATAGTATATCTCCGTAACGATATCTCAACATGGCAACGTTGGCAATGGCAACAACCAAAGGAACAAGACCGGCGGCAAGACTTACAATCAAATTCCCCACTATAAACTGACGTTTATAAGACGATGAGTAGAACCAAAGCAAACCGGGAGTGAAAACAAAGATAAGACCTAATGACCAACTGCGAACCATAATGGCGACTGCGAGTCCCGAAAGTACACCTATCACGGTCATAACCTGATGACAGAGCATGGCAGTCGGTTTGCTGATGCTGCGAGTTACAATTTGTTTCTCGGGGCGGTTGATAGCATCTATACGTACGTCAAAATAATCATTTATGGCATATCCGCCTGCCGCCACGAACACTACCCCCATAATTAGCAGGCAGAGCATATAAGTCGGCAGTTGTTCCCCATAGTACGATACGCCTAAAACGGGGAGAGCCACCATCTTTTCCATCAGCCACATAATGAATACTATAAAGAGCAGATTCTGCCAACGGACGAGTTGTAATATCGCTTTCATATAGGTATGGTGTTTGGGTTATAATTTCTATAGGTAGTGAATCACAATGTCATTTTCAACACCAATCCTTTCCATTCCGGAAGTTCAAGACGGATAGGCGTATCAGGCAACAGGTTGAACTGATAGGTTTTCCCACTCAGCAAATCCATGCAACTGACGGGTGTAAGCAATGGATTAATCTCTAAGTAGGCGAATGCTTCTTGAGGTATAATCAAGCTTAGGTCCGCAGGATGAGCATCGAAGTTCACGGCAACCAATATCACTTCATTTTTGAAGCCCCGCAAAAAAGCATATTGCTTACTCTTATTGAATCCATCTTTCTGAGCGTATTCCAAATCGAACTTCTTTCCGTTTGCAACAGCCTTTTCTGTGGTCGCAATGTGCAGCAGATTTTGGTAAAAATCTCTCAATTCTTTCTGCTCGTCTGATAACGCCGCCCCGTCAAATTTACCATTGTTTGCCCATGCTTGCAAGGAACGTACTCCCCAATAGTCAAATATAGTTGTTCTTCCGTCCACGCCCGAGAATCCTTCCGAATCCATACCCAACTCGCCAAGTTCCTGACCGGCATAGAGCATTATGGGGTTGGTACCTAAAAGAGACATCACAATCACGGCGGGTTCTGCACAAATGCCCCGCCCACAGAAGAACCCGGATGCTATACGTTGTTCGTCGTGATTCTCCAGGAAATAAAGAATGTGTTCATGTATATCATCGGTAGCCTGCCATTGCATGGTGATTCCTTCTGCCGGAAAATCACGGCTTGTCACGCCGCGCAGGTAATCATACATACCCACTTTGTCGTACAGTATATCAAAGTTTCCGTCATATATGTACGAACGATACAGGTGCGGATTATATACCTCTGCTATGAACAGAATGTGCGGATTTGCTTTTTTCACCTGGGGAATCACCCAGTGCCAAAACTCTACAGGCACCATTTCCGCCATATCACAACGGAATCCGTCCACGCCCTTTTTTGTCCAATACAGGAGTATCTGCAGCATCTGATGCCACGTCTTGGGTATGGGGTCAAACTGTTTCTCCATTCCTCCTTGATAATAGACGCCGTAGTTCAGTTTCACGGTCTCATACCAATCGTTCTTTGTAGGAGATGCTGTAAAGCAATCGTTTCCGGTTACTTTGGCGGGATACTCTTGATAGTCCCCGACATCGAATAGTGGCGAAAACTTCTCGTTGGGAAGATAATAGAAGTTATTCAATGGAGAGAAAGCCCATTCAGGATGATCATTTTCTCCGAGATCAATCTCTCCTGCAGGTTTCATGATCGATTTATACTCACGTGAAACATGGTTTGGAACGAAATCAATCACCACTTTCATGCCTGCTCTGTGCGTTCTTCCGACCAGTTCTTCAAACTCATGCATGCGGTTTGGAATGTCTTCTGCCAGATCGGGATCCACGTCATAATAATCCGTAATGGCATACGGCGATCCTGCCTTGCCCTTTACTATTCCTGCCGAGCAAGCAGGAATGCCATATTGACTGTAATCAGTCTGTGTGGCATGCCTGATAATACCCGTGTACCAAATATGCGTGGCACCCAATTGGCGTATTTGCCGCAAAGCCCTGGCGGTAATTCGGTTAAATTTGCCGCAGCCGTTTTCTTCTATTGTTCCGTTATGTTTGCGGTTTTCACAATAGTTGCTGAATGTTCTCGGAAGAAGTTGGTATAGGATATATTTATTAGACATAAAGTGAAATGTTATGTTACGTCAGTCGAAAAGCACTATTTGCACCCAACTGCCCACAAAAGTACAAAAAAAGTGCCACCTACGCAACCGGAACAAAAAAGTCTTTCATGCTGAAAATCACACAAAAGACTTTTCCTGTAAAGCACCCCATCACTTGCTCTTCTTCTTTTCACATCCGTCTGCCAACGGACAATTCCCGCAACCCGCACATTTTTCGGGTTTACGGAAAGCACGTACCAGCAGGTAAATCGCCATCGCTGCAGCAAATCCAAAAACAATATAAAACAGAATTTCCTGTATCATAGCAATGAACCTATCCGGAAAACAAGGAAACTGAGCAACCAGGCTATGCCGGTTGAGTAAGTCATTGAAAACAGCATCCATTTTGTACTTGACTCTTTCTGTATAGTCGCCAACGTGGAAATACAAGGAAAATACAACAAGATGAACAACATCAACGAAAATGCCGATAACGGTGTGTACAAAGGTGTTCCGTCATCATTCTTCAACGAACGCAACTTCTCTGCCAAGGGAATAACTCCTTCTTCGTTCACATCCGAAACATCTTCGTTATCTTCAACCGAATCTTCTCCGTAAAGCACAGCCATCGAGGAGGCAATCACTTCTTTGGCAGCACAGCCTGCCACCAAACTGACTCCAGCCCGCCATTCCAATCCCAGCGGTTTGAAGACAGGCTCTATTGCACGTCCCACAGCCCCCAAATAGGACTGCTCCAACTGCTCTTTATGCGATAGTTTCTCCTGGTGCATCGGGAAATACCCCAATCCCCAAATAATCACAGAAGCCAATAAAACGATCGTCACGACTCTGGAAAACCATTCCTTTGCCTTATCCCATGTGTGTATCATCGCATTGCGGAAAGTCGGCAAACGGTAAGGCGGCAACTCCATGACGAACGGGTTGCTTTCCTCCTTGAAAGCGACTTTACTCAGCAAAAGGGATGTCAATATGGCGATTATCAAACCTATCAGATAAATGGATAATAGCACAAGTGCCTGATGATGAGGAAAGAAAGCAGCGACCAAGATGATGTAAACAGGTAGTCGGGCGGAACAGGACACAAAAGGAACGGTCAGTATAGTCAACAATCTGTCCTTCGGATTTTCCAATGTACGAGATGCCAACACAGCCGGTACCGAACATCCAAAGCCAATAATGTACGGGATGAACGACTTTCCGTGCACTCCCATGCGGTGCATCAGTTTGTCCATAATGAATGCCGCCCTTGCCATATATCCCGTATCTTCCAACACCGAGATGAAAATGAACAGAATAAGTATCTGGGGTACAAAAGACAGCACGGCTCCTATGCCGGCAATTACGCCGTCCACCAACAAATCCGTAAACACACCGGCCGGGATACTATCGCGCACCCAATCCGACAAGGCTTCCATACCCATCTCAATCCAGTGTTGCGGATAGGCGCCAAGCACAAAAGTTGCTTCAAACATCAGAAAGAGAAAGAGAAACAATATAGGAAAGCCCAGCCATTTGTTGGTAAGTACTTTGTCCAATGCATAGCCGAGCGTCTGCTTTGCTTGTTGTTTGTTCGGAGTAAAGGTTTCGCTCAATGCTCCCCGTATAAAGCCGAATTTCAAATCGGATATATAAGACGAAATCTCTTCGCCGGACTCTTTCTCAAACTGTTCACGATACCGTTTGGCGGTCGCCAATATCTCCTTGCCATTCGGTAATTTTGAGAACAGTTCAACGGTTGTCCGGTCGTTCTCTATCAATTTCAGTGCGATATACCGAGTATGATACAAATCTTTGACGCCCTCATTCTGACTGAGCAAATGTTTGATGTCGGCAATCGCAGCCTCCATGGGTTCCCCATAGTTGATATGTATATGTTTCTGTACTTTTGATTTACCTTCATAGACTTGAACGATAGCCTCCAATACGTTTTCGATTCCCCATCCTGTTCTTGCGATTACAGGCACGATCGGAAATCCCAACATCTTCTCCAAAGACTTGTAATCCAATTTGTCGCCGGTCTTCTGCAGTTCGTCATACATATTGAGTGCCATCACCATAGGGTGGTTCCTGTCAATCAGTTGGGTCGTCAAAAACAGATTGCGTTCCAAATTACCCGCATTCACGATGTTCAGGACCAAATCAAGAGGCTGGTTGTCCAAGAAGTCACGGACATACAGTTCCTCCGGTGAGTATTCCGTGAGTGAATATGTACCGGGCAGATCTACCAAGTTTATGGTATAACCACGATGATGGAAAGTCCCCACTTTTGAATCAACAGTCACACCACTATAGTTGCCGACCTTTTCCCGCATACCGGTGGCATAGTTAAAGAAACTGGTTTTCCCGCAATTCGGGTTACCAACCAAAGCCACTGTAATGTTCTTCGACAATGCTTCCACCTCGGCCCGTACGTGTTCCTCTATAGTGCCATAGAAATCGTTGTCAGGGTGTGCATCCGCTTCCAACGAAACCACATCTATATTTTTTGCCTCTACCCTTCTGAGACTCACGTGCGTCCCCATTATCTCATACTCCACAGGATCCGAAAGAGGGGCGTTTTTTATCACGCGTACCACCTCTCCTTTCACGAATCCGAGTTCCAAGATACGATGTCTAAAGCCGCCGTGACCATGCACTTTCAGAATCATTCCGCGTTCATTGGTCTTCAGGTCAGCCAACGTAAGTGTCTTCTCTTCCATAATACCATTCATTTCCGATGCAAAATTACTTTTGCGTAATCTATGCATCAATCACCAAAAGTCGGTATTTTCGCAACGCATCCCCAAGAAAAAACAGGCAGTTACTACTCGGTCCGTGTATTTTTGAAAGTATGTCCCTGCAGTGTGACTACAGTGTTATCATGAAAAATGTATAATCTTCCATTTATCAATCTCTTGTCAGGTTGCGGAGTCATATATATCAGACTTGCAACAGGAGTTGCCTCGGATTCAATACTATTAAGATATATTTCCAGATGCGAATAACCATCCTCCGTTATTACCGCTGCATCACTCGGATTATGAGGATTCAGGCCATTGGCTATTTCCCATTCATCGGGTATTCCGTCAGAATCACTATCTATATACGGTTTGCCTTGTAGCACAGGCCATCCTCCCACTGCTTCCGGGTCATCAATAATTCCTCCCTTTCCTTTTGTTCCCATACCGTTTGCCGTTGCAGTCTTCGTTTCTTCAATGATACGCTGATCCTGAAAATCTCTTTTGGGTACATCGGCTCCCGCTTTCCCAATGACACGCATGTACGCCTCCTCTGCAGTTTCGGCGGTGTCAACCAAAAATTGTATTTCGGGAGACATCTCCCGAGACCGGAATATGCTTTTTGCCAGAGCGGTGTCAGAATATGCACTATATTGCACTCCGCAGAACCAATTGTCTTTTGACACTTCCGGATAGTGGCTCATATAATTCCCTTCTATAAAGTGGTGCGGCAACCGCCCTGCTTCCACACTGCTTCTTGTTTGATCTATTCTAACAAGCCTGTTCACCTTATTGCTTGGTGAAGCCTTGCTGCCGGTGTTGCCTGATGCAGGACCATGTTTGTAGTAGTTATTAAACATATTCAACTCATTGCGTATCTTCTCCGACTCAATTTCCATTTCCAGTCCATATCCTGAGTTGTTTGTTCCCCAATTATATACGACGTTATGCCGATATTCCACCACAGCCACCGTGTCATGGGCTCTGGCTCCGTTGAAGCGTATGTTCCGGCTGTCATTATGTGCTATCAGATTATGGTGATACGTGGCAAACTGCCCGCCCCACACACCGCAATACGAGCGTTTTCCCTTCGGATGGTGAGCATTATACAATCCTTCCGCGACTATACACCATTGCACAGTTGTGTATTTGTTGTCATACATAGCCAAACATTCTTCATTTGCCCATGTCATTGTACAGTGATCAAAGATAACATACTCGTAGTTTTCCACATCAGTACCATAGGTAATGAATGGATTCTCAGCGGTCGGAGTATCCGGTCGGAACCGAATATACCGTACTATAAGATGTTTTCTTCTTGGTCCCCAATACCACATTTCCCCTCCTGTTGCACCATTAAACAGCATACTATGCCCTGTGATACAAATTCCATCACCGGGTGCCGACTGACCGGCTATTGTCAAGTAATCCCGCTTTACTTTCAAGTCTTCTTTCAGACAGATGTTTCCAGCGACATTAAAAACAATGGTAAGAGGTTCATAAACTGTCACCTCTTCCTCCGCAACAGAATCATTTCCATCGTTTTTTGTGATGTGCCGCTGTCGTATTTCTTTGTGGACGTACTGCTCCAATGCCCAGCGCAAAGACCCTTCAACGGGAGGTTCTTCCCGTGTATAGTCTTCCGTAGTGGTCACGGTTACCACTTTTCCTCCTCTCCCTCCCTGCGCATATTTTCCAAATCCTTCCGCTCCCGGGAAGGCAAGCGTCTGTGCCGACATCTCCGTGCAGACGATGGCAACACAGACTGCGACAAGGCAGACGCCATTTTTTCTATGCGGATACATTACCAAACCTCTTGTGTATTATTGTTGGGGTTCTTCGGATAATCAATCGTGTAATGAAGCCCTCGGCTTTCTTTCCGTTCCAGAGCCTGACGCGTGATCAGATATCCCACGTTAATCATATTTCTCAATTCGCAAATATCTCTCGTGGGGCGAACACGCTTGAAGAGGTCTTCTGTTTCCTCATACAGAAGATCGAGCCGTTCCCAAGCGCGGTGCAGGCGCAAATCGCTTCGGACGATCCCCACATACGTACTCATGACCTGTCCCACTTCTTTCACATCCTGATTGATCAGCACCTGCTCTTCGTTGGTCATTGTCCCTTCATCATTCCATGCAGGCACCCGTTCGTTGAAGTCATACGTGTCTATCACAGACATAGCGTGCCGTGCTGCAGCGTCGGCATACACAACGGCCTCTATCAGAGAATTGCTTGCCAAGCGGTTTCCTCCATGAAGTCCTGTGCAGGAACATTCGCCCACTGCATACAGCCGGTTGATGGACGACTGTGCATCCAAGTTCACTTTAATGCCGCCGCACATATAGTGTGCACATGGCGCCACGGGGATATAGTCTTTGGTGATATCAATACCGATACTCAAGCACTTGGCATAGATGTTCGGGAAATGATGTTTTGTTTCTTCGGGGTCTTTGTGCGTTACGTCCAGACATACATGATCCAATGCATGTATCTTCATCTCATTATCTATCGCCCTTGCCACAATATCACGCGGTGCAAGCGAAAGACGCTCGTCGTATTTCTGCATAAACTCCTCGCCGTTCGGAAGACGCAAAATCCCTCCGTAACCGCGCATTGCTTCGGTAATCAAATAGGCGGGATGCGTTTCCCCCGGATGGAACAGGGCGGTAGGGTGGAATTGTACGAACTCCATATCCTTCACTTGCCCCTTGGCTCTATAGACCATGGCTATCCCATCGCCTGTGGCGATATTCGGGTTGGTAGTGGTGGCATATACAGCCCCCGTGCCGCCGGTAGCCATAAGAGTGATTTTGCTCAAGTAAGTGTCAATCTTTCCTGTTTCGGGGTTCAGAATGTAGGCACCGTAACATTCAATATCCGGGGTACGGCGTGTGACACGCATTCCCAAATGATGCTGGGTGATAATCTCAACCGCGAAATGGTTTTCCAGTACCTCAATGTCCGGATGTTGCCGAACGGCTTCCATCAAGCCGCGCTGTATTTCGGCTCCCGTATCGTCAGCGTGGTGCAGAATACGGAACTCACTGTGTCCGCCTTCGCGGTGCAAGTCAAAACTGCCGTCCTGTTTTTTGTCGAAATTCACGCCCCACGACACCAATTCCGCGATCTGCTTCGGGGCATTCCTTACGACTTGCTCCACCGCAGCCGGGTCGCTTATCCAATCGCCCGCCACCATGGTATCATGAATGTGTTTCTCAAAATCATCCACAAGCAAATTGGTCACGGAGGCTATACCTCCTTGCGCCTTTGCCGTATTGGCTTCATCAAGAGTTGTTTTGCAACATAAGGCAATCTTATATTTGCCTGCTCTCGCCATTTTCAGAGCGAAACTCATTCCGGCAACACCGCCGCCAATAATGAGTACATCATAACGCTTTGTCATCCTGGATATTGTCTTATTATGTTCTTCCGATTGTACTATTCCGCTACATACCTTGTGCAGCAGCAACACGGCAAAGTTACAACTATTATTCCAAAACTCTATTTCCTGCTATCAAAATAATGACAGATGGGCGGCTTAACAACTTACATATAAACCATTATTAAGGTATAAAAGCCATAAATCATAACATTCAATCATCCTATCTGTTTTTCTATTTTTCGGATATTACAACGTATCAATTGCCATGCGTGCATTATATGCTGTAAAATCTATTTCACAAGAGTCACACAAAGATTTTGGAAAATCTTTGTGTGAATGGTCAATAATACAGAAAAACTCTATAATTTTGTATCGTGTAAGTATATATGTCGGGATTTGACATATTTTACGCTGTGCTGTTTTATATCCCATGAGTTCACAACAGGTATGAAGTATTTTTTTTCGCATCTGACGGAGAGTTATCTATTTATGGCGGTCTATATAACAGGCTGCTCTTTGCTATGGCTGCCTGATTTTTTCATAGGTGCTCCATTGACGGCAAGTTATGTGTTGTCGGTGGCAGGTACATACATGGGCATGTGGGTAAATGCATTGGTTTTGATGTCCATTGTGTGGGATATGGGCGTTACAAAAAAAAGATCGGCATTGGCAGCAGCCCTGTATATGCTTTTCACAGGTTGTCTGGTTTCTCTCCATACGATGTGGAAGACCCAGTTGGTTGTTGCAGTATTCCAAGCGGTATTGTTTCTTACCATGAAAACATACCATAAGCCCAATGCCGTTCAAGAGAGTTTTCAGGCCACCATGCTTTTGTGCCTTGCAGGCTTGGCAATTCCTGACATTTTGCTCTTTATACCCATTGTTTGGGTTATATTATGGGTACAAAGGTCTTTTAATTTGAAAGTATGGATGGCGTCCCTTATCGGTGCGGCAACCATTTTACTCTATGCAGTATTATTCCATTGGTTGGATTGGATACACATAGGGAGCATCGCAGACATTTGTGCAAGAACGGAGATACAACCGTTTGGTACGGTTCACTTGACGGCACTGATTGTTACAGCCACAGAAGGCTTGTTGGCGGTATGTTATTCGTCGGTTTATTTCAGGGACGAAACGCACAATATACAAGCCTATATTCTATGCTTTATATTCTCTACTATATTGGCGTCCATCATGATGTTCTTTCCTCCAAAGAACTTCCCTTCCTTACTTACAGTATCTATTCTGTCGCTTACCTATCTATTGACATATTACTACCATAAGCACCATTCCGTTCTTTCAGGTATTCTGTTTATTTTGCATACCTTGGTTTGGCTCACTATATTCGGATTGTCATCATATCATCCACTAATGGTACAATAGCGGATGATATAACGATTACAAGGCAAAGCGGCAAGGGTCAGTCGAACAATTCTTTCAAGATCTCAAGTGACTTCGGCATATAAAAGTCAGTGACATGCAGTTCGTAGTACCGACATAACTTTTCAAGGAGGATCTGCCGCGCACTTCGTGACAAAGAGACATCAACGGAATCGTTCAATGCATTAAGAATCAGCATCTCCTGCTTAGAGAAACAATCATTGTGTGACGGGATTGCAGAGACAGAGAGTCCTGTCTGCATATCCAGCCATTCGGCATCCATATCCATGGATGGCATTATTCCAAGAAAAGAAGTAAGGTTCAGAAGAAACTTCAAGTGACTGTTTTCTATGTTTTCCTTTTGGTCAATTTCTTGAACAACGGAGGACAGATACTGAAACAATTCGGTATCAGCCATAGGGTGGCGCAAGATTCTGTATAACACTTCGGAAAGAAAGATATTGACAGTGAGCCGGCAGAAGTCCGTTTTCTTAGGTACGTAGAGGAGACGCACCGATTTGAGGTGACGGAATTGCGAGTTGCCATTTGTCACGGATGATTCTATCTCCACATAGGAAAAAGGCTGCAATTGGCTTATAAGGCTTCGTTTTTTACCAATATGGACAATGTATTGCATCCGCCCGTTATCTTTCGTGTAAGCGTGTAAAATGGACGTATTGTCATTATATTTGGCGAGATGCAGTATGATTGCTTCGGTAGTTGTGTACATAAACGGACTTATTGACGGGTTACAAAGGTACGGAAAATATCGGAATTTGGTTAATGAGTTAAGGAGTTGATAGGTTGATAAGTGGTTGAAAAAGTTTATAGGTTTAAGAAGTTAAATTATGAATTGGCTGTTTAGTGTGGTTTCAGGGGTCGATGAGGTGTGCTTCAGGGCGGCTTGAGGGGTCGTTGAGGTCGGGTAAATCGAAAGAACATCCATACAACCATCTAAAGAGGGCAAAGCCATAATATACGCGCTTAAACAATAATAAATCAGAAAATTATTGTTAGTGTTCAGTATTTGTATTATTTTTGCAATGGTTGGATATACTAATTTACTTCTGATATGAAAAAACAATACAGCATACTTATTGCCGGTTTGCTAACTCTGAGCGGATATTGCCTTGCACAAGAGTCGAAAGATGATTTTACCGTATTCAACAATTACCCTGTTGAGGAAGAAAAGAAGACGAGTGACTATTCCTTTTCCACGACCTACAGAATAGAGGCAGGATACGTGCAAGACCGACAATACAGCAAAAGTACATCCTACCCGGATATATATCTTCACGGGGCTAAAATAGGTGCTACCGTTGATTTTAACTTACCCTATCACCTATCAGTACAAACAGGACTGCTATATCAGATAAATTACGGCAGCAACGAACAACACTGGCCTACCATGAACAGTGAATATATATCAGCAGAATATATAGAACACCGTATATTGAAACAGTCAATAACCATTCCTATATATGCAACTTATACGCAAAAACTATGGAAAGACCTGGCTCTCTATTTCTATACAGGTCCGCAGTTTTCTATCGGTATAACCCAAAAAGACAATATAGGAAACCATGTGTCTGACGAAACAAAGGCATGGTTGGGAGCAAACAACATTCCGACAGAGACTTATGACAAATACAAGGCAGACGAACTACGGCGGTTCAACCTGCAATGGAGTTTGGGCGGCGGAATCCAATGGGCCAATTACAGACTATACAGCGGATATAACTTCGGACTTAATAACTTAGTTAAATCCAAGAGTGATTACCTACGAGACAGCCAATTATGGGAATGGAACTGGTTTGTATCGTTCTCCTACTCATTCTGAATATACGTATAAAACAAAAAGCAGGCAACTCAACAGAGTTACCTGCTTTTTCATTATAAACATTCCAATTCAGAATGGAAGGTCACTTCCATCGTCCATAGAACCGGCAGCGTCAAATGTTTGTACGTTAGCAGCTGGAGCAGGATTAACGGTTTGATTGTTCTGAGGTACTTCTGTTGCAGCCGGTTGTGCTGAGGTAATACCCTTTGACACTTTCCAAGCACGCACACTTGTGTACCAACGACCGTTAAATTCACGACTTTCCAGATCGAAAGAGACCGTAACCAAATCATCGATTTGACAAGCATTATTCTTAATGCGTTCCTCACCGAAGATTTCAAAGCAGACTTTTCTCGGGTACTGCTCTTGTGTCTCAAGTACATAACTCTGCGACTGCCAAGGGTTCCCCGCTTTGCTTGTACCCTGCTGAAGAGGAAGTACAGAAATTATTTTACCGGATATTTCCATGATCTTATCCTTTTATTGCAGCAATGCCGGGAAGAACTTTACCCTCGATAGCCTCCAACAATGCGCCGCCGCCTGTAGAAATATAACTTACCTTGTCTGCCATACCAAACTTGTTGATACAAGCCACAGAGTCGCCACCACCAATCAAACTATATGCACCCTTGGCAGTTGCTTTTGCAATAGCCTCAGCGATAGCCTTGCTGCCTGCCGTGAAGTTATCAAACTCAAAGACACCCGCAGGACCGTTCCAAAGAATAGTTTTGGCATTTTCAATCACGGCTGCAAAAGCCTTTTGCGTTTCCGGTCCAGCATCCATGCCTTCCCATCCGTCTGGTATGTCATTAGCAGGAACAATCCGAGTATGAGCATCGTTTGAGAAATTGTCAGCAGCAACACAGTCGGAACCAAGAACCAAGTTGACTCCTTTTGCCTTTGCCTGCGCGATGATATCCAAAGCCAACTCCAACTTATCATCCTCGCAAATAGATTTTCCAATCTTACCGCCTTGCGCTTTTGCAAAAGTGTAAGTCATACCGCCACAAAGAATAAGGTTATCCACCTTGTCCATCAGATTTTCAATAATACCAATCTTTGTAGATACCTTACTTCCACCCATGATAGCGGTGAATGGGTGCTTAATGTTACTCAATACATTATCAACAGCCTGTACCTCTTTTTCCATCAGATACCCCAACATTTTGTTGTCGGCATCAAAGTAGTCGGCAATGACAGCAGTGGAAGCATGCTTGCGGTGAGCAGTGCCAAAAGCATCGTTTACGTAGCAATCAGCATAACTTGCCAATGTTTTAGCAAACTCTTTCTGCCTTTCCTTCATTTCCTTCTTAGCAGCCTCGTAAGCAGGATCATCCTTGTCTATTCCAACAGGTTTTCCTTCTTCCTCGGGATAGAAACGAAGGTTCTCGAGCAACAAAGCCTCTCCAGGTTTCAGTTCAGCCACAGCATCGGCAGCTTTGGCACAATCAGGGGCAAACTTTACTTTCACACCAAGCAATTCAGAGACAGGTTCTACAATCTGCTTCAAAGACATCTTCGGATTCACTTTACCCTTTGGTTTACCCATGTGGCTCATAATAATCAATGCACCACCATCGTTAAGTATCTTCTTTAACGTAGGAAGTGCACCTTTAATACGGGTATCATCAGTAACCACACCATTCTCATCAAGAGGAACATTGAAGTCGACACGTACAATCGCCTTCTTCCCTGCGAAATTGTATTGATCAATCGTCATAATACAGTTTATTTAATTGGTTATTAATCGGCGCAAAGATACAAAATTATTTGCTCATTTCAAACATTCTCTCAATAGGAATAATTGCCTTTGCGGCTATTTCACTATCCACTTTGATTTCGTTTGTTTCGTCTCGAAGACAAACGTACAACTTCTCCAAAGTATTCATACGCATATAGTTACACTCATTGCAAGCACATGTTTTATCGCCTTCGGTCACCTCAGGAGGAACAGGAATGAATGTCTTATTCTTGCATGCTTTTTGCATTTCGTGCAATATACCACTTTCCGTTGCAACCAAAAATACGTTATCATCGCTCTCAATAGCATAATTGAGCAAATGTTTCGTACTACCTACCACATCCGCCATTTCCACAACAGGTCCTTTACATTCCGGATGTACCAATACTTTTGCCTCAGGGTACTTATTCTTCAACTCTATCAATTTCTGCAACGAGAACTTCTCATGGACATGACAATAACCATTCCACAAGTCCATGTTCCTTCCTGTTACACTATTGATATAGTTCCCCAAGTTTCTGTCAGGCCCGAACAAAATCTTCTGTCCCTCAGGCAACTGCTCCACAATCTTCAATGCATTGGAAGATGTGACCACAATATCCGTCAATGCCTTCACAGCGGCTGAGGTGTTTACATAACTCAATATCAGATGCTCAGGGTGTTTTTCTTTCCAGGCTCTCAAATCTTCCGCCTTACAACTATCCGCCAATGAGCAACCCGAATTCATATCAGGTATCAATACCTTTTTGTCGAGACAAATTATTTTGGCAGTCTCTCCCATAAAGTGTACACCACAGAGAACTATTACGGATGCGTCTGTTTTCTTTGCTTGCCGAGCCAATTCCAAACTATCCCCTACAAAATCGGCTATATCCTGAATCTCCGGAATCTGATAATAATGAGCCATTATGACCGCATTCTTTTCTTTCCTTAGTCTGTTTATCTCTCCGATGAGTTCTTCTCTATCCATATTCAAACAATAATATAATTATTTTCTATTATAACTCTTTCTTTGTTTAATGCCGTATCTTTTGTTGATAAACGGTGTATTTCACTTACAAATAACGTATTACATACGTTGATAAAATTATGTCTTCAAATTTTTTTGTTCACAAAGATGAGTTAAAAACATTATAAAACCACTTATTAACAGTTATCAACATAGTTTTCAACACCCTTATTGTTATAACCACTTCTTCAATTTGAATATGCCTAATACCAAAAGTGTGAACACGATCATCAGACCTATTGAATACAAATAGCCGTATTTCCAATGCAATTCAGGCATAAAATCGAAGTTCATTCCATACATACTTGCCACCAATGTCGGAGGAAGGAATATAACATTTACTACCGTGAATATCTTGATGATCTTATTTTGTTCAATATTGACCAAACCAAGGAAGGTATCTTGCAGGTAGTCCAAACGATCGAATCCAAACCGTGTATATTCGAACAACGAATTGATATCCTTTATAATCATTGTCAATCGAGGTTGCAGTTCGCTTGGTATAAAGTCACACTTAAGCATATTGGAAATCACCCGCTGCTTATCCATTATATTCTGCCTAATGACAGTTACCTTTTCCTGCAAGTCTTTTATTTGTATAAGTACGTCCTCGTCCACATGGTCGCTCGTCTTGTTTATTTCCGATGACAGGTCGGTGATTAGATCGGTTGTATCCTCAATCATATCGGCATCGTACTCAACCCGTGTTTCCATGAGCGCAACAAACACATGATAACCCGACGGGAAGTTCCGTGTGTTGACAAACATCTTCTTCACCGTATCGTTAAAGGAATTGAGTTCTGCGTCTCTCACCGTAACCAATACTCCATTCTTTATGATAAAGTTCACCGGTTCTATATCGAAGTTGTTCTGAAGGAAGTTAGAGTTTGCCACTATAGAGTCGTCAGTCTGCATATAACGGCTTGACATCTCAATCTCCTCCATTTCTTCATCTTCCTGTATATAGATTTTCAAAAATTGTTCCAACTCACTTTCCACTTCCTCTTTGACATCCAACAAATCTATCCAGATAATATCCTTCTTATCTATTTTCTTCAAGATGTCCAGTGTTTTGGATATCTTGATTTTTTCCGTTTCCTTATAGAATATTCTCAATTCTGACATAATGGTATTCTGTATTAGTGTTGTGATTCAATCAAATTAGTTAATTTCACAAACTCTTCAACCGACAATTGTTCAGGACGTCTGTCAAATATAGTTGATGTACTGTTTTCTTTGCTTATAAGTGATTGAAGTGAATTTCTCAACTGTTTTCGCCGTTGGTTGAAGGCAGTTTTGACGACTACCTTAAACAAAGTCTCATTGCAGTCCAAGTGTTTCCGTTGGTTTCTACTCAGTCTAACGACTGCCGACTTTACTTTTGGAGGTGGCAAGAATACATGTTCATTCACGGTAAACAAGTATTCTATATTGTAGTATGCTTGCAGCAGGACGGATAATATTCCATACGCTTTTTTTCCAGGTTTAGATGCAATTCTTTCTGCCACCTCTTTCTGAATCATTCCCACACAACATGGAATATTGTCTTTGTGTTCCAATACTTTGAAAAATATCTGGGAAGAGATATTATATGGGTAATTACCTATAACACAAAACTGCTGATTTGGATATAATTTATCCAAATCCAACCGTAAAAAATCGCCGTATATGAGATTGAGAGCAGGATAATTGGCTTTCAGATATTCAACGGACTCGCCATCCAACTCTATGGCAGTAAGGTCGAAAAGAGGATTTTGGAGCAGGAATTGTGTTAACACACCCATTCCCGGTCCGACTTCAAGCACTGGCATTCGCGAATCGAGTACCAAACTCTCTGCTATGGCTCTCGCAACACTGAGATCTTTCAGAAAGTGCTGCCCTAAAGCCTTCTTCGCACGAACTTGTTGCATCTTGGTGATAGTCCATCTTTTTTTTATTTGGTTTCTATTCGCAACTATTGAACATGTAATTCAATAATTCTTAGTAACTTTGCAGCGACAAAAGTACAACAATTATTCTATAAATGCAAAGGTTAGCCTCTACAATAACCAAAATTGTAGATTTTTTCTACAGACCGTTCGTAAATATCTGTTCCGAGCAGTTCTTTCGCTATGGTGCATGTGGTGCCGGAAACATGTTGTTGGACTGGTTTCTGTATTTTATAGTCTATAATTTTGTATTACGGCATAACGATCTTCACTTATATTTCATTACTCTATCACCGCATATCGCCGCTCTTTGCATAGTATTTCCCATTACTCTTTTTACGGGTTTCTGGCTCAACAAATATGTTACATTCAAGCAATCTTCGTTGAGCGGTTGGCATCAGTTGTTCCGATATATTCTTATTGTATTGTGTAATTTATTAATTAACTACTTGGGGCTGAAGTTATTAGTGGATGTCTGTGGAATATACCCGACTCCTTCCAAAATGATTGTGACCATCATAACAGTAGTTTTTTCTTATTTCGGGCAAAAGTACTTTTCCTTCAAACAATAGGCGCACCGTGTATGAAGAGCAAACGCCTATCATATAAGAAATTCATCAATATAGTTCTCATCGTTTCAGCATTGGTGTATCTGCTTTACAGACTGCTGACGTTTGATAGTTATTCTTCCTTCTTTGTGCATTTTCAATCTTCTTCTGCCATTGATTATTGTATTCTCCTGTTTGCTTTATTCCTCTTCCCTGTCAATATACTGCTTGAATCCGTAAAGTGGAAATATCTTTTACGTGATGTAGAAACACTCTCCATGAAAGAAGCGCAACGTCAGGTTTACTATGGCTGCGTAGGTGCTTTTGTAACTCCAAACAGATTGGGAGAATTTCCAGCAAGAGCCTTATTGTTGCACAATGACAATAAGTTTGCGGAAAGTGTAACACTTGGGTTTGTGGGTAGTTTTGCCTTGGTTTGCACAATCGAAACCATTGGAATTTCTTCAGTAGTATATTTTTTTCTGCATTATTTGACCGGTTTTTCAAAACGTATAGTTGTACTCTCCGTCTATATTCTGTTAGTTTTCTGTCTGATACTATGCTTGGTTTACTTTCCACGTATCCAATTGCTGTTTCAAAACAGAATGAACGGCAAGACAAAACGTGTTTTTGACGCGATTACAAATTTAGGTCGCAGTAGGTTTTTCCACGTATGTATTCTCTCTTTGCTCCGTTATCTTGTTTTCAGTTTTCAACTTTATTGTGTTCTGTATTTTTGCGGTGTTCACTTAAGTTTGGTGCAGGCTATGGTTTCGATTCCCGCTTATTATGCTCTTGTCAGTTTGATGCCTTCTATTCCTATTGCTGATACTATTTTTCGCGGAAGTTGGGCAATTGCCGTGTTTTCATTCTTCACCCCTAACGTAGCGGCCGTTGCAACTGCGATTATTCTGTTATGGATAATTAACACGGTTTTTCCGATGCTGACGGGAATGCTTGTTAAGATACATGGAAATTATCGGGTAGGGTAGCGTGATGTTCCGATCAGGTGTGCTTCAGGTCTCGTTGAGATGTCGTAAGCACTCAGGATATCCCGTCGAATGAATATGAACTCATATACTAATACCAAATCAGTTTTATGGCATCTCTCCGGAATTTTCTGAATAGGCATGTTATTATAATGTGCAAATGGAAATGCACGTCATATTTTATAATAATTAAGAAATGACAATTTTCAGTCTTTTGTTGTTATTTTTGTCAGAATATTACTATGGAATGCGATGTTTTTTCCTGGTCTTTATGCAGCGAAGTGGAAAATTTTGAATTCTCAGTGGGATAAATCGTTGTGAAAATATCTATAAATGATTGATGCTCTATGTATTCCGATAATTTTTGAGATTTCTTCCAGAGATGCTTCTTTGATACGTTTTGTGCTTTTGAAGTGCGTAAGGAGGGTTATTTTTGTTTTTTCACCAATTCCTGAAATTTCATCCAACTCGCTTTTTGTTTGCTGTTTGCTTCTTTTCTGCCTGTGATAGGTTATGGCAAAACGGTGTACCTCGTCTTGAATCCGTGTGAGAAACAGAAAGAGTTCGTCGGTAGGTTTGAGGTCGATTTCTTTTGGCGGAAAGCCATAGAGTAGGGTAGAGGTACGGTGTTTTTGGTCTTTGCTGAGACCTGCAACGGGGATCTGCAAACGGAGTTGTTGCAAAGCATCTGATATGGCATGCATCTGTCCGATTCCACCATCGGCAATAATGAGATCGGGAAGGTTGCCATTTTCTTCCATCACCCGATGATATTTACGATAGACAACTTCCCGCATCTGGGCATAATCATCGTTTCCGTCGGCATATTTGATTGCAAATTTTTTGTATGCGCTCTTGAGCGGTTTTCCCATTTTGAAGACAACACAACCTGCAACAGGTTCTTCACCTTGGATATTAGAGTTATCGAAGCACTCAATGGTGGCAGGCAAGGCGGAAAGATGAAGAAGGTTTTGCAGTTTGGTGAGGATACGTACATGCCGTTGGTCTGGATTGAGTTTATCTTGTCCCCGACGGCGATCCGTAATATATTGCTGTGCGTTTTGCATGGCGAGCAAAAGAATCTTTTTATTATCTCCGCGTTGCGGTACGGAGTAGGTGACGGAACCATCCATGTAATCGGGAAGGAACGGAACGATTATATTTCTGCTTTTGCTATGCATCTGTGTACGCAATTCCTCAATGGCTCTACCAAGCGTTTCCTCTTTTTCTTCAATATCGGTGATGGTTTTGTATTCAATGGTTTGTCCCTGCACGATGGAGCCTTTGTGAATTTTTAACATGGAAATAATGATGTTATTATCTTCTTTAATATATCCGAAGACATCGGTGTCTTGCAGGGAGGTGTTAGTGATAATGGTCTTACTCTTGAAACGCTCGATGAGTTCGAACTGTTCCTTGAGTTGTTGTGCTTTTTCGAATTGCAATTGTTCGGCACATTGTTTCATTTCATCGAAAATACGCTTACTTATCTCGTGCGCATCACCTTGGATAATTTTTCGTATTTCGGTGATATAGTTTTCGTATTGCTCTCTGGTGGCATATCCTTCACATATCCCACAGCATTTATGAATGTGGTATTTGAGACAGACTCTGTATTTACCTTCTTCGATATTTTTATCGTTGAGCGACAATGTACAGGTGCGAATAGGGTAGAGTTGGTGAATCAGTTCAAGTACGAGGTCGACGGTATTTCCAAAGGTGAAAGGACCATAGTAATCGCCAAGAGATGGAATAATCTTACGCGTTTTGAAGACCCGCGGATATTCTTCCCAAGTGATGCAGATAGAAGGATAACTTTTTCCGTCTTTGAGAAGTATATTGTATTTTGGTTGATATTTCTTTATCAGGTTGTTTTCCAGCAAAAAGGCATCCTGTTCGTTTTCGACAACGATATACTTGATATCGGCTATATTTTCGACAAGATGTAGGGTTTTGCGAGATTGTTGGTCTTTCCTGAAATAAGTTGTTACCCGTCGTTTCAGATTTTTCGCCTTCCCGACATATATAATTTCTCCCGTTTCATCAAGATGTTGATACACTCCCGGTGAAGAAGGAAGTCCATTGAGGATTTCTTGCAGATGATCACTTATTTGCACGGCTTAGCAAGAATCAATGACAATATCAATAATGAATGAGGGAATAAATATCCATATCAGGAGCAAACATATTGCGTCCTTTGAGATCGTCCAATTCAATGAGGGTATTTACATAAATCTTTTTCACCCCCATTTTTTGCACAAGTCGTACCGCTGCTGCTAAAGTACCTCCCGTTGCCAATAAGTCGTCGTGGATAAGTACGACATCGTCTTTATTGATAGCATCAGCATGAATTTCGATAGTATCAATCCCGTATTCTTTACGATAACTCTCAGAGATGGTGCAGTAGGGAAGTTTACCAGGCTTGCGAACAGGCACAAATCCGGCGTTAAGGTCTCGAGCAACAATAGAGCCTATGATAAATCCACGTGACTCTATGCCGAGCACCTTGGTGATTTGCATATTCCTGTAATGTTCCGTGATATTATTTGCAAACCATTGGGTACATTGCGGCTCTGAAAGCGCGGTTGTGATGTCATAAAAAAGAATTCCTTTCTTCGGAAAATCCGGCACTTCACGGATATTACTTTTAATTTGCTGCTCAGTCATATTATTATGTGATTTTATTGTTTCACGTGGAACATTACCTTCCCAGAAGGATTAACAGGACGCTGATGTCATTCGGGGATACTCCTGGTATACGTGCGGCGTCACCAATGGTTGTAGGTTGAATTTTGCTTAATTTTTGTCTTGCTTCTGTGGATAGAGAGGCAATGTTGGCGTAATTATATCTGTTTGGAATTTTGACTTCGTCGAGACGTTTTGATTTCTCGGCAGACAATCGTTCTCTTTCGATGTATCCCTTGTACTTGATATTAATTTCGGTGCTTTCGATGATTTCTTCTTGCAGATTGATAATTTGACCGATTTCTTCTTGCAGGGATGGCAAAATAGTTGATAAATCCTGAAGATTGATAAATGGGCGGGCAAGAAGTTCTGCTATTTTGCATTTCTGATGGATGGGTTGCGAACCTTTTGCTGTAAGATAATTGTTGACTTCACCGGGAGTGACGGAATGGTTCTTGATGAAATCAGTGAGTCGCTGAATGTCTTGTTTTTTATTTTGGAACAAGTTAAATCGCTCATTGTTTGCCAGCCCGATGTTATAGGCTTTTTCAGTGAGCCGAGTGTCGGCATTATCTTGGCGCAAGAGAATACGATATTCGGCTCGCGAAGTGAACATACGATAAGGTTCGTCAACTCCTTTGTTGACCAAATCATCAATAAGAACTCCGATGTACGCCTCATCGCGACCTAATGTGAACGGGATGCCGCCATGGCAGGCAATGTGTGCATTGATTCCTGCGACAAGACCTTGTCCTGCGGCTTCTTCGTAGCCGGTTGTACCATTGATTTGCCCTGCAAAAAACAAATGCATTATGTGTTTAGTCTCCAAAGAATGTGTCAGTTGTGTTGGATCAAAGAAATCATATTCGATGGCATATCCGGGACGATACATAACAATATGTTCCAATCCATGTATAGTTTGCAGTGCTTGAAGTTGTACATCCCAAGGAAGAGAGGAGGAGAATCCATTGATATAATACTCGTTGCTATCAACGCCTTCCGGTTCGATGAACAATTGATGCGCTTCTTTCTCAGCAAAGGTGACGATTTTGGTTTCTATACTTGGGCAGTAGCGTGGTCCGATGCTTTTTATTTGTCCGTTGTAGAGCGGACTTTCGGCAAGATTAGCACGCAAGATATTGTGCGTTTCAGAATTGGTATATGTTATCCAGCAACTCATCTGTTTGAGATGACGTTGGACGTTTGGCAGATAGGAGAAATGATGAAAATCGTTGTCTCCTTTTTGTTCGATCATTGCGTTAAAATCAATGCTTCGTGCATCAATTCTGCATGGTGTACCCGTTTTCATTCTACCGGCTTTGAACCCAAGATTTTTGAGTTGTTCCGTAATACCATAAGATGCACTTTCAGCGATTCGTCCTCCGTGTAACTGTGTTTTGCCAAAGTGAAGTAGTCCGTTAAGAAATGTCCCATTTGTCAATATAACAGAACCCGCTTGGAATTCGATTCCCAATACTGTTTTTACGCCTTCTATTCGGTTATTTTTGATAATTAGACTACATACAACATCCTGCCAAATATAGAGATTGTCAGTGTAACTCAAGTGTTTTATCCATTCTTCGATAAACTGCTTCCGGTCGCTTTGTGACCGAGGACTCCACATAGCAGGACCTTTCGAAGAATTGAGCATGCGGAATTGTATGGCACTGCGATCGGTTACAATACCCATCATTCCGCCCATGGCATCAATTTCCCGAACTATTTGCCCTTTTGCGATACCACCGACTGCAGGGTTGCAACTCATCTGTCCGATTTTGTTCATATCCATCGTGATGAGGAGAGTTTGACTGCCGAGATGTGCGGCAGCACTTGCGGCCTCACATCCTGCATGTCCTGCACCAACTACTATTACATCGTATTTTAAAGTCATAGACACTATATTTTGTTGATGCGCGCAGCATCTAATTTGAACAATATAAAAAGCAAAACTGTGAAACCAAGCAAGGATGAACCGCCGTAACTGAAGAACGGGAGTGGTATTCCGATAACCGGCATGAGTCCGAGGACCATCCCTATGTTGATAGTAAGATGGGCAATAAAAATAGATGCAACACAATAGGCATAGACTCTACAGAACTTATCTTTCTGTCTTTCTGCGAGATAGATGAGACGTAGGATGAAGATTAGATATACTACCAACACCCCTGCAGACCCGATGAAGCCCCATTCTTCTCCTACTGTGCAGAAGATGAAGTCGGTTGCCTGTTCGGGTACGAACTTCATCTTTGTTTGTGTGCCTTGCAGATAGCCTTTGCCGAGGAAGCGTCCGGAGCCGATTGCGATTTTGGATTGGTTGACATTATATCCTGCTCCAGATGGGTCGTTGTCTAATCCGAAAAGAACCTCAATGCGCTTTTGCTGGTGTGGTTGCAGTATGTCGGTAAAAATATAGTTACAACCAAAACTATACAAGAGTATGCCAAGAGAACATATAGCCAGGACGGCTATATGTTTTATTCGGTAGTATAATGCAAGTGCGATCAAATAAGCAATTGAGAGACTGACGATAATGGTGGATGTGATATTAAAATTAACTGTAAACCAGATGTTTATGACTATTGAAACCGCATATAGAAAGGTGGAACATCCCAATAGAATCCACGCATGTTTTTTCAGGTTTATTTTGAAGAAGAGGAAGTAGAGTTCTATCAAAAGAATGGAGAGGCAGTCTATCAGGAGTCCAAGTTTTCCGACACCCAATGGGAATGCAGTATGACTGAATTTGATGGTTGCCACAAAGAAATATACTGCTGTAGCGAACAAGAGCAGTATATATTTACTCATTCCTTGACGATAGAGGACAAGTACGAAAGCTACAAATACGAGTGCCGAACCTGTTTCTTTTTGAGGTACCATAATGATTGCCATCGGTAGCAGTATGATGGTTGCAGTGATTATAATATCCTTTGTTTTATGTATATTGTAATCGTACCGGCTCATGTATTTTGCCAATGCGAGTGCCGTGAAACATTTGGCAAACTCGGCCGGCTGGAGGCGGAAGCCACCCAAACTAATCCACGAAAGGGAGCCTTTGACATCATCAGCCAAGAGAGGCGTGACAAGCAGTACAAGGATCCAAACGGCATAGAGAATATAAGCGAAGATGTCGTAGATTTTTTCATCAATCAGCATGATAGTGAAGCCAACGAGCAGCGATATGCTCATCCATAGGAACTGTTTTCCTGCCCGGTTGCTCGGATCGAAAATACTTGTTTGGTCAAAGTCGTAGTCTGCCCCATAGATATTGAGCCAACCAAAGCAGATCAGCAGCAGATACAGAGCGATTGTAAACCAATCAATCCCCTTTATTATGTTCGTTTCGTTTCTTGACATTCTCATTTAAGACTGACGTTCTGATACGTTCATAGAGGGTTGTCCTCGTGATAGTATCTGTCAGGTATTCTTCTATCATCAGGCTGGCAACAGGTGCTGCCCATGTGGCTCCAAATCCCGCATTCTCAACAACGACCGCAATGGCTATCTGCGGGTCGTCCAACGGGGCAATTGCGACAAAGAGAGCGTGGTCTTTTTTGCCTTTTCCTGCTTGAGCGGTTCCCGTTTTACCTCCGATAGCGATATTATCCAACTTGTAGAATCGTCCTGTGCCATTTTCCATGACCTGCAGCATACCTTCCTTGACATATTTGTAGTAAACGGCATCGATTCCGGTTGTGTGGCGGTGGTTGAGCAATGTATCGTTTTTATTGAGGTGCGGGGTGATATAATACCCATCGTTTGCAATGATAGCCGCCATATTTGCCAATTGTAACGGTGTGACGGTGATTTCTCCCTGACCTATTGATAACGATCTAATTGTTAATGCTTTCCAGCCTGTTCTACCATAGTATCGATCGTAAAAAGAGGTGGTCGGCACATTGCCAGAACTTTGTTCAGGTATGTCGGTATCGGTGAATTTATGTCCAAATCCGAAGCGCATGACCTCATTGCGCCATAATTCATATTGCTTGCGGAAGTCTTCATTTTTCTTACCGTATCCGTTGGTTTCCAAGAAATCCCGGAACAGGCACCAATAGTAAGGATTGCAACTCTGTTCAATTGCCGTGAGCAGGTTTACAGGAGATGTATGAGTATGAGTACAACTGATAGGGCGTGTTCCTTTTCCGTTGCAAACGTATTTCGTATCAGGGGTTATTATACCATATTGCAGTCCAATCAGAGATTGTACCAACTTGAAAGGAGATCCCGGAGGGTATTGGGCTTGTGTGGCCCGATTGAGCAGAGGTTTGGTGGGATCGCTTTGCAGTTCCCTATAATGTTCGGAACGTTGTTTTCCGACTAACAGAGCAGGATCCCACGTAGGATTGGACGCCAGGGTTAGGATTTCCCCTGTTACAGGCTCAATGGCGACAATACTCCCTATTTTACCTGTAAGCAGTTCTTCTGCCAATGCTTGCAGACGGATATCCAATGTAAGGGTAAGGTCTTGACCTTTGACGGCATTTTTGTCTAATTCTCCATCGTTGTAACTGCCTTGGATACGTCCCCGTACATCACGCAGGAGGATTTCTGTTCCTTTTTCTCCCCGCAACGAGGTTTCATAAGTACGCTCAATACCTTCGCGACCCGAATAATCGCCAGCAGCGTAGTAGTTGTCTTTATCTATGTCACGCTGTGAAACTTCTCCGACGCTTCCAAGTACTTGTGCTGCATAAGGATAAGTGTATCCTCGCAGGGTTCGTTGCCGTATATGTATTCCAGGGTATTTGTAGAGTGTTTCTTGCAGCGGAGCGATTTCTTCTTTGCTCAGTTGTGACAGGAAAACCTGCGGTGTATGCCGTGAGTAACCACGGTTCAGTCTCCGATTTTTGATTTGCAGTACACGTTCGTTGAAATAACAAGTGTCCACATCAAGTGTATGGCAAAAACCGATGGTATCGAATGTTTTTCCCATTTCCTGCATCGTTATGGTCACTTCGTAGACAGGTTGGTTGAAGACAAGCAGTTTACCGTTTCTATCATATATGAGACCGCGCGGAGCATATACAGTCTGCTTTACAAGGGCGTTGTTTTCGGCTTTATCAATTGTACTTTTGTCGATTACCTGCAAATAGAATAACCTGCACAAATAAATAACCACTACCAGAATGATGATAGCGGAAATGACATACCGGCGGTTATAGTATTTGTCGTTGATCATGAGCGATGCAACAATAGATCATATACTATGATAAGTCCGATGGTAAGTACTGAACTGACAATGATTTGCAGCAAAGTAATCCACCAATTGCTCCACGTGAAAGCAGAGAGTATAAAGACAATACTATGATGCAGCAAGACAAGCAGTGTTATAAGTTTCAAATAGACGATGAAACCGAGTGTTTTGCTACTTGGTTCGCTGAGTATCTGTTTTTTTTCCAGTACCATCTTTTTGAGAAAGACAGGACGCAGGAAAGATATCAAGGTACATGCCGCACAATGTACTCCCAAACTATTGCAGGCGATATCAATAACAAGCCCTGTTGCGAAACCTATCAACAATTCCGCCCAGCGAGGAAGTGTTTGCGGAAGGGCGATAAGGAACAAGATGTAGAGACAGGGATGGCAAAGACCAAGGAAGTGCAAGTTGTTGATGAGCAGCAATTGCAACAAAACGAGCACTACGAAACGCAGAATATTATCTCTCCAAAGTTCCATACTATTTACTGTTTTCCATATTCCTCCAAGTTTTTGATTTCCTCCAGATTGTTTCGATGCAGAATACTTACGTTTTGCAATCTTCTGAAATCAGTAGACAAGGCGACCGTGATATGATGAAAAGAATCGCTGTCGGACAATTTGTCCGCCTCAACTGTGCCGACCATTATACCTTTTGGGAAAATAGCAGATACTCCGCTTGTTACGACGGTATCTCCTTTATTGATTGAGACGTGTCTTCCGATATCGTTGAGTTGGGCATAGTGGACATCTTTTCCGTCCCATTGCAACATACCGATATAACCATCGTTTTTCAGACGGCAACTAATGGTGAGCGCATTGTTGATGACAGGGATAGCCAAAGAATAGTGGTCGGAGACGGTAACGACAATTCCGACGACTCCTTCTTTGCAAACAACGCCCATGTCTTCACTTACTCCATCTTCTGCCCCCCGGTTGATGGTGATGTAGTTTTTCTGCAAGTTTCCCGTATAGTTGATGACCCGAGCCGGGATGACAGAATAGTCGGGGTAGTCTTTGAGAGAATCGCAGGCGTTTGCAAGCATTTCCTGCGAATAAATCAATTCCTGCCTCAGTTGTGCATTTTCGGATATAAGACTTTCGTTTTCGGTCCGCAACCGAAAATAGCCTGCAATGTCGTTGCAAAAAGCGTAACAAGCGGAAGATACACGGTTGGCGGAGGAGAATGTTGCACTTCTCGGATAGCAGTTATTGCGTATAACCAAGACGAAAGAGAGTCCTTCCAGCAAAATGAATAGAAGGACTACGCCATTCCGTATGACAAACCGTAACAGATTCTTCATTTTACAAGCAGAGAAGGGTGTGAGTCCCTTCTCTGTTATTCAAGATCAGCGTATCAAGAAATTGAAGTTGTTGACATTTTTCAGTGCGATACCCGTACCCAGTGCTACGGAATGCAGCGGGTCTTCCGCCACATGGAAAGGAATTGTAATTTTATCGCTCAGGCGCTTTGCCAATCCGTGGAGCAAAGCACCACCTCCTGCCAAGAAGATTCCGTTTGTGACGATGTCAGCATACAATTCGGGAGGAGTTCCCTCCAGGGCTTGCAGGATAGCATTTTCGATCTTGGAAATAGACTTTTCAAGGCAGTGTGCAATTTCCTGATAACTTACCGGCACTTCCATAGGAAGAGCGGAGGTCTTGTTAGGGCCGATGACCATGAAATCTTCAGGTGGATTATCCAACTCGGTAAGTGCCGAACCGACTCTCATTTTGATTCTTTCCGCTGTAGGTTCATCAATGCGCAGATTGTGCATACGCCCCATATACTCGATGATGTCGGCATTCAATTCATCGCCTGCAATCTGTATGGACTTGTTCGTGACAATACCGCCCAAAGAGATAACAGCAATCTCGGTAGTACCACCACCTATATCCACAATCATGCACCCTTTGGGACTCTCGACATCAATACCCATACCGATTGCCGCTGCCATAGGTTCGTAGATCATATAAACCTCCCGTCCTCCGGCATGCTCGCTACTGTCACGTACGGCACGGATTTCCACTTCCGTACTGCCGGAAGGGATACATACTACCATTTTGAGCGAAGGCATGAACAGTTTATTTTTCCGAGGTATCATTTTCACCAGCCCTCGAATCATCATTTCGCAAGCCTGGAAATCGGCAATCACACCATTTCGCAGCGGTCGAACGGTTCGTATCATGTTTCCGC
The DNA here is from genome assembly GCA_002477945.1 of Bacteroidales bacterium UBA7569. Taxonomy (GTDB): domain Bacteria; phylum Bacteroidota; class Bacteroidia; order Bacteroidales; family Paludibacteraceae; genus Colicola. The sequence goes on from DLLF01000033.1 coordinate 35,823, forward strand.
CCTTGCCTATCATTTGTTGTGCTTTGCGCCCCACAGCGACCATTTCGTTGGTTTGCATACTTATAGCCACCACGGATGGCTCATCTACCACAATCTTGTCATCGCAAATAATGATGGTATTTGCAGTTCCCAAGTCAATGGCAATCTCTTGTGTAAACGAAAAAAGACTCATTTCTTCACTTATCGGTATTTAGTTAATTATATGATATTTCTCTCGGTACCAAACACAAAAAGCAAGAGCGCAAGCCCCTACCTAACCGCCTGCAAAACTAATTATATTTCTTGAAATACACAAGTTGGCGGCATCGTTTTTTTGTGCTGTGCAAATTATGCTTCGTTTAGCACTCGTTGAGGTCGGCTTCAGGGGTCGTCGAGGTCGGCTTGCCTTCCTGCAGTCAATGGCGACCTGCAGAAAAGTGTACAGCAAAGGGAGTAGCAGTTCTGACCGGCTGCCGAATCAGCCGGCTATTGGTTGTTTGTATGACGGCGTTCGCTTATAATCAAAAGTGCTTCATCTCGCAATTCATCAGGCAAAGCGATGTTGCGTAACTGGAGGCTTCTGAGCCACCCTGCTACGTCTTTTTCCTGCAGAGTATAGAAGACGTCTTCTAATTCGTGTAATTGTTTTTCCGTGTATTCATCGGGAGAAATGCCGGAAAGGACATCCAACTCTTCATCATCATAATAGATTATTTCACCTTTCTTGTTCAGAAGGAGATCGCGTTCACATACAGCGTGTTGTCCGCAACATTCTCCATCTTGGGCGGATGGTTTAGCGAGAGGATCGTTTTTTCCGACCCCGTTTCGGGTTCTTTTTCTCTCTCTGAGTTCAAAAGCAAAGGCTATGAACAAGCCTAAACCCACAAATATGACAAGCGGAATCCACCACATAACTTAATCCACAGCATCTTCTTCCACCACAAGATTCTCAATGATGAAGTTCTGACGTTCCATAGTATTTTTCCCCATATAAAATTCCATAAGGTCGCTTACGGTATCCTCTTTGCGTAGTGTGACTTGATCCAATCGGATATTTTTACCGATGAATCCCTTGAACTCATCGGGAGAAATTTCTCCAAGTCCCTTGAAACGAGTTATTTCCGGATTGGGTTTGAGGTCTTCGATTGCCTGCAGGCGTTCTTCGTCAGAATAACAATAGCGTATTTCTTTCTTATTTTTTACGCGGAAGAGAGGTGTTTGCAAGATATATACGTGTCCTTTCTTGACCAAATCGGGGAAAAATTGCAGGAAGAATGTCAGCAGGAGCAGGCGGATGTGCATACCATCGACATCCGCATCGGTGGCAATAATAACTTTGTTGTATCGAAGATTATCCAAGCCGTCTTCGATGTTCAGTGCCGATTGCAGGCAGAAGAATTCTTCGTTTTCATAGACGATTTCCTTAGTCAGGCCATAACTGTTTTTGGGTTTTCCCCGCAGAGAGAAGACAGCCTGTGTATTGACATCCCGAGATTTTGTGATGGAACCTGATGCGGACAAACCTTCCGTGATGAAAATGGAACTGAAGTCCCGCAAATCTTCATCGGAATCCTTGCTTGCCCGTGCGGGTCGTGTATCATTCAAGTGTATCCGGCAGTCGCGCAGTTTCGGATTGTTGAGATTATTCTTCTTCGCCCGTTCGCGTGCGACCTTTGTGACACTCAATATGGCTTTTCGTTCTTTCTCGGAATCTTGTATTTTCTGCAACATCACCTCCGTGATTTCCGGGTGCTTATGGAGGAAATTATCCAATTCCTTTTTAACGAAATCGTTCACGAACTTATTGACAGATATACTGCCTTCTTTGGGCGAGATGTCGCGCGAGCCTAATTTTGTTTTGGTCTGGCTTTCGAAAACGGGTTCTTCTATGTTAATAGCGATTGCCCCTACAACTCCGTTTCGGACATCGGTCAGATCCATATTCTTTCCGAAGAATTCTTTGATGGTTCTGCCAATAGCCTCCCGAAAAGCGGCTTGGTGGGTTCCGCCTTGTATGGTGTGCTGCCCATTGACGAAAGAATAGTATTCGTCATTATTCTGATTGGTGTGGGTGAGCGCGATTTCGATGTCTTCACCTTTCAAGTGAATAATAGGGTAGAGCGGTTCGACCGTCATAGTCTCCGTAAGCAAGTCGAACAAACCCCGCTTAGAACAGAACCGCCTTCCGTTGAAGTTGAGTGTCAGTCCTGTATTCAGATACGCATAATTGCGCATCATCGTTTCAATATATTCCTCCCGGAATGTGTAATTCTCAAAGATTCCTCGCGATGCATCCGGTTCGAATTCAATAAGCGTTCCTCGCGGAGCATGATTGGAATCATCAATGATTCCGCTATCTTGTACCAACTTGCCTTGTTTGAATTCGACGCGACGCGTCTTGCCGTCCCGAAAGGCTTGTGCCACAAACTTCCATGAAAGCGCATTGACCGCCTTAAGACCCACGCCATTGAGTCCGACGGACTTTTTGAAAGCCTTTGAGTCGTATTTTGCTCCTGTATTAAGCAGTGAAACAACATCCACCAATACTTCCAACGGAATACCGCGTCCATAGTCCCGGACGGCGACTTTTCCGTTTTCGACATGTACGTCAATGACTTTTCCAGCATTCATCCGGAACTCGTCAATGGAATTGTCGACAGTTTCCTTGATGAGTACATAGATACCATCATCGGAATGCGACCCATCGCCCAATTTACCGATATACATACCCGGTCGGAGACGGATGTGCTCTACATCGTCAAGGTGCCGTACATTATCTTTGGTATATTCAACCGTTTCGGGAGTAAGTTGTAGTTCTGCCATAGTGAGATAAAGAAAAGAGAATCCGCACGCAAAGGTATGAAAAAAAGTTCGTATATACAATAATTGCGGCGTATCCTGTTTGGGATACGCCGCAATAGACAATAGCAAAAATACAGTTTATTTCTCGTCTGATTCGTTTGCCATTTCGGGATCAATGAGGATACGTCCGCAATACTCGCAAACGATAATTTTCTTCCTCAACCGGATATCCAGTTGGCGTTGTGCCGGAATTTTATTGTGGCAGCCACCACAGGCATCGCGCTCAACCGTAACCACCGCAAGGCCATTGTGTGCATTTTTACGTATGCGTTTGAATGCAGTAAGGAGACGTTCGTCTGTCATCTGTTTTTCCAAATCTTGAGCGTGCAACATAAGTTGTTCAGTTTGTCCTTTTGTTTCGCTTAAGATATCGTCTAACTCATGCTCCTTTTCTTTGAGGTCGATGGTGCGCTCTTCGATTTCCGTCATTGTCTTTTGCTTTTCAGCCTGCTTTTGCTCTAAGGCTGCGGAGTATTCCTTGATGCGCTTTTGGCATAGTTCGATTTCAAGAGTTTGGTATTCAATTTCTTTGGAGAGGTTATCATACTCTCTGTTGTTGCGGACATTTTCCTGCTGCTCTTTGTAGCGCGAAACCATTGCATTCGCAGTTTCAGTCTGCACTTTCTTTTCGCTTATATGGTTTTCCAGGTCTTCAATTTCTTTCTTGATGTTTGACAAACGGCATTTCAGACCTTCGACTTCGTCACCCATATCCTTTACTTCTCCTGGTAGTTCGCCAAGCAGAACACGCAGTTCGTCAATTTTGGAATAAACCTTCTGCAAGTCGTACAGGAGATGCAATTTTTGTTCAGTGGTCAATTCATTTTCTTTTGTTGCCATACTACTTAGTTTTTTAATTATTCAATATGTTACTATTTGCAATATATGTATAAACGGGATTGATGTCGTTTTCTGCCATAATCAGGTTAATCGCCGGTTGGTATGGTTCTAAAATGGATTGGAAAATCTCTTTAGTGAATTGTTCACTTTCAAAATGTCCGATATCCATTATAGCAATTCTCGACACCGAATCGCAAAACTCATGATACTTGAAATCAGCACTTAGATAAACGTCAGCCTGCCGATCAATGGCTTGCTGCATAAATTCACTTCCTGCTCCCCCACAGGCAGCAATACGTTGTACAAATTCTTGTACAGGAGGAGTATATCGAATGGCATCTACATGGAAGGTTTCTGCTACTTGCTCAAGAAAAATATGGAAATTCACAGGTTTGGGAAGATTGCCAATAATGCCTAAACCTGCAAATGGTTGCGTGGGCGAAAGAATATCATAATCATAAATTCCTAATTTCTCTGCTATATGCCCACTGACACCATGCAGATATGAGTCCATTGGAATATGGGAAGAATAAATAGAGATATTATGTTTTATTGCAAAAACAGTACAACGTTGCTGCATTGTACTTCCTTGGATTGTCTTTAATCCATGAAAGAGCAACGGATGGTGTGAAATAACCAACTGACATTGCTTTTCATACGCTTCCTCCAAAATATCCTCTGTTATATCTGTGCATAACAAAACAGAATGGACATCTTGCTCCGGATTACCAATCTGCAGCCCCGAATTGTCCCAATGCTCCTGCAATGACAACGGTGCAACAGATTCTATGCACTTAGTGATTTCTTTAACCTTCAATCATCAACCCTTTTTGGTTCCAACATTGGAGCGTGTATTGTTCACCGCAGCCTTACGTACTTTTCCTTCTGATTTCTGGATCGTCTTCTTCCCCTCAAATATGCTATTCTCGTTTTGTGCCGCAACATCAGTATCTCCCTCCTCCTGCTCACTGAAATCGGTAATACCTGCTTTTATTAAGATGTTATACCATTGTACTAATTTGCGAATATCAGAAGGATAAACGCGATCTCGATCAAAATTGGGAAGGACTTCTGCAAAGAATGAACGAAGAGAATCCGCATCCATTTTCTTTACATCCAACTGACACTCCTTAAGGGCTTCTTTCTTCCCAAGGTTTTCCAACACGAGACGCAATGGTACATCTTCCCCCGTTGTAAACATAGAGATATCGGCAAGGCTTACGACTTTGTCCCGTGCGTAAGTTGGCATACGTTTTCCATCTTCAAGAGATTCCACTATCAGCATGCCATTCCCCCTACTCACTAAGCGAAACAGACCGGTTTTTCCGGTTATGGCTAAGATGTTTTTAAGCATAATAAGTTTGTTTGGTTTGACTGCAAAAGTACTGCTTTTATTTTAATCTGCAAATTCGGGAAATGATATTCTTGTACCCATTGGCGGAATTAAGTTCATTCATCTTCCTTATTACCTGCATGAGGAGGATACAAATCATCTTTTGCATACTCCTTTCTTTTGTATGACTAAAAGAAAAGAGACAAAAGAAAAGTTACAGGCTGCGCATCGGGTGCTGTCAAAAATATAAGTCACTCAATACAATACAGAGAGAGACAGACCCTCTGACCCTCGCTTTGCAAACCAATTCCGCTAACGGGTTGTTCCCACGATATTCTTTCAGTTTTGCTTCGGAAGTGATTAGGAAATATCATAAGAATCACATAAGAATCACATAAGAATTGCATATAGATAATAGCGAGATATATGCGAGATATATGCAGTATATGACCTCTCCAACCCCTCCAAAGGAGAGACTTAAGAGATTGGGGAGACTTCCCATCCATACCCCTCAAAGAAGGGGCTTAAGAGAAGACGCACCACACAATGCCGAAGGAACAGACGCGCTGACACGCTGTTTGCAAATTAATTCCGCCAACGGGTGCTCTTGTATATGTGTGGTAATGGTTAAATAACACTGTATGTATTATTCCAAAATTGTTGTATCTTTGCAATGTGTTAGGAATAATTGTTTCAAATCAATGTGTCGGTTGTGTTAGACGGAGGTGGTAAGAATTGTTGAGCATATCAAAAGTTTGTGGAACCATTTGTGGCGTATATTGCTGTTTCCATCGGAAGAATGGCAGCGGATATTGAAAGAAAATGTTCCCGTTAAGCAGGTCGAAATAGGTTATTTGTTGCCGTGCGTACTTTTTTGTGCTGTATTCCATTTTGTTTGCCCATTTTGTGGAAGTGCGATGCCTTTTAGTTTGGTCAGAGCATTTGGTTTCTTTCTACTGCCAATTATTTTCTATGGAGTATCATATTATCTTTCCGTGGTAGTAGGAGAGGTATTTTTGTTTGGCGGTAATGAAAATAATGGGGCAAAAAATATACTTCGCCCTCTGATTGCATATTCGATGACCATTTATATTGTGGTTGATGTGCTGTTGACTATCTTACCGGGGGTGGATTATTTGATCGTATTGGATATGTACGTGGTGTACTTGCTTTATACGGGTTGCAAAGTGTTTGGGATTAAATCGAAGGATTCATTGAGTCGTGCTGTTGTCATCTTGTCAGTGATTGTCGTGCTTATGCCTGTTTTATTGCATTTGGTATTGAATTTGTTACTTCCGAATATGTAGTTATGCGTTTTAAGTCAGATGTAAATATAAAGAACCGGCGGGCTTTGTTCGATTACGAGGTATTGGATAGATACGTGGCAGGTCTGCAATTGTATGGTACGGAGATAAAATCTATACGTGAAGGGAAAGCCGGATTAAATGATACATATTGTCTGTTTTCATCGGGAGAATTGTGGGTGAAAAATATGCATATTGCAGAATATGCGTGGGGGACGTTCAATAATCATGTTCCTCGTCGAGATAGAAAACTTTTATTGCAGCGTAAGGAGTTGATAAAACTGCAACGTCAGACAAAAGAGACTGGAAAAACAATTATTCCGCTACGTCTTTTCATAAACGAGAGAGGATTGGCAAAATTAGAAATAGCTTTGTGTCAAGGGAAACATACCTATGACAAACGTCAGACTCTCAAAGAAAATGAGGATAAACGAATGATGGATAGAGTATTGAAAGAGAATAGATAAATAGTAATAGATATGAAAAAAGCATTATTGATGATTCTTGACGGCTGGGGAATCGGAGACAAGTCAGCAGCCGATGCAATTTATTCAACTCCGACTCCCAACTGGGATAGATTGTTGGCAACATATCCTCATTCTCAGTTGCAGGCTTCGGGGGAAAATGTAGGTTTGCCCGATGGACAGATGGGAAATTCGGAAGTGGGTCACCTTAATATCGGTGCAGGACGAATCGTCTATCAGGATCTGGTGAAGATAAATCGCGCTTGCAAAGATAATTCAATTCTTCAGAATCCGGAGATTATCTCGGCATTTACGTATGCCAAACAACATAACAAAAAGATTCACTTTATGGGGCTTACGTCTAACGGTGGAGTGCATAGCAGTTTGGATCATTTGTTCAAGTTGTGTGAGATTTCCAGGATTTATGGTATAGAGAAAACATACATTCATTGTTTTATGGATGGTCGTGACACGGATCCCAAGAGTGGAGTCGGCTTTATTCGGGAATTGCAAGAACATTGTGCCGCTACAGCAGGGCATATTGCCTCCATTTGTGGGCGTTATTACGCCATGGATCGCGATAAACGCTGGGAACGCATCAAGTTGGCGTATGATTTGCTGGTGCATGGCATGGGGAAACCTGCTACCGATTTGTTGCAGGCAATGAACGATTCTTATGCTGAAGGAATAACCGATGAATTCATCAAGCCGATTGTCGCAGTAGATGTTGAAGGCAAACCGGTAGCCACGATTGGGGAGGGCGATGTGGTCATCTTTTTCAATTATAGAAACGACCGTGCAAAAGAGATAACAATCGTTTTGACGCAAAAGGATATGCCGGAGATGGGAATGACGACAATAAAAGATTTGCAATACTATTGCATGACTCCTTATGATTCCTCTTTCACGGGCGTGCATATCTTGTTCCCGAAAGAGAATGTCGAGAATACAATCGGAGAGATCGTTTCCAAGGCGGGAATGAGGCAGTTGCGTATTGCAGAGACCGAAAAATTCGCTCATGTCACATTCTTCTTTTCCGGTGGCAGGGAGGCTCCGTTTGAAGGCGAAGACCGCATACTGATACCTTCTCCCAAAGTGGCAACCTACGACCTGCAGCCGGAGATGTCAGCTCCGCAAGTGACGGAGGCTTTGATCAAGGCTTTGGATACGCAGAAATATGACTATATAACGCTCAATTTTGCCAATGGGGACATGGTAGGGCATACGGGGGTGTATTCTGCCATTCAAAAAGCCGTCGAAACAATAGATACCTGTGTGGGAGCCGTTGTCGAGGCTGCCCGTCGCAATGATTATGAAGTTATTATTATCGCAGATCATGGTAATGCCGACCATGCAAAGAATGCAGATGGTACGCCCAATACGTCGCACTCGCTCAATCCTGTTCCGTTTGTTTATATAAGTGAGAATAAAGATGCCCATGTGGATAATGGCATTTTGGCAGATGTCGCACCGTCTTTGTGTCATATCTTGGGACTGAAACAGCCTGTTGAAATGACCGGGCACAATCTGATTCATTAGAAATTTCTTGAAAAGAATACGGATATATATCCCGACGATTCTCGTGGCAGGTTTGATCCTTTATGGATCACTGCTGCGAGATGTTCGTTTGCCGTTGATAGATGGCATCCTGCATATTGACAAGGTGATACACCTTTTAATGTATACGGTCTTGACCATTGTTTTTGTTTGCTCGTTACAAAAAGGTGGGGTATCTGCCGTTAAAACAGCGGTTTTAGGCATCTCGCTTCCGATTCTGTACGGCGGAGTTATAGAATTGCTGCAAGAATACTATTTCCCGCCTCGAACAGGTGATGTTTTCGATTGGATAGCAGATATTATTGGCGTTTTCATCGGTTATTTTTTGGTTGTATTGTTATGCAAAGCGAGGAAGAACTGAAATATCAAATTGCGGTAACTATGTTGCCGCATATCGGACTGAGGAATGTTAAGGCTCTGATAGAGTACTTCGGTTCTGCTCATGATGTGTTTCTGGCTACTCGCCAAGATCTGGAATCTATCCCTAACATACGCCCAAACGTTGTGTCAAGCCTTGTTGAGCAACGAGAGAAGGTGCTCAGCCGTGCGGATAAAGAGTTGGATTTCATATTTTCTCACCACCTTTCCACGTTTTACTATAAAGACGAAAACTATCCTTACCGTCTTCGGGAGTGTCCCGATGCACCGGTATTGTTGTATACTAAGGGAAATATCCGGCCGAATCAAGGGCATTTCCTCGCAGTTGTGGGAACAAGGGTGCCTACCGAGCGGGGAAAAGAAAAATGCCGGAAAATGATTCTTGAGATGGCTTCCGCAACGAAAAATCTCACAATCGTGAGTGGGTTGGCTTATGGTATTGATATTACGGCGCATCGTGCTGCCATTGAGGTTGGTCTGCCGACTTTCATTATCCCCGGGCATGGATTGGACCGGATATATCCTGCTGTGCACAGAAATACGGCAATAGATGCACTGCAAAATGGAGGTATACTGACGGAGTATATGTCTGGTACCAACCCTGACCGACAGAATTTTGTCGCACGAAACCGTATCATTGCAGGCTTAAGTGATGCTACTTTGGTGGTTGAGTCTAAGGAGAAAGGTGGGGCTCTGCTGACAGCCGAAATGGCAAATTCCTATGATAGAGATGTCTTTGCAGTCCCTGGTCGGATTGACGATATTTGCTCGCGGGGGTGCAATGCACTCATAAAGCAAAATAAAGCAATGTTGGTTGAAAATGGGCATGACATTCTGCAAACAATGCAGTGGGAGACTGCCAAATCACCTGCATCTTTGCAGACGAAACTGTTCACGGACTTAAGTGATGAGGAAAATTCTTTGCTCAGTTTGCTCCATGAAAGTGCGGAGGGTCTGCATATCAATCTCTTGGTAATGGAAACCAAAATGCCTTACTCCAAGGTCGCATCCCTGTTGCTGCAAATGGAATTCCGCGGAATCGTTAAGTCTCTTCCGGGCGGCATCTATCGGGCATTGGAATAACCATCCGTCCAATCCTTTTACCCATTGTCGTCACTGTTAGATTCAAAATACTTGATATACTCATTTATCTTGATCTCATCTTGGTGCCATACCTCTTTGGACAAATGGTAAACCATACTTTTTGTTCCGGATATTAGGAGTAGCCATATCTTTGTTCTGCAAGAAATGAAAGGTCGCTCGGTGTTAGCCGACCTCGAGCCGACCTGGACGACCCCTGAAGCACCCCTCGACGAAAGATGATATGCTTTATTACGGCGGTGACCGTTTGACTTATATGGGTATCATCGCCGGAACAAGGTGCTTATATTGTAGAAATGGAAAATATATAGTACCTTTGCAAGTATAAAATTTCACCGCTATGCAAAACGATATTACTATTTTCTGTAAGAATACACGGCAATATCACAACGTCCCTCGGGGAAGTTCGGTATTGGAAGTGTATAAAATGTTGGGTATCAAATTACCATATCCCGTAGCGGCTGCGCGAGTGAATTACAAAGTCGAAGATCTCAATTTTACGCTCTATCGCCCCAAAGATATAGAATTTATAGATGTCAGTTGCCCCAGTGGAATGAGATGTTATGTGCGTACGCTGAGTATGGTGCTTAGTTGCGCAATACATGAGTTGTACCCTCGTGCCGACCTGCGGATAGAGCACCCGATATCCAAAGGATATTATTGCACGATCCAGTGGCGCAAAGACAGTGAGTCTCATCCCGCTCTCGGCAAGAAGATGATTGCCGATATCCGCCGGAAAATGCAGCAGATTGTGGAAGAAGATCGTCCTATCATTACAGAGGAGCGGAGAACGCAGGATGTCATTGAGATGTTCCATGAACATACGGATGGCGAATCCAATCTCTTTGAAACCTTTGGTGAACCATATACCCGTTATTTCCGCATGGGAGACTATATTGACTATTACAATGGTGTCTTGATGCCGAGCACGGGATACATCTCCCTCTTTGATTTGGAACCGTACTATGATGGTATGTTGTTGCGCATCCCTAATCGGGAAAAACCTGTACGGTTGGAGGATAACACGCCACAAGAGAAAACCTTTGGTATTTTCAATGAGTATATTGGTTGGAATCAGTTGATGCATATCAACAATGTAGCCGACTTCAACATTGCCTGCAAAAAGCACGAAGCCTTTGATATGATCAAGTTGTCAGAGGCTCTCCATGAGAAAAAAGTGGCTCAAATCGCAGATATGATTGCCAATAGAAAGGGAGGAAGACCAAAGTTTGTCTTGATTTCAGGACCTAGTTCTTCCGGTAAAACCACTTTCTCGAAACGGCTCACCATACAGTTGCGGCTCAATGGTATTACACCCGTCGTAATCAGTATGGACAACTATTTCGTGAATCGTGAGGATACGCCTCGCGACGAAAACGGCGAATGGGATTTTGAAGACATCAACGCTTTGGACTTGGACCTTTTCCGCAGCCAACTCTCCGATTTGTTGCAAGGAAAAGAAATAAGTCTCCCTACGTTTAATTTCGAGGATGGCAAGCGGCATTACTTGGGAAACAAACTGAAAATGGAGCAGGATAATATCGTGATTTTGGAAGGTATTCATGCACTCAATCCGTCTCTCATACCCAATATCCCAAAGGAAGCCACGTTCAAGATATATGTATCGGCACTCACTACCATTAACTTGGATAACCACAACTGGATCCCCACTACCGATACGCGATTGTTGCGCCGCATTATCCGTGACTATCGTTACCGCAACTACTCCGCTCGGGAGACCATCGCACGTTGCAACAGTGTGAAGCGCGGAGAGGAAAAGTGGATATATCCCTATCAGGAGAATGCCGATGCGATGTTCAATTCTGCTCTTCTCTTCGAATTGGCAGTCTTGAAACGTCATGCGGAGCCTATCTTGGCGGAAGTGCCCAAACATTGTGAGGAATATACGGAGGCTCACCGTCTTCTTAAATTCCTGCAGTACTTTGTGAGCATACCCGAAAAGGAAATCCCGCCTACGTCTCTGTTGCGCGAGTTCGTCGGAGGAAGTTCGTTCCGCTACTAAAAATAGGATTGTTAATGAAGCGTTTGTTCATATTTGGTTTGCTGTTGCAGGTATCCCTGCTATTGTGTGCTACGGCTGATGAAACCGCTATGGATTCTATAGCATCTCAGCGCGCAAGCATTTTTGAAGCGATGGGCGAAGAGGTCGTAGTCATTTCCGATCCTTCTATTGATCGTGTTCTGCTCGACAAAATCAATAATGTCCATCGTGAGCAGGTCGCTATACAAGGTTTCCGTGTGCAGGTCTTTTCGAGCAACCGTCAGAAAACGGCGAAGGCGGATGCCTATAAAGTGGAAAAGTTAGTCAAGGAATCCACAATTGAAGCCCCTGTTTATGTAATCTACAATCCTCCTTTCTTCAAAGTGCGGCTGGGCGATTTTCGCACGAAGGACGAAGCGCAGGCATTCTTGGAAGAGGTCGTACGTACATTGCCGCAATTGCAATCAGAGACCTATGTCGTACGCGACCAAATACAGGTTATACAATAAAGAGACTACAGACCTATGGATATGCAATCTTTTACTCCATCTTCGGAGAAGACCGGCGAAATAGCAAACTCTGTAAGGCAGATACTCTGCTTGTTGGGAGAAGACCCTGATAGAGAGGGACTCTTGAAAACGCCGCAACGGGTCGGGGAGGCTTACCAGTTTCTCTGCAAAGGATATTCGGAAGACGCAGTGGCGATTCTGCGTTCCGCTCTCTTTCGTGAAGACTCCGGTCAAATGGTATGTGTGAAAGACATTGAATTCTATTCCCTGTGTGAGCACCATTTGTTGCCGTTCTTCGGGAAAGTGCATATAGCCTATATTCCGGATGGGACTATCACGGGACTGAGCAAATTGGCACGCGTTGTTGACGTGTACGCACACCGTTTGCAGGTGCAGGAACGTATGACGCACGAAATATTGGACAGTGTCAATACCGCATTATCACCTGTTGGGGCAATGGTCGTCGTAGAAGCGCGGCACCTTTGTATGCAGATGAGAGGCGTGCAAAAAACAGATGCCGTCACAACCACAATGCAGTATTCAGGTGCATTCAACCAACCCGAATTGAGAGAAGAGTTTCTTCAGCAGATTCGGTTGTGATCCTCACAATAGGTTCAGCGGTAAATAAACCGCTCAACTTGTTCTTTGGCTATTATTGTAAAAAGAGAATCTTGACCAAAGCGTATTCGTCTCCTGCTTCATTGTTGCAGTGGGCGTAGTAGATTCCGCTGCGGACTTTCTTGCCGTATGCATCATTTCCGTCCCATATAGCGATACCGCCGTTCGATAATGTGGTGCAAATGAGATTGCCTGCTGTATCTGTTATCTTGACGGTCGAATTGTCCGATAATTTCGCTATGGTAATAACACCATCGAATCCGGGTCTTATGGGATTGGGATAAACGTATGCTTCGCTCAAATGGTTCATGCCTTTGGCTGCATCACTTTGATAGGACACCAACCCGCCGTCTGTTCCGATGAACACTTCGCCGTTTTCGTCATTCGTGGCAATCGCTATCACGTTATTGGATAGTAATGGGGAGTTTTCTGCGGTGAAATGCTCTATTGTTTCTTTTCCGTCCGACGACATTAGATACAAACCCGAGGAGGCTGTGCCGATCCATTTCCTGTTTGCTCCGTCCACGGCAATGGCGTTGATACTTTCATCATTCAAGAGGTAGTCGGCAAGGTTTGTTCCGTCGTTCCTTCTTATCTTTATGCGTGTGCAGGCATTTGATGTGAAGAGGCTCTCCGGACTCTCAAATGTCAGGATGCCGCTGTTTGTTCCAACCCAGAGAGCACCGGATTTGTCCTGGGCAATGGAGAGTATCAACTCTGGCGTGAGTTCATTCCCGTCTTGATCTACAAAGGACGAATAGAATACCCCTTTGTCATCCTTGCTGTTGTCGATGGTTCCGTTATCATCAAATATACCTATTCCTGCTGCCGCTCGGGCACTGTTCAAGATCTTAACATTCGGGTTTTTATTCCAAATAAGCAGGTTTTTGCAACGGGCCAACTGGTCGGTGGCTGCATTTTCTATGGAATACCATTTTCCGGTGCTTGTTAGAACTTTTACTCCGTCTGCGGCTTTGTTGTACATCCAAAGGTTGTTGTTCCCGTCCACGGTCAACGCATCCACCCATGTATATTTCTCAGGAGACTCTATCTGAGCAACCAATGGACTGTTCAGTTGGTTGTAACGGGCGTAAAATGCATTGTCCCTGAATTCTATCAAGCCATATCCGAACGAGGCAACGAAGAAATGGGATGGATCTCCGTTCAGGCAGATGACATCACTATAGTCCTCCGTATAGACACCTATCTTTTCTTGAAAGTACGTTTGCGGGAAGTTTGTCCATTCGCCGGAGTCATAGATCGCTACACTGCCGCTCCTGTTATAATATACGGTCAGATAACCGCCAGGGACAATAAATACTCTGTCTTCTTTTACTCGGATCCGATATGCGCTATTACTTACCGGACCGGAAGGGATATAATGGTTTACACTCATATCCTTTGTGTCATATTTCCCTATACCGGCAGCGTGATAAGCAAACCAATATGTTCTGTTCAAAGCATCATATGCCACATCCGCCGCACCGATAAAAACAGAAAGAGGAGATGCCGTCATGTCATCATTTATTTCATATACAGATTGGCTCGTTAGTGCATACAATCTGTCTCCATAGGTTTTGATGCTTTCTATTTTATCTACTGCATTATATGTAATCCATTGATTTTGCTCTCTTGTGTAAAGTTTACCGCCTCTCAAAACGCATAGTTGGTTGTTGAAAACCGTAATTTGTGTGATGTCTCCATTTCCGGGCATTCCTTTCCGCGCATTCCAATAAGCATAATCCACCAAATTGTCCTGCAATCCTGCTGTGTAGATCGCATCGGAAGATGCAGCATAGATAGAGTCCCCTGCGATACAAATGGAACACACCTTCACTTTGGAGGCTTTGTTTCCGATATAGTATGTATCTTGTATTTCTTTTTGTCTCAAGTTTAATACCAGTACACCGAAATCCATAGATATATATGCTCTGTCCTTGTGCAGATAAATGGAATTAGCCCTCTTGCTCATGTTGATTTGCGCATTGTATAAATCTGGTATGTTGTAAACGGAATTGTCATCATAGAGTATGTCTATGTTTCCGTCAGCATACATGAGTAAGAGCCCGTGTATATCTTCCGAATAACGCATTTGAGTGATGTTAAAATCATTCAAGCCCATCAGTTTGTCGCAACGCACTATAACTTCAGTCTCTTTGTCTGTGTAATATAATGCACCTTCACTCAGGGCATACACGCGTTTTTCATTCTGTTCAATCAAAGTCACATCATTGTAGGCATAATGAATGCGCCATCCATGCATTTCCGTTTGCGACCAAACCTGTGGACAAAGGAACAGCAAAACAACAAACAAATATCTTTTCATAAGCAGTGATGATTGATATATTCCCATAATGCAGCGATTGCCTTGCTGCGGTGACTTATATGGTTCTTTTCGGTATGCCCCAATTGAGCAAATGTCTGAGTGTATCCTTTTGGGATGAATATCGAATCATATCCAAAGCCCTGTTCTCCGTATTCTTGAGTGCTTATACTCCCTTCCGCAATCCCTTCAAATTGATGTACTTCGCCTTTTATGATCAATGTGATAACTGTTCTGAACCGTGCCACTCTGTTTGGGCAATCTTTCAACTCTTGTAACAACTTCTTCCTGTTTTGTTCGGGATTGCTTGGCTCTCCTGCATATCGTGCCGAATATACACCGGGAGCGCCGCCTAAGGCGTCCACCTCCAGACCTGTGTCGTCTGAAAAGCAGTCTATACAGCATTGATCGTAAATGTAGCGTGCTTTCTGTAATGAATTACCCTCTATCGTGGGTGATGTCTCAGGTATCTCTGCTGTACAATTGATATCTTCCAAACTTAAAACTTCCACTTTCCCCGAGAATATCTCACGGACTTCTTCCAGTTTCTGGGCGTTGTTGGTGGCAAATACTAACTTCATACGACTGCAAAGATACTACTAATTATGTACTTTCAGAATAAATATATCAAAAAACTGTTCCCCGCTGTTCTCTTTTTTGATATATAATGCGGATTGACAGTGCATTGTTTCTAATATATACAAATTTATAGAAGCCCCTTAAATAATTCCACAAAAAATGTCAGTTTATGTGTGCAGCCTTGTTGGTTTAGCAGTACTTTTGTATCGCTTGTAAGGTTCACTCTTTGTTGTGGACAAATGGCGAATGTCTGTAACGTAAAAAAACAACTAACATGAAAGCATTAAACAAACTTACAGCTCCTAAGAGTGTTGCTCCGGAGCGAATTATCCAATTTGGTGAAGGTAATTTCTTGCGTGCATTTGTTGATTGGATTATCTATAACACAAACCAATGCACCGATTTCAATGCAAGTGTGGTCGTTGTACAACCGATTGACAAAGGAATGGTTGATTGGCTCAATGGGCAGGATTGCATGTATCATGTGAACTTGCAAGGAAGACTCAATGGTAAGGCTGTCAACACGATGACTCGAATTGATTGTATTTCCAGGGCACTTAATCCTTATTCTCAAAATGCCGCTTTTATGGCGTTGGCAGACCAGCCGGAGATACGCTTTGTTATTTCCAATACCACGGAGGCAGGTATTGCTTTCGATCCAGAATGTAAATTCTCTGATGCACCTGCGTCTTCTTACCCAGGCAAACTAACCCAACTCCTCTATCGTCGGTTCAAAACTTTCAATGGTGCACCCGACAAAGGTCTTATCATTATGCCCTGCGAATTGATTTTCCTCAACGGACATCATCTCAAAGATTGCATACATAAGTATATCGAACTCTGGAAAGATGATTTTGGAGCCGATTATGAGACATTCAAAAAGTGGTTCACCGACTATAACTACGTTTGTGCCACTTTGGTGGATCGTATCGTTCCGGGCTTCCCGCGTAAGGAAATCAAGCAGATACAGGAGAGAATATGCTATGCGGACAATCTTGTGGTGCAAGCGGAGATTTTCCATTTGTGGGTAATAGAAACTGCTGAGAATTTGCCGCTTGAACAATTGGCAAAAGAATTCCCTGCCGATAAAGCAGGTTTGAATGTCCTTTTCGTAAAGTCGGAGGCTCCTTATCACGAACGAAAGGTTACGTTGCTCAACGGGCCTCACACAGTATTGTCCCCCGTGGCATATCTTTCAGGGGTGGATATCGTTCGTGATGCTTGCAACCATCCTGTTATCGGACGGTATATCCACAAAGTGCAGTTCGATGAACTTATGCAGACCCTCAATCTTCCGATGGACGAACTGAAGCAGTTTGCCGCCGATGTATTGGAGCGGTTCAATAACCCGTATGTTGACCATCAAGTAACGTCAATTATGCTTAATTCTTTCCCGAAGTTCCAAACACGCGATTTGCCGGGGCTGAAAACGTACTTGCAACGCAAAGGAGAATTGCCTAAAGGACTTGTTTTGGGACTCGCTGCGATTATTACCTACTATAAAGGCGGCGTGAGAGAAGATGGTGCACCTATACAACCAAATGACGATCCGCAGATAATGGAACTCCTGAAGAACTTGTGGGCTACCGCAGATTACCACAAGATCGCCGAAGGGGTGTTGGCTGCCAAAGACTTGATCTGGACCGAACACGGAGATCTCAATCAAATACCCGGACTCACGGCTATGGTGGAGCAATTCCTTCGCGATATCCAAGAGAAAGGTATGCTCGAAACGGTTAAATCTATTTTGTAATAATTTGTAGCAACAGGGAGAGGAATACTTTCCCTGTTGCCTTATTCTTTTTCTATGATACCTGTTTTTCGCATCAATCCTGCCGATAATGTGGCTGTTGCCATCATTCCACAAACTGCAGGTTCCGTTGTTTCTATAGACGGACTTTGCATTACTTTGCGCCAAGATATTCCTGCGGGGCACAAAATTGCCTTGAAAAATCTCTCTGAGGGAGAAAATGTAATCAAATATGGGTATCCCATTGGGCATACACGTTGCCGGATTCTTGCAGGAGAGTGGGTGAACGAGCATAATATCCAAACCAATTTGGCGGGGCTGCTCAACTATGAATATCACCCCGTCAAGTTCGAACACGTAGAACCACCTGCAAAACAACTTACATTCAGGGGATTCCGGCGTCCTGATGGGCAAGTGGGTATTCGTAATGAAGTCTGGATTATTCCTACGGTGGGTTGTGTGAATGGTATTGTTTCGCAACTGGCGGAACGTCTGCGCCAAGAAACAAAGTGCCAGGGCGTGGATGCCATCGTCGCTTTTCCTCATAACTATGGTTGTTCCCAATTAGGTGGCGACCATGAGAATACCAAAAAGATATTGCGTGATATGGTACTTCATCCCAATGCGGGTGCAGTGCTGGTTGTGGGGTTGGGATGTGAGAACAATCAGCCGGACGTCTTCCGTGAATTTTGTGGGGATTATAATACGGATCGTGTACGCTTTGTGGTGGCGCAGAAAATCCAAGGAGATGAGATTGAGTATTGTATGCCGATCTTGAGAGAATTATATCAAAAGGCAACGCAAGACAGGAAAGAAGATATTCCTCTGGCAGAACTGAAAGTAGGACTTAAGTGCGGCGGTTCCGATGGGTTTTCGGGAATAACGGCGAATCCGTTGTTGGGTATGTTCTCCGATTTCTTGGTGGAACAAGGAGGTACTACGGTGCTTACCGAAGTCCCGGAAATGTTTGGGGCGGAAACTATTTTGATGAATCGTTGTCGTACCAGGGAATTGTTCGACAAAACGGTAAGCCTTATCAATGATTTCAAGGAGTATTTCCTTTTTCATGGCGAACCTGTCGGCGAAAATCCTTCTCCGGGTAACAAGGCGGGAGGTATATCTACCCTCGAGGAAAAAGCATTGGGATGTACGCAGAAATGTGGAAAAGCACCTGTGTCGGGAGTCTTGTCTTATGGCGAGAGACTGAATACAAAAGGACTGAATCTTCTGTCTGCACCGGGTAATGACCTCGTGGCGGCTTCTGCACTTGCGGCTTCCGGCTGCCATCTCGTATTGTTTACTACGGGAAGAGGCACTCCGTTCGGTACTTTCGTACCAACGGTGAAGGTATCCACTAATTCTGCTTTGGCGGGTAATAAGCCAGCATGGATTGACTTCAATGCAGGCACAATGGTTGAAGATGAACCTGTTGAGCAAGTCTTTGAACGCTTCGTGGACTATGTCATCAAGGTGGCAAGCGGAGAATATACCAATAATGAACGTAAATCTTACCATGAAATTGCAATCTTCAAAAATGGAGTAACCTTGTAGTTCCATAATCATAATTGATGTTATCTGTTGTTTGTGTCTCCCCTTGTAAGGACTGTCTTACAAGGGGATTTTATTTTCTTGGATCCTGTGCGTATCAACCTGTTTGCCTGTATCTTTTCAGGTATCCCATAATTTGACTGTCAGTAAGGATTGATGAAATGGAATGGTATGAATCATTATTTTTCCTTATGTCAGATTATGTCTGACTCAAATGAGTATACTGTGAGGTTTCTACGACCCCTTAAGCCGACCTGACCGACCCCTCAACGAGATGTCGATAATATAGATCCCATCCCATCCTTTGGAGGGAATGGGAGATCCAAATTGTCCAATCGTAGATAATATACTCCATCAACGGTGCTCCCAAGAGCGTCTCGATAAAATAGAGTTAGAGTAAAATCCGAGTGTCAGCGGGTCTGCAACTTTGCGGCATAGTATCGGTACGTCTTCCATTAAGACCGGTTGGATTGAACCGGTCTTAATGGAACATCTTCTGTACGGCGGCTTTCGTAACATTGGAATTGCTCACGGTATGGATTACCACCATTCCCGTTAGTGCCTTGGTTGGTGCGGGAGGCTATGGTGTTATGTCCCTTTTCTTGTGATATATTTCTCGACGGAAAGCCCCCTTGCACAGTTTTTGAGTTGTTTGTATGCGTAAGTTTCTTGCATGATGAGCCGCTTGTCTGTGTCCGATGTGTTAATGCATAGCACATCGGCAAAGCCTGCAGCGGATAGGTCCTCTTTGTCGCGGACTTCGCCGGCCATGACAACTACCGGCACACTATACTGTTTGGCGTGCTGAAGTACACCGAAAGGAACTTTTCCCGATAGAGTCTGTTTGTCCGAACGCCCCTCTGCCGTTACAATAAGATCCGCTTCTTTTGCCCGTCTGTCAAAGTCTGAGAGGTGAAGCAGATAGTCAATGCCGGAATATAGGTGGGCATGAAAGAATGTCAGAAAAGCATAGCCTAATCCTCCTGCCGCTCCTGCGCCTGGAGTGAAGGCATGTTTCTCTCCGTGTAATCGGGCAAAAGTGCGGAGATAATCATCTAATAACTTCACTTCCTCGGTGTTGGCTCCTTTTTGAGGGGCAAAGACGCAGGCGGCTCCGTCTTTGCCATACAAGGGATTGTTCACATCGCATAGTATTGTGTATGTACAGTTCAGAAGTTCTCCGAATCCGTTTCCGCCGATGGCTTCTATCATTCCTGCACCCGCATCACACGTGGCACTGCCACCCAATCCCACAATGAAATGCCTGTTGCCATCTCTGTAGGCAGCCGATAATTGCTCACCGAGACCGGATGTCGTTGCTCGCATTGGATCCCTTTCTTCCTGTGACAATAAAGTTAAACCGCATGTCTCGGCCACTTCTATGACGGCCGTTTTCTTGTCGGGCAGTTGCAGGTATCGGGCCGTGTGTTTTCTCCTCAACGGGTCGCAGACTGCTGTCGTTTTGTATTCGCCGCCGCATATGGAACGGATAGCCTCCATCGTACCCTCGCCTCCGTCTGCCAACGGCATTTTCTTGAGGATGAGTTCATGGGAAGCCTGCCACAAACCTTCTGCTATGGCGTTGGCGGCCTGCTGTGCGGAACAACTTCCTTTCAGAGAGTCAGGAACGATTAGGATAGAGCGTATCACAAAGATTGCGGATTATTTGGACGGTCGTATCAATGTCTATGGTTGTAGTGTTGATACATAAGTCATAGTTATTGGCTTCTCCCCATCTTCCGTTGGTATAGAAATTATAATATGCCTCTCTTTGCTTGTCGGTCTTTTCTATCAATTCTTCGGCGTGCTTGGCAGATAAAGAGAGCCTTTTCTCCAAGCGCTTGACTCTCTCCGCCTTATTGCAGGAGAGAAAGATATTCAGGCAATCTTTCCTGTCGCGGAGAATATAATCCGCACATCTGCCCACAAAAATACAATTCCCCGCTGTGGCTAACTTCCGAATAACTTGACTCTGAATTTGAAACAACTCTGGATTACCCCCGCCAAGGGCGTACATGTAAGGATTGTAAACCTCGTCTGCTCGGACAAACAAGTTGGCGTCGAAGTTACTTACTCGGGCAGCCTCAAGGAGAAGTTCTTTGTCATAGTATTTTAAAGAAAGAACCGCGGAAAGAGCCTGACCTACTGCCCGTCCGCCCGCGGCAAGTTCTCTGCCTATGTTGATAATCATACGGTTATTATGTAAGGTTACACTTGCAAAGGTAATATGTTTTTTGTAATTTCGCACTCCCGAACGAAGAATATGAACGAAAGAAATGAATAGAATCACGCTATTAGGTATTGGTTTATTGGTGAACGTGGCTCTGATGGCTCAAGCGGATCCTGTGCAGAAAATCCTTGCAAATGAATGTACTAAAAATGCCAATGTCAGCATTTGTGTGCAAAATCTTTCTACGGGAAAAACGTTGACAACCTGTCGGTCACAGGCAGTGGTACCGCCCGCTTCGGTTATGAAAGTTATCACATCGGCAACAGCGTTGGAAGTGCTTGGCGAAGATTTCCGGTTCTCTACATTCTTGGAAACCGACGGGGCAATAGAGAATGGTGTACTCAAAGGCAATCTCTATATACGGGGTACTGGAGATCCTACTCTCGGAAGTATGAAAGTAGGCAACCGCTCTTTCTTGTATAAATGGGTTCAAGCACTCAAAACGCTCGGGATACGGGAGATTCAAGGTGATGTTATTTCTGATGCATCTTTTTTTGATGGCGACGCAATCAATCCGCAATGGATATGGGAAGATATAGGTAACTACTATGCACCAGGCATATATGCCCTTCCCTATATGGACAATACCTTGAACGTACAACTGCGAAGTGCTGCGGTGGGGAGTGTTGCAGAAGTAGTGAAGACGATCCCGTATATAGAGGGACTTGCTTTCGAGAATCACATACGCTGTACCTCTATCACCTATGATGGAGCATACATTCACGGAGTTCCATACAGCAATGTGCGCTATTTGGTAGGGAGCGTTCCGAGCAATCGTGGCATATTTGGCGTCAGAGGAGACATTCCAAACCCTCCTCTTTTGCTGGCACAGCACTTCTGCATGCGCTTGCGTGAAGCGGGCATAATGGTACGCGGACATGCTGACTATCAAACAGAAACATCCGTTTCGCTACGCACTGCCATTTATACACATTTCTCTGAACCGCTTCTTGATATAATCAAAGAAGTCAATCAACAATCTAACAACTTGTATGCGGAGCAAGTCTTCCGTTATTTGGGAAGTTTGATATCCACACCTTGCACTATTGCCAATTCAGTTGAAGTGGAACGTAATTGTTGGAGAAACAGGGGGATATTCTTGAATTCATCGTTCATTATGGACGGCTGCGGCTTGGCTCCGCAAGATGCACTCTCTTCTGAAACATTGGTGCAAGTCCTTTCCTATATGTGGAGGGGAAATCACCGCCAGGCGTTTCTCGAATCGCTGCCGGTTGCAGGGAAATCTGGTACGTTGAAGTCATTCCTGTGTGGTACTCCTCTCGAAGGAAAAGTGCTGGCTAAAAGCGGAACTACCTCGCGCATAAAGAGTTATGCAGGTTATATTTATCTCCCGAACAACCAAACCTTGGCATTTGCAGTCATCGTCAACAATGCAAATTGCAAACCGAAGGTCGTGCAACATATAATAGAATCATTTCTGATAGATGTTTATCAAGCAAACCGATAGTACCAATTCTTTGCTGTACAACTTGTCTGTTGCGCAGAATTTGCAGGAAGGATTTACTATCTATACCGATTTCCAAACGTCTGGTCGTGGGCAGCAGGGTAATTCGTGGGAAAGTGCAGAGGGCCAAAACCTCCTCTTTTCAACCCTCTTTTGTTTACGTGACCTCCCTATTCAACGGCAATTTCTTTTGTCTGAACTGGTTCCTTTGGCAATAGTGAATGTGTTGGAGCAATACGCGCCGGATATTACTGTCAAGTGGCCCAATGACATCTATTGGAGAGATAATAAACTTGGTGGTATCCTTATTGAGAATTTTCTTCAAGGCGGTTACATTGAGAAAAGCATTGTCGGTGTGGGACTGAATATTAACCAGGTTAAATTCCTGAGTAATGCACCAAATCCGGTATCTCTGAAATGCATTCTCGGAAAAGACCTCTCACGGGAAAAACTATTACATGAAATTCTCGATGAATTCAAAAATTTACGTCCTCTTTTGCATCAGCCCGAAGTGTTGAAACGACGTTATATGGAGTGTCTTTACCGCCGTGAGGGCTATTTCCCCTATGTGGAAGTTCCTTGCTCTTCCGAACCTATGCGAATTGCTCAACACGATGTCAACGGTAGTTTTTTGGCAAAGATTACAGATGTTTCAGAAACGGGATGTTTGGTTCTGCAGGATAAACAAGGAAAACAAAGGACCTACCATTTCAAGGAAGTACGATACATTATCGATCCGAGATGACAACAGGAAGACGCTCTCTGATTGTTTTTCCTGTGTTAGGATTGATAAATTCGCATTGCATTACGTATATGCCGATCTCTCCTACATGATTGTTTGTGAACGTTCCGTCCCAAATCAATACTCCTTCTGTGGATACAACGCTGTTTTTGTAAGGATATGCCACCAAGGTACCCCGTGGAGTAAAGATGCGCAGGGTGATGGTGTATCCTTCTGTGGGTAGCAGATAATGAATGAGACAAACATCCTCTATGCCGTCACCATTGGGCGAAAAACTCTCTTGTTCAAGCCAAACGTGGTGTTCCGTGCCAAGATTTCCGGTATTTGATATATCTCTATATTGCGAGTTTTGTTCTCCCGGTGTCGCATAACCTCTATCTTTGCTTGCAGAATGCCATGAAGTGGATTCGTCGCTTGGCAGGTTGGGATTAATCTTTTCCAATGAAACGCCCTTTGTCTCGTCTAATAGCGGGTGATGCCATTTCGGGGAATAACCTACTGAATCCAACACTACGATACTGTCTTTTCTTTCCGTGGTTTTTATGAGATAAATAGTTGTCCCATTGTTTGACAGTTTCCTTGACCAAGTGCATGACCAAATATTATCGCTTTGTATGGTTCCGTGAAAAGCAATGAAGTTGTCTGCGTCTTTGCATAAAACGGCATAGTCATTAGCCTCCATAAATGAGAAAGAAGGGAATTTGTTGGGTGAAAGAAACTCTCCGTCTTGGTTTTTAGTGGTCAATCCTATTTGTGATAAGTCCGTTGCGAGACTGTCTTTGTTGTAGATCTCTATATATTCCTGCCCTCCTTCTGCGGGGTCAAACATGATTTCATTAATAACTAAATCTCCGTCACCTGTTTCCGTCTCTGCCGAATCATCAATATCTCCTTGTGCGATAATATCATCTGCATAATAGCAGTCGCCTGTCTGTTTCGTGTTTCGTACAAGAATACTGAACCATTCACACCTCCCGATTTTCCCTATAAAACATTTGCCTTCCAAGATGTAATCTGCATCTCTCCCAATTACTTTGCTGTATAAATATATTTCGCCCTTTTCATCGATAGAAATTCTAACTTGTACTTTGTTGTCTTCATTGGATAGTATCTGTTTGCGTTCGTTGTTGGCGATGAGTAGTTTGCGCACATCTCCATGTTGCTGATAGAGGGCGATATTTTTGTCTGCTCCTCCTGCTTGCACATACAAACCATTACCTTGTACCGGATTTTCTGTGCTGGATACAATGTAAATGCGTATATAGTTGTATGATGAGGGTTCACATGCAATTCTGCACCAAAACGACCATTCGGCATGCGAATTAACTTTACAGCGGGTGGAGAGATAACTTAGGGCTGCACCATTTGCTTTGGTTTGTAATTGTTTCCATGGGTTGATGGCAAAGTTCTCATATTGACCTACCCATTGGGGATCATTTGTATAATCACTATCGGTAAAACACTCGGTGAATTGGGCTTGTAAAGATGTACAGATTGACAATAGTATAAGTAAAAAGGACTTCTTCATTGTGTGATATTCATGATATTTTTGTTGGAATGAATAAGCATACTGCAAATTTCGATAAAGTTCTTCATATTTGCAAATTGCGTTACGCCAATAGCAGGGCAATCCTGTCCTATGGTAACAAAAGGTTGAGTTTGAACGTAATGGAATGGTAGTACTGACGTAGTATTTGTTTTATGCCCGAGGTCTTATTCTAATAAGGTACTAAGAAGACCATTCATTAAGGGCTTTCGCTTCTTATTATGTCATGCGTTGTTGTCCCTGCCAGACTTCAAGGACACCTCAACGAGACCTGAAGCACACCTGAATGAGACCTGAAGCACGATAAAAAAGGCTACTACTCTTTCAGAAAGTAGCAGCCTTTATATAGCAATGAAAATGATTTTAGTAATTGCGGTAAATTCCGCGGTATCCGTCTCGGCAGATAACACAAGCCTTTCGTTCCGGCAATTGGAACAATACGGTGAACTTAACGCCAACCAGCAGGTTGTTAACGGCTTTGGGCGCGCGGTTTGTTGATAAAACATCGTTCATGCCGATATAGTTCAGGCAGTCATAATCTATCACTGCATCAGTCCATGTGAAAAATTCTTTCTGCCCGCGTTGATGCAAATCCAATAAGCCATAGTCGGCAAACAAGGCGATGCGGTAGATCGTTTTAGGTTTAGGTACATCGTACCCCGTCCCTTTGGCAACCAACCCTAAACGCCATCCTATTTCGGCAGAAGCCATTACATTAGGGTTGAATTGTATTTTTCCCTGTTGTGCATTAAACTCGGCATTCTCATAGAACCCGTGCTCAGGCATATTGGTGAACTTGTCTATAAAACCGAGTGTCTTCGTGTAGTCGCCAACTGTCCGGACCGTTGCCTTTACATTGGTGGCGCAATTCACGCTCAAATCAAACTTGGCACCGGCTAAGAAGTAAAAACGTCCGAATTCACCGCCTATCATCAAGGGAACTTGAATACTGGTGTTGGTATATACATCTTTCCTCTTGTTGGTGGAAATGATGAATTCCAAAGGATCTCCTTGTGTGTCAATAGCATTAAATGTCGATTCTCCCCCGCTTAAATTGAAAGCGGAGTGGGCTATATTTGCAGATAAACCGACTGTAAATAGAAAATGATTGGCATTCAATTCATAACCGACACCCAATCCTCCGCCGACACCCATACTCCCATTGGTTGGCATATTGTCCAACTTACTCAAGAGTGATGCTTCTCCCACATTCCCCCACAGCGAAATGTAGTTTTTCACTTGAGCCGTTGCAATCACACTGTAACACAATAGTAAGCCGATAACTGTGTATAATCTCCTTTTCATGATGCCTTCTTGTTTTCTTCCTTGCATATTTGCAAAACTTACACTACCTTTGCGCAAAGTTTCAGTGTACAAAAATACGACAAAAGATTGAAGCAAGCAAAAAAATAGAAGAAAGTCTGCATTTTTGCTCATTTTTTATACCTTTTGATGCCGCAATCATTCTAAAATGACATTTATGAAATTCAAAAGAACACTTGTAACCTCGGCTCTTCCCTATGCGAATGGTCCTGTGCATATCGGACACCTCGCAGGTGTGTATGTACCGGCTGACATCTATGTGCGCTATTTGAGGCTGAAGGGAGAGGAGGTTATGTTTATTGGTGGTAGCGACGAACATGGCGTGCCAATCACTATCAAGGCACGCCGTGAGGGCGTTTCCCCGCAAGACATAGTGGACCGCTATCATACGCTGATTAAAAAATCATTCGAAGAGTTCGGCATCTCTTTCGATATCTACTCTCGTACAACCTCTGCGCAGCATTGCAAAACGGCATCACAATTCTTCAAGACACTTTACGATAAGGGGGAATTTATTACCAAAACCTCAATGCAGTATTATGATGAGGAGGCAAAAACCTTCCTTGCGGATCGCTATATAGTGGGCGAATGTCCTCATTGTCATGCGCAGGGTGCCTATGGTGACCAATGTGAAAAGTGCGGTTCGTCTTTGTCACCGGATGAATTGATCAACCCTAAATCTGCCATATCGGGTAGCCCGCTCGTAAAACGGGAAACGAAGCATTGGTATCTGCCTCTTGATAAACATGAGGCATGGTTGCGCAAGTGGATCTTGGAGGGACATAAAGAGTGGCGTCCGAATGTTTACGGGCAATGTAAGTCTTGGCTGGATCAGGGGCTGCAACCGCGTGCCGTTAGCCGTGACCTGGATTGGGGAATTCCATTGCCGATAGAAGGAGCGGAAGGAAAAGTTTTGTATGTTTGGTTCGATGCCCCGATTGGTTACATTTCTAATACGCAGGAACTCTGTGCGGCGAAACCTGAGCGGTTTGGCGACTGGAAAACTTGGTGGAAGTCCGAAGATACCCGCTTGATCCATTTCATTGGAAAAGACAATATCGTTTTCCATTGTATTGTCTTTCCTGCGATGCTTAAGGCGGAAGGAACTTTTATATTGCCCGATAATGTACCTTCCAACGAGTTCTTGAACCTGGAAGGTGATAAAATTTCCACATCTCGCAACTGGGCGGTCTGGTTGCATGAGTACCTGCGCGATTTCCCCGGAAAGCAGGATGTCTTGCGTTATGTTCTCACTGCCAACGCACCGGAAACAAAAGACAATGATTTCACTTGGACTGATTTCCAGGCACGGAATAACAATGAGTTGGTAGCAATCTTTGGCAACTTCATCAACCGGGCAATGGTTCTTACCCATAAGTATTTCTCTGGGAAAGTGCCTGTCGCGGCTTGGTTTAATGAATATGACCGTCAGACGATTCGGGAATTCAGTGATGTGAAGCAGCGGCTGGAAGAAAATTTGGATCAGTTCCGTTTCCGCGAAGCGCAAAAAGAGGCTATGAATCTTGCGCGGATTGGAAATAAATATCTGGCTGACACCGAACCGTGGAAGTTGGCAAAAACAGATATGGATAGGGTGGGGACTATTCTAAACCTCAGTTTGCAGATTGCGGCAAACTTGAGCATTGCTTTCGAACCCTTCCTCCCGTTCTCTTCCGCCAAATTGCGTACGATGCTTAATTCGGATGAAGTGCTTTGGAACAGATTGGGAGATACCGACCTTTTGGAGACCGGACACCAATTGAATGAACCTCAGTTGCTGTTCGAGAAGATAGAGAATGATGCAATACAGGCGCAACTTGACCGCTTGGCACGGATCAAAGAGGAAAATCAAGTGAAGTTGTTCCAACCCGAAGCCCTGAAAAAGGCGGTAACTATTGATGATTTCGATAAAATTGATATCCGCGTGGGGACTGTGTTGGAGTGTCAAAAGGTGAAGAAGTCGGATAAACTCCTTCAGTTCCGCATTGATGATGGCATGGGAGGACGAACCATTTTGTCGGGTATTGCTCATAGTTATCCGGATCCGCAGGTCTTGGTTGGCAAGCAGGTGCTTTTTGTGGCAAATTTCCCACCACGGAAAATGATGGGCATGGAGTCGGAAGGTATGATTCTTTCTGCCGTGAATGCCGATGGAAAATTGGTGGTAACGACACCTTCAGTGCCTGTGGCAAATGGTGCTTGTGTCGGGTAGCACAAGAAAATAGGTAAAGGCTTGCACATTTCAAAAACTTGTTGTACCTTTGCAACTGTTTCCTCTATGAGATGTATGAAAAGTCTCGTGCAATGAGGGGAAATGGCGGGATAGCTCAGCTGGTTAGAGCGCATGATTCATAATCATGAGGTCCCCGGTTCAATCCCGGGTCCCGCTACAAAGAGTTCTGTCTTATGCAGAACTCTTTTGTTGTTATTCTTGAACCTGCTGATTTGTGAATATGGCTTGAAAGTATTACCTTTACACGCTAAATTATACAACGCCGAATCTGCTTTTTATGCAATCTGTTTGGGAAATACATGAATTGTCCTATGCGGAAAAACAAACTGCAAAGGAGTTGGCTGGCGAACTGCACATCAACTTGGTGTCAGCCTCTGTCCTTGTCAGGAGAGGGCTGCTTACCCCGCAAGCGGCACGTGAATTTATCTCGCCGAAACTGAGCGGTTTGCCCGATCCGTTTCTTATGAAAGATATGGATAAGGCTGTACAGCGCTTGTCGGCGGCGATAGAGGGGAATGAAAAAATTCTGATATACGGCGATTACGATGTGGACGGAACAACAGCGGTTGCTTTGGTGTATCGTTTCCTGAGAAAACACTATTCTGCCATTGATTTCTATATCCCCGACAGATATACGGAAGGGTATGGCGTGTCCTGTAAAGGGGTGGATTACGCGGAACAAAATGGATGTACTCTCATTATAGCGTTGGATTGTGGTATTCGCAATAATGAACAAGTCCGATACGCAGCGGAGAAGAACATCGATTTCATTATATGTGATCACCATTTGCCGGGGGCGGAATTGCCGGAGGCTGTTGCTGTCTTGGACCCGAAACAGGTGGATTGTGCATTTCCGTGCAAGGACTTGTCGGGTTGTGGGGTGGGCTTCTGCTTGGTGCAAGCCTTTGCTAAGGAGAAAAATATCAGTTCTGATGAACTGTTGCCTTTGCTTGAACTGACGGCTATGAGCATAGCCTCTGATATTGTCCCTGTTGTAGGGGAGAACAGAATTCTTGCATATCATGGTCTGAAAATGATAAATACCTGCCCTTCAATAGGCGTAAGGAATTTGTTGCAGATAACTGATTTGCAGCAAGGAAAGGTGACAATTTCAGATCTTGTGTATCGTATCGGACCGCGTTTGAATGCGTGTGGAAGGATTGAGTCGGGGCGGGAAGCCGTTCAATTGTTGATCACGCAAGATGAAGAGGAAGCAAGCAGAATAAGTAAGGCAATCAATGAACATAATCAAACCCGCAAGGATTTGGATCAAACAACAACCAACGAGGCGTTGCAACTCTTGGAGGCAGATCCCGATAACTCGCAAAGACGGACAAATGTAGTGTGTGGGAAGGATTGGCATAAGGGGGTGATAGGTATTGTGGCTTCAAGATTGACTGAAAAGTACTATCGACCCACGATAGTGCTTACTGAGTGCGATGGAATTGTTTCGGGGTCTGCACGGTCAGTAGCGGGATTTGATATATACACAGCCATTGACTCTTGTCGCGATTTGCTGGACAACTTCGGAGGGCATATCTTTGCAGCGGGCTTGTCTATGAAAGCAGAAAACTATCCTGCTTTTAGGGAAAGATTTGAGCAGTATGTGCGGCAGCATATACTGCCGGAACAGTTATTGCATACTATTCCGGTGGAATATGAACTGTCTTTTGCAGATATTACGAGTCAATTCTTCAATATATTGCAGCATTTGGAGCCTTTTGGACCGGGAAATCCACGCCCTCTCTTTGTGACACAAAATGTATCCAATTATCGTTACACAAGAGCGGTTGGGAAATCTGCGGAGCATCTGCGGTTGGATGTGACGGACGATGGACAACATGCAATGGCAGGAATCGCTTTTGGTAAAGGAGATTTAGCGAACTGCCTCCTTTCCGGGGATAAGGTGGATATATGTTATAGCATAGAGAAAAATGTGTATAAGGGGACAACGTCATTGCAAATGATGGTACAAGATGTGCATTTTCCTGCTGACAAAAAGAAAATCATATATACAAACAATTGTCATAAGTAACACATTATGTTTTCAGAAAGAGATCAGCAGTCGCCTAAGCAGCGGATAGGAAGTATAGAGGTTATCTGTGGGAGTATGTTCTCTGGTAAAACGGAAGAACTTATCCGGAGGATGAAACGTGCTCAGTTCGCTAAGCAGAAAGTGGAGATATTCAAGCCCGCTTTGGATGTCCGCTATTCAGATGTGGATGTTGTTTCGCACGATAGAAACACCATACCTTCCACTCCGGTGGACTCTTCAGGCAATATCCTTCTTATGGCAACGGATGTAGAGGTGGTTGGTATTGACGAAGCGCAGTTCTTTGACGATGGCATAGTGGACGTGTGTATGCAGTTGGCAAACTCGGGCGTTCGTGTGATTGTGGCTGGTTTGGATATGGACTTCTTAGGGCATCCTTTCGGCGCAATGCCTGCATTGATGGCAATTGCAGAGGATGTGTACAAAGTACACGCTATATGTGTTCGTTGTGGAGATCTTGCCTATATCTCGCATCGGTTGGTGGATAGTACCAAACAGATTTTGCTTGGCGAAACGGCTGAGTACGAACCTGTTTGTCGTCATTGTTATGAGCAGTTGAAGATTTCGGAATCACAACCGGCAGAGTAGTTCTTCTTTTCGCGCTTATATGTTTGCTAACTTTATTCTTCCTCTTGCCATTGAGGGCACATTTACCTATAATATACCCGATGAAATGGTCGATTTGGCTCATGTTGGAATGCGTGCCTTGTTGCCTGTAGGTAACAAAATCTTTACGGGTATCATGCAATCTGCATTGCTCGAGTTCCCTGAAGAGTTGGAAGGAGTGAAAATAAAGGATGTGATTTGCTTTTTGGATAAGGAACCTGTTCTTACAAAGCGGCAATTAGATCTTTGGCAATGGTTGTCTGCCTACTACCTTTGTTCTGTGGGGGAAGTCATGAAAGCCGCTTTGCCTGCCGTTTTCAAGTTGGAAAGTGAAACACGGATCTCTGTAAATAAGGAAGTGACTATATCCTTGGAACGATTGTCTGCAACGCAGCGTCGCATATTGACTTTGCTTGCTGATAGCAAGCCGAGAGAAGTTCGGGAATTGGGGAAGATTATGGGGATCAAGTCAGTCGCACAAGCTATAAAACGTTTGATAGATGAAGAATATGTGCTAGTGGAGGAGAATGTTAAAGAGCGTCTTGTCGGAACGACAGAGAGATTCTATTCTTTAACGGTTAACTATTTGGAAGAAAATCAATTCCGACATACATTTCTATTGTTAAAGAATGCTCCGAAGCAACGTGAAATACTGCAGCAATTTTGCCAAGAGCAGTGCAATGGAGGATTGTCTCCTTCAGAAAAAAAAATCAGCAGGAAAGTGCTGTCTCAGTATGAGGATTTCTCAGAATCTGCATTGAAGGGTCTTGTGGAAAAAGAGATTCTGAAAGAAGAACGATTGCGAATAAACGAACCGATAAATTTAGCCGGTTCGCTTCAAAAGAAAAAAGAACTTAATCCGTTTCAGCAAGAGGCACTCTCTCAAATAAAAGAACAATGGCGTACCAAAGATGTGGTTCTGCTCCATGGGGTGACTTCAAGTGGAAAAACGGAAGTATATATCCATCTGATTGAGGAGATATTGGCAAGAGGGAAGCAGGTCCTCTATCTTGTTCCGGAAATAGCACTCACAGCCCAATTGAGTGAACGCTTGTCTTCTGTGTTTGGGAAACAGTTAGGGGTATATCATTCCCGTTTGTCTGAACGGGAACGGGGAGAAATCTACCATCGCTTGCAGCATGGTGAGATAAAACTGTTGTTAGGAGTTCGGTCTGCCCTGTTTCTTGCTTTCAGGGAATTGGGGCTTATAATTGTGGATGAAGAACATGATTCCTCTTATAAACAGCAAGATACTTCTCCTCGTTATCATGCACGTACGGTTGCGTTTTATCTTGCTCGTTTACACGGCGCAAAAGTTCTATTAGGTTCTGCCACTCCTTCCATCGAAAGTTATTATAACGCCATGCAGGGAAAGATTGGTCTGGTAAAGTTGATGCATCGTCATAATGATGCGCCTTTGCCGCATATATCTCTTGTGGATCTCAAGGAAAACTATCGTCGTAAAGAAATGAATGGGCATTTCGCATGGTCTTTGATTGAAAAGATAAAAGAACAAACCGGCAAACACAAGCAGGTGATTATCTTCCAAAATCGAAGGGGCTATGCATCGCAAATTGAATGTAAACAATGCGGCTATGTACCGAAATGTGTGAATTGTGATGTAACGCTCACTGTACACCAGCACCAAGGAAAACTTGTTTGTCATTATTGCGGTTACACTATTCCTATTCCTGTTCAATGTCCGTCATGTGGTGCAGGTCCTCTTTTTGCAAAAGGATTTGGGACGGAACAGATTGAAGATGAAGTAAAAACGCTGTTCCCTGAAGCGAAAGTAGTGCGGATGGATTTGGATACTACACGTAGGAAAAATGCATATCAACAGATCCTTGATGGTTTTGCCAATCATGAGGCAGATGTATTGATAGGAACGCAGATGGTGAGCAAGGGATTGCATTTCCCGGATGTTAGTTTGGTTGCGGTACTCAATGCGGATAACTTGATGAATCAACCGTCTTTCCGTTCTTATGAGTACGCTTTTCAGCAATTGGAGCAGGTTAGTGGGCGGGCAGGACGACAAGGATGTGAAGGAGAGGTATATATTCAGACCTATCAGTTGGATAATCCTGTTTTTCAGCAGATAATAAAACACGACTATGTGGCTTTCTATCAGCAGCAGATCAAAGAAAGAAAATTGTTCAAATATCCTCCCTTTTATCGTTTGTTGGAAGTATATATCCGTCATAGAGATATGAGGAAAGTGGAGGTTATTGCATCTGCCTTGCAGCAGCAATTGTTCCAAGTCTTTGGACGACGTTGTTCTTCTGTGATTACGCCTGTCATCAGCAAACTATATAACCAATATGAACGGCGGATCATGCTGAAGATAGAAATCAGTGGCTCCTTTGCCAAAGCAAAAGAACTTCTGTCGCAGTGTATAAAAGTGGTACGTGAATTACCTGATGCCAAGGCTGCAATTGTTTTTACGGATGTAGAACCTTTGTAACTATGATGAAAATGAAAACCTTAAAAGGAAGAGCAGAGAATGTCCATTCTATGTGGAGGATGCTTATGTTGGTACTGCTTATGCTGTTATCTTCGTTTTTGGTTGTCATTTTCTATGGGGTGTTGTGTGGGACGAGACAAGATGTGGGTGCTCTGAAATTTTTGCAGACTTTGCAGACAGTAGGTGTGTTTATTCTTCCTTGCCTTCTTTGCGCATATCTGTGGGACACTCATCCTATGCATTATTTGCAAATAGACAGGATTCCGTCATTGCCCGTTGCGGGATTTACGGTTCTTATAATGCTGCTTGCATTGCCGGGAATCAATCTGTTGAGTTGGTGTAATCAGCAGATGCAACTTCCTGCTTTTCTTGCCGGATTGGAGCAGTGGATGCAAACACAGGAAGATAATGCTGCCATACTGACAGAACGATTTATTAGGGCGGATTCGGTGAGTGTATTACTCGCAAATCTCTTTATTATGGCATTTTTGCCTGCAATAGGCGAAGAACTTTGCTTTCGTGGTGTGATACAGAAACTCTTTCAAACGGTTGCATCTTCTCATGGGGAGAAACAGATTTCAAAAATAGCAATCCATTTGTCGGTTTGGGTATCGGCTGTCCTGTTTTCGGCGATGCACCTCCAATTTTATGGGTTTATCCCTCGTATGCTTTTAGGTGCTTTCTTTGGGTATTTGCTGGTCTGGTCCGGAAGTTTGTGGCTGCCTGTATTGGCGCATTTTACGAACAATGCAATGGCTGTGTTGCTCTATAATTTTTATTACATGCGAGGAATTTCTACCGATGAAATCAATATGTTCGGAACAGAACAGACTCTTTGGGCTGGGTGTGTGAGTGTTGTTCTGACATTGTTCTGTATATGGGGGCTATACCACTTCTGCTTCTTTAAGAAAACAAGACAAGATCCCTTATAAAGTGTCTAAATGTACATCTCGGAATCCCAGGAAATAGAGTATTCCGTCCAAACCTATGGTTGAAATGGACTGCTGGGCATTGGCTTTCACTTTTGGTTTTGCATGGAAAGCAATGCCTAAGCCTGCCAAGTTCAGCATAGGCAGATCATTCGCACCGTCACCTACGGCTATCACTTGTGCCAAATCTATTTTCTCCACTTGAGCAATCAGATTGAGAAGTTCCGCTTTTCTCTTCCCGTCAACAATGTCGCCGAGATAGCGTCCCGTGAGTTTCCCGTTTTCTATTTCTAAATTGTTTGCATAGACATAATCAACTCCGAAGCGTTCTTGTAAGTACTTGCCGAAATAGGTGAAACCTCCCGATAGAATGGCTATTTTCATGCCGCATTTTTTCAATACGGACATTACGCGGTCTGCGCCTTCCATAATAGGGAGATGTTCGGCGATGTCTTTCATCACGGATTCGTCCAACCCTCTCAATAGGGATACACGACGTGTGAAACTTTCTTTGAAATCTATCTCACCGCGCATGGCGGATTCCGTGATGGCTCTCACTTCTTCGCCCACACCAGCCCTGTCTGCTAATTCATCAATCACTTCCGTCTTTATTAGGGTCGAATCCATATCGAAGCAGATCAAACGTCTGTTGCGGCGGTATATATCATCGCGCTGGAAAGAGATGTCTATCCCTTCCTTGGCGGATATGTCCAGAAATTCTGCGGCCAAGGCATGCTTGTCTTGGACATCGCCTCTTACCGAAAATTCCACGCACGAGCGAGGATGTTCCGCTGCCGAAAGGTTTAGAGGAGGTCTCCCCGTTAAACGTGTAATGGAGTCAATGTTCAAATTTCTGTCTGCTACAGCCTTGGTTACAAGAGATATTTGTTTCGCGGTAATTTCCTGACCTAACAGAGTGACAACATGGCGCGGCTTGCCGTGCCGCATTACCCATGCCGAGTACTCTTCGTCTGAGATCGGCGTGAATCGGACTTGCATACCCAATTCCGTACAGCGGAACAGAATCTCTTTGAGCATGTCTCCGGAGTGGAGCACATTTTCTATCTTGAACATCAGTCCTAACGATAGTTGGTGATGAAGATTGGCTTGTCCTATATCCAAAATCACGGCATTGTATTTCCCCAAGATCTGTGTAATAGACGAGGTGACACCGGGATGATCTTCTCCGGAAATGGTGATTAGAATGATTTCGTGTCGCTTCATAGGGTCTAATGGATGTATTGTAAGTGCAAATGTACAACAAAAAAGACATATTCCAATCTTTTGGAATAATTACTTTATACAAACTTATGTAGGCTTTCTTCGTATCTTTCTGTTATCTGTTTCCCGACTTCCGGACCGCACACAAGACATTGCTGTATCTTTCAAAAACAAGGAACAGATTTCTACGACCCCTCATCGAGACCTGAACGACCCCTTGACGGGAAACCGACACGGAGACCAATAGATTATTTTGGATAGTGTCACATCTCCGGAATGGTCATTGTCTGTTATATCTCGTATGCCCTTTTTGCGCAAATTTGTATAAGTATGGGGAAAATGTTACCTTTGCAATCATAAACATTATCTCATAAAGATGAAAACGATATTCATAACAGGAGGCGCAGGATTCATTGGATCGCATGTCGTACGGCGCCTGGTGAAACGTTATCCGGATTATAGAATCGTAAATGTTGATGTCCTCACTTATGCCGGTAATCTCGAAAACCTGAAAGATATTGACGCATTGCCTAACTATGTTTTCGAAAAGGCCGATATTACGGATGAACTGCAGATTAACCGGTTATTCGCTCAATATAATCCCGATGGAATCATCCATTTGGCTGCGGAAAGCCACGTGGATAGAAGTATTGCCGATCCGTTTGCTTTTGTGCGTACAAATGTGTTTGGAACCTGTAATCTTCTTTTGGCGGCAAAGAATGCTTGGAAAAACGATTATAGAGGGAAACGCTTTTATCATATCTCCACCGATGAAGTATATGGCGCATTGAAAAAAGACGATGAGCCTTTCACGGAAACAACCCGCTATCAGCCGCATTCACCCTATTCCGCGGCAAAAGCATCTTCCGATCACTTCGTTCGTGCCTTTCATGATACGTATGGTCTGCCTGTGGTTATTTCCAATTGCTCCAATAATTATGGTTCGCATCAGTTCCCTGAGAAACTCATACCGTTGGTGATAAACAATATACAGCATAACCTTCCCATTCCGGTCTATGGTACGGGAGAAAATGTGCGTGATTGGCTTTTTGTTGAGGATCATGCGGCGGCAATCGATCTAATCTTCCATGAGGGAAAGGATGGAGAAACCTATAACATCGGCGGTAATAACGAAAAGACCAATATAGAACTTATTCGTCAACTTTGCAAAATAATGGACGATAGGTTAGGACGTCCGCTCGGTACTTCGGAAAATTTGATAACGTTTGTAACCGACCGTGCAGGACACGATCTCCGTTATGCAATCAATTCTTGCAAACTCCAACACGAATTAGGGTGGAAACCGGGCGTAACATTTGAAGAGGGACTTGCCCGGACGGTGGATTGGTATCTCGCAAACCGGGAATGGCTGAACCACGTAACATCAGGAGATTACCAGTCCTATTATGAACGGATGTATGGGAATAAATAACGGATAGTGTTTTTTGCAACGTGCAGGGAAACTCATGAATGAAATAGTTGAAAAATACGATTCGGATGATTTCCGTGAAGCCTTGTCCGTACTTCGGGCGGGAGGCGTCATTCTCTATCCTACCGACACGGTTTGGGGAATAGGATGCGATGCAACCAATCCTGAGGCGGTGGAACGTATCTATTCTATCAAGCGGCGATCCGACTCCAAGGCGATGCTGTGCCTTTTGGATGCTCCGGGCAAGTTGCAGGGGTATGTCAAGGATATCCCTTCGATTGCTTGGGATTTGATAGATTGTGCTACGCGTCCTCTGACGCTCATTTATCCGAAAGGACGTAATCTGGCGCACAATCTTTTGGCGGAAGATGGCAGCATCGGTATCCGTATTACGAATGAATTGTTTTCCAAGAAACTCTGTGAGGCGTTGCATGCTCCGCTTGTCTCCACTTCTGCTAATGTAAGCGGAGAACCTGCGGCAAGAAATTTCGGACAGATCACACCGCATATTCTGAGTTCTGTGGATTATGTGGTGCGCTATAGAAGAAATGATGTAAGTGAACCTTTGCCCTCATCCATTATAAAGATAGGAGAAGGTAATGTATTTCATATCATTCGGGCGTAACACTGTTTGCTTTTTCTCTGCATGACTTCACAAAAAGCAACATATCGGAAACAGCAACTGAAATATGTTTCGGTTGATTTGTTGTCCGCAGAGTGTGTCTGGCTGCTTTTCCTTTTCTTCCGTTGGCTGGTGTATGAAGGACGTATCTTTGGTGTCAATACGGTGCTTATACCGGCCTTTAATTTCTATCAGCCTTTGTTGCTCTATCCCTTGGGAAGTGTCATTGTGTACTACCTTGCAGGATTCTATCTTCGTCCGCAGCCGCAGCACAAACGCATTCCGCAAGTCTTGGGGAGTACGTTTGTCTGCGCTTTCATAATCAGTATCGTAGCATTCTTTTGCGTCATAATCAACGATGAAATCACCAGTTATACCTATTATTATGTGTCTTTGTTGGTGCTTTTTTCTATCCAGTTTTTGGTTTCTTTCTTGTTTCGATTATGTGTCAAGTTGAACGATTATATCAGTTGGAGAAAAGGATTGGTCCAAACGCGTACACTGATTATTGGTGACGGAAAATTGTCTCGGCAGGTCGCACAAGATCTTCATGACGATGAATATATTGTTTTCCTTGCTTTGTCGGAGTTGGATAGGCTGTCCGATAAAATCCTTTCAGAAAAAATCCAGCGTGTGATAATAGCCGTCGAAGGTGATGTCTCCAAAGAATTCTTATACCAAATAATCAACAAAATCTACCCCTTGCAGGTAGAGATAAGTTTCACCCCGAGCGTCTATGATATGCTGATCGGGGCGGCGCGTATCAACGATCTTGCAGGCACACCGTTGGTCACGATCACCGATCCATCTATGAGCGATTGGCAAATTTGTGTTAAACGGGCGACCGACATAACCGTTTCTTTCCTCTGTCTTGTCGTGTTTTCACCTCTCTATTTGGTGCTTGCTGCTTTGGTGAAATTCACTTCTGCAGGGCCTGTCATTTATAAACAGGAGCGTATCGGATTGTATGGACGGCCGTTCATGATATGGAAATTTCGGACAATGAAGAATAATGCGGAGATGCAACTCCCTCAACTGACCTCTCCTGACGACGATCGTGTCACTCCAATTGGGCATTGGTTGAGAAAGTACCGGTTGGATGAATTGCCGCAGTTCTGGAATATCCTTCGTGGGGATATGTCTATCGTTGGACCGCGTCCGGAGCGTGCCTATTATATCCGCCAGATTATGCAACGGGCACCATACTATTGTCTTCTCTATAAGATTCGTCCGGGGCTTACCTCATGGGGACCTATTCGTGTTGGTTATACCGATACCATCGAAAAAATGATTGACCGGCTCAACTTCGATATGGTCTATATGGAGAATATGTCTCTTCTCTTGGACTTGAAGATTTTGTTCTATACGATACGTGTAATTGTGGATGGTGAGGGACAGTAAACTATATAACCGGATGATCCAATGGAGGGAGGAACACATCCAGGAGCGGCATTTCATATTGTTGCTCAGTTTCTTTGTGGGCTTTTTCTCCTCTGTTGCGGCACTTGTCCTCAAAACACTGATACATTTCTTCCAGCATCTCATTGAGAGTAACATTATTGCTACGGGGCATACCTTCTGGTATCTTGTGTGTCCTACAATTGGTATTGCACTCTCCGCAGTCTTTGTTAAGTATGTCGTGCGTGATGATATTTCACATGGTATTACCAAGATCCTGTATGCCATTTCTCAACGTAAATCCATCATCAAGCCGCACAATATGTGGAGTAGTATTGTCGGAAGTTCCATTACAATCGGTTTTGGTGGTTCTGTGGGTGCCGAGGCGCCTATTGTCCTTACGGGTGCTGCTATTGGTTCCAATCTCGCCAAGTTCTTCAGGCTCGATCAGAAAACGATGATGCTGATGATTGCCTGCGGTGCAGCCGGTGCTATAGGGGGTATCTTCAAGGCTCCGATAGCAGGTCTTGTCTTCACATTGGAAGTCTTGATGATTGATCTTACCATGGCATCCGTCTCTCCTCTCATCATTGCCAGTACAACGGCTACGGCATTCACTTATATCTTCTCGGGGATGGAACCGATGTTTCCTTTGACTGTTATTGAGCCTTTTGCGGTAGAACGTATTCCTTTCTTCCTCTTGTTGGGTGTTGTTTGTGGTCTGGTTTCTCTCTATTTTACAAGAGGTATGAACTATTTGGAGGGTAAGTTTAAGGATGTTCATCAGACCTACCTGAAAGTCATCCTCGGTGGATGTACATTAGGCCTGCTGGTCTTTCTTTTTCCGCCTCTCTATGGAGAAGGATATGACACTATAACCGAACTTATCAACGGACAATATGCGGAAACTGTTTTACAGAGTCCCTTTGAGTCCGTCGGTAAATACGAATGGGGATTGCTGTGTTATCTTGCTTTCATCATCCTCTTCAAGATAGTGGCATCCGTGGCAACCAATGGTGGTGGCGGTGTGGGAGGTATCTTTGCACCTTCTCTCTTTATTGGGAGTATTACAGGTTTTATTGTGGCACATCTTCTCAATATGTCAGGGATGAATGTGTCTGAGGCTAACTTTGCCTTGGCAGGTATGGCTGGTCTTATGTCCGGAGTCATGCATGCCCCTCTCACAGGTATATTCCTTATTGCCGAACTCACAGGTGGCTACCATTTGCTCATGCCTCTGATGATTGTCTCTGTTTTGTCTTATCTTACGATAATGCTCTTTGAACCGCATTCCCTTTATGCCATGCGTTTGGCGCAAAAGGGTGAATTGCTCACTCATAACAAAGACCGATCAGTACTTACATTGCTGAAAATGGACGTGGTCTTGGAGACTGATTTCACAGTGTTGCCGCCAGATATGAACTTGGGAGGGTTGGTTAAGGTCATATCTCAAAGCAGCAGAAATACGTTCCCCGTTGTTAATTCCGAAGGAAAACTGATGGGTGTCCTTTTGTTGGACGAAGTACGTAATATCATGTTCCAACCGCGCTTGTACAAGCGTTTTACGGTCGGACAACTTATGACATCCCCTCCTGCAGTTTTGGAATATGGTATGCCTATGGAGAAAGTGATGGAGGTCTTTGAAGATACAGGGGCATGGAATCTCCCTGTAGTGGATTCCGAGAAGCATTATATGGGCTTTGTCAGCAAATCTAAGATATTCAACTCTTATCGGCACGTACTTGTGCATTTCTCCGATGAATAAATGCTTTGTTGTACTTGCTGTTATGTGCCTTGCTGGCGATTTCTTTTTCTGATTAACCATTTATAATAATTGAATATGGAAACAAATAGAATTACTATCATTGACTTTGTGGAGCGTTATACGCACCAATTCTCCGAACACACATTCCTTAGGGAGAAAGTGAATGGAAAATGGACGGAAACTACTTTCGCACAAACTCGCGAACAGGCCTATTGCATAGGTGCAGGTCTTATGGCGTTGGGATTGCAAAAAGGCGATCGCGTGGCGTTGTTGTCAGAAGGAAGGAATATGTGGGTAATCGGCGAATTGGGTATTTTGTATGCAGGAGGTGTCAATGTGCCATTAAGTATAAAGTTGGAGGAGAGTAACGACCTCCTGTTTCGTTTGCAACATTCAGATGCGCGGTTCCTTTTTGTCTCGGCAGGGCAGTTGCCGAAGATCCGGCGTATTGTCAACGAACTGCCTGAATTGGAAAAAATCATAGTGTTGGATCCTGTTGAATTGAAGGATAAAGAATTGAGTCTGCAATCTTTGCAACAAATGGGCAATGATTTCCTTAAAGAGCATGGCGATTTGTTCAAAGAGCGTTATCAAAGCGTGCAGCCCGATGATTATGCCAATATCAGTTATACTTCCGGAACTACTGCCGATCCGAAAGGTATTTTGCTCACACATAGAAACTATACGGCAAACGTGGAGCAGGCGCATTCCGTCATCAGTATCGATGTGGATGATGTCATGCTGATAATTCTTCCTCTGGATCATTGTTTTGCTCATGTGGCTGGATTCTATACAATGATGTCCTATGGCGGAAGTATTGCAACCGTACCTGTCGGAAAGACCGCCTTGGCTACTTTGAAGAATATACCTGTCGCCATTCAGGAAATCAAACCGATGGTTATGCTTTCCGTTCCGGCATTGGCTCGCAATTTCAAAAAGAATATCGAAACAGGCATACAGAAGAAAGGGGCGAAAGTGGAGAAACTCTACAATTTTGCACTCAATATGGCGATTTCTTACAATAGGGAATACTACAACCGTGGCGGTTTTTGCCAAGCATGGAAACGGCCTTTCATGGCATTGTTCGACAAACTTGTTTTCAAGCAGGTCCGACAAGGACTCGGCGGTCGTATGAAGTTCTTTGTCGGAGGCGGTGCCTTGCTTGACATTGAGTTGCAACGCTATTTCAATGCCATTGGAATACCCATGTTCCAAGGCTACGGACTTTCAGAGGCAACGCCTATAATATGTGCAAATGCACCCGGTCATTGCATTTTTGGTTCATCTGGTCGTGTGGTGAAGCCGCTGGATATAAAAATATGTGATTCTGAAGGAAAAGAAGTCGCTCCCGGAGAGAAGGGAGAAATCGTTATTAGGGGCGAAAATGTGATGGCTGGCTATTGGAAAAACCCAACCGCTACGGCCGCTACGGTTGTCGATGGTTGGCTGCACACGGGAGATATGGGCTATATTACGGCTGAACATCCCGATTATCTCTATGTGACGGGCCGCTTCAAATCGCTGCTTATCTCTTCAGATGGAGAAAAGTATAGCCCGGAAGGCTTCGAAGATTCTCTTACCGATGGATCAAAATACATTGAGCAAGTGATTCTTCACAACAACCAGGATCCCTACACGATTGTTCTTATTGTGCCAAATAAGGAGGCTCTGAAAGCCTATGTTAAGAGTGCAGGAAAAGATGCGGCTGAAGAGGAGGGAAAACGACTTATGTTGCAGAAAATCCAGGATGAAGTCGATGCTTACCGGCGTGGCGGTGTTCACGAAGGTATGTTCCCCGAACGATGGTTGCCCGCGGCGGTTGTTGTGTTGCCCGAACCTTTCACAGAGCAGAATCACATGGTCAATAGTACTATGAAGATTGTGCGGGGCAAGGTGGAAAACTTCTATCAAGATAGGATTGACTATGCTTATACTCCCGAAGGAAAAGCACTGTTTAATAAGAAAAATATAGAGTCTGTCTAATATCAGGTGATATTTCAACTAACTAAGAACCTTCCTCTATCCGTATGGAGATAGAGGAGGTTCTTGTGTATTAAAAGGATAGTCTCAATCTGTTTGCTCTGTTGGGAAGTATTTCTTTGTATTCGGCTGTGGGTAAAAGTGTGATGGGCGGAGATATTTTCGTGATGGAACAAAACGGCTGTTACAGGTTAATTCCCGTTAGGCATTTCTCGTATGCTTTTTTATGAATCAGGAGCAACAAACCTACGACCCCTCATCGGAACCTCAAGCACACCTGAACGAGAGACTAAGCGGGGGAAACATTTCTTTGGTAAGGATACAATGAACGCAATCTCTTGAACTTTTCAGTTTTTTCAATCACAAATCAACCTGT
Source organism: Bacteroidales bacterium UBA7569 (assembly GCA_002477945.1). Taxonomy (GTDB): domain Bacteria; phylum Bacteroidota; class Bacteroidia; order Bacteroidales; family Paludibacteraceae; genus Colicola. The sequence continues at coordinate 79,352 of DLLF01000033.1, forward strand.
AAACTAATTGGAAGGTCAATCACGGAAGTCGTTGTGTAGAATGGTATTGCTAATTCTGGTTTAATACAAAGGGGGCATCGTTCTTTCGAGCGATGCCCCCTTGTTCAAAGTGGTGAAGTTATTCTGCAACAACTTCCTCTGCAGCCTCAGCAACTACGCTGTCAACAGCGGCAGTGTCTTCTGCAACTGGTTCAACCTCAGCAACACAACTGTCTGCCTTGGCAGCGCAACTGTCTGCTTTCTCACAGCACTCTTTGTTCTCGCAGCAAGCACCTTCAGCCTTCTCTGCTTTCTTGCAGCAACCCATTGCTAAGCAAGCGATTGCAGCCACAAATAAAATCTTTTTCATCTTAGTATTAATACAATGATTAAAAATAACGCCGCAAAAGTACTGCCTTTTTCTGAATATACAAAGGATGCTGACTTTTTTTACTGATTTTTCGCCGAATTATCTTCATTTTTTCTTGCCTCGACGGTAATTCGTCTGTAAATGCCGTTTCTTTAGAATTCTGAAAACCACAAAAACTGCAATACCGCCTAACACTACCAAAATAAAGAGTACTTTCCCCATAGAGAGATTATCACCCTTTACACGGTTCCACATACGAACCAACTCCTCGTTCATATCGCCGGCATCGTGCATTAAGGCACATTTGGACACTACGCTCTTGTCAGGGTACATCACTTGGTTGGCATATACTTTTGTAGCACCTTCCCCAAAGAAATAACTCAAATCCACGCTTTCTTTCCATTCATTGGAATCATTGGCCCATTCCAGAATTTCCGGAGTCCCGATAACAGATACGTAACCGATGAACTCCATATTTTTGATGGCATTCTCCGGCATACACAAATAGTTGATAAACCATGATGCCGCTTTCGGGTTCTTTGCATAAATAGGAATACACCAACCGTCAAACCATACGTTCGAACCTTCCTGAGGCACTATGTACTCAAGCGTAACACCCATTTCCTTGGCTTCATCGATCGCCCACTGGGCATCACCGCTCCATGACAGATTCATCCAGGTCTTTCCTTTGGTCATCTCCTCTTTGCCAAAGTCCACTTCCCAACCGGCTACATTCTCTTTGGCCTCAAGCAGAACTCCTTCCACGCGTGCAATACGCTCGGGGGTAATGTCTCTCACCAATTCATCGCGGGTCACTCTTCCCGCTGCTATCTCATCCCTGTAGGCATATAGAACAATCACTGAATACACATCTCGGAAAGCATCTTTCATGTATATTTTCCCCTTGAACTTCGGATTAAGCAATGCACCCCACGAATTCAGATCTTCGCGTTCCACCCATTGGGGGTTATATATGAAACCCGTCGTTCCCCACATATAACCTGTCGCGTAATCCGATACGGTCTTTGTCGAACTCATCTGTTGGAATTTGTCCACCACAAACGGGGCGACATTGTTGAAGTACTGCAACGAATCCGGAATGATTTCCTTTTGTATCTTTTGCAGCAAGTTCAGTTTGAGCATTCGCTCTATGATGTACTCCGAGGGACAGATAACATCATAATCTTCGTGTCCCACTTCAATCTCGGTAAGCATAGACTCGTTGATGTCGAAAGTCTGGTAGATGATTTCCACTTCTTCCCCTGTCATCTGCTTATACCAACTGGGAAATGTATTCAAAACATCTTCATCTATATAGTCCGCCCAGTTGTACACTTTAAGAGTATGCGCTCTGTCTATGGCAGAGGCGGAAAAACAAACCGTACATGCAAATAGTACGGCAAACAACTTTTGTAAGTTCTTTTTCATTATTATATACTGTTATTTTTTGGTTTCTTTGGCTTGTTTGTCTGCCCTCCAGTTGACAATGATGAGCAGGGCAAGCATTGTAATAAAGATCAGCGAAAACAGAGGTCTGAGTTCGGGTGTCAGTCCGCCTTTGCGGGCGTCGGCATAGATAAAAGTGGAGAGCGTATTCAGTCCGCCGCTTCCCTTGGTAAAGAATGTTACGCCGAAATCATCTATGGAAAGAGTGATGGAGAGTATAAACCCGCTTATCATACCCTGCCACAATTCCGGAATGAGAATTTTCCGCAACGCTTGAAACGGGGTCGCTCCCAAATCAAGTGCCGCCTCATAAAGATTGGGATTCATCTTGGTTAGTCGTGGCATGACTGACAAAACAACATAGGGAGTACAAAACACCACGTGAGCGATTATTACTGTCGTCAGACCGCGACTGATACCTAAGAATACAAATAGAAGAAACAGCGATATACCGGTCAGTATATCGGGGTTGATCATGGGAATGCTGTTGATAAACTGAACGATCTTCCTGTCCCGTTGTCGCATGTTGTAGATGCCGATGGCTGCCAGTGTACCGAGCAAGGTGGCAATGGTGGCTGAAATAAGAGCAATAATCACGGTATAAAAAATCGCATGATACAAGTTCGGATCCACATGCACTTGTGCCACACGGTCATAACCCGTGAAGAGATTCTCATATAGAGCGAATGTAAAGCCCGTCCAGTTGCCGAATACTTTGCTTTTCGTGAACGAAAATACAATGATCAGTACAATCGGTGCATACAGAACCAACAGTATCAACCAAAGGTAAGTCTGCGAGAGAAAGCGGGACCATGAGAATGTGCCGGTCTTTTTCATAACAGACCTCCTTTCTGTGCATCGGTTTCCTCATCATTGTTGCCGAAGAAACTCGTCAGGGCTATGATAACAAGCATGATGAGTGACAAGGCGGCTCCGTAATTCCACATACTCAATCCTCCCTCTCCGAATGCGCGTTGTATGAGCGAACCGAATAAAGTAATCTTGTTCCGTGTCAGAAGTTCCGAGATGGCAAAAGTGCTAACGGTCGGCATGAAAACCATGATAACACCGCTGTATATACCTGGCGTGGAGAGGGGAAGAACCACTTTCTGGAATATCTCCCTTCGGTTGGCTCCCAAATCCGAGGCCGCCTCAATCAGCGAACGATCCATCTTTTGAAGCGTGTTGTATATCGGATAAATCATAAAGGGAAGGAAATCATAACACATACCGAAAAGCAAAGCCCCCTCTCCTAAAGGGAGGGAAAACATATTAAAAAGTTCCACGGTCGCAATCGTACGTAGCAGGAAGTTTATCCACATCGGCAAAATGAAGAGCATTGCCATCACTTTGGGGGTCGAAAACTCTTCTGCGGCCATGATATAGGCTGCCGGATAACCTATTAAAAGACATATAAAGGTCGTAATCAACGCAATGGCCAATGAGTAAATGAACGTGTTAACCGCTTCGGAGGTCGAAAAAAACTGCGTGAAATTACGAAGTGTGAAGTTTCCTTGCGGATCCTGAAATGCGTAGAACAGAATCAGCAGAAGGGGTAAAATCACAAATAGGATGAGAAACAATATATATGGCCATGCCCACGAACGGCGGCTGCCGAACAATACGGATAGTTTCATGCTTGTCCCTTTCTGATTTGGATGCTATTGGGAGCAATCTCTATTCCCACTCTGTCCCCGTCGTCCCAAACATCGTTGGTGTCAACATACAGGTCGTCTCCGTCGTCTGTGCGGATAGTCAAATGATAGTGATCTCCTTTGTACAGGATGAAATGCACCTCGCCGGAAAGAGTCCCGTCTTCCTCATAGTCTTGCAGATTGATCTTGTCGAAATCTACAGCGACTTCCACCGGTTGCCCAACGTCAAACTGTCGCGCCTTTTCTTCTCCTATTTCCCATTCTGCACCCAGGAAACGTACCTTGTTATCCGCTGTAATCTCACCTTCAAAGCGGTTATGCAGACGCTCTTTCTTCATCACTTGTATGTCCTCTGGCTTTACGAGCATACCCACTTCCATTCCGGCAGGAAAGGCGTGGTAATCTTGCACCATGAATTCATAACCGTTTTCGGTGTTGATGAGCATTTCATAGTGTACGCCTTTGAAGATGCAACTCTCCACTTTGCCGTAGAAATGGGTGAAGTTTCCTTTAGGGATACGGTCGTCGGGGTCATAGTCGGCCTGCTGTTCTGCGATGGTTGTCTTGGTGGAGTTGTCCCAAATATATATGTCTTCCGGGCGGATGACAACATCTACGGGAGTGTTTTCGCCAAAACCCTCGTCAATACAGTCAAATTCCAAGTCGCAGAAACGGACACGTCTGTCACGTACCATTACGGCATTCAGGATGTTGCTTTCTCCTATGAAGTCCGCCACAAAAGCATTCTGAGGCTCATTGTACACGTCTGTGGGCACACCGATTTGCTGTATCTTCCCCTCGTTCATGACAACCACCCTGTCCGATAGCGTTAAAGCCTCCTCTTGATCGTGAGTTACATAGATGAACGTGATGCCCAATCGCTTGTGCATCTCCTTGAGTTCTATCTGCATATCTTTGCGCATCTTCAGGTCCAAAGCGGCTAAAGGTTCGTCTAATAAGAGTACTTCGGGTTGGTTCACAATCGCTCTGGCAATGGCTACACGCTGCTGCTGACCGCCCGATAAACTGTTTACATCGCGTGCTTCATAATCAGTCATGCCCACTGTTTTAAGGGCTGTACGGACACGTTTCGCAATAACGGCTTTGTTCAGACGGCGAAGTTTTAAGCCGAAAGCCACATTGTCAAATACGTTGAGATGGGGAAAAAGGGCGTATTTCTGGAATACTGTATTTACCGGACGTTTGTGCGGTGGCGTTTTGGTCACGTCCTGCCCGTTCAGAAGTATATCACCGCTCGTGGCAACCTGGAAACCTGCTATGCAGCGCAGCAAGGTGGTCTTACCACAGCCCGAAGGCCCGAGAATTGTTACAAACTCGCCTTTCTCTACCGAAAGGCTTACATCGTCCAAGGCGAACTTCCCGTCCTCGAACTGTTTGGACACATGGTTCACCTCAATAATGTAATTTGGTTCTTGCATTATCGTTAAATCTACTATGGAACACAAAAGGTAAATCTCATAAATACGCTGTTTGTAAACGCACCGCAAAGGTACAAACTGTTTTCCGTTTCTGCAAACCCCTCTTGTTCGCTCGTGTTGTCATGATCCCCGTCTTCTTCGATACGCTCCCCAATGAGTGTTGGTATATGTCTTGTCATCTTTTCTTGGTCAAAACAAATTGCCCGCATCTCCTTTCTGACATTCAGAAGAATACGCAGGCAATTCACCACAAAATATATCTGTCAAATGTTTTTCAATTTGCATTGTTGCCTAAAATATCATACAATGCTTCCCCTCTTTGGATGAACACACGCCCGTTAACTAACCGTTTCATAGGCATATCATTGGTCTCCGCCTGGTCTATGGCGGTGGTATTCTTTACTAAGCATGACACAGGAATACGGATTGTGGCGGCACCTTTGGAATTCATTGTCATATAGGCTTCGTACACTCCCTCTGCGTCTTGCAGCAAAGCAATTGCGGCTACGCCTCCTTCGGCGGGCAATTCAATCGTTGTGGAGGGGTTTGTCGTAGTAGCAGTTGCCATGGCAAAACTGTTTGGATTGGCTCCTCCCAATGTTATCTTGATTGGCTCTGTCAGGTTTTGTCCTGTTACCTTAAACTCTACTCCGCCCGCAACACTCGGTTTTGTTTGGAAAGCCACTTGAGAATGGTCGCAAGTGATTATGGGAAGGTTGGGATTTCCCCATGTAATGTCATCCACATAATAGGTCACAGCACCATTGGTGCCGCTCGGACCGACATAACGGAACGCCATATAGAAGACATCGGCTATATTGTCCGAACCTGCTAGATTGACGTGGATATCCACCCATTTGCCTTTCTCATCCGCAGTGGACGGAATGCCTGCTGCTATTTTCTCCTTATGAACATTCGCAGGATCTGTAGCGTCTATATAATAGAGTTCTAAAGCGGTAGTCATTCCGTCAAACAGATAATCCCCTCGCACACGGAAGGTAAAGACTTGGTTGGCGGCATTTTTGTAGTCCAGAGCAGGTGTTACAAGCCATATTTCCCATTCAGTGTCGTCTGTCTGTCCGCTGACAAAAGCCGTTGCTTTGGCGCAATCCATCTGTTCGCCATTGAGTTCATCAATACTCAACCATGGTTTTTTACCTTCCACCACCACATTCTGCCAATTCGCCAACTGTAGTTGCTCGTTATGTCCGGCGTTGTCAAAACGCTCTATCAGAACACGTTGAGGGCTTTTGTTGTCGAAAACAAACTCTGTGTTGAAGTCGTCTGGCTTCTCTTCTCCTGAGGTAGCCGTCCCGCGTAGGGCAATGCGTTGCGCTGTCCCGCCTTCAGTCTGATAATATACGGTAGCACTGTATTCGCCCGCTGCGAGAGGATGGAATGTGATAACTGACCTGCCGTTCTGCACATTGGCAGGCATCAATGTGTTATTGATGGTGAATACACCTGGGGATTGGTTGTTCAATAGGGAGATCTCTATGTTTCCGGTACAGTTGATACCATTGACCAGTATGGTTTTCGTTATAGTTTCTCCCGCTGTACACTCGAATTCTTCAAGTGTTGTAGGGGTAATGGTTATTTCGGGCTTGAGTGTTGGATCACTCGCCGAGCCGGACACCGAAAGAGTCTGATTGAGCGTCGGCACTTCTGAAGACTCTATAATGAGCATGGCTCTGTGCTGTCCTGCCGCCGTAGGCGTATATGTCAGTTTGACCACCTCTTCTGCCGCCGACACCTGTTGCTTGTCTAATGAGAACATCGCACTGCCTGTCCCTGTCAGATAAACCGATACGGGTTGAGTGAGGTGGCCTTGACGGATAGTGATGTTCCCGACCGTTTTGGTTTCTCCTACTTTGGCGTCCGATTTAGGCAGTGTGGCAGGCGAAACGGTCAGCCATGGTTCTGTAGCCTCTGTGCGTTCCAAACGCCAATCGTCTAACAGAAGCAAGGTCTTTTTGGCGTATGCCATACTCACCACCAACTTGGTCGCACCGACAGGTTTCGAAGTCTTGATTGTCACTGTCTGCCAACCGTCTCCCTTGCTCAATGTTTGTGTCAGCACTTCTTCGTCGTGATTGAGTACTCCGTCCCTCGGGTGTTCCCATACGCAGTTGAGCCAAACGGGTTTCTCTGCTGTGTAACTGAGCAGTTTGTAACGGAACGTGAGTTCAAAAATTTGCCCGTCTGCCTCATTGGTCATGCTCACTTCTTGGGTTATATTGCTTGCCGTATTGGCTTCTGTAAAGCGCAGAGCCTGCTCTCCTTCAAGGATATCTGTTGTCTCAATGGTTGTAATGGCTTTGCATTGCCATGAATCCCAATCATATCCGTAAAGGGCATTGGCCTTGGCAGACTCGAATCCTCCGTTGTCAAGCAGGTTGTCAGCCGCGGTAGCCGGTATGCACATTGCGCTGCAAAGGAGGAAGAATAATAGTACTTTCTTCATAACTGCTATATGTAATATGTTATAGGTTTGCTGTAGTGATAATATACCCCAAGAGTATTGTTCCGATGCTCTTGGGGTATGAGGATAAATTAGCGAACCACCTTGTAGGTAGTCTTGCCTTGACGGACAATATTCACGCCGGGTTGAAGTGCAGAAACGCGAATACCCGATGGGGTATAGATTTCCATTTCATCTTCCGTCGTTGTATTCTCTATAGCCGTAGGAGGTCCCGCAATTTTCTCAATGTCTTTGTCTGTGCGGAGTTGCAGATAATAAGAACCGAAACTCGTATTCCATATACCCGTGATATTGGCTTTGACAGGTTTTGCTTCCCCTGCCAGGACTGCCGCATTCACTTTGATCGTCTCATCACCTTGGGCGCAATCGGTTTGTGTGCTTGCAAACTCTCCTGATTCAAAGGTCACGCCCTCTATCTTCAGCAAACGATAGAGATAGTTCGCCTTGTTGGCATTCAGTTCTGCCAAAGTTACAACGGTAGGAATAGTAGTATATCCCGAGCCTTCTATCTCAAAGTATGTCGCGTAGTAGGTGCCATAATCATAAACCGCTATCACATCCATAACTCTGTCTCCCATAACCAAGGGTATATTCACATCCCCTAAATACAAGTTGCGATCCAGCCGCATAGCCCCTGTCTCATCTTCTATATAAACAATGCCTGCTTTCGAAAATGTAACGATAGCCGTACCGGTGAACATAAGACCCTCTTCGTGAGTGGAAGTTTGCAAAGCCTCTTTCCAACTTGCTATGGTGGGATATGTCGGTGTCGGAGCGGTCACGGTCCATGCGTATTTGATTTCTTTCTTGGTATCTCCTTGTGCAACGGTTATGGTAATTTGATTCTCGCCACTGGTTGCTGCGGTGTTCCGGATAATCACGGTATCACCTGTCTCCGACATCACTTTGTCTTTGTCTAAGGTAGCACCTTTGATGATTGTGATATTCTCATGTACACATGTCGTGGTGATGGCATCGTCACTCAGGTTCGCACCTTTCACTACAAACGTATCCACGAATACTTCGTTCTGAACGTGATACTCTGAGGTGGCACTCGTCTTTTCTATCGACAAGGTCGCAACCGGCTTGGGGTCATCGCCTCCGCTTGTCTCAAAAAGGTCTGCCCACGCAGTTGCCACACGAATGGCATCAATCGTCATTGCTGCCATAGCCTTGGAAGCGGTAGTGCCTTGCCGCAGTTCAATGCCTTGCAAACCGTTCTTTGTGCTGGCATCGCCTTGGGAAACATCAGCAGAAATGGTGGCTGCAGGTTCTGCTGTAGCATCTGTTGTCGGGTTTACCCACAAGGTAACGACGTCATTCGTTGCTCCATCCACAAACTCATATTTGATAACCATAAGATAAGTCTCACCCACGTTCAGTTCCTCGGTTGTCTCGCTCGGGGCGGCATTGTTCTTACTGACACCAAACTTGAACTTGGTATCGTCTGAACCTGCCATTACAAAGGCTCGACCGTATTCTGTAGCATTTACACCATCAACCCAGCCTTTTGAGGTCTTCCCTGTGAACCCTGTAAAATAAGTATTGGCATTGGTGGCATTCGTTACTTTTACCAGCATGGCGGCATATATAGTACCCGATACAAATGCCTCCTCCGATGTTGCAAAAGCAATCTGCAAATCTTCACCTAGGTTCGTACCTTTCAACTCGACAGCCTTCCCTGCCGCCGTATTCTGATAGCCGGTGTATGTCAAAGCCCTGTCAACCACTTGAATAGGGTCTTCCGAGTTCGTACCATATTTAATCCACCCCAAACCGGTCGGATCTATTGTCTTGCCTTGACCATATAGACCGCCTGCAGCATAGTCAAAGTTCTCTGTCAGTAGTGTAGTAGCCCGTGACGTGCAGGGCATCGATACCATGGCTGCAAGTAGCAGCCCGAGAAGTAATTTTTGTTTCATAGGTTAGTGTTTTTTATTGTTTGTACCTGCAGTATCTCACTGCATTAAACTGATGTCTGTGCAAAGGTGGTGAAAATAATCTATATGCACAAATTTTGCATGGCATATTTTCCAAGGCAACTGTATTAAGACGGATAGTACTCAGGGTAGTTTCCAGATGAAGCCTCAAAGAAAAAACTAAAATTCTTATGGTCATACTGCGGTTGCCTTGTGGTATATTCCTGTTCTGTACCGAGTCGCTTGATTTTACGAGACCTCAAGCACCCCTGAAGCACCCCTCAACGAGTCCTGAACCATAGTTTGAACCGCAATAGGCAGATATATATGATAGTCTCCGTTCGCCTTTTGTAGAAGAAAAACAAGAAACCCTCCTCATTCCCTCTTCGGAATAAGATGGGTTTCTGCTTGTCTCTGCATATCCTTACGGCATATCCAATCTCACACATACAGCCTTTTTAGGAGGGCTGTGTGATTTCTTTTCCTCTTATCGTTTGATTCCTAACTTTACGGGATGGATCATATTTTCAGGGGATAATATGGTATCCAACTCTTCTTTGGTCAGTACTCCGTGCTCCAGCACCAAGTCATATACTGATCGTCCCGTCTGCAAAGCCTCTTTCGCTATCTTGGTGGAGTTTTTGTAGCCGATCACGGGATTCAGGGCCGTAACGATTCCGATGGAGTCTTTTACGTATTGTTGGCATCTTGCCTTGTTGGCTTCTATACCTTCAATGCAGTATTTGCGTAACACGTCAAACCCGTTCATCATCAGTTGTATGGATTCGAAGCAGCATTGTGCCATAACGGGTTCCATCGCATTAAGTTCCATTTGTGCCGCCTCGTTGGCTATCGTAACGCACGTATCATTGCCGATCACCTTGAATGCGATTTGTGTCATCACCTCCGGCATTACGGGGTTCACTTTCCCTGGCATGATCGAAGAACCCGGTTGGCGGGCAGGCAAGTCTATCTCATGCAATCCGCAGCGTGGACCGGAACCCAAAAGACGCAGGTCATTGCAGATCTTGCTTATTTTTGTGGCAAGGCGTTTCAGACAGGAGGAATAACCTACCATGCATGATGTGTCCGAGGTGGCTGCCACTAAGTTGGCTGCTAATCGGACATCCCAACCGGTCACATCGTGAAGAGCCTTTATACACAACTCCGCATACTCTGGCTCCGAACATATTCCCGTGCCTATGGCTGTTGCACCCATGTTTACGGTTAGAAACTCTTCTGCGGCTCTGTCCAATCGGACAATTTCCTCCTCTAATATCTGGGCAAAGGCTCCGAATGTCTGACCCAAAGTCATCGGCACTGCATCTTCCAATTGCGTCCGACCCATTTTCAAAATATCCGCAAAAGCCTTTTCCTTCGTTCTGAAAGCGGCAATAAGTTCCTGAAGATGTTTTTTGAACACCGAATGAGTGGCATATAAACCCAAATGAATGGCAGTAGGATAGGCATCATTGGTCGATTGCGAGCAGTTTACGTGATCGTTCGGCGAGCAGTATTGATACTCGCCCGCCTGGTGTCCCATAAGTTGCAAGGCTCTGTTGGCAATCACTTCATTGGCATTCATGTTCGTGCTGGTGCCTGCACCGCCTTGTATCATATCCACGGGAAATTGGTCAAGATACTTTCCGTCCTCTATTTCCTGACACGCTTGCGCAATTGCTGCAAATTGTTCATCGGTGAGCAAACCTAATGTGTGGTTGGCTATGGCGGCAGCCTGCTTGGTCAGAGCCAAACCGCGGACAAAAGCAGGGAAATCATAAAGATGATACTGACTGATGGGGAAGTTCTCAATGGCGCGCATCGTCTGTATGCCATATAGCACGTCTATAGGCAGTTGTTTTTCACCAAGGAGATCCGACTCAATGCGATATTCTTGCATAATAACACGATTATGGATGGTTTCTGACCGCAAAGATACTTCTTTTATTCATAATGCCCAACAGACCTCCCTGTTATTTTGGCAATCTGTCAGAAATGTACTACCTTTGCTCCTCGAAATAAAATACGATACGTAATATGTCATTGAGATGTGGTATAGTGGGGCTGCCTAATGTCGGCAAGTCAACTCTTTTCAATTGCCTGAGCAATGCAAAGGCGCAAGCCGCAAATTTTCCTTTCTGCACAATAGAACCTAATGTCGGTATGATTACCGTTCCCGATGAACGTCTGCAGCGTCTGGCGGAACTGTGCCATCCGGAGCGTGTCATACCAACCACAATTGAGATCGTCGATATAGCGGGTCTCGTGCAGGGGGCAAGCAGAGGAGAAGGTCTTGGAAACAAGTTCCTGGCTAACATTCGGGAAACCGATGCCATTCTGCATGTCCTCCGTTGTTTCGACGATGCCAACGTAGTGCATGTCGATGGTAGCGTTAATCCCATGCGCGACAAGGAAATTATTGACACCGAACTCCAACTTAAAGATTTGGAAACGGTTGAGAGCCGTATCCAAAAGACCGAGAAACAGGCAAAATCCGGTGGTGATAAGCAGGCTAAAATAGCCTTGGAGGTTCTTCTTCGCTATCAGGCTGCTCTCCGGGAGGGGAAAAATGCACGTTCCGTGGCGTTGGAAACAAAAGAGGAAGAGGCTGTAGCGCGCGAGATGTTCCTGCTTACCAATAAGCCTGTATTGTATGTCTGCAATGTGGATGAAGGCTCTGCACTCACTGGAAATCAATATGTAGAGCAGGTTAAAGAAGCCGTTAAGGACGAACAGGCGGAATTGCTTGTCCTTGCGGCGAAGACGGAAAGCGAAATAGCGGAACTCGACACCTATGAAGAACGGCGGATGTTCCTCGAAGAAATAGGTTTGCAGGAGTCTGGCGTGAATCGTTTGATCAAGGCGGCTTATGCCTTGCTCGGACTGCGTACCTTCCTTACTGCCGGTAGCGATGAAGTCCGTGCCTGGACGTTCCGCGAAGGAAGCAAGGCTCCTCAGTGTGCCGGAGTCATTCACACCGATTTCGAACGGGGCTTCATTCGTGCCGAGGTGATTAAGTATGATGATTTTGTCTCGCTTGGAAGTGAGGCGGCGTGCCGGGAGGCGGGGAAATTGTCCATCGAAGGCAAAGACTATGTCGTGCAGGATGGCGACATTATGCACTTCCGGTTCAATGTATGATAACTGACTAAAAAGGTATAATATGTTTGATGTTCTTTTCTCAAACCCATGGTTGTTGGCACTCTCCCTTGTTCTGGGTTTGGTCTTGCTTGTCAAGGGTGCCGATTGGTTGGTGGATGGTGCTTCCGCCATTGCCAAGCGTTTTCATATTTCTGATATCGTCATCGGTCTCACGGTTGTCGCATTTGGCACTTCCATGCCCGAGTTTGTGGTCAATATGGTGGCTGTTGCCAATGGAACAACCGACCTTGCTATAACCAATATACTGGGAAGCAACATCATTAATGTCTTTGTCATTCTCGGAATATCTGCACTGATATGTCCTATCGCCAGTCAGAAACACTGCCGCGATTTCGATATCCCGATGAGTATTATTGCAGGTCTTCTTGTCCTTGCTTTCGCTACGGTGACTATGTCGGGGGAGGTCAAGGCTATACAGCGCTGGGAAGGGGCGGTTCTGCTTATTTTCTTTATTATCTTCATGGTGTCCAATGTGCGCCATGCAAAGACGGATGTTCAGGAAACGGAATCGGAAAATGTAGTGGTAATGAATGTCTGGAAGGCCGTCCTTGGGGTCGTGGTAGGTTTGATATGTTTGGTGATAGGAGGAGAACTGATTGTGCGAAGTTCCGTTTCCATTGCTACACGCTTGGGAGTAAGCGAAGCGATTATTGGTCTTACCATTGTGGCTTTGGGAACCTCATTGCCCGAACTTGCTACATCGGTTGTTGCCGCTATGAAGAAGAATGTGGATATTGCCCTGGGTAATGTGATAGGTAGCAATATCTTCAATGTGTTCTTTATCCTCGGTACCAGTGCCGTAATTCGTCCTCTTCCTGCCTACAAAGGCTTGTCCGTGGACGCTCTTATGGCTGCTCTGGGCTGTGCTTTGGTCTGGCTGTTTATCAAGACAAACGCCAAACGGGAACTCAAATGGTGGCATGGGGCTTGTCTTTTGCTTGTGTATGCGGGCTATCTGGCTTATCGGTTGATGACAATGTAGTACGGTTCACTTCCTTGCGCTCCCTGTCAAAGAACCACCCCCACTTGTTGAAGTAACGGCACATGTTCACGATGTGAATCCAAAGAAGGTTCATGCTGTGATATGAGCCTTTCTTATGCTTGTGTACAATGGTTACTTCCGGATAGTACAGCGTCACATAGCGGTGGTGTATCCTGCGGGTCAGGTCAATATCCTCAGGGTACATGAAGTAACGCTCGTCAAATAACCCTGCCTTTTGTGCGGCTTCCGTACGCAATAACATAAAGCAACCGCTCAGGTAGGGTACATTCATAGGCGTGTTGTATCCGGAATCTCGCAACTCGTATCGGGCATTGCGTGTCTTTGTCCAACGCTGTGGAAGAAATCTCCTGCCGAATACATCCATAGGCGTAGGCAATAGTTTGCAGAGATATTGCAATTCTCCGTTGGGATATACCACCTTGGGCATGAGTTGCCCTACGTCTGGTCGGTTCTCCATAAAGCGGCATAGTCGGTCTATATCTTCGGCTCTCACGGCAATGTCAGCATTCATTACCAGGTGGTATCGTATGCCGTCATGCACACTTTCTCGCAACGCCATATTATGCCCGCGCCCGTATCCTGTATTCTTTCCGGGGAAAACATACTGCACTCTTCCGTCTTTCCATCGTCCCCATACACTTTCTTCTGCTCTCTTTTCCGAGTTGTCCACAAGATACAGTTTGTTGAGGCACTGCACTTTGAGCAATTCCCCGACCAATGGTAGCACCTCATTCTCCCAATCCGGGTTATATAGCACGATGGAAACGTTCAGCATCTCCTATTTCCTGTACTTGAGAAAACCATTCACTGCCCAATGGGCTAAGTAGTACAGACTGCGAATCAATCCTAATTTCTCCACGCGGTAATAGACCAGAAACTGCGGTTTGATCATCTTCCTCTTGTTCGCTGTGGCTCCGTTTAGGTTTAGTCTGTAACTGGCTAATACTTTCGGATTGCCGTAAGCGTAATCCGTCTGTTTCAGCAGCGAAAGCCACAGCACGTAATCATCACGCAAACTGCGTAACTCTTCATGGAAATATACATCTCGGAATGTGCTGCGGTCAATCATGGTTGTCAGGCATGGCAGACTGCAGGTCTTGAGCAGGTCACGGTAGTTCATTCGGTTGGGTACAATCAGCGGACGCAGCACCTCTTTGCCGTTTTCGTCCACTCTTCGGCACGATGCCGCCACAATAGAAGCGTTCTTGGCGTTCATAAAGCGCAACTGATCCTCTAAGAAAGTCGGATCCCAATAGTCGTCAGCGTCAAGAAATACCATATATCTGCCCTTCGCTTCTCGGATGCCGTGGTTTCTTGCCGACGCACTGCCTCCGTTCGCTTGTGAAAACACGTGAATACGATGGTCTTTTCGGGCATATTCCAAGGCAATTTCCTCACTCCTGTCTTTGCTCCCGTCGTTCACAATCAGCATCTCCCATTCGGGATATGTCTGAGCCAACACGCTCTCTATGGTTTGTCTGACAAACTTCTCGCCGTTGTATAATGGCGTAACAATGCTCACTAAGTTATCTTGCATACTGAATACGGAATTTACAAACATAATACAGCAACACGATCCGGTTCCACACTTTTTTCCATATCGGGCGGTTGCTCCGCCGGAGCAAACCGGTTGTCCTCGTGCTGGTTCCCTCGTGCCGGCGGTATAATAAATAGGGTTTCTGGATAAATAGGGTTCTTCCTGTCATTTCAGCCACCAACCCAAGCCAGACATCGTGTCCGATCTCATTCGTGGGTGGTAAAGGTAATGCATACTCCAATAAAGTCCGTCGGAATGCCATGCACGATCCGTAATACGTATTATTGAAGATGTTCTTCAATATACCATGCCCGGAATGATACAATGAAAAGAAGTTGTCATGGATAATGTTCAAGTTCTCATCGGTCATTTTACTGTTGGTGCAAACCAAATCCGCTGTCTTTAATGCCTCTATGCATGTATTATATTTGCCTTCCAGCCACACGTCATCTTGGTCGCTTAGAAAAATCATCTCGCCCCGTGCATGCTGTAGCGCATTAGCGAAGTTGTCCCTTACGCAGTGATACCGGCTGTGTAAGATCTTGATTCGATTGTCCCCAAAAGATGCTATGATGTCCAACGTCTTGTCCGTTGAACCGTCGTCCGACACAATAACCTCGTCATCAGCCATCAGTTGCGCTAAGATGGAGCGCAATTGTGCCTCAATAAACCTCTCTCCGTTATATGTTGCTATGCATACCGAGTTCATTTCCTACAGATGTTCTGCGCAGAAACTGCGCATTTTCCAATATATAAATGCTGCCACATTCGGAAAAATATCCGGATGATAAGCCCTGTAATGTTCTTTCGCCTCTTGGTATCGTTGGGAAAAACTGCGCCACAGATCGTATTTCACAGCCCCCGATGCATTGTCCCCGTGTTGTCTGTAGTATAACGTCGCTTCGTCTATAGGCACCACTTGTCCCCCTCTTTGCTTTACACTCACCGCAATGGCAGAATCGTGCATCAATGCTTTTCCGCGGAATGGTAAAGACACCCTCTTGGCGGCTTGGTTCAGCAACAGGGTACACCCCGTAACGCTGTTGTAGATTGCCAGATATTCTGCCTTCTTGTTCAAGATATGTGGTTTAATCCCTGCATAATCCCAATAGGATTTCGAAATCTCCTGCAATTGTTCGTCTGCCACAATCAAGTCCGTATGTACCGCAATCGGAGTACTTTTTCCATACTCTTTTTCGGCACGTTGTATCGTTTCAGTGCTGATTCTCAGTTTGTTTGGTAACCACACATCGTCCTGGTCGGCGAAAGCAATATATTCTCCCGTCCCGTAATGCTGCAAAAGATATTCAAACGATCGTATCACGCCCATATTCTGTCCGTCGGCTACCACCTGCACTCTCTCGTCCTTTGCTGCATATCGTTGCAGTATTTTTATCGTATCATCTGCCGACCCGTCGTCGCGCACAACCAGACGCCATTCCTGCATATCCTGCCCTATGATGGAATCCAATTGCTCCGCCAGGTACCTCTCCCCGTTATATGTTGACATCAATATGGTTACGCTCATTGCAGTCCTCGTTTTATCATTTCCTTGTAATCGTAATCCCAATATAGTTCTGCCTGTGCCATTTGCCTTTTCTGCAATTCTTCTTCCGAATATTTACAACGCTCCACAACCAACGATATTGAGTCTGTCGGATAACGCATTTGTTTGTTCCTCTGTGGAATGTCAATCATTAAAACCACAGAGTACATAACCAGTATCGTGGCATATACTTGTTTCATCAGCACGTCTTTCTTTTCTGACGATTGGACAGTGTTGGCTATGTAAACAATTAAAAATGGTAAGAAGAACGAACGTAGGCGGTTTAGCAAAAACCAATAGGGGTATAGGCAAACCAGTAATGCCACACCGCACCATATCAGCCAATGATGCCGTGTGTTGCCTCCTTGGGGAATTGAATAGTATGCCAAGCAGAGGATAGATGCCAAGTAAACAATTAATATCTTCTGGAAGGACACCCCTACCATCAAGTGATGCTTTGCGGAAACCAATTGTGTGGGAGATAGAGGCAACATCTCCACAACTTTTAGCAGTAGTGGCTGTAATGGAATACAAAGCAGACCGATGATTAAAGCCGCCAACAAGATATATTCTTGTTTTGACACTTGCACTTTGCCCACCAGATATAGAAGCCCGAATAATGCCAAGACAATGATAGCCGACTTATGCATAGTACTTGAAAGTATTGCCATCAGCATAGCCCAACCGTATTTCTTTTTCTCCGATAGTAGAATGAATAGGTAGAAAAACGACACCGCCAAGCATTGGCGGAATTCCATCAATATGAGATTATAATCCAAACATACCAACATTAGGAGTGCCAATGTTTGGTAGCCTCGGATTTTCTTGAACAATTGGAATATAACTGCAAAATAAAAGATGGATATGATGGCGGTCATGCCCCAAAAACTGATTCCGCACGTATGCAACAGACTGCAAAAAATAACAAAACCGGGCTCGAACAACGATTCATGTAGATGCGATGGAACCTGCAAAAACGAGTAGGATGCATTGTAGAAAGGTATGTAGTGTTGAATATCGGGACCTATGGCATACTTCAGAGTACACCATATAGCCACCGCTGCAAACGTAAGGTGATATATCTGCCGTTGCAAAAGCGTATGCCGAGATGCTGATAATTCTGCAATCATCCCGATAAAGGCTATCAGTATAAGGACAACAATGTAACTCATGGCGTACGCATAAATAATCTGCAAAGATAACTATTTTTGTGCTATTTCAAAATCATTCTTTTTTTGACAAGAAGTCTTCTCCTCTGTGTTTGCAAGTGTGATAATTCTTGTGTAACTTTGCAACGTATATATACTCGGGCGTTGCCTTTGCTTGTGCTTGTATTTGTGTTAAGTCGGAAAATGCCCGAAAGAGAGAAAAACGTAAATAAAAGAATAAACTATGCTGAATATCGTTTTATGCGGTGCCCCTGGAAGCGGCAAAGGTACCCAAAGCCAATTTATTGTCGATAAATACGGATTAGACCATCTTTCTACAGGCGACCTTCTCCGTAAAGAAATTGCAGAAAAAAGTGAGATCGGTAAGAAAGTGGAGACTATCATCTCGCATGGCGATTTGGTGCCGGATTCCATTATAATGGAACTGATAGCAAACTATTTGGATGCGATGCCGAAATCTGCTAAAGGAGTTATTTTCGATGGCTTCCCTCGCACTGTCCACCAGGCGGAAGAATTGGAGAAACTGTTGGCAAATCGTGGCGAACGTGTCACGGTGATAGATCTTTTTGTGGAAGAGGCGGAACTGATCAACCGCTTGCTTAATCGTGGCAAAACTTCCGGACGTGCCGACGACAATCTGGATACCATCAAAAAACGATTGGAAGTGTTCCACCGGCAAACGAAACCTGTATGTGCCTACTATCGTGACCTCGGAAAATACAATGCAGTGGACGGTATGGGAACGATGGAACAGATTTTTGCCAAGATTGACGGCATTCTGTCTAATATATAATTCTGTTTCTGTTAGGTAACGTTGCTATGGCACAGTCCAATTTTATAGATTATGTGAAGATCTACTGCCGCTCGGGAAAGGGTGGGGCGGGGTCTCTGCATTTCCATCGTGCCAAGTATGTGCCTAAGGGTGGACCCGACGGAGGAGACGGAGGGCGTGGCGGACACATCATTCTGCGGGGAAATCGCAATCTGTGGACATTGCTCCATTTGAAGTATCAGCGCCATATTATGGCAACCGATGGAACAGGGGGGGGCGAAAGTCGCAGTTTCGGTAAAAACGGGGAGGACAAGTATATTGATGTCCCCTGCGGAACGGTCGTTTACGATGGCAATACGGGAGAATTCCTTTGCGAGATAAAAGAGGATAAGGAAGAAATCATCCTCCTGAAAGGCGGGCGTGGCGGATTGGGCAATTGGCATTTCCGTACGGCTACCAATCAGGCTCCGCGCTATGCACAGCCTGGCGAACCCTGCGAGGAACGGAATATCATTCTGCAACTCAAGGTGCTTGCCGATGTTGGGCTGGTAGGTTTTCCCAATGCGGGAAAGTCCACGCTCTTGTCTGTCGTTTCTGCTGCGAAACCCGAGATTGCTGACTATCCTTTCACTACATTGGTGCCTAATCTCGGAATCGTCTCCTATCGGGATAACCAATCATTCTGTATGGCGGATATCCCGGGTATCATAGAGGGGGCGGCGGAAGGAAAAGGTTTGGGCTTACGTTTCCTTCGGCATATAGAGCGCAATGCAGTGCTGCTGTTCATGGTGCCGGCGGATACACGGGATATCAAGAGAGAATACAATATCCTCTTGGAAGAATTGCGAAAGTATAACCCTGAACTATTGCGGAAACAACGGGTATTGGCTGTCTCCAAGTGCGATATGTTGGATGATGTCCTGATGGAGCAAATGCGTGCGGAACTGCCTGCGGATATCCCGTCGGTCTTTATTTCATCGGTGTCAGGCTTGGGGATAGAGCAACTCAAAGATATCCTTTGGACAGAACTCAATAAGGAAAGCAACAAGGTGATTGAAATTTCGCATAGTCCTATTGATGTGAAGATTATAGAACAGGAGGAAAATTCTTCTGAGGAAGACGATACGCCCGAAACCATCTATCTCAATGAAGTGGACGAAGATTGGGATCTCAGTAAGTACAAGGGAATAGGTTGGGATGATGTGGATTGATTCTTGGCGTGTCATGGAGAACAATATGAAATATGATGATGCTTTGAAGCAATTGGAAACGATTGTGGATAATCTTGAGGAGGGACAGGCTCTGTCTATGGAAGAATTCAAAAAACAGGCGGAAGAGGCTAAGAAATTGTTGGACTATTGCCGGAAACAACTGACCGACTTTGAAGCCGACATAAATAGCATAATCTCCAATGAATAAACGTTTTTCCCACCGGGAATTGTAAGAAACAGGGCTTGCATAACCTCTAAATAACTGATACATGAAACACAAATCTACTCTCTTAACCGTATTCTTTCTGTTCTGTACAATCGTTCTTATGCTTGCATCTAACCCTAAGCAGGAGTTCCGTGCCTCATGGGTGGCTACTGTTTGGGGAATTGATTGGCCGCATACAAAAGGAAATGTGTCTGCACAGAAAGCGGAGATGGATCTTATCTTGGATCGTGCCAAGGCTGCTAACATGACTGCTGTCATGCTGCAAGTACGTAGTTACTCCGATGCATTGTATTGTTCCACGGTGGGCGAACCGTGGAGTTCTGTCCTTACGGGAACGCGTGGCAAAGACCCGGGCTACGATCCTCTTGCCTACGCTGTAGAGCAGGCGCATGCGCGCGGATTGGAACTCCATGCTTGGATCAATCCGTATCGTCTCGGGAACAACAGTCTTCGCTCAAGTCAAATCCAAGATAACTGGATATTGCTCTCCGGAACATCGCAAATCCTTGACCCTGGAAACTCTGCCGTACGTGGCTATGTACTCTCGGTGATAGAAGATATTATCGACCATTATGACATTGACGGTATCATTTTCGACGACTATTTCTATAATGGCATAAAGTCTTCCTATTCCGCCACGCAAGCCCCTAACGAAACGCCGATGACAGCGGCGAACAATCCTCACAACTTGTCATTGGGTGATTGGCGCCGTGAGAATGTGAACTTGTTTGTCAAGTCTGTTATGCAGAGCATTGCAGCGAAAAAACCTTATCTGCGTTTCGGTATAGGACCTGCTGGCGTTTGGAGTACGTCTGCACATAGCGTGTACAACGAAGATTACACATCTTCCGACTACATTTCCTCTTGCCCGGGTTCTTGGGATGTCTATTCCGATTTGTTCTGCGATGGAGCCGCATGGTTGAAACGTGGGTATATCGACTATATCTCGCCGCAACTCTATTGGCCCATGCTCCCGACATCGGATAAATACTATGCATCCAGTTCTTTCAGCAAGTTATGCCCTTGGTGGGCTAACCTCGCTTTCCGCTACAATCGCCATTTCTATGTGAGTCAGGATGTGGCAAACAATAAGAATGACAAAGCGCCGGATGCACGGTTTAATTCTCCCGATGAAATCAAAGCGCAGATGAATGAATTGCGGAGCAATGGAAAAGTGAAAGGAAGTATATTCTACAATACAAAGTATCTCTTCAATATCGGTGGCTGCAATAGTTATTTTTCTTCCTCTGAGGGATACCATACTTTCTTGGTGAATGATTGGTACTCTACCAAGTCTGTCGTGCCGCCAATTGATTGGCGTGAAGCACCCGAATTGGCAAAGCCCTCCGAAATATCATTGGTGGGTGCCAACCTGATGTGGACACATCCTTCTTCGCCTCGTTTCACGGTCTATGCCTATCCTAAGGGTATGGACACAGAGTCCGCTCTGGAGGATCCTGCCTGTCTGTTAGGGATTACTTATACAACAAGTTTCGATGTGAGCAGTGTGGGAGACATTGCTAATACCACTTTTGCCGTCTGTCCCTACGACCGGTATGGCAACGAATACGAACCGATAGTGTACAACGAAGGGGAGAGTACACTGCCAATGGGTACGGTCTCCATAACGCCGTTGTGGTCAAAGACTGTCTCGGAAGCGGCATATCTGACGACAGGAGCCGTTAACCGCAGTATGGCGTACTATAATGGTCAATTGTATATTCCTGATAAGAATGCAGGTGCCTTTGCTGTAGTTAATGCCGAAACAGGTTCTTTGCAGGCTACCCGCACTATTGGTTCCTCTGCTTTCTGGCAGCACAACCTGCGCATCACCGATGACGGGCAATTGCTCATGGGTAACACAGCGTCTGGCAGCACTTCGATGCAGATGAAAATGGGTTCCGTTGCATCCGATGGTTATGCTGACCTGGCTTCTGTCGCTATTGCGGGACGATGCGACTATTTCTATCCTTATGGTACTTGGAGTAATAAGGGTTTTGCATTGGCATTGAGCAATACGGGACACTTGGTGAAAATCCCGTTTGCCGGTGGCAGTCTGCAGACGGCTGTGGCGGTGGATAACGACGGTTTGCCGAGTGGAACGTCTGCCAAGGCTGTTCCATTGGATGCGGGCAGTTTCTATGCTTCTGTGGCAGGGCAGTTGCCTACACGCCACTTGATTGCAACGGGCGAAAAGATGGAAGAGTTTCCTGCTAACACATCGGCTGTTGCGGTAAATGCTTCTGGCGTTTGTACGTTCACTCTCCTCGGGCATCGCTATTTGGTGCTTCCTGCCGATGTAAATGGTGGTTTCGAGGTCTATGAGACAACCTACGGACTTGGTAACGCACGGCGGGTCATATCTGCAACACCGCCTCTCGGAAGTGCTGCGAATGCGTCCTATACTGTTGATTTCTGTACAGCGGTCAGTGACAATGATGCCTGTATCTATGTGTTGGCACCGGATAATGGTCTTGCTGCTTACAAGTTTACTTTCACACCTGTTGCCGACGGTGTGCAGGAGGTTCTTGACAATCTGTTCGTTCTTTCCACACCGCAAGGATTGGCACTCTCGTTTGATGGTACACAAGTGGTGGAAATCTATGGTATCAATGGTGTCCTCATCTCCAGAGAAACGGCTGTCGGCTCTTTCACTTGTGCTTTGCCGCATGGTGCCTACATCGTCAGGGTGGGGGAACAAGTCAGGAAGTTTATACATTGACAATAACAATACTATAAGTAAAACAAAACCTTAAATTCACATCAGTATGAAAAAAATCTTATTTATGCTCATGGCGTTTGCGACATGGTCGGCAAATGCTCAACTGATTGAGGTGGCGTCTGTCGAACAACTCAAGATGCCGTCAAACTTAGAAAACACCAAAGTGGCGGGAGTCAGTCCCGATGGTGCTTATATTTTGCTCACCGGTATGAATAATGCAGGTTTGCAAAAGTACGACGTGGCAACCGGCAAAGTGGAAACAATCTCCACGGCAGCGGGAGCAGGCTACAATGTGGTTATTTCTTCCGATGGAAACAATGTCGTTTATCGTGAGACAACAATGGGAAAAGACAAATTGAACCGTTCTTCCCTTGTTCGCAAAGATCTGACAACGAAGAAGACAACGACATTGGTGAAACCCACTCGCAACCTGAATGGCTACACTCTGAAAGGCAATTCCATCTTGTCGGTAGAAAAACGCCAACTCCGAGTACAGGCGTTGAATAAAAAACAGCCTGTTGAGAAGAGCGTTCCTGTTGTCTCTATTCAAGATCGCCAACTCATGCTGACCATCAACGGAGAAACCCGTGTACTCTCGCCAAATGGTCAGGACAAGAGTTATATATGGCCGTCCGTTTCTCCCGATGGAACCAAGGTTTGCTACTATGTGGCAGGTAATGGCGCATGGGTGGCTGATATAGACGGAAGCAATCCCCGTTTCATTGCTCGCGACTGCCGTGCCGCAAAGTGGTACAACAACGAGATTATCATCGGTATGGCAGATGAGGATGACGGCTATGTGCAGACAGCATCGGATATTGTGGCGTACAACCTTAAGGGAGAACATCAGGTTCTTACGTCGGGTCTGATAGCCATGTATCCTTATGTGGCAGCCAACGGAAGCCAAATAGTGTTCTCCACCGATGAGGGCGATACTTACCTTATTCGTATTAACAAGAAATAATGAATACCATGAAACGATATCTTTTAGTGGTGGTCACCACTTTGTTGGCTCTGCCTTTTGCCAATGCTTCCGACCTCACGGGCAAGCGTATCTATGTCAATCCCGGACACGGCTCATTCGGATCCGATGACCGTCCTATGGCGACCATTCCTTATCCTGCATTGTCATCCACAGGTATGCCCGATACATGCGGTTTCTATGAGACGAACACCAACCTTTGGAAGTGTCTCTACCTCGGCAAGAAACTTGAGGCTGCAGGTGCCACCGTCCTTTATTCCCGCACGGAATGTGGTCCCTGGCCTTATGCAAAAGTGAACGGACAGTATCCTGATTACACCCCAGAAGGCTATAAGGCTTTACCCGATTACGCCCAATACAATCGCAAACTGAGTGAAATCTGCGAAGAAGTGGAAGCCAATAATATCGACTACTTCATTTCCGTCCACTCCAATGCGGCTACTGAGGGTTCAAATACCAATTACCCGTTGGTTATCTATCGCGGTTATGATGACATAACCAAGACATCCGAAGATGGTGCTAACACGTATGTAGAGGGCAGCCGTGAAAAGGCTGAGGCTGTTTGGGCATACCGTTTTGGTATTATGGCAAGTGGCATAGACCCTGCTTCATCCTACTCAATCACCAACAAGAATATCCGTGGTGACTTTGATTTCTACTTGAAGAATAACAAAACTACTCGTACAGACCCCGTAACGGGCAATGCATACAAAGGCTACCTAAGTGTACTGAAACATGGTGCTCCAGGCTTCTTGGTAGAGGGCTATTTCCATACCTATCAGCCGGCACGCCACCGCGCATTGAACCACGACTATTGCCACCAAGAGGGCTTGGCATACTATCGTGGTATCGTGGACTACTATGGGGCTGACAAAGAGACAACGGGCTACATTATGGGTACCGTCAAAGACCTGCATCGCAAGATGAGCAACCCGCTGTTCAATTATGCACCCAAGACCAACGACCAGTGGATACCTTGCAACGGCGCAGAGGTCACACTGCTCAAGGGCGGTGTAGAGGTGGCTAAATACAATGTGGACACGCTGTACAACGGCATCTTCGTATTCGAGAACCTCATCCCGGGTGATGACTACACCTTGGACGCTACTTGCAAAGGCTACAATCCTTTGACCGACGACCAGAAAGTAAAGTTCTCGGTGAAAGCCAACGAGACCACCTATCAGATGATTTACCTGTCCGACACCTCGTATGTGCCGCCCACGGTAACCTACTACAACTACCCCGAGCCTGAGCAGCCTGCTTACCTGCAGTTGGCAGGCACATACGAGATGAAGCAGTCCTTTATTGGCAAGAAGTTGGCAGATGTATTGGTGGGCAAGACCGTTCGCCGCGTACTCTACCGCAATGGCAATATGTACATCTTGGCTATTGATGCTGCCAAGGATCCTACCCTTATAGAGGTGGATGCCGAGAAGCAGACCGTACTCCATACCCTGCCCACAGACTTCTGTTCGGTAGTCTCTGCCGACGGTTACAAACTGAGCGACATCACCTTCACCGCCGACGGCTACTTGGTAGGTTGCAATATGGAGCATACTACGTTTACTCCTGCTAACAAGTGGAATATCTATAAGTGGGAGTCTGATGCTACAGGGTGGGAAGGTGCGTTGTGGTTCAACAATACCAACAATGAGGCAGCCGGCAACTACTCTAATGCAATGGTTGGTTCCACATTGGCATACTCGGGAACAACAGAGGATGGTATGATTGCTTCCACTGCATATACTACCGGTGCCGCTTCCCATGGTGTACGTTTTGTTATATACACTATTTACCAAAACAACTACGCAGGTGCATTGCGCAACCAACCTGCTGGCATTACCTTGACTGAATATGGTCATGATGTACAGATGGTAGTTTCACCACGTGACGACAAGAGTTTCATCTTCTCATCGCCCAATAAGAACGCCATTGAGTGGCAGGTAGTAAACACCACAAAATCCGAACCCAAAATAATGGGTACACTGCCTTTCCACACCAATGTGGCCAACTACTTCAAGTACGCACATCGTGATATAATGGTTACTCCTGCTGAGGACGCAGACGGTAAGAACATCGGCGTAGCACTCTACGACATCACCGATGGCCTTGACAAGGCTGCTCTCATTAAGACTACCAACACCACTTTGGATGCCGCAGACGCAACCTATACGATGGCAGCGAGTGTAGTAAAGGACGCAGATATCACCTTATACTTGGTACGTGACAGTCTCATCAGCAAGTTCACCACCGTGGGTGTTGACCAACCTGCCGTTGCTTCTATTATGGCATACAACCTCAATGTGGTAGAGAGCGGAGATAACTATGTATTCTCCTTCAATGCCAACTCGGACGCCGTGAGTGCCAACCTTATCTTCTACGCAGCAGACAATACCGAAGTAGGTGCTGTAGAGTTGGCTAATGTAGTGAAAGGTGCAAACTCATTTACCATTGCCAAGGACGAACTCCCTGGTGATGTAGGTGCTACCATGACATGGGCAGTGGAGTTGCAAGGGCAATCCATCAGCAATATCAGCACCTTGTACAAAGCGACTTCGAAATCATTAGGTTTGACACGTCCATTCATTTCTATCAACAACTCACCTGAGTCCGAGTACTTCCAGTATCTCTACCTTATGGATAGGGTTGGGAGTTCTAAAGCAAATAGTGGGTTATATGCATTCAAGCCTGACTACACCCGTATCAACACCACTCCATATAAAGGCGGACGTGCAATGTACGGTTCTCCGTATCGTACTTTTGTGGATGACCAAGGCTACATCTGGATTTCTGACGGTTCCGATGGATACTCCAATGTGATAGTAGCAGACCCTGCTAACTTAGAAAATGGTAAGTACGAGGAATTCTTCCAAGGCACGCGTGATAAAAATGGTATCATCACCAATAATGGTGTCGAGGTAGGTTCTTCTTCGTTAGGTATATCCATCTATGGTACGGGCAAAGAAACGAAACTACTTTCTCTCAATGAGGATGGCGGCACATCGTTGGTGGCCAACTCTATTACCATCTACAATATTGGCACAGAAGAGGGTACTTACAAGCATTCATGGAATGAGGCTCCTTCTGCTGTAATCAAAACACAAGGTATTGTATATGACGGCTATCCACTTGGATGCACACATGGTATATGGGTGGCTTCGCGTCGTGCAGCAGGACAAAACAACACAGGTTATACTGCTCTCAAATTCTACGATTGGGAAGGAAATGAGCAAATGAACTCTGCCAAAGATCCTTATAAGGATATTATTAACGGAGGCTTTTCCGGAGCATGTGCACTGAGTACAGATGAATCCGTATTGTATTTCATTGATGGTTCCAAGCATATTATGGTATGGGACATTGTATGGGAAGGCAACAAGCCCGTGATGACACTGCGTTATATGTTTGATTGCGGTCTCTCATCTATTCGAGAAATGCACCTTGACTATGCAGGCAACTTGGTATGCTCAGGAGAAGATGCAGTTGCTGTTTTCTCTCTGCCGAAGGCTGACAACACCACCATCATCCCTGCCCGCAAGGCACTGACAGTGGTTAAAAGCGGCATAGGATCTGCTATTGACGATGTGGAGAATTCTACCCATTTGGATGTGGCTCTACCGATGTACGATGTATTGGGTCGCCAAGTGGACGAAACATACAGAGGCATTGTGATCCAGAAAGGCAAGAAGTTCCTGCGCCAATAGGGGACAATACCCCATATATGGTTGAGAGATAAAGAAGAACTCCTTGTTATCTTCAATCGATGAGAAACAGGGGTGTGTACGGAAACCAGTACACACCCCTGTTTCCATATACAAACGATTATGGCAAACCATCAGAAGAGTTGCGCAGACAGGATGTTCCGCCAGGTCGCGATTGTCGTGACGGAGTTGTGCCACCCATAGACAGTATTTCTTTTGAGAGAGAAGCATTTGCAGCAATGGCGGGAAATGGTTACATTTGCGTGATAAAACAATGAAATGAAAGGAACAGTTATGCAATGGGAACAACTCTTAACCACTATCCGATTCGGACAAGAGGAATGGTATAATCCGTCGGTCGGTCATGATGCCCGCACCGAATTCCAGAGAGATTTTGACCGTCTTATTTTTTCCGCACCTTTCAGACGTTTGCAGAACAAGACACAAGTATTTCCTCTTCCCGGTTCCATATTCGTTCATAACCGCCTTACACACAGTTTGGAGGTTTCCTGTGTGGGCAGATCATTAGGGAACAGGGTATCCAGCGCATTAAAAGGGATATATCCTCTCCGTGGATCGCAATTGGACTTGATCGGTCCAATTGTTTCGGCAGCATGTTTGGCTCATGATATGGGTAATCCTCCTTTCGGTCATTCCGGTGAGCAGGCAATAGGTACATATTTCTCAGAAGGGGAAGGGCAGATATGGAAGGACATATTATCTGAAAACCAGTGGTCAGACTGCATTCATTTTGAGGGCAATGCCAATGTTTTCCGACTGCTTACCCACCAATTCCAAGGCCGAAGGAGAGGAGGTTTTGTACTGACATACAGTACGCTTGCTTCCATTGTGAAATATCCTTATCTTTCGGTACTTTCGCCAAAAGGCAAATTCGGTTTCTTTGACTCGGACAAAGACAATTACCGGATCATAGCCTCCCAATTGGGTATTCCTCTTGCCGACGGCAAGGAAGGAATGTATGCACGTTTTCCGTTGGTTTATCTTGTGGAAGCCGCGGACGATATTTGCTATCAGATTATGGATATAGAAGATGCAACGAAACTGAGAATACTGACAGTCGATGAAACAAAGGATTTGCTTTTAGGGTTCTTTCCGTCTCCCCGCAAGGATAAGATTTTGAAAACGATGGCATTTGTTGATGATACGAATGAACAGATTGCTTATTTGCGTTCTTGTGTGATTGGGTGTTTGGTGGATAGTTGTACCGATGTTTTCATGGAGAACGAGGAAACAATTATGCGTGGTGATTTTACGGGGTCACTTATCAAACATATAGAAACTCCCATAGCAGAGGCTTATGCCCGTTGTGCGGATGTGTCGAGAGCAAAGATTTATCGTTCGCAGGAAGTGTTGGATGTGGAATTAGCCGGTTATAAAATCATATCCACCTTAATGAATGAATTGGTGGAGGCCGCATTTCACCCGAACAAAGCCTATTCAAGGCAGTTATTGCAACGTATTCCGGCGCAGTATTCCATCAATTCGGAAGTTCCTTACTTGAAGTTACAGGCAATGTTGGATTACATATCGGGTATGACGGATGTCTATGCGCTTGACCTGTATCAGAAAATAACAGGTATGAGTCTGCCTGCCATATAAGTTGCGAAATGATAGTAGAATACAGGAAAAACACCTGATGAAATCGGGTGTTTTCTTTCTTTGTCAGTGTTGCATACCGCGATAGTGGCACAGCAATGTTCCGTACTCATATTCCTTTAATCCATTTTCTTAAGTACGATTGCGCTTCGGGCAGGGATATACAATTTGAGCCATCCTTTGTGATCCGCCTTATAGAGGGGATCGTATTGTGTGAAATGCTCCACTTTATCATCAGAGAGTCCGAAGCCGGCAAACTCTTTGGCGTCGGTGTTGAGCAGGGTGGTATATTTGCCTTCCGGTGCCAGAATACCATAGTCGGAAAATGATTTCTCCCCATTCCAATTGAAAACAAAAACCAATTCTCCACGCCGGTAGGCAATAATTTGGTCTCCTTCGTTATCGCAAAGCGTGTAGATCCATGGCAGGTGTTTCCCATTTTTATCGGAAACAGCGTGCAGGTGTTCTTTCAGCAGGTGTACCATGGCAGCATCGAACCGATTTAAGTCGTGATAATAGAAATCGGGGTTATCCACGAGGCTCCATTGACGTCGTGCATACTTGTAACTCCACCCGTTACCTTCACGGGGGAAGTCGATCCACTCGGGATGTCCGAATTCGTTCCCCATGAAGTTGAGATAGCCTCCATTGATAGTAGATGCTGTTATGAGCCGTATCATTTTATGCAATGCTATTCCCCGATCCACCATATAGGTGTTGGAACCATGCTGCATGTGCCAATACATTTCGGCATCAATAAGACGGAAAATGATGGTTTTGTCACCGACCAATGCCTGATCGTGGCTTTCTGCATAGGAGATTGTTTTCTCGTCCTGTCGCCGGTTGGTCATTTCGTAGAGTATATGCCCTACTTTCCAATCTTCGTCTTTTACTTCTTTGATGTATTTAATCCAAAAGTCCGGAATTCCCATTGCCAATCGATAGTCGAACCCCATTCCCCCGTCTTTGACGGGTGTTGCCAGTCCTGGCATACCGGACATTTCCTCCGCAATGGTGATAGCATGCCGGTTGACTTGGTGTATAAGTTTGTTGGCGAGTGTGAGATAGCAGATTGCATCACCGTCTTCGTTGAGGTTGTAATAGTCGGAATAGGACGAAAAACTCTCTCCGAGACCATGCGAACGATAAATCATACTGGTTACACCATCGAAGCGGAACCCGTCGAAACGATATTCGTCCAGCCAGAATTTGCAGTTGCTCAACAGGAAGTGCAGTACTTCCGGCTTTTGATAATTAAAGCACAGACTATCCCATGCAGGGTGTTCCCTGCGTACACCCGTATGAAAATACTGATAGGGTGTTCCGTCGAAATTGCCCAAACCCTCCTGTTCGTTTTTTACTGCGTGGGAATGAACCAAATCCATGATAACCGCCAAACCGAGAGAATGGGCATCATCGATCAAATGCTTCAATTCATCGGGTGTTCCGAAACGTGACGAGGCTGCAAAAAAGTTGGATACGTGGTATCCGAAAGAGCCATAGTAGGGGTGTTCCTGGATAGCCATAATCTGCACACAGTTGTATCCGAGTCCGGCAATCCGCGGCAGAACATTTAACCGGAACTCCTCGTAGGAAGACACTTTCTCCTCCTCTCCTGCCATACCGATATGACATTCATAGATAAAAAGCGGGTCGGATTTCGGGATGAACTTCTTTTTTTTGAAGCAGTAATGTTCTGCAGGATCCCATACCTGTGCAGAAAATATCTTGGTTTGTTCGTCTTGCACCACCCGAGTGGCATAGGACGGTATCCGTTCTCCTTGTCCGCCTTGCCACTCGACAAGCAACTTGAACAGTTGTCCGTGACACAATGCCGAATGGGGGAGGACTATTTCGAACACTCCGTTTCCGATGTTTGTCAGAGCAAATTCCTTTGCTTTTTTCCAACCGTTGAAATCGCCAATCAAGCAAATGGATTTTGCATTTGGCGCCCATTCCCTGAATACCCATCCATCGGCAGTTTTATGCAAACCGAAATAGAGATAACCATCTGCAAAATCGGACAAGGAAGTGCCCCTCGTCAAACGTTGTTCGGTTTGCAGGGCATAGTTGTAACGTCCCAGAATGGCGTTCTCAAAGGGTTTGAGACAGGGATCTGATTTGATCAGTTTGAGCGTTTTCACGGTTTGTCACCATTTAGAAAGAGGATCGGATGTCTTTGATTTTAACGATGATTTTGCGATAAGACTGCCCTTCTGCAATACAAGGCTGGTGTGCATCTTCCGGGAAGAAAACGGCAAAATGTCCGGCGGGAACATATACTTTCGCAGTTGCCTTGTCTCCATAGAATTCTATATCTTTCTGCTCGTTGTAAGGCGATGTAACAGACTCACAATCGCATTGTGCTTTCCAACCGATATATTCGTTGCCGTTGAGTGGTATTTGGATGTCAATGTACTCCTTGTGCGCCTCCAAGCGGCAGTCTTCTTCTTTTTTTCCGATGACATCAGAGATGTTGACCACAAGGTCATCGCCTGCCAATTTTATTTTGCAAGCAGGCAGTGTTAACAAATCGTTGTGGGCATAGAATTCCATGAACTGTTGGAACATTGGTACGCAGGCATAGTAGGCATCTGCATTTTCAAGTTTGTCAATAATCATTACGATAGTTTTTTGATTGATACACTGCAAAGATACAACATTTATTTTTGTCCGAGGAATTTTTACGAGAGATTTTCCGAAAAGGCTGTCTGTTGCGTGTTGTGAGTTGCGTGGAGCAGAATGTTATCTATAGGCGGAATGAAGTTCACTTATTTTACTCATTACTTGATACTCTGACTTTCTGCATGATGTCGGGAGATACAGACCTTCATACTTTGCTTTTCACTATTCAATAGACGTTTTAGTTGTTCGAGAAGTTATGGCAGATGAGACGAATAAGGCTAATGGGACGAATGAGACAAATAAGATCATCTCTTGATAGGGGGTCAAGACATTTACGACTTGACAATTTACAATTTACGATTTGGCTTTACCGACTTCATTTTCAGGTCTCGTTGAGGGGTCGGTCAGGGGTCGATGAGGGGTCGTAGATTGCTGCTGCAAAAATTGTAATATCTTGCAAGAGGAACGACAGGCGTAGGGTAGCGGACGATATGTTGTGACCTACATTGAAACGACCTTTCCTAATCCGTGACAATACTTGCCACGGATTAGAGCGGAGAGAGCCAGAAAAAGATACCTCCCGGAACAACAAGCATCCGAGAGGTATCTGACAAAGGAACAGATGACCGAATTATACGTTTTTGAACATCTTCTGGTTGCTTTGTGCTTCGATGATATTCACGACATAATCGCCTGCACGCTCCAGCACACGAACAACGTCTTGGAAATAGGCCCCTTCTTCGTAGGAACATTCGCCGTCGTTGACTTCCACAAGGATGTCGTTGAGCAGTTGGTCGCGGAGCGTATTGATGGAGAGTTCCACTTCGCGCGCTTTGTCCATCATACCGGGAACGGCATCTTCGGAATGCAGATCTTCGACCATTTCATCGATTGCTTTTCCGACCAAAGCAAGCATTTCTTGAATACGGCGCCAGTGTTCGTTGCTCCACACGACTTCTTTTCCACGGTAACGCTGCACGATACAAGCGACCTTGTAGCAAGCATCTGCGACACTTTCTATCTCGGACGTAATCCGCAAGATATGTTGGCTGTTGATTTTGCTCTCGGAACTCAGACGCCCCGTACTGACGGAGGCAACATATTTGGATATTTCAGATTCTATCCGGTCGCTGACATCTTCGAGTTTCTTGATATGCTCAAACTTGCTTTGGAACTTCTCGGGGTCTTTTTCCGTGATGAGATCGGGGAGGAGTTCGTACATACGGTGAATCCGTTTGGAATAGACTGACACCTCTTTGCGTGCTTGCAGGATGGATAATTCAGCCGTTGAAAGCAATCCTGTGGATATATATGTCAGTTGGAAATTTTCTTCTTCAGAGGCTTGAATTTCGTGTCTGCGAGGCCGAATCACTTTCTCTACGAAGCGGATGATATATTTGCTGAACCAGCATAATATCAGTACGTTGCAGATGTTAAACATGGAGTGGAACAGGGAGAGTGCGAAAGCGGCAGATTCGGCTGTATCTTCAGGACCGACTAACTCCACGATATGCATAATCAAATGACTGAATGGATAGAAAACCACCAACACCCAGCATACGCCGAAGACATTGAAAATGAAGTGAGAGAAAGCGGCTCGCTTGGCTGACAGATTGGCAGAAAGGGCTGCAATGTTCGCCGTAATGGTTGTACCGATGTTTTCACCGAGAATCATTGCCACTGCCATTTCATAGGGGATCCATCCTTGACTGCATATAACGAGTGTGATAGCCATCGTTGCAGACGAAGATTGGACAATGATGGTAAGGATTGTTCCGACAGCCAGGAAGAGCAGAACCGATCCATACCCCCATTGCGTATAGTTCTGAAGGAATGCCAGGATTTCGGGATGGCTCTGCACATCCGGTACGGAACTTTTGAGGAGTCCGATGCCCATAAACAAGAGTGCAAAACCGAGTATCAATTCGCCGATATATCTCCGATTGTTGTGTTTGGAGAACAGCAGCGGAACAGAAAAAGCAATGATAGGCACCGCCAATGCCGAGATGTCGACTTTGAACCCGAACAAGGCAATGATCCATGCCGTGGCCGTAGTACCGATGTTGGCTCCCATAATAACACTGAATGCCTGCGTGAGATTCAGCAGTCCCGCATTCACGAAACTGACGACCATAACCGTTGTTGCCGACGAACTTTGAATGATTGCCGTAATGAGGACGCCGGAGAGAATTCCGACGAACTTGTTTTTCGTCATTGCCGCCAAAACAGAACGCATACGATGTCCTGCCACCTTCTGCAATGCTTCGCTCATCAGTTTCATTCCATAGAGGAAGATTCCCAATGAACCGATCAAGGTTAACAAATCTAACAGACCATACTTCATAATTTTCCAATTTATAGGTTTATATAAAAAATAACGCTTACAGGCAGTTGACCCATAAGCGTTGTGATTATTCTATGAAAATGTTACTCAGACAAAATAAAACAGAACAACTGCGATTAGAGAACCGCAACCTGCTCTGTCGTGATTTCCTATTCTCTTTGAAGAAAAGGATATATTTTCTTATTGCTATACAACCTAAAGGAGGCATAATCTTCCAACATAAGTTCGGCGCAAAGTTACATATTGTCTGACATACGTACAAGAGAGCCGGCTATTATTTTTTGCAAGATATCAAAATGGCTTGTAAGATAGTAAGATATGAGAGAAAGTAATCGTGCATAACGTTCGTTTGCTTCTGCAAGAAAATAATTGTATATTTGCAGCGAATTAGCAATTTGGCGTATAGTGTACTATATGAAAAAGATTATCAGTTTTGTTGCAGGTATGCTGTTAGTAATCAGTATATATGCACAACATACGGAAATTTACAGTTCGAATGATGCCGCCTACTCGGAGGGCGTGAGTCTGTACCAACAGGGACAGTTTCCGGCATCCTACCAGCAACTATCGAACTATCTGAAGCAAACGGGCGATTTGAAATTTCAGAGCGATGCCTCGTTTTATCTGGTAGCCAATGCATTTGAGTTGCGCCGAACGGATGCTCTGCAGCAACTACAGCGTTATGCTGCGACCCAGCCCTATACCACCTATGCGTCGGAAGTGTATTATATGCAGGGGGTGTTGCAGACAGAGCGGCGCAAGTACAAGCAAGCCTTGCGATTGTTTGAGCAGGTTGACAGCAAGATGTTGTTCCGTTCACATCAAATGTCTTTTCTTTTCCATAAGGGATATGTCCATCTGCAGTTACACGAATATCAAAGGGCATCCTCGTGTTTTGACAAAGTGAGAAAAGATGAAAGTGTTTACACTCTCCCTGCTCGCTATTACTACGCTTTTTGCCAATATACTTTACAGAACTACGGACGTGCATTGCCGGAGTTTTTAGCCATAGAGCATACAGCACAGTACAGGCAAATAGTCCCGTATTATATCATACAAATCTATTATGCCCAACGGCAGTATGATGAAGTTTATGAGCGTGCCAAATACTTGCTCGAAAGTAATCCTGACAATGAGAACAACGGTGAGGTGTACAGGATATTGGGAGAAATATACTACCAAGACGGGAATTACGGGGAGGCTATCAGTCATCTGAAAAAATACGAGAAACTATACAGCCAGCAGAGAAAGGAATTGCTGAGAGAGGATATTTATTTGTTGGGTATGTCGAATTACCAGTCGGGAAATTGGAAGGAAGCGGCTGCATACCTGCAGAAAGTGAAGAAAGAAAAAGATAAGTTGTCGGAAAATGCTTGCTATCATCTGGGGAATGTATACGTACAATTGGGACAACCGGAAAATGCAAAGATAGCGTACAGTGCCGTTATTCATTCCGCATTGAATGATACGTTGCGTGAGGAGGCAATGTATAATTATGCATTGATATCTTATCGTTCGTCAAGTGCGTTAGGAGAGAGTGTTACGGTCTTTTCTGCTTTTTTGAAGGAATATCCTGCGTCCAAACACAAGACACAGATCTATGAACTTATGTGCGATGCATTTATGGCTTCGAAGAACTATAAATCGGCTCTGGATGTATTGGACAGCATAGCCAATCCACCTCTGAAAATGCAGGAAACGAAACAGTATTTGCAGTATCAGATAGGTACAGACTTGTTTGTTCAAGGCAAGGTGAAAGAAGCAAAACCATATTTTGAAAGTGTGATAGAAGGAAGCAAGGACGGGTCGGTTTACAAGACGGAGAGTTACTATTGGCGGGGTGAGTGTTATTATCAATTGAGGGACTATCAAAAAGCGATAGATGATTATCAGTTGTTCAGAAAACAACCTCAAGCGAGCAAAAGCAAAAATATGCCTCTGCTGGATTATGAAACAGGTTATGCTTATTTTGCTCAAAACAAATATACGGAGGCGCGGAAGGCATTTGAATCTTATACGGAAAAGGCAGACAAGGGACTTGTAACATATACGGATGCTTTAAACCGGTTGGGAGATTGTTTCTTTATCGCCAGAGATTTTGTGAAAGCGGAGAGTTATTATGCGAAGGTGGTTTCGATTGGCGGCAGCGGAAGAGATTATGCTATGTTCCAACGTGGTTATGCCTTGGGGTTGCTGAAAAGATATACTGATAAGGTGCACTTATTGGAACAACTCGTAAAGCAATGGCCGAAATCGGACTATGCAGACGATGCACTCTATGAGATAGCCCGCTCGGAGTTGCAGCAGGATGACAACGAGGCGGCTTTGCGGAACTATGACAAATTACTCACATCGTATCCTAATTCACCATTGGCTCGGAAGGCGTCTATAGAGAAAGCGATGACTTACTATAATATGGAGAAAAACGAAGAGGCAATAGCGGCTTATAAGCAAGTAATAAAGAATTATCCTGGAAGCGAGGAGGCATATTCCGCTTTGGACGGCTTGCAGGCTATTTACATTGAGACAAACAATGTGAGTGAGTTTTTGGCATATACAAAGACCCTTGGCAAAATCAGGATGGTGGCAGACAGCAAGGAAGATTCTCTTATGTATGTTGCCGCAGAAAGGCAGTATATGCTCGGAAACTATCAAGAAGCCTCCGGAGGATTAGGCAAATATATATCGCAATACTGTTCAGGAGGGCGTTATTGCATGATGGCTCAACGCTATTTGGCAGATAGTTACTACCGATCAGGAAACAAAGAAGATGCGAAGAATACCTATAAGAAACTTGCAGAGATTCAAGGAAATCCGTATATGGAAGAGGCTTGTATGCGCGTGGCTGAGATTGACTACGATCAAGCCAATTATGAGGAGGCTCAAGTCTATTTCACACGACTGCAGGAGGTGGCAAGCAGCATTGAGAAAGAGAATGTCGCCCGACTGGGTGTATTGCGGTGCAGTTATAATCTGCAAGACAATGAAACGACTATATCCATTGCGACTCGCATATTGGACGATGTATCATCTTCGGCAGAACTGCAACGGGAGGCACACTACAACAGAGGTAAGGCGTATTATTCCCTGCGGCAATATCAGCGTGCAACAGAAGATTTGACGCCTATTGCCGAAGAGGTGAGAACGCAACAAGGAGCAGAAGCAAAGTACCTTTTGGCAGAGGCTGCTTTCATGCAAGGCAATTTGGATAAGGCAGAGACGGAAATCATGGAGTTTGCCAATATGAATACCCAGCATCAATACTGGTTGGCAAAAGGATTCATATTACTGTCGGATATATATGTGAAACGCAGTGAAGACTTTCAGGCTAAGCAATACTTGCTCAGTTTGCAGAGCAACTATCACGTGCAAGATGATATACAAGATACCATCAAACAGCGTTTGGCGCAAATAGAAGAAAGAGAGAACGAGAAAATAGAATATAATGAAGAAGATTTATAGTACTTTGATTTTGCTTTGGGTGTTTGGCAGTTGTTATCTATCCGCCCAAAACGATTCCATAGAACGCATCGTAACAGTGGAACGGAAGTTTCAGCCTATAATACAACCTGCTGGAAAGATCAGCACAGAGCCTTTGATGTATACACCCGTTCTCAAGCCTGCCGAAGTGGTTTATTCTTCTTACTCACAGCCAATGGGTACGGAATACAATCTTAGTGATTTGGGATATTCCTCTTTGACTTTTGTTCACCCAAAGCCGCTGAACGGATTCCTGAGAGGTGGTGTCGGACATAATAACACGGTCTTCGATTTCAGTTACCGTGTGGGCGACAAGAAGGGCACTAATTGGGATATATACGCTAATCATCTTGGGAAGTGGGGTAGGAAAACACTATCCTCCACGCAAGCAGGTATGAATTTCTCCAAGTTGTTCTCTTCAGCAGATTTGTTCTTTGATGTGAACGGAAAGAATACTTTCTTTACACGTTATGGCAAGTATTTCACATATTCCGACCTCGCAAAAGGTAAGGGTGATTTGTCCATATCTCACTATCATGATTTCTCTCCGGCAGATAAGATGAGCCTGTGGGAGATTGACACCAGAATAGGTGTACGCTCACTTCCCAAGCAGGAGATACAGTATCTTGTACAGACAGGTTACGAGGCTTTTGTAATGGGCAAGACGGCAACAGAGCATCAGATGCACTCCGAGGCGATGTTGGATTGGCATCGTAATGAACATCACGCAGGGGGAAATGTGGTGGTGCGGAATAGGCTTTATTCCGCAGGGGAGATTAATTGGGGTGTTCCCCGCTCGCATGGGAATGATACAGTCCTTCAGAATCATCATGTGGTAAAAATAGAGCCATACTATGCTTATGCAGGAAATCGCTTTAATATACATGCAGGGGTGAACTTCGATTTGGTATTCGGTAAAGGCAAGGTTTTTCTCCCTTCACCTAATGTAACCTTTGAAGCGCAATTGGCAAAGAAGTGGTTGGCATTGTACGGAGGCGCAGTTGGCGATTACATGGTAACTTCCGTCCGTGACAATTTCCGTTATAATCATTTTTTGCACCCTGAATTGGAAATAACGGATACGCACAACCGTACCTATATGCCGGTGGATGCATTTTTAGGCTTTAAGGTTCGTCCCCATGCAGACTTGTTGTTGAATCTGTATGCTCACTATATTCTGACAAAATACGATGTGTTTTACCAATATGATAAAGATGGCTATTTTACATTGGTCGGCTCCGATCATCAGCGTTGGAAGATAGGTGGTAAGTTTGATTATCACTATCAGGATATTGTTAATATCCATCTGGATGGTCATTATACAATTTGGAAGATGAAAGATATAGACTATGCTTATTATCGTCCCTCTTGGGAAATAAACTTCAGGGTAGATGCTAAGGTCAATAGTAAGATCTCATTGTATTCTGACAACTATTTTGCGGGTGGCCGCTATGCTCTCTATGGCTCAGAATCAATTCTTCTCAAGCCTATTATTGACTTGAACCTTGGTGCTCAATACAATATCGATAAATGGCTGTCCTGTTATCTGCAACTGAATAATTACTTGAACCGCAAGCACGACTTTCTCTATGCTTATCAGACTGATGGTATCAATTTCGTAGTGGGTGTCACGTGGAGTTTTTAGTGTATCATTCTTATTATTTGTGATCTATGCATATACATTTTATTGCTATAGGCGGGGCTGCGATGCACAATCTGGCATTGGCGGTGGCTGCCAAGTCCGGCTATGTCGTCACGGGAAGTGATGATGAAATCTTCGAACCTGCTCGTTCCCGGTTGAAAACGAAAGGACTCCTTCCCGCACAGATGGGATGGCACCCTGAACTCATAACTTCCGATATAGATGCTGTTATCTTGGGTATGCATGCAAGGGAAGATAATCCCGAACTCTTAAAAGCCAAGGAACTGGGGCTTAAGATCTACTCTTTTCCCGAGTACCTGTACGAACAAACAAAGGATAAGACCCGTATCGTGGTGGGTGGCTCTCATGGTAAAACCACCACCACGGCAATGATTCTGTATGTCCTCAAGAAATTGGGAATAGAAACCGATTATATGGTGGGAGCGCAAATCGAAGGTTTTGACAATATGGTGGGGCTTTCCGATACTGCCAAGTATGCTGTTTTCGAGGGAGATGAGTATCTTTCTTCACCTTTGGACAGACGTAGTAAGTTCCATCTCTATCATCCCCATATCGCCATCCTGACAGGGATTGCATGGGATCACATCAACGTCTTTCCTACGTTCGACCTCTATGTGAACACATTCCGTACCTTTGTGGATCTCATAGAACCCGATGGGACGCTGATTTACTATCAGAAAGATGAAAACCTCTGTTCTATTGCTTCCAATGCACGGAAAGATATACAATGTATTCCTTACGCTACCCCTCAATATACCATAGAACAGGGAATCACCTATGTCGGTCAAGAGCATGTCCCTCTTCATGTCTTCGGCAAACACAACTTGCAGAATCTTCAGGCAGCAGCATTGGCTTGCCGGCAGATCGGAATTTCTGAAGATACTTTCTATCATGCTGTTTCCGACTTTACGGGAGCAAGCAACCGCCTGGAAAAAATTGCCGAGACACCCGTGAGCATTGCCTTTAAGGACTTTGCACATTCTCCGAGCAAGTTGCGTGCTACAATCAATGCCGTGCGCGAGCAGTTTCCTGGGCGGGAATTGGTCGCATGCATGGAGTTGCATACTTTCTCCTCTCTGATGGCGGATTTTCTGCCTCAATACCAGGGGTGTATGGACAAGGCGGATGTCGCTTATGTCTATTTCAATCCCAAGGTAATCGAACACAAACATCTTCAGCCCATCACGCCGGAAGAAGTCCGGCAGGCGTTTGGCACGAAAAATGTTACTGTCTTCACGGATGTCGTTTCTTTGCAGCAAGCGTTGGAACACATGGATTTCAATAACAAAGTGCTGCTTATGATGACTTCCGGCACCTACGATGGAATGAATATCAAGGAATTTGCAACACACCTCATTCAAAAATAAATGGATAAACAGACAAAGATAGACCTCCGCTACATGAAAATGGCGCGCATATGGGCGGAAAACTCCTATTGTGTACGCCGTCAGGTGGGGGCATTGTTGGTCAAAAATCAGATGATTATCTCCGATGGATACAATGGAACGCCGTCAGGCTTTCCTAATCAGTGTGAAGATGAAAACAATACTTCGTACCCTTACGTCCTTCATGCTGAGGCAAACGCTATAACCAAAGTCGCCCGTTCCAACAACTCCTCGGAGGGGGCTACGCTCTATGTCACGGCATCGCCTTGTATGGAATGTGCCAAACTTATCATTCAGGCGGGTATCAAACGGGTCGTTTATGGGGAGAAATACCGTATTATGGATGGTGTGGAACTGATGGAGAAAGCGGGAATAGAAGTAGTACAATGTGAAGATTGAAGAGTAATTTGATTATGAAAAAATACATTCTTTCGTCGTTGACGGTTTTAGGACTTGGCATAGGGTTCGCTCTTGGATTTGTTTTCGGAGGACGTGCTAATGCACAGCGTTTTGTTCCTTTGCGCAACGCTGCGGTGAGCAATTCCAAAATAGACCAACTCCTTAATTATGTCTCATCATCGTATGTGGACGAAATTGGTTTGGATAGTCTCACGGAATCCGTTATGATTGACATATTGGGCAAGTTGGATCCTCACTCGGCGTACATTCCGAAAGAGGATCTTGAAATCGTCAATTCGGAGTTGGAGAGTACATTCTCCGGTATCGGTGTACAGTTCAGCATACAGAACGATACAATCGGGATTGTTGCCGTTATTTCGGGAGGTCCAAGCGATGGAGTGGGTATCTTGGCTGGTGATAAAATTGTTGAGGTAAACGATTCCGTTTTTGTGGGTAAGACCATTAACAACGAAAAAGTCATGCATACCTTGCGCGGACCCAAGGGAACGCAGGTTTCTCTCGGTATCAAGCGTGCGGGAGTCGGCGAATTGCTTCATTTTACGGTAACGCGTGGCGATATTCCCGTTCATTCTGTGGATGCCGCTTTCATGGTTGCACCCTCTGTCGGGTTCGTTCGTGTAAACAAGTTCGGTGAAAGCACCTATGCAGAGTTCCTTACAGCGTTGGCTACGCTCAAAGCACAGGGAGCGACAAGTTATATCATTGACCTCCGTGAAAACTCTGGTGGATACATGGATCAGGCAATTAAGATGGCAAATGAATTCCTCTCTGCGGGAGATATGATTGTTTATGCCGAAGGGCGGGCTTATCCTCGTTATGAGGCAAAAGCCAACGGACTGGGACGGTTCAAAACGGTTCCGCTTGTCGTTCTCATCGATGATTTTTCCGCCTCTGCAAGCGAAATCTTTGCAGGGGCTATGCAGGATAACGACCGTGCCACAATCATTGGACGCCGAAGTTTTGGCAAAGGTCTCGTCCAGCAGCAGATTCCTTTCTCCGACGGCTCGGCGATGCGCCTTACCATTGCGCGCTATTATACGCCTTCCGGAAGGTGTATTCAGAAACACTATGATCTGGGGGCTGCGGATGATTACAACAAAGAACTGCTCAACCGTTTCGAACATGGTGAGTTCTTCAGTCAGGACAGCATCTCTTTTGCTGACACCACTGTTTATCGTACAAAGAATGGGCGCATCGTCCATGGTGGTGGCGGTATAATGCCCGATATCTTTGTGGGACGCGATACATCACTCTATACTCCCTATTATAACAAAGTGGTCAACCTCGCTTATACCTATCAGTTTGCTTACAGGTACACCGATGCACACCGCCAGAAACTTTCCCAATTCACCGATTGGCGTACATTGGAAACATATCTCGACAGGCAGAATTGGTTGCCCGAGTTTGTGCAGTTCTGTGCGGATAAGGGAGTTCAACCTGCTCCTGAACAGTTGAAAAAGAGCGAACCGCTTCTGCGGCGTCTGATAAATTCTTATATCGTACGTAATATATTGGGCGATGAAGGCTTCTTTCCCCTCTTCGAACGGGATGACGAAATCACTAAACGCGCTGTTCAA
This sequence comes from Bacteroidales bacterium UBA7569, assembly GCA_002477945.1. GTDB lineage: Bacteria > Bacteroidota > Bacteroidia > Bacteroidales > Paludibacteraceae > Colicola. Next base: position 121,784 of record DLLF01000033.1, read on the forward strand.
ACATTGCAGGAATAATTCAAAAGAACTTCCTTCTTGTTTCAAGATTGCAATGTGAAGCACACCCCTATGCATTTATCGGTGCATAGGGGTGTTATTGTACTATATGGGTGGTTGGTAAGGACTACGACCCCTCATCGGAACCTAGACGACCCCTCAAGCACCCCTCAACGAGAGATGACCTCATTCGTCCTATCTGTCCAATTCGCCCTGTCCGCCCCATTCCTCTATACCCAAAAGTATCCCTTCCTGGAACGTCTCGAACAACGATAACGTCTATACCTGCCTGTGAAAACAACTTGTGTTATCTGAAAACTTGTCGTACCTTTGCAGAGCATAGGTTTGCAGGGGTGTTATTTGGGGTGGGTTGTCGGTCTTCTGTACCGGCAAAAAATCCTGATAACGCCCGCAATTGGCAAACCGAAGCGATTTTGTTTTTTTATGAAAGCGTTTGTTGGCGCTTGTTTTGGGACTATAGAATCCTGCAAAATTCAACCCGTCCAAGGCAAGAAAGCAATAAATGCCTATATGTGTGTATTTTGTACACCTGTGCGGTGTACATATACATATCAGGCGTGGGCGTTATTGTTTATTCTTATGGGAAGGGTCTTGCAGGAACCTTATAGTCGGGAATGAGCAAAAATAAGGTACCACGCTTCTTTTTTGTACCATCGGGCAGGTCTGGTGCCACCTCCCGACTAACAAATAACATTATGTTATGAAGCATTTTGCAAGAATGGCACTGCTGTTGTTCACGGCAATGGTTGTGCTTGCGGGTTGTGGCGTAACCAACACAACTTCGTTTACTTCGCGATCCCGTTACATTGAAGGTGGGCGCATTAAGGAACAACCAAAGGCGGCGGAAATTGATGTGGATTTCTCACAGCGGGTGACTGCGCAATCAGATTGGCAGGCCTCCAAGAGTGCGGCACGCACCGAGGCGGAACACAAGGCGATTACGGAATATGGAATCGACCTTGTCGTGGAGCCTGTCTGGAAGTTTACCACCTCACCCATGTTCTCCCGCGAAGACGGAGCCCCGTGGTACACATGCTACAAGGCTGAACTGATCGGCTTCGCCGGCAAGTATCGGAAAACACTGACTACGGAAGAGCGAATCCAACAATTGCAAAACATCGACTTGGAGACCATAGAAAAATACAAACTCCTCACCGACCCCGACTTCAAAGATGTGTACTATCAGCAGGAACCGCAGTCTGCCGACAACAGCGTCAGAGGCAGTGTCATTATCAATGGTGGCTTTGGCGCACCGGTGACATCTGTTGTGCCTGTCGAGAAACCGAAGAGTCTTGTCGTGGAACCGACTCCGCAACCATTCCAACCTGTCAAACAGATTGACTACTACAAACGGGGAAAACACAAAGTCAATGCGGGCAAGACATTCTTCAGCATGGGAACTATCTGTTGGGCTGTAGCCGCAGGCACCGGTATTGCATATGAAAAGAATGAGTATAGTTTTGGCGAATCATCGGAGGCGGCAGCCCTCTTCATTACAACACACATCTTTGGCTCGTTAGGTATCTTGTTTGATGTCATAGGTATCCCCTGTTGGATTGCCGGTGCCAAAGACTTGCAGCGTGCCAACAATTCCAATCTTACTCTCAACTACCAAGTGGCACCCACCGGTATCAACTTGGCACTTAACTTCTAAACAATAACTGTAACAAAGCAATAATATGAAAACGATAACAAAACTCACCCTTGTCTGTGTGATGATATTTTCACTTGCCTCATGCAGCCAAACCTTCTATTCCTATACCAGCCGTAGCGAGAAAATAAAGAGTGTGGAACTCCAAGCAACCAAGACGCTTGTGGACATTGACGTGGACTTCAAGCACCGCGTTACGGCGGAATCCGACTGGTGCTTCACAGAGCAGGAGGCACGCAACGAAGCGCAGTACAAGGCTGTTACCACAGGCAATGCCGACATTATTGTGGATCCGATATTCCGCACGGAACGCCGAACGGACGACAAGAAATGTTTCAAAGTCTATGTCACGGGCTATGCAGGATTCTATGTCAATCCGCGTCCTGCTATTCAAGACATTCAGCAACTCAAAGATGTGGATATGGAGAACATAGAGAAACATATTCTTCTCAACCATCCTGAGATGTTGCCCGAACTGCGCAAAATCCAGGAAGGTAGCAATAGCAATGTGACTGTCAATAATTATACCGAACCATCTGCCGCTACGGCCGTTGTTCTGCCTACAACGGCTACAACACAACCTGTTGCCAATGGTAATGGAAACAAAACGAATAAACACAAATAGATGTGTTCGCATAGCGGGAAGTCTGTCCGTAAAACTATGATTTCTCGGCTTTAGAAAGAATGTAGCGACTCGTTGACGGAACTAAAACATGATTCCGCCAACGAGTTCGCTTATTGTAACTGTTCGTTGTATTTGTCAATCAGGAAACGCCACTATATCATAATTTGCAGAATTACCAAATATGTTGTACCTTTGCAAACCCTTTGATGAAAAGGCTCATTCTCTTTGATCTTGGTCAAGGACAACCATTGTTGAGGTTCGGTAGCTCAGTTGGATAGAGCAACAGCCTTCTAAGCTGTGGGTCGCGGGTTCGAATCCCGCCCGGATCACTCTTGTAAACTAAGAAATCCCCCCATTTCATCGTTTGTTTTTCGTGTCTCTCTCAGTCTCATAAGCAAGTATGCCCGTTTGGGGAATTATTCCGAAAAGAGGGGTGGGGAATATTGTTGCCTTACAAATTAAAGAGAAAATCCAGTGCTTCCTTTATATCTTCCGTGCTGGTATGCTGATTCAGCCTGCAGTCTCCTACATTGCGCAGTAGGGTGAAAGAAATCTCTTCCGGGGTAATGTTCTTCTTGTCGTGCTGCATCAGCCCGATAAGTTCATCATAGTCTTTGCAACTCCCTGTGGGCTTGCCATAGTATTCCCGCATGATGGCAACAATCTGCGAAAGATATTTTTCAGGGAAACCCAATAGTTTCACGGAAAGATACAATTCTCCGATCATTCCGTACAAAACAGCGTAGCCGTGTAGCAAGGGATGGTCTGTGTGAAAAGAAAAACTTTCTAACGCATGACCTATGGTATGACCGAAATTAAGCGTCTTTCTCAGTCCTTCTTCCTGTGGGTCTTGTTCCACAATGTAGTTCTTGATGTCAATACTTCTCGAAAGCAATTGTGCAAGAACTTCTTGATCTATATTGTTTAGGTCGAAGGTCAATAGTTGGGATAGTTCCAGTGGAGACGCGATAAGTGCATGCTTGAGCATCTCGGCATAGCCCGATAGAAACTGATTGGTTGGTAGAGTCTTCAGGAAAGGCGGATAAATAATGGTTTGTGCAGGGAGAATGAATAAACCGATTTCGTTCTTCAACCCCTTGTAGTCTATTCCCGTTTTCCCCCCCGTGGCTGCGTCCACGGCGCCTAATAGTGTAGTGGGGATATTGACGAACGGGAGGCCGCGCTTGAAGGTGGCAGCGGCAAACCCTGCCATGTCAGTCAGCACTCCTCCCCCCAATATGAGCAATATCGAATGTCTTGTGGCTTTCCGTGCAATCAGGAAATCCCAAATTTCTTGAACGGTTGCAAGGTCCTTTGTTTCCTCGCCGGCAGGCAAAACCAGAATCTGTTCTTCGGGCAGCGCAAGAGTCTGCTGAATGGTCGGAAGACACATCGTGTGTGTGTGCTCATCTGCCACAAGAAATATCTGGTTCTTTTCTTTCAAAGCCGTTGCTTCACGCAGTGCTAAATCAATGTCATTCGTCAGCATCGTAAGAGACTTTAATCTGTTTCCGGACGCAAAGTTACAAAAAAATAAAAACGCCGCAATATGGTTTGAACGGCTTGCACACATGGGATAAATTAGTTATCTTTGCACAATTGTGTTTATTTTTAGATGAAACGAAGATTTTTACTTTCCTGTCTTTCCTTATTTTTGCTTCCTTTTTGTCTGTTCGCAGAGGAGGTGCAGTACCTGACAACGGCTGATTTCAAGAATTTTGTATTCGATTACACAAAGCAGACCGAATGGAAATACAAAGGCTCCAAACCATGTATCATTGATTTTTACACTACATGGTGCGGACCTTGCAAGCGCTTGGCTCCTGTTCTGGAGGAGTTGGCGGAAAAATACTGTGACCAAATTGTTATCTACAAAGTGGATACGGAGCGGGAACGGGAATTGGCAATGTGTTTCGGAATTCGGAGTATCCCGACAATTCTGTTCTGTCCGATAGGTGAAAATCCCCAGGTGGCACAGGGGGCTCTGCCTAAAGAGGTTCTGGAACAAGCCATACAGAAAGTGTTGTTGCACTCTCCTGAAACAAAATGATTCGCTGATAAAAACAAGTGCTTTTTTTATACTTATTGTAAGGACAGCAACTTGACGCAGAAAGATATGGAGAAATTGTCCCATTGTCTAAATGCCACAAAAATGCCGACTGAGACGTTGCAAAATGCCGATTCGCTTGTGTAATCCGTTTTATTATTAGTATTTTTGTAGGCTGAAAGAATTAGAGAGTAGAGATAAGAGAATAGAGATTACTATGTATTTTGACGAATTAGCATTATCAGACGATGTATTAGACGCATTGTGGGATATGCACTTTGATACGTGTACCCCCGTGCAGGAAAAGACCATACCCGTTATTTTGGAAGAAAAAGACGTTATCTCGTGCGCCCAGACGGGTACAGGAAAGACAGCGGCGTATATACTGCCCTTGCTGACCAACCTTGCCTACGACGACCACGACCCCGACAAACTGAACGCCATCATTATGGCACCCACGCGCGAACTGGCGCAGCAGATAGACCAGCAGATGGAGGGCTTCGGGTTCTATGTACCGTTCTCCTCGGTGGCTATCTACGGCGGAAACGACGGCGGTGCGTGGGGTACGCAGGTAACCGGTTTGCAGAAAGGGGCGGATATCGTGATAGCCACCCCCGGGCGGCTGCTCAGCCAGATGAACATCTACGACATCGACTTCTCGGGCGTGAAATACTTTATCCTCGACGAGGCGGACCGTATGCTCGACATGGGCTTTTACGACGACATCATGACCATCGTCAACCGCCTGCCCAAAGAGCGACAGACGATAATGTTCTCCGCCACGATGCCCGACAAAATACGCCAGATGGCACGCGCTATCATGCACGACCCTGTGGAGGTAAAGATAGCCGTATCGCGCCCGCCTGAGACCATCCACCAGATGGCGGTGCAACTCTACGAGGCACAGAAGCCCGCTATGGTGCAACGCCTGCTGGAGGGACGCAACCTGAAGAAAGTGATTCTCTTTGTGAGCAAGAAGCAGAAAGTGCGCGACCTGACCCGCGCTTTACGCACCAAACATATAGACGCCCGCGCGATGTACTCCGACCTTGAGCAAAAAGAGCGCGACGAGGTGATGCTCGATTTCCGCAACGGCAAAGTGGATGTATTGGTGGCTACCGACATCATCTCACGAGGGATAGATGTGGACGATATACCGTTGGTTATCAACTACGACGTGCCCCGCGACGCAGAGGACTATGTCCACCGTATCGGCCGTACCGCCCGCGCGGAGAACAAAGGCGAGGCGGTTACATTAGTAAGCCCCGAGGACGCCCGCTATTTCCAGAAGATAGAGCGTTTCCTCAAGAAAAACATCGAGCGTCTGCCCCTGCCCGAAGCCTTGGGCGAAGCACCAAAGAATGAGTTATACACCGCCCGAGCAGGCCGTAATTCCGGCAGAGGCGGTGGAGGCAACAGGGCTTACAGGAAGGGGAATCCTGCCAAGAAATCACATCTAAAGCAGCGTCCGACCAAATGAATGCTCCAGACTATGTAATTGGACACATAAACAGGAACACAAGTTCATTATTTTTACTCAATGTCATTGTGTGCTGCGCACACAATGACATTGTTTGTTTTCATCCGTTCTGTTAATCGCTCGTTGTGAGATAGTCATATTCCTTAACCAAGGAGATTATGATGACAAAAGTATTTCTTTGAAAAAAAAATCGCTTTACCTGTAGTTTTTCCATAGGTATGTGCGTCTAATAGGCAGAATTGGCTAATTCAAAACAAATTCTTTGTATGCAAACCGGTTGGTGGCACGCCCACCGACAACTAAACAAAACAAACTGATGGAACTGACAAAAGAACAACAATTTGCCCGGCTTGTCCGGCGGAACAAAAGCACGATATACAGTATCTGCTATATGTTCTCTTCGGACAAAGACGAGGTCGCCGACCTGTTTCAGGACATCCTGATACGGCTATGGGAGGGCTACGACACCTTCCGCGGCGAGAGCAAGGAATCCACGTGGATTTACCGCGTGAGTATGAACACCTGTATCTCGGCTGACCGCAAACGCAAATCGCGCGGCGAGCGTGTACCGCTCAGTATGGATATCGACCTCTATACCGACCAAGACGATGACGCACAACAGGTGCAGGCTCTCTACAGCCGTATTCACAGGCTTGGCTTGGTGGACAGAGCCATCGTGATGCTGTGGCTCGAGAACCTCAGTTACGAGGAGATAGGGCAGATAGTGGGCATCAGTGCCAAGAATGTGTCCGTCAAATTGGTACGCATCAAAGAACAATTGAAGAAAAGTTGAACCCGTTTTAATCATTACAACAATGGACGAACTACAGGAAATGCAGGCTCAGATGGCTCTGCTCAAACAGAAAATAAATAATGAAGAGATAGTAAACGACCGTCTCCTCCGCGAGGTTACCCGCCAACGTACCCGTCGGCTCAACAGAGCGGTATGGATAGAGGGAGTATGCGCTCTGTTTGTTGTCATCTTCGGCAACTCGGTCTTTTGGGGATTGGACTGCTCATGGTGGTTTATCGGCGGCACAACCGTGATGATGATTGTCTGCTTTCTGGCAACGCTGCTGCCGTTCCGCCGTGTGAAGGAAAACGAGATTATGCAGGGCGACCTGCTCACCGTAGCCAAACAAGTGCGCCGGCTGCGCCAACTGTATAAAAACTGGATATGGATAGGATTATCTATGGCTTCCGTATGGTTTATATGGTTTTTGGCAGAGTTGTACATACATCACACCGATGACCTGACTTTTGTTATCTGTATTGCAGTCGGTGCAATAGCAGGTGGCATCGTGGGCGGAATTATCGGCAACCGGCAAAACAAGCAGTACATCCGCGAGATGGACGAAATCATCGGGCAAATCGAACAATAATAAGCAAAGACAATCTCTAACAAGCAGCATCACGCTACGCCTTATGACTGCTGCGGGTGGCATAGGAACAACTGTGACCTCCCATTGAAAGGCATGTTATTTACCGGTTGGATCATTTACGATATATGATTTTTGTTTTACTCATCTTATCCCTATGTCTCGTTCAGGGGTGCTTGAGGTCTCCATGAGGGGTCGTTGAGGGCGGCTAATGGGGAGCGGCTTCTTTTGGAAGTCTAAGAGACGTGCCAGCAAGACGAGACGGACTATAGACGAACTTTTCAGAGAGATGATTGCATAGTGCCAATCATCTCTCTATTTTTACGGGGAAGGTTACAGATTGAGTTTTGCTTCGTCTTTCTGCCGTTGTTCCAATTGCTTCAGATAGTACCGAATATTGATTTGCTGCTGCAATGCTTCCGGTCCGGAAGATGAAGAAAACGCCTCCAATGCCCGATTGCCCCAAAGAACGGCACCGTCAAGATTATTATTAATCTCACATACCACAGCGGTATTTGCGGCGGCATACGCCTTCGTCACATTGTTTTTAACAGTGTCATACGTTTGTGTCCAAGCCTTGATTGCTTTGTCCCATTGTTTGTATTTGAGGTATTGCAAGCCCTGTTTTATTCCGTTGTCACGGCAATCATAGAAATATCGGTCCACCGTCTCCCATGCAGGTACGAAACGCATAGCAACCCGCCCGCCTATATACGATGCCATGTCCGTCAGAGCCTGTTGCCTGTCGGGCAGTCCATTCAATGCTTTTTCGAGAGCATAAGCCGTGGACTCCCAATAGAGCGTGTCGGTGCCTGTATAGTAGAGCGTTTCCGCTTTATCGGGATATTGCAGGGAGAAAGAATAGGTCTCGTAGGCAATGAGAAAGGCGTAATAGGATTCGTTTTCCAGAAGACAGACTCCCATGGTGTCATACGAGAGGAAACGATTGCAAACAAGCAATGCCTCGGACTGATATTCACGGCACAATGAATCCACCTGCGATCTGTTTAACAGAGCCGTAGTACGAAATGTTCCTCTTGTGTTTTGGGAATGTTCCAACAGACTCACATCGGACAATAATCCCTGTTCGTCCAATTGCTGCGTCAGTGAGAACAGAAAATGAAAAGGCAGTTGTTCCGTATTGACGGAGGTACGACCTGTAGGGGTACCATTGGTCAGCAGCGTATGTCCATAATCATCGGGTTGCGGAACGGTGTTGTTGACAATCAGCAGATGTTCTATATTGTGCGGGAGACTGTACTTCGCAGGACGCAGGACATCCAACGTGGTGTGCCATTGCTGTGCAAAGACACTCATGCCAAGCATCAGACAGAATACAACCGTCAGCAGTCTATTTGTTTGCGTATGCGCCATTCTTTTGGATACAGGTTATTGCAGTGACTTCCGATATTCTTGACAAACCCGATAGGCTCGCCTTTGTAGGTCATGCAGACGGCTCCTGTTGGGATATCGGGGATAGACAGGGACTCGCAACGCAGATAGGACAAGGCCTGCTGAAGAGACAACTCTGCACTCGGAAGAGCGTCTTTTCGGAAGTGTTTCGCCATAGCCAAACTGTGTTGCGGGAACAAGTTACGCCCCCTTACTTCGCCGACTCCGAATCCTGCACTGATACATATCAGCAACTTATGCAGTATCTGCACCTGCTGTTCGTAGCGAAGAGGGCAGGCTTGCAGAAAACGGTCGTCTTCCACAATACTCCACCGCTCCGGTGCAATGAGCCATTCGGCGGCTTGCTTCTGAAAGGCTGTGGGTTCCTTCGGTTTGCGCTCTTTGTCTTTTTTGCTTATAAAGGGGGATTTGGAGGTTTCCGTATAATTTTTGCGGAATGCGACGATATAAAAGCCTTCGCCTTTGGTACGGTGCGGGTAGAAATGCAAGCCTGTTGTTTCTTTTATTCCCCAAGTCTTTCCATACGCCACGGGCAGCAATTCCCCGCCCAACTCACGGATTATCCACTGTGCATTTTCTTCGTCCTCGCAGGCATTGTAGGTGCATGTGGAATAGATCAAAACTCCTCCACAATGCAATGTTTTCCAAGCACAACGCAGAATGTCGCGCTGCCGCTCCGCGCACATTTTTACATTCTGTCCGCTCCATTCCTCTATGGACTGCGGATCTTTACGGAACATACCCTCACCGGAACACGGAGCGTCCACCAGCACACAATCGAATGAACCGGGCAGCCGCTCTGCAATATCCTTGGGCTGATTGTAGGTGACCACGGTATTTCCGTTGCCCCACTTCTGTATGTTTTCGGAGAGAATGAATGCCCGCTGCCGTACTACTTCGTTGCTTACAAGCAAGCCGTCTTCTCCGATATATTCGCTTATCAATGTGGATTTTCCGCCCGGGGCGGCACAAAGATCCAAGATGACGGAATCCTTTTTTACATATTGTTGCAAGATTTGATAAAGGAACATGGAGGATGCTTCCTGAACATAGTAACAGCCGGCGTGAAACAGCGGATCGAGTGTGAAAGAGGGACGGCTGTCCAGATAGTATCCATGAGGGTGCCACGGGACAGGTGTCAGTGAGTGCGTGTCGATAGCCGTCTTTGTATTCGTGCGTATTGACACTTGCGGCTCTTCTTCAAGCGCTTTAAGGAAAGCATCGGTTTCGCTTCCCAACTGCGTACGCATTGATGATATGAAAGAATCCGGCAACATGGACTGACTACTCAATGTTTGCAAAGGTACTGTTTTTTTCTTACATTTGCACCCTAATCCATCGAATATGTTCCCTATAGAAGATCTCAATAAAAGTCAGCAAGCCGCTGTACTCTATAATGACGGCCCTTGTTTAGTGATTGCGGGCGCGGGTTCGGGCAAGACACGCGTGCTTACTTACAAGATAGCCTATCTGTTGTCGCAGGGTGTCCCTGCCGGTTCGATATTGGCACTTACCTTTACCAACAAGGCTGCGCGTGAGATGAAGACACGTATCAGTCAGTTGGTAGGCGAAAAGGAAGCACGGTATCTCCGGATGGGTACGTTCCATTCCCTTTGTGCCCGTATCCTGCGGAAAGAGGCGGATGCATTGGGTTATACATCGGATTTTACCATCTATGATTCCACAGACTCGAAAAACCTGATCAAGCGCATCATAAAAGAGAAATCATTGGATGACAAGGTCTATAAAATAAACAGCATTGCCGCACGCATATCCATGGCAAAAAACTATCTGCTCACAGAGACCGACTATGCCCGCAACCGCGATTATGCGGCAGAAGATGCCAAAGCGAGAATGCCGTTACTATCGGATATATTCCGAAGGTACAACCAACAATTGCGGAGCGACAACGCCATGGACTTTGATGATCTGCTGTTCAACATGAATCTGTTGCTTCGTGATTTCCCCGAGATACGGGAGAAGTACCAAAACGGTTTTGCCTACGTCTTTGTGGACGAGTATCAGGATACGAACTATGCACAATATATGATTGTGCGTACTCTTTCCGAGCCGCAACAACATATATGCGTTGTGGGGGACGATGCCCAGAGTATCTATTCTTTCCGAGGTGCCGACATCACGCATATTCTGCGTTTTCAGAAGCAGTTCCCAAATGCGAAGTTGTTCAAATTGGAGCAGAATTACCGCAGCACGCAGAACATTGTCAATGCCGCCAACAGTCTGATAAAGAAGAACAGAGGGCAGATACCGAAAGAGGTGTTTTCGGAAAAAGAACAGGGGGAACGGATTCACATTACCCAATATGCAGATGACCGTGCAGAAGCGACAGCGGTAGCCAACAGTATATCGGTACGCCATAACCGACAAAGACTGCCGTATAACGATTTTGCCGTTCTTTATCGTACGAATGCGCAGTCGCGCGCCTTGGAAGATGCATTGCGCAAGCAGAATATACCCTACAAGGTGTATGGCGGAACATCATTCTATCAGCGCAAAGAAGTGAAGGACGCTTTGGCGTATATGCATCTTGCCGTTAACCCTGATAATACGGAAGCCCTTCTGCGTATTATCAATGTCCCCGCCCGAGGTATAGGGGAAACCACGGTAAAGAAACTGACAGACTTTGCCAGAACGGAGGGAATGAGTCTGAATACGCTGTTGCATACTCTTCCGAATACATCTCTCGGGCTGCCGGCTGCTACCTGCAACCGTCTCAGAACGTTTGTGAGTTTGACAGATTCCTTTGCGGCACAGGCAAACAATGTTACAGCATCGCAATTTGCAGAGGAAGTGCTTCGCCGCTCGGGGCTACTAACTGCCGCTCTTATGGATAATACGGCAGAAGGCAAAGACCGCTATGAGAATTTGCAGGAACTATTGTCGGGCATACACGAACAAGAGGAAGAGCAGAAAGCCCAGGGAAATGTTGCTTTTTCGGTGGCAGATTTCCTTTCGGAGGTGACTCTTCTGACCGATCAGGACGAGAAAGTGCAAGACAATACTCCGCGTGTTCCCATAATGACCGTTCATACAGCCAAAGGACTTGAGTTCCCGATTGTGTTTATTGTGGGAATGGAAGATAAATTGTTTCCTTCTGCATTTGCGGAAACAACGTACGAGATGGAAGAAGAGCGCAGGTTATTTTATGTCGCTATTACCCGTGCGGAGAAAGAATGCCATATAAGCCATGCTATGCGTCGCTTCCGTAATGGAGCGGTGCAGTTTTCTTCGCCAAGTGTATTTTTGCACGACATTGATTCCTGCTTTGTGGAGGAAGTGCATAATACTTATTCTTTTCCCAGTATGGAACGTGCGGGCTTCTATGCAGAGCCCAAACAGCCTTCCCGCCCTTCGTTTTCCAACCTGACCAAACTAACCTCTTCAAAAACATCTGCGAGGGAGTCTGTTGAGAGTCCTTTTGGAAAAGGGTCTCGCGTACATCATGGTACATTCGGAGACGGAACCGTACTGGATGTTTACTCCGAAGACGGTAATGCAAAAATAGAAATAAAATTCGACCGAGCGGGAACCAAAGTCCTTCTATTGAAGTTTGCAAAGTTGGAGAGAGTGTGACTTCTTATTGCGGAGTACACCATTTCTGTTGCTAAAATGTCAATCTTGAGATATTCGAAGATAGCAGACTCCTAAGGCGTAAGGTATGGGGAGAATCATGTGTTTGTGTTGTCGTGTGGCAGGGATTTATATCGATTTGTCCTCGTCATGGAAAAACACCACTTACGTAGCCACAAAGTTGGCAGAGATGCCCCCACCGCCATAACAAAGACAACGGAAAATGTGGTAACACCATTGGAAAAGAAGTCTAACATATACTGCATAGATTGTTCCCGCCCTTCTGTAAGTCGCATAAATTGTACCAAGGCAAATATAGTCCGATAGGCATACATTCCGGGAATCATTGGAAGAAGTGCCGGTATATAAAGCGTGGTGGTAGGTGTATGCAACCAGTAAGCAAAGGCGATGCATAGTACTCCGATAACCAAGGCCCCTACGAAAGAAGCCGTCATGATATCCCAACCAGCGAAGTTCATGAGACTATAGCGGGTAGCATGACCGGAAGCGGCTAACAATGCACAAAAAGGAATAGTATGTTTGGAAGGGTCGGATATAACTGCAAAACCGACAGCAGCAATTGCAGCCAATGTTCCGTCAATGAGCAGTGAAACAAAAAGAGACATATATCACCAAGTAATTTGTCCAATCAACAATAAAGTACACAATAAACCAATAGCCATGCAGCCAATCAATAGCAATGCATCTATCAGGCGAGAGAAACCTGCCAGAACATGTCCCTCAACCGTGTCAATCACGCTATTGAGCAGAGGAACTCCCGGAACCAGATACAGTGCACTGGCAGCAATGGCAGTGTCGGGTGTTTGTCCCAAGTGGAGAAAACCACACAGCGAGGCGATCATGGAAGATATAAAAGCAGACAAGAACCAAATCCCGAATGTGTTGAGATGTTTTTTGCTCATCAGAATTTTGATGGTATAGCCTATCCATGTGGCAACTGCCACGAAACCACAAGCCCATACATCACCTCCGAACAAACCGCAAAATGCAGCATTAGCAAAACCTACCAAGAGAAGCACCAACCGGTTGCTGATGCGCGGCTCGCTAAGAATAGCGTGGTATTTTTTCCAAAGTTCCTCCAAACTAAGGTGCTCGTCGTAAGTCTGCCAACTCAAAGCACTGAGCCTGGTGTTCAGACGGAAACTAATCGGAAGAGTATGGATGGTACTTACTTTGTCATACACATGTTTGCCGTCATGCGTAGAGAGAGTCAGATTCAGCGTCTTGTGCAAGATTGTCATCTCTGCATTCACTCCGAAGGCAGAAGCAATACGACATGTATTTCGGATAATGCGTGTCGTATGTACGCCAGAAGCCTGCAAATGTATGGCATAATCCGACAAAAAATGTGAATACTCCTTTAGTTGTTCGTGTATGTTTTTGTTTTCTGTCATTACTATACAATCTATATATAAAATCAAGGAGTAACTCACTCTTTTTACAGGAATGAGTTACTCTTTGACAGAAATTTATTTTATGCGTTGTCCGGCAGCGTTGTATAGAACGCCTTGCCGGTTGATGATGAGTTGCCCGTCGGGCGTGATATACTTAACTGCTTCGTTATTGCAAACAGTGGAGGGGGTACCGGTTGGGGTTCCGCCTATTTCAGATACAGCAGCAATCCACCCTTTTCCTCCTTGCATATATATATAATCATCGTTATTCGGATTGAAGAGTACTGTTATTGCTCCGTCTTTGGAAGATGAAGTGATGGTTGGCGGCAGTGCAGCAGCATTTTGCTCGTTAGTAACCTCAAAGAGTTTTTTGCCTGTTATACCCTTGCCGTCATATACAACGAAGGTTACGGGATCGCTATCACTATTACTATCATAAATCAGAGCCTCAAATTGGGAGAATAACATTTGAATTTTCTTTCCTTCCGTAGCAGGGACAAAGATAGAAATCTGATCTCCAGGATTCCATATATCAAAACCGAATTCGGGAACGTCGGGGTCTGCATAAGCGCAAGTGAATAACCATGTATCGGAGATAATGTAGGTATTCTCATCTAATTGTGAGGTGATATGATTCAGAATCTTTATGGTTGACTCGGGATTAGTAAAATCAGTATAAGAACTCTCATTCGAGAAAGTTACTTGTGTGATATTTATATCCAGCATATCGTGGTTATGTGCATTATCATCAACATCAACGACAACAAAGAAGTGGTTTTCACCCGCACTGAGAACCGGAGCAGAGGTGGTCGTGAAAGTAAACTCATCGGCAGCCACCTCGGTCTCTGCCACAAGGTTTGTAATGGCATATTTGCTGCTGTTGCCGGTGTAATAGAGTTTGGCATGATTTATCAGAGAGAACGTGTTCCCTGTATTGAAAGAGAATGTTGTCGGTTGCAAAGGTTCATCATCATTCTCTGTTTGCAGAATAAAGTGCATTATGCGGACATTCTTCTCACCAGCAGACGGAGTTACGTTTTCCTTGTTGACAGAAGCAGAAATCACTGTCATTGGGTTTGCTATTGCAGATTCGCTGAGGGTGGCTTTCCAACCGCCGGCGTTGTTGTAGCCCGCGAAAGAGGGATTGGCATTGAAGAAGACCGTCAACGAACCGTCAGCGGCAGTGGAAGTGACCGTGGCAGGAAGGGTAGTGGCAGAGGCGAGGTCGTTTACCTCAAAGAGAACGTCAGCGTCGGTGTTGCTGCCATTGTAGATGACAAACTGCGCCTTGTTGGTGTCAAAGCCGTAGGGGTCGTTGGCATAGAAGATGTCAAACAAAGAGAACTCCATCTGCAACTTGGCATTTGCCGTGGCAGGCTTGAAGGTGGAGATTTGGTCGCATATCTCCATGGTGTAGCCACCCACCACGGTAGGCCAGTCTTCGGCTTTGGCGGCAGTGTGCGTGAACTGCCATTTGCCGGAGATGGTGTATGTATGCTCGTCGCAGACGGATGCGATACTGTTCAGCACCTTCACGCCCGAGACAGGGTTGTTGAAATCACGATACGAACTATTGTCTGTGAATACCACACGGTCAATGTTGATGTCAACAAGGTCGTCAGTAGCGGCTTTGTCGCTGATGTCCGCCGTAACGAAGAAGTGGTGTTCGCCCTCCTTGAAGGCATCCATTGCTGCGGGGGTGAGGGTGAACTCGTTTGCGGTAACGTCGGTCTCGGCAAGGAGATTGGTAGTGGCAAACTTGCTGCTATTGCCTGTGTAGTAGAGTTTTACGCTGTCAATAGCGGCGAAAGTGCCGTTGGTGTTGAAGCCGAACTCGCGGGGTTGCAGCGGCTGTTCGGTGTTCTCGGCACTGAGTACGAAGTGGAGTACCTGCACATTTTTGGTGCCGCAGACCGGTGTAGCGGTTTCTTTGGTAACGGCAGACGAGGTGATAACCATATCCTTAGGCTCGAACTCGCAGAGCGTTGCCTCCCAGCCATTGTAAGACGACAGGGATTGATCGGTAGCCTTGGTGGCAAAACGAACCGTGAGTGCGCCATCGGCAGCCAGACTCTTGATACGTATATTACGGTCGCCGTTCTTGCCCGTGTAGAGCAGGTTGGCATCGGTAGTCTCGGTGCCGCTATAGACACACAGCGTGTCGCGCGAAGCGATGGCGATGGTCAGGAAGTCCAGTTGCACACGCATGCCCGTGGTGGCAGGACGGAAAGTAACGCAGCCCGCCTGTGCCTGATTGGTGTATTTGTTTTCTACGCTACCGTTGTCATAGAAGCGTATGTCGGTACGGTTCACGTCAATGACTTGGTTCTTGCCCTCTTCCAACGCGACTGTGGCTTGTACTTTCTGTGCCACGGGCGTGGTGGCTGCTAGCGAGACCGAGCCTTTCTTGGTGCTGACAGATGTGATGGTGATGGCAGATACAGCGTCCCACGGTGCGGAAGAGAGGACATCGCCACCGATACAGAAGATGTTGTCCGCCAACTCCAACGGTTGCTTGCATGTGAGGGTGTAAACACCGTTTGCTTCTGCGAAGGTGGTCTCAATCTGTGTGCTGATACCGGTGTATGGGTGCGATGGTGTCGGCAGGACGGTGCGCTCGGCATTGCCTGTGTACAGGCGCAGCAGTGCAGGGTCGAAGACGGTCTTGTCGGTGAGGGTGAAAGAGATGCCGGTCAGCGTATCGACAGGCGCAGCCCCCTCTGTGAGCAACGAGAAAGCAGCGAGACTGACATTGGTTTTGCCCGCATAGAGGTCGGTAGCGACCTTGGAGTAGTCGGGTACCACTGCCGTTACGGTTTGCGCTTTGTCGGGCAGGGCATACACTTTGGCATTCCAACCAAAGGAGACACGTGCGCCGCCGAAACTGAAGCAGCAGGACAGTGCACCCGTCGGGTCGGTGGAGAGGTAGGTCTTGTGACGGAACAGACCACCTACGTTGGAAGATATTGTGAGAGAATCCAACTGGCTGGCGGTATATGGGAAGACGGTCTTGGTATATTCCGTGTACGCTGTGGGATAGGTTACGCTGAGCGTATCAAAGACGCCGTCGTAGATTTTGAGGCAAGAGGGATTGCTGTTGGCAACCTGTACCACATGCACCGTGTCGAAGTCGATGTAGATACGATACCCCTCTTGTGCGGGACGGAAGATGGTGGTGGCAAAGGCACTGCTTGCCGTTGCTGCCGTCATTTTACCATAGCCCATGTAGTCGAGATACGCGAGTGTATCACCGGGCTGTACATTGATGACCTGTTTGCCGAACTGCGGCATGAGGACAGGCGTTGTCTGCGAGGCAGACGCTTGCGTATGGAGCATGAATGCGCATGCTGCCATACAGAGAAGAGATTTTTTCATTGATGTTGTTTATAAGTTTTATTATTTGCTTGCTTATGTCATTTTTATGGGTTGCGTATGCCTTGCGTATGGGTTGCTTATCCCTTGCTGTTTGACACGGCTTAATCATTGTTAAGAAACGAAGGATACTGCCGGTATTATTGGATGATGATGCGGTGGGTGCGGGTGCCGATGCGGACGATGTAGATACCCTGCGGGAGAGGGAGACATATATCGCCGGTAGCATAGGTGGAGGAGACGGCACGACCTGTCATATCGAACACAGATACCATAGCGGGTTGCGTGATGCCCGAAATGAAGAGCAGGTTGCCCTCGGTGTGCAAGGACACGGTAGCATCGGGCTCCGTGACGGCTGTCGGAGTGTATCGGATATTGACAGAGAGCGTTTTGTCCACCAATTGACCATTGGAGTTGAAGCGCACGGTGACGGAAGCCGTCTGCTCGGCATTGGCGAGTGCGGTTACGAACAACGTGTCGCGACGGACAACGGCAGAGAGTGCGGAGGGGTCGGAGACGGAGAGGACACGCTTGGTGATAGCGACGTCCATATTGTCCTTGTCGGTAGCCATGCCTTTGAGCGGCAGCGCGATGGTCTGTCCGCCATTGACGGTGGCGGGTGTGAAATTGGTTACTTTCGGTTTGAACACATCAGGGAAGATAAAGAGGGCAGGGTACCAATAGTTGCGGATAGGCGTGTAGGCTCCTTTCCGTTCCCCTTGCGGGGTGATTTGGAAGAATGCCCAGTCGTTTGTAGAGATGTTGTTCTTGAAGCAGCCTACGTACAAGTTGCCGCCGTGGGGCGAGACACGCAGCGTGCCGCTGTTGTAGATATAGTAGTCGCCGAGGGTGGAGGTGTCGAAGATTTCGGTGATACTGCTGTTGTCAATATCGTACCTGTATATATGCGTGCGCCCGTTGTACCAGTCCCATATATTGTCGGAGAACGTGAAGTAGAGGGCGTTCTCTTGCGGTGCGGCACAGAGTGAGCCAGCCGTCCACGCATACCATGTCTGTTCGACGATGAGGTCGGCGTTGCCTGACAGTTGGGCGATATTGACAGAGGACTGTTTGAGGGTGATGGGGTCTATGCAAAGGAGTTCGTTGCCCTGCCATTCCGTACCGCTGAAGCCGTAGGGGTATGTCAGTGCCTCGGGATTGGTGTTGCGTGCCGCCCATATACGCCCGTCCTTGGACTGTACCATGGTGGAGAAGCAGCCTGCGATGGTGGTGATGATTTCGTCGGTCTCGGGGTTGATGATGTGGATACCCTTGTCCTGCTGAATGGCAAAGACATAGTCGTAGGCGCGAATCATGATGCCGATTTGGTTGTTGTAGAGAGGACCTGTGCCGTCGGAGTTGTTCTCGCCGCCTTTGACGAGGGGGTTCTCAGTGCCGGCAATACGTTTGCCTATCTTGCCGGTGGCGAGGTCGAGGACGAAGATGCCGTTGCTGGTGCCGATATAGCCTTTGGTCTCGTCCACACCGACAAAGGCACGTCCGTCGGCGGCTGAATTGCCGTCTATCTCGAGGATAGTGGGGATGGAGTAGATGACCTTGAGCGTCTTGGCATCTGCTACGACTACGCGTCCGCCACGCCACTGACTGTTGCTGCCCTCGCCCGGGTCTTGCTCCTGCTTGGAGATGAAGTAGAAACGGTCGCCATAGATAGTGCCGAACTGCGAGGTACAGCCCAATGAGAAGTGCGTGTCCTGATTAGCCGCCTGCAGAATGCGGTAGGTGAACTGCCCTGTGGGGGAGAGGTGGTTGATGGTGGAGTTGTTGTGTCCGTACCAGTCCTCGTTGAGGATGAAAACGCCTGAGTTATAGGTGGTTTCGGCTTGCGCCATAGTGATGCAGCAAAGGGCTGCGAAAAGGAATATCTTCTTCATATTACCATATAGATTCTTCGATGTGTAGGTCTTCTGCGCGGGACAGTTCGGTGGATGTCTCGCCTATCCAGCCGCAGGTCTGGTTCTCGGCAGTATAGACGCGGACGAAATCGATACAGGGCAGATGGACGGGGTTGCCGTTGGTGTCCACCGCCCAGTCGATGTCGAAAGAGATGCGGTTGATGGAATCGTTGGGGTGGTTGTCCACATAGCCCCAGTCGAAGGCATAGAGGACGTAGTAACTGCCGCGCCCCGATTCGTCCACAGCATTGGGCGGCAGGAGGGTGCCTGTGAAAGAAAGGCTGTCCTCCAACCAGCGAGGGAAATAGTCCTGCTTGTGGTAGATGTTCTTCTCCACGAAGCCTTGCCTGTGGTCGTTGTCGCGCCAGAGGATATAGGTGGTGTCGGTGAGCGGAGAGCCTTTCTTGGGCGTGGCGATGTGGTCGGAGTCAGGACGATAATAGGTGATTTGGTAGTGGTGGCGCGTGTCGGGGTGGCGGTAGGCACTGCCTGCCAGTTCATACCACTCGTCATCGGGCTGCCCGTTCTGGTTGCGGTCGAGGCTGACCATGACGATGCCGGGTTCGCAACTGCCGCCTTTGCCCTTCTCGGGGTGCGGATTGGCATCTGCATAGAAGGCGTTGCCGAGGATTTTGAAGTCGTACTGCCCATGGATATTCACCACACTATGGTCGAAGCCGAAGGTTACGTACCCGCCGAAACCTCCGAGGGAAATCATGACATCGTTCTTGCCGGCGATGCACTCCTGTGCCTTCTTTGCCATGTCGGCGGCGGTGTTGCCCTCTTCGTACTTGGGCATCTCGTTGACGAACTGCCCGGGCGCGGGGCGGTACTCATAGACGGTGGAGATGTAGCGGCTGTATGCCACCTGCTCTTCCCAGACGACGATGCGTATTTGCTGCTCGACGGGATTGTGCTTGTCAATGATGTTGAGGCGCAGGGAGTAGTCGCCCGTGTCGGCTTGGCAGAAGATGAAGTCGCGCTCGGTGCTGACAAGGGAGTCGGTGCCGTCCGTGGCAGGCATAGTCCACTCGTAGCGGTCGCCTGTGAACTCTGGGTGGAGGATAAGCGGACGCATACGCTCGATGGCATAGACCTCGTCGATGCCGAGGTTGACCATGGGGATTTCGGGTTGGCAGGAGACAAGAAAGAGCCCCAGAACCGCGACCTCCCCAACCCCTCCAAAGGAGGGGCTCAACAGAGTGAGTATCTTTCTTAGTTTGCTATGTATTTGTCTGTTCATAATGGTTGTCTGTTTTTTTATTGAGCCCCTCCTTTGGAGGGGTTGGGGAGGTCGTGGGTCTGGGGTTACTTATATACAAACACCATGTGGGCGGGTATGTCGCCTGTGCGGACGCTCCATTTGCGTTTGCCGTGAGTGTCGTAACAATGGAGCATGCCGCTGGAGACGTAGTTCTTGGCATCCGTCACGAAGATGTCGCGGTTGTAGGGGTTGACGGCAATGCCGTATGGGATTTTGATGTTGGACTCTGTGCCGTCGGTGATGAAATGGTCGGTGAGCAGTTCGTGCGTCTGCACGTTGATGATGCCATACGAGACGGCGTTCTCCTCCGTCTG